>NZ_MTAV01000137.1 GCF_002154695.1 Nostoc sp. T09
TAATCTACTAGATTACCTCTAAATTCTGACTTCTGACTCCTGGGTGCTGAATTCTTACGTCTGACTCCTGGGTGCTGAATTCTTACGGGGGAATGGCACTAAGATTTATGCTTTCAAAATTAGATGATGCTGGGAATCTATCTTCAGTTTCTTTTGCTGCTGTAGTTGTTTAAGTAACTGAGTAATGGTGACTCTAGTTGTACAGGTGGCAATGGCAAGGTCTTCATGAGTCAGACGCACACTCAATCGAATTCCATCCTTTACAGGTTGTCCAATTTCCTGTTTTAGAACTTCTAATAAAGTGTTCAAGCGGTCTAAAACTCGTGCTTGCCCGTAAACAGCTAGCAGCAATTCGGTTTGTCTTAATCGTTGGCTAATTTGAGGTAAAAGGCGCTGCTTGAGTTCGACAGAGCTGACAAACTCGCTCATGGGAATGCTCCATAGCTGAGTATCCGCGAGGGCAATTGCCTCATACAGTGGTAAAGCAGTCAAACTCGGGCCAAAGGGTGCTGAGGCCCCTGCTAATCCAAGCAAGACCTTTTGACCTCTATCAGAAAATGTTGTCAGCTTCACTAGTCCTGAACAAACCTGCCAAATCGTCTGCGGGTTTAAAGGAATTGTTTCTCCTTTGTGATAATGCTGCAAAGGGTAGCTGAGATTGGTATAAGTATCAGACTGTTCGTTTGTTGTGATTAGGTTGTGGCTTTGCTGGCGCAACAGCCAGCGTAAGGTCAGCGGTTGGTTTACTTCTTGGCGGTTGACCTCTACAACAACGCTAACATCAAATGCTAATCCTTGCTCTGGCAGCAAGCGGACTTGCCACTCTTGTTTCCAAGGTCTTTGCTGGAGTTGCTGCAAGTCAGTTTGGAATTGTTGCCGCGTTTCATGAGCGACGAAATTTATGAGCGAACGACCAATCAATAAAGGCTGCTGGAGGTTAAGCAATTTGGCAGCCGCGCGGTTGGCTTCGTGAATCCTTCCATCTGTATCTGTCAGCAAGCAAGCATCTGGAATAAACTCCAACAACTCCTGATAGTGTCGGCGTTCATTTTGTACAGTTTGGTTAGCCAATACTAACTGCTGATTCTGTTGGTATAGTAATTCTGCTGCTCTCTGAAGTCTCTCAAAGGCAATGCCGAGTTCAGGGAGAGTTGATGATAATAAATTTGATGATTGTGAAGCAGAAGTGTTAATTCTTTGATATAGATGAGATAAGCGATCGGACATCGCCATTATTTGTTGAGTAAAAGCAGTTTCATTCATATTAGTGACACCACTTGAACTCGTCTATTTTGATAAGTAAATGTTGCAATTAACTTAGCGATATCAAAAGATTTGGGTAACTGCTTACCAAAGCCAATAATGAAAGCGATCGCTACTAAGTCATACGCTGCAAAAATCATTGTTAAAAAATTTATCGAATCAAGATCACTATCAACAACGATTACTCGCAGTCCGTTGAGCGTTAAAGATTCATCGGACATGATTGGTAAATATTTTATCCAAATGTCAATAGGTTGAGCAAATTCAGCAAATCTACATACGCTTGAGGTTTGTACTTTCTCGTTAGCCATTGGTCATTTGTTTTTTGTAAACACAAATGATTATTCACAAACAGAGAAGTCTGCTTTGAGGTTCCTTCTACTCAAACTTCAAATTCATCCCTCACCAAAAAACAGCGCATGAACTTAGCAATATGCAATTATTCTTTTAGGATAATTCTTATTCACATTTATTTCAGTACGAAACCGCACTGAAGAAAGGTAGAACTGAAGATTTCCGGGACTACCCTATAGATGGAGTATGGAAACAGTTCTCCGTTCCCCAACTGCAAAATATATCTGTTGGTGTGCAAATGTTGTCAAGTAGCATGGCAGAAAACCGTATTCTTTCTGCCTCCCGCCCTCTGCCTTCTGCCTTTATTGCTCAGAACGCTATCGTTTGGATGATGAGATTAAGTACAAAAACAGCATACACTTTTTGATGGTAAATCTGATAAATGGAGTTGCTGTGATTAGTTTTTTATTCGTAACTGATTTGGATAATACCCTGGTAGGAAATGACGAAGCTCTTGTAGAGTTAAACGATCGCCTCCAGAAACATCGCCAAGAATATGGTACAAAAATTGTTTATGCCACCGGGCGATCGCCTTTACTTTACCGAGAACTGCAAGTTGAAAAAAATCTCTTGCAACCAGATGCTCTTGTTTCTTCTGTGGGTACGGAAATTTATCTTGATGATAGCAAGCAGCCAGATGCAGGTTGGTCAGAAGTTCTCTCTCCGGGATGGGATCGCGAACTTATACTTTCTATAACTGATAAATACCCTGAGTTAACTTTGCAACCAGAGTCAGAACAGCGCCCCTTCAAAGTAAGTTTTTTTCTCGAACAATCTGTAGCACCTGGAATTTTATCGGGTCTTGAGTTAGAGTTGCAAAAACATAATTTAAAGAAAAAGTTAATCTACAGTAGCGGAATTGATCTTGACATTGTTCCCCTTTCCAGCGATAAAGGTCAGGCAATGCAATTTCTGCGTCAAAAGTGGAAGTTCGCAGCAGAACAAACAGTTGTCTGTGGTGATTCAGGTAATGATATTGCTTTATTTGCTGTAGGCAACGAACGGGGAATCATTGTCGGGAATGCCCGCCCTGAGTTACTCCAGTGGCACAACGAGCATCCCGCTGACTACCGTTACCTAGCACAAAATTTTTGTGCAGGTGGCATTCTGGAAGGACTAAAATATTTTGGATTCTTAGAATGATTAGTTATCTAAAAGGTATCGTTGCTGGTGTTCAAACAATTAGTAGTAATCGTGTGATTTTGACTCTTGAAGTCAATAACATGGGGTATGATTTGCAAATTCCGCAGCGGCTAGCACAGCATTTACCAGAGTCGGGAGGAGTGGTGCAAATCTTTACCCACTACCAAATTCGCGAAGAAGTGCCGTTATTGTATGGCTTTGCTTCCCCATCTGAACGGGATTTATTTCGTCATCTGCTAACTGTTAGCGGTATTGGTGCTGCTTTAGCGATTACCCTGTTAGACACGTTAGAACTACCAGATTTAGTCCAAGCAATTATCGCGGCCAACATCCAAATCCTCATTCAAGCCCCAGGCGTTGGCAAGAAAACCGCAGAACGCATCTGTTTGGAACTGAAAAGCAAATTGATCGAGTGGCGCAAATCAGCAGGGTTCTTCGTCGCCACAGGCGGTCCAGCACCAGGTATTCTCGAAGAAGTGCAAATGACTTTGTTTGCCTTGGGCTATACTGCTCACGAAGTCAGCCACGCCTTGCATGTAGTCAGTGAAGATATCGGACTTCCGAAAGACGCCTATGTAGAAGATTGGATTAAACAAGCGATCGCTCATCTCAGCAGTAGCGAACAAATTGGTTAGTAGTCATTTGTCATTTGTCATTTGTCATTTGTCTCCCTTCCCTTGTCCTCCTAACTCATAATGCCTATAGATCCTTATGCTTGGCTAGAGCAGTCTTTGGCAACTATTCATCGGGCGGATTGGTATCGCTCAGTACAAACAATTTACGGGCGTCCCGGTGCTACTGTGTTTCTAGAAGGGCGGGAAGTAATTAATTTTGCCAGTAATGACTATTTAGGATTGGCGGGAGATCAGCGCTTAATTGCGGCTGGGGTTGCAGCTACCAAAGAATTTGGCACAGGCAGCACGGGTTCTAGATTACTTAGTGGACATCGAGAATTACATAGAAAATTAGAAAGAGCGATCGCATCTCTGAAACAAACAGAAGATGCATTAGTATTTAGTTCAGGATATTTGGCAAATTTAGGTGCGATCGCCGCTTTGGTAGGTAAGCGCGATTTAATTTTATCTGACCAATACAATCATTCGAGTCTCAAAAATGGGGCAATTCTCAGTGGTGCAGCAATAATTGAATATCCGCACTCTGATATTACGTCTGTAAAAAACCACTTGATTGAGCAAAGGCAAAATTACCGACGCTGTTTAATCCTCACCGATAGCGTCTTCAGTATGGACGGCGATTTATGTCCTTTGCCAGCAATGTTAGATCTCGCTGAAGAATTTAGCTGTATGCTCCTAGTTGATGAAGCTCACGCTACTGGAGTCATGGGCAAAACTGGCGCAGGGTGTGTTGAACATTTTGGCTGTACGGGGAAGCAGTTAATTCAAATTGGTACTTTGAGTAAAGCCTTGGGTAGTTTAGGCGGATATGTAGCCGGAAGTGCTACCTTGATTGACTTTTTACGGAATCGCGCCCCGACTTGGATTTACACCACAGGACTTTCACCCGCAGACACAGCAGCGGCGTTAGCAGCAATCAAGATAGTGCAACAAGAACCGCAACGCCTTACTCAATTGTGGACGAATGTAGATTACTTAAAAAAGTTAATTCAAGAGCAGATATTTGAATTAAAGTTACTGCCTTCAGAATCACCTATATTATGTTTTCAATTGTCTAGTGCCGCAGAAGCATTAAAAGCAGGACAATATTTAAGAGATGCGGGTATTTTTGCCCCAGCGATTCGTCCGCCAACTGTGCCCACCAGTCGCATTAGAATATCTGTGATGGCGACACATGAAGCAATGCATATTGAAAAATTAGTAGCAGTGCTGAGCGACATCAATGTAATCAGTAATTTGTAATTACAATTTACAGCGTTTTTCAAGTAAATAGACCACGCGATAATGATATGTGAAAATTCCCGTTGTCCAGATCCCGGACTTCTTTAGACCTCTTGCAAAAATATATTTTTGCAAGAGGGGGGAAAGGGAAAAGGTTAAAGGGAAAGGGTTTTGAGTTCCTTTCCCCTTTTCCCCTTTCCCTTTTACCGACTTCTGCAAGAAGTCTTTTGAGAAGTCCGGGATCTAACTTTTCACGAGTTCTCACTCCCAATAATTTCGCTTATACCATTTCACAAAAAATATGATGTGGATGTAGTGGATGTAGGTTGGGTTGAGGAACGAAACCCAACACTTCAAAGTCTTGTAATTGTTGGGTTTCACTCCGTTCAACCCAACCTACGCATCTGTTCCCCGTTCCCTGTTCCCTGTTCCCTTGCCTCCACAGAGGAATTTTCTTAACTGAACCGTATTGCATCAAAGATGTGTTTCCTGAGCAATCGACAACTCAAAATGAGTGAGTATAATTTAATACTATACCTTTGAGTTGCGAGGATTGATTCATGGATAAGTCAATTATTCAGTTGGTTGACGAATTACCCAACGATAATATTACTGTCAAGGTTTTAAAAGCCCTCGATTATGTCGCCCCAGGAGAATGGAACAACTTGGTGGGCTTTGACAATAGCATCCGTGCAATTACTGGTGAGACTGATGCCAAAGTAATTCAAAAAATTCGCGATCGCGCTGTCTCTCTCTATCACGATCCACAGAATGGCTACCAAACTGCAATCAAACTTTATCAAACTATCGATAAAGCCGACACAGCTATGGCTACAGCAGCTTTAGCTAATAAAGTAGGTGAAAAAATCGGCTTTCTCTCCTTTTTAAGTAATATCACTCCCAAAGCAGACGTAACTCAAACTATAGATTTAGTCCTAAAAATTGCTGTCGAAATCATCGCCTTCTCTAAACTAAATGGTATTCCTAGTCCAAATCCCCAAGCATTTGCTATTTCTTTAGCAGAAAACTATAAAGATGCATCCTTAACGCGGATGGTCGCTTTAGTTTGCATAGATGGAATACTACCTTTAGGCCCCGACTTTCTCAGCAAGATTCATAGCATTATTAGTGGTGCTGATGCCAGCAGCATAGTAGCTCAAAATCCTGTTTTCTTAGCAGTTAACAACTTTTTGCCAGGTAATAACCCTGGTGAGAAATTTGGCTTTATTACTCAGGCTTTTAACTCCGTACAAGGCTGGATGAATAACTTAGTAGCCAAGACAGGTGTAACTCCACAATCGATTTCTAGCCATTTAGGTAGTTTTATTCAAATTGCTGATGATAACTTAGATTTTGTTGCTGCATTCTTGGATCAAACCACCAATTACTACGAGCATACAGGAATTCAAACTGTCGCTCGTACCCTAATATTGCGATCGCACTCTTTAGTCAAAGCCGAAACTCCCCAAGATTCGCCACAGTCTCGCCAAGATACCTCATCGGCTGTGAAGTCAGATAATAGCCAGTATGCAGTTAGCAAAACAGTAGAAGTCTGGGATGGTGACGAAGAAGATTGGTATCAAGCCACAATTGAGAAAGTCCAAGAAGACCAATTCTTTGTGTATTACCTTGGCTACGGTTCCACCTATGACGAGTGGGTTGGCGAAGATGAGATTCGGATTCGCGAACATGGCGCATCCGATGACAATGGATTTGCAGTTAGCCAAAAAGTCAAAGTTTGGGATGAGGACAACGAAGATTGGTATTCCGCAAGTATTGAGAAAATTCAAGGTCAGCAATACTATGTGCATTACCTAGATTACGACTCATCTTATGACGAGTGGGTAGATGCGGAAGAGATTCGGTAATACTTCGACTTCGCTCAGTACAAGTTCGTAATTAAGCAATCAAATCGCCGATTACTCAGATCCCCGACTTCTTCAAGAAGTCGGGGATCTTTTTGTTCAATACACATCATCATGGTCACCGAGATTTAGCAGGAGAATTGCGTCTTCTTTGCCTTCCTCTGGGTTAGCCACAAATTCAAAAAGAATGCGATAGCTGTAGTCGATTGAGCAAGCCCAAATACCAGCGAACTCACCTGAAAGTTTATGAGTTTTTAACGTAGGATGGAAAGGATCTGCGGCAAGTTGTTCTAGGGTTTCTTCAATCATGGAGCGTAATTGAGGATTTTGACGCACCATGCGCTTAAAAGCACGCAGAGATTTTGCACTCCAGGCAATTTCTCTCAAGCATCTAACTCCGCTAAAAAGTCTTTCACAGAACCGTATGTGATTCCGCCTTCAGCAACCTCTTGGCGAATTTCTTGGACTTCTTCCAAAAGCTGCTGGCGTTGTTTCCTATGCAAGCGTTTTGCTAAAATTTCCAGCAATAATTGCTGTTCTTCTAACGATAAAGCTTCCGCAACATCGATCGCCTGTTGCAGTCGAGAGGTTTGGGAGATATCTGTCATCTTTGACGCAAATTAGATTAGTCAGACTAATTTAATCATAGTTGCTACTTTCTGCGATCGCTCGCAACTATCACAGTTATGGGCGATCGCCCTATTTTTTACCAAATAAAAGAGCGATCGCTAGCATAAAGTAGATACACAAAATTAATTACACAATGTCATTGCGAGTGTAACAAAGTGGAGCGCAGCAATCGCAAGGATTGGGATTGCTTCTCTGCGAGAACGCCTTCGACGTTAAGCAAAGCTATGCCGCAGGCTTTACGCTTCGCTCGCAATGACTGTAAATATTTTTGTTTAGGTACTTATGTAGTTAACCAATTAAGGTAAAACAACAGAGCTTTG
Organism: Nostoc sp. T09; assembly: GCF_002154695.1. Taxonomy (GTDB): domain Bacteria; phylum Cyanobacteriota; class Cyanobacteriia; order Cyanobacteriales; family Nostocaceae; genus Aulosira. Next base: position 7,432 of record NZ_MTAV01000137.1, read on the forward strand.
GTTACCATTGTTGTTTGCACCATTCAAAGCTGTAACTACCGTACTCTCAGATGAAGAATCAGAAGATTTCTTAGAACGGCGTGATGAACTCTTGCGTAGCTTACCTCCCGCCTGGGTATATTGCACACTATCTCTGCCATAATTGGTTGCCACACTCATTAACATCTTTTCTGAATAGCTGCTTAATTTCTCTTCAATTTGAGAGATACGACCTGCCATTTCATCTAAAGAAGTGAGTAAATTATTATAGTTTGATAGCTCAGTTTGCAAACTTTGGATTAAGTTGTCGTATTCTGTCAAATTTAATCCCTTGCCAAAGTCCAGTGTCGGGCTAATCCAGCGCATTCCGGCAACTCGCCGTAAAGCTTTTTCGAGAGTAGGTGAACCACGTTTTTGTCTGACCATAATATGCACTCCTAAAGAAAATCAGAGGATTACTGCGTATAATTTAGCTAATGCAACAATAAATCTCTATGAGAAATAATTCGGAAAATTAACTGCAAATAAACATCGATTTGATTATTTTTACTTGTTTATACTGAAATTTTTAAAAGAATCGTCTTCAATGTCGTATTGAGCGTCTTCAATGTCGTGTTGAGCGCCTTCAATGTTGTATTGAGCGCCTTCAATATCGTATTAAGCGTCTTCAATGTCGTGTTGAACGCCTTCAATGTCGTATTGAGCGCCTTCAATGTCGTGTTGAGCGCCTTCAATATCGTGTTGAGCGCCTTCAATATCGTGTTGAGCGCCTTCAATGTCGTGTTGAGGGATTAAATTATGATTTTCCCTAACTTAACCCGACCTACGGCGAAGGCGATCGCATTTTTGCTTTAGATTTGGGAAAGTGCGTTAGCAGCGTTTAACAAAGCGATCGCTTTGCCAATGGAGAAATACACTCAGGTGTTAGGCTGCTCAAAGTGCGATGTCTCCGACAACCCCTTTGGGGAACGCAAGAGTTAAACATTCTTTAGCTACACGACATCAAGCTGAATATTTTTCGTAAAAATCGCGACGTTGATCGCTACCAGCCCGATGTTCTAAAAGAACGCGTATTATAATCTGACATTAAGTGCCTAAACGCGCAGCAGCTTGTCTCTAGACATCGGTTCCCTATCGATACTGTATGCCTGTAATTTAGAATACCTTGAAAGTAGTAGATAATAGTTCAGCAATTTCGCTCATGACCGAGACAGAACTGCTACAGGTAATTGAACAAGCCGCAATAGAGGGTGTAACGAAACTAGACCTCTCTGGTAACAATTTGACGGCTTTACCCCCTGAGATTGGTAAGCTGACTCAACTAAAAAAGCTAATTCTCGGTAAATACCGGTATGACGCAGATGGTGATATCGTCGGGACTATTGGCAACAGACTGAGCTATTTACCTGTAGAAATTGGATTGCTCAATCAACTGGAAGAACTTCAGGTTGTTGATAATTGCTTAACCAGTCTGCCTAGGAAATTTGTCCAACTGGTCAACTTGCAAACCCTCAACCTGGGCGATAATCAACTCAGCAGTCTGCCTAGGAAATTTGGACAACTGGTCAACTTGCAATCGCTCAACCTCAGCAGTAATCAACTCAGCAGTCTGCCTGGGGAAATTGTCCAACTGGTCAACTTGCAAACCCTCAACCTCTACAGTAATCAACTCAGCAGTCTGCCTGGGGAAATTGTCCAACTGGTCAACTTGCAAACCCTCAACCTGGGCGATAATCGACTCAGCAGTCTGCCTAGGAAATTTGGACAACTGGTCAACTTGCAAACCCTCGACCTGGGCATTAATCAACTCAGCAGTC
>NZ_MTAV01000138.1 GCF_002154695.1 Nostoc sp. T09
TCAGGACTTACGCAACTGGCACAGGCGATCGCTAAATTTCAGTACATATGTATTGCATGATTGACACCACACGCAACTGGCACAGGGCGATCGCATTTATATAGTATTTAAGTACTATTAAAGCGTGGCTGATCAAGAGGGGCTTGGTAAAATTAGTAATAGTAATCGGTGTGTAAAGTCTTCTTTAAATCATGAGAAAATTAGTTGAGGATGCATAAAATAAATTCTCTAGTTTATGAGATTTACTAAGCTTAACTATTGCCAGTATTTGTTAAGTAGTCAAATTAATTATACCGTGACAAATTTGGCAGAACACTTAGAGCAGATTAGTCATGATAAAATTAACCGCTATCTCAAGAATGAAAAGTTAACACCACGTTTGCTTTGGGATAATGTTAAAGATATCATCCAACTGAGTGATGATGCCTATATAGTTTTTGATGATACAGTAATTGATAAACGATATGCTGTAGAAATAGAAATAACTAAACGGCAATATAGTGGCAACGAGCATAGAGTTATCCAAGGAATTGGCTTAATAAATTGTATATATGTCAATCATAAAATCGGGAAATTTTGGGTAGTTGACTATCGGATTTATGACCCAGACAGAGATGGGAAAACTAAAATAGACCATGTGACAGAAATGCTGCAAAACCTTGTTTATCATAAGGTTTTACCATTCCAAGCTGTCTTGATGGACAGTTGGTATGCAACAAATAAATTAATGTTATACATTGATGGGTTAGGAAAATATTATTATTGTCCACTGAAACGTAATCGACTTGTTGATGATACAGCTGGTCTTGAGGATTATAAAAGAATTGAATTGTTATCTTGGAATGAAAAGGAGCTGAAATCAGGTAAAATAATTAAAATAAAAAAGTTCCCATCTGCTAAAAAAGTGAAACTCTTCCGGGTAACTGTTTCAACCGACAGAACGGATTTTATTGCTACAAACGATTTCTCTCAAGATTCTACGGACGTTGTACAAAAAGTGTGTAAGGTTCGATGGAAAATTGAGGAGTTTCACCGCGAAATAAAGCAATTGACTGGCATTGAATCATGTCAATGCCGTAAGGGACGTATTCAAAGAAATCATATTGCTTGCGCTATTTTAGTCTGGCTTCGACTTAAAAATTTAGCTTATAAAACTGGTCAAACAATCTATCAAATTAAGCATGGGTTGTTATCAAATTATTTAGTTGAGCAACTAAAACGTCCTACTGTTCCCATGTTTATCGCATAGCTGCTTGGCGCTCGGCGCGGTGTAGCCGCGCCATTGCTTGTGACAGTTGCGTAAGTCCTG
>NZ_MTAV01000139.1 GCF_002154695.1 Nostoc sp. T09
TTGGCGCTCGGCGCGGTGTAGCCGCGCCATTGCTTGTGACAGTTGCGTAAGTCCTGTATAAGTAAGAACAAGGGCATCATGCACGAAATGATGGTGCCGCAGCAGATCCCCCACTAGGGATTCAAGTTCTTGTACCCTCTGAGCTTTGTTCCGATTGTGAGCCAGATCAGACTCCTGCAAGTCGCTCAGTCCCTGGTTAACGGTACGTAGGCGATCGCCGAGGGAACCGTACCGGACAATCAAGCCATTTACCATGACGGCACAAGCCGTGATTGTAACGACAGGCGCAATGATCAGGCTAATTGTCTTTGTCACTTCCTCAATTGACGACATAATGACACGCTCCCTTAGATAAGGCGTTAACCATATCTCTATTTGATTTCGGCGGGAGCGAATTCGGTAGACTCATACCGCCCCCAGTAGTAAAAATCCTTGCAATGCGTACGTCTTACTCTTTGTCGTTTATGACCAGGTTCTGTTCATTGGTATCAACGACAAGCACTGCTAGGAGGCGTGCGGGTTCAGTATCACTGGCATTTGCGCTGACACGATGATGATCGCCAGGTAGTTCAGTGAAGTTCTCACCAGCATGATACACCTGCTCTGGATTATCATTGACTTTACTCCGAATTGCACCTTCCAGGACTGTTGCATAGATGAAAGCTGAGGCTGCATGGGTGTGAGGGATCGATGAGACACCTGGCGCATATTCGACCAGCTGGACTTTCATGCTCTTGCCGGGCACATTGGGAAGGGCATGGTCGAAGACCAACGTTACCTTTTCACCCAACACGGTTGAAGCTGCGAATACGGGGAGAGTTGCGAATAGGGAGAGTGCCATGAATAGGGAGAGAGTCATGAATGCAACTCTATGCAAAAATCTAGTAAACACTTCCGTTCTCCTTGTGTGAATACAAATTGGTGGATAAAAATCCGTCTGATGTATCTTCATACTGAATCAAGCCGATCGCGGATTAGACAGGTGTAGGTTGAGTTGAGCTTTGCAAAACTCAGCAGTTGTAGGATCTTGGGCTTTGTGTCCTCAACTCAACCGATGTCAGCATTGAATTCTCATTGCTGATCTTTAAGCGATCGAGCGGTTAAGCCAGTCGGAGAAACGGGTCGAGCCGATGAGCGAGTTGCTCTGCGGAACGAGCTGATCGTTCAATGCTGCACCAAAGTAACGGGCGTGACTGTCTACAACCACCTGACGTGTGTCGTGAGTTGCACTCAGGAATTGGCGAATGATTTCCTCGAAACGGAACCGATCTGGACCTGCTAAATCGATAATGCCGTTTACTGGCGTTCCCAGTGTGATATTAACCAGCGCGGCAACAACGTCCTCCGACAGGATGGGCTGGATAAAGGCAGGGGGCAAGTGAACTGTTTGTTCATCGCTGGGGAATTGAGCGATGATCGTCCCGATGAACTCAAAGAACTGCGTAGCGCGGACGATCGTATAGGGGATTGCTGCGGACTGGATCAACTTCTCCTGAGCGACTTTCGCACGCATATAGCCACTATCCGGGATGCGATCGGCTCCAACGATCGACACTACAACGTGATGAGCCACACCCGCGTCTGCCTCCGCTGCCAGCAGGTTCCGGGTTGACTTCTCGAAGAACTCTAACACCGCTGCATCCTCAAAGGAGGGTGAGTTCGTCACATCGACAACAACTTGAGCACCCACTAACGCCTCAGCCAGTCCCTCACCCGTAACAGCGTTAACACCCGAAGAAGGAGACGCTGCGATCGCCTCATGTCCGCGCTCCTGTAGCTTGGTCACAAGCTTCTTACCAATCAGCCCACTGCCACCAATGACAACAATTTTCATGACAACACCTCTGATAATTAGATAGGGGGATTGTGTTTGGCAGTCACCGTTGCGAGTTTGCTACCAAGTTGCAGGATACTTGTCTGTTGAGCTTCATCCTTCAAATTGCCATTCTCATCAAACGCTTGATAAGCGTTGCTAATTGCCTGCTGATCTGGCAACACCAAAACCCCAATGTTGCCAAGAATGGAACGGACATGAACTAATCCTCGTAAGCCTCCCAAATTTCCAGGGGACGCACTCATTAACACCGCAACCTTGTCTGCGAAACACTCCAATGGAGGTTCGCCCGGTTCAGAACGTGATGCCCAATCGATCGCATTTTTCAGCAGTGGGGTGATCGAACTGTTGTATTCTGGGCAGGCAATCAGGAATCCCTGATGCGCTTTCATTAGGGCCTTGAGTTTGAGGACATTCTCTGGCAGTCCCTCAGCCTCCTCCAAATCCCCATCATAGAGCGGTAAGGGCAGATCGCGGAAATCCAGGTAGGTCACTTCTGCACCTGTGGCTTTAGCTCCCTCAACGGCAATTTTTACCAGTTTTTTGTTGACAGAATCTTGGCGAGCACTCCCAGCAAACGCGAGAATTTTGGCAGCGATCATGAATTCCTCCTTTCCTTCTAGTTTTCTCACGATCGGTCTATAGTTGTTGAGTTTTGAGCCATCCGCAGTGAGTTGTGAAAACACGAGAACGTACCCTCGATCGGCAGTGTTTTTCACTCATGGCATTCCCACAGCGGTAGGCAAACCGGAACAGTAGGGAACGATAATAGTTATACCAATTTAAATGGTGTTTAGGGCAAATAGGGCATCGAGAATGAAGGAATATCCCGTA
>NZ_MTAV01000140.1 GCF_002154695.1 Nostoc sp. T09
TCATGATATTGACAAACTTCTTACCCTTGTGGAATGAAACAGCCCTGCTTTTTAAGGGGGGTAGGGGGGATCTAAATGTGCTTAAAAACACTACAAACCACTTTTCAAACAACCTCTAAGACCCTTCGGATGAGTTCCGTCACCAGACTTGTAAATACACGTGAACCAGTGCTGGACTCACCGCACTGGTTCACGCGTATCTCTACGATTAAGTTCACAAATTAATAGGAGTGCTCTATCTCATGACTTCCTTCAATTAATTTGGGTGCTTTTGTAGTTGAACCATATAGCTCAACAAATCTTTTAAACAGCAACATCGTTTGATGATTGGAAGCTAAATTTTTATTGAATAAACGCTCAATATTTTTCTCACCGAGATTGCGTAAATAAGGTAAATCTTCAAAGAGAGTTAAGCAAGAGGCAAAATGCAATAGGACTTGCAGTATTGGTTTCGGCCACTCTAAATCACTGTAGATTTCTATAAATAGTTGATGCTCTCTGTGATTTAAAGGTAAGGCATAAAACATTACAACTATTCTTTTGTTATTATAGACCGGGATACTTAGTTCAACGGTATAGGGAGTATGTAAGATTAAATCCACCTCAACAATCGGTTGCCGCCAAATTCTTAAAGCATTAAGTGGAGAATCTAACATCGTTTGAAATTTGATGATCCCACCAATGGCTGTTGGCTGGAAGTGACTGATATTAATCACCCGCAAATTATTTAAACTAAATTTGTGAATGGTTTCTAAATGTTTTAAGTTCAACAAATGATAAATTTGGCACAAGTAAGGAAAAGGTAAAATATATTCCTGACTGATCATGTGCCGTTTTTTCAACTCCAACTTGTTGTATTGAGTTGGACATAGATATCCTTGATACAAGGTAGAGTCTACATCATTGTTATCTAAATCATGTTCAGGTCTTAAATATAGCCAACTCAAAAAGAAGAATGAGGCTGTAAATAGCTGAAACACTTCCAGAGTAGAGAGATAACCATCCGCAAACGCTGCTAAACTTCTATCAGTGATCCCAAAAAGCCACGATGGAATACCAGCCAGCCAAATACCATTTTTGAGTTTGAGTATAAAAAGAGCCAGTTCTATTTCTAGAGATTGAGTCCCAGTTTTAGCAACTTCATCATTATCTTTTTGAATGAGATTAATAGACATAGTAGTTCAAAATCAGATATTGCTGATTTTAGGAATTAATAAATTCAATTACTTCGATCATAACTATGCCTTATTTCATCAACCTCTACCTTCAGTTGTAAATACAATTGACAAGAATTTTGATTAACTTAATTTTGCATAAATGCTTTAACTGAAAACAAAAGTAACCTTATATATGACGTGGAATAAAGGTATTTTCAGTATTATCTATGTTTTATTTTTTGTAGTAAAAATCACAAAAAACCAAATTTTTTACAAGAAAAAAGAAGTCTATTTACATAATTAGACTAAAGGAATATATAAATAATTGGATAAAAACATTTATCTGCTATCTATCACACAAAAATATCTGCTGCTTTAGGAGGATTACTCAGGAGTTAGCAAGTTATTAATCATATATAAATCGACAATGAGATAGCGATCGCGACTGTTATTGAGAAGCCAGCGTAACCATTACTACCTCAACCTATAGAATTGCTGGCGCTAACGCTGTATTATTTTTAAATATTTTAGTAAGCATTTCTCTGAAGACGCCAGCAATGACTATCCGCTATGCGACTGAAGTTGACTTACCTACTATTGTAGCAATTTACAATGCTGCAATTCCTACCCGCATGGCTACTGCTGATTTAGAGTCAGTGTCTGTGGAAAGCCGCCTCAATTGGTTTCGGGGGCGATCGCCTTCACAAAGACCGCTGTGGGTGGTAGAAGTAGAGGGTGTAGTTGCTGGCTGGCTGAGTTTTCAATCCTTTTATGGGCGACCAGCCTACAGTAAAACCGCCGAAATTAGTATTTACATTGCCCCAAACTTTCAAAGATGTGGTTTAGGGCGAAAACTCCTAGCGCAAGCAATTCACCAAAGTCCAAATTTGGGTTTAAAGACGTTAATCGGGTTCATTTTTGCCCATAATCAACCCAGTTTAAAGCTGTTTGAAACATTTGGGTTTAAACCTTGGGGACATTTGCCTAACATCGCAGACCTTGATGGTATTGAATGTGATTTAGTAATTATGGGGCTGCGAATTGGGGATGAGGAGACAAGGTGAAATAACAAATGACTAATGCCCTGTATCTATGTGGCTACGCCTAAAGGAAGTAAATATGTCGTGGATGCAGTTGAGCCTCGATACCACAAATGAGGCGGTTGATTGGGTGTGTAGCTTACTTGCAAAAAATAACTTTACTAGTGACCTTCATATCCAGAAATACACAGAATCAGGTTTGGGTGACGATTGGGCTTTTAGCATCTGCTTATACTTACCCTACGATGTCCATGCAGATAAACGTGGGTCAGAAATCGCTAAATTGCTCTCACCGTTGGAGCGTACAGGAATTTCTACGGCTCTCCAGATGGCGATAGTTGAAGAAAAACCAGCAGATGCAGAATTAGCAAGTCACCTTGTACGCCGGATTGGGCAAAAGTTCGTTATCCTCTCTGCTGATATGCCATATAGTTCTGAAGCAGCGAATGAAATCATCTTAAGACTTAAACCCAGCCTAGCCTTTGGTAGCGGTTTGCATCCAGCGACTATACTCAGCCTCAAACTGCTGGAACGTCATATTACCCCTGCAATAAATGTTCTCGATTTGGGGTCGGGTTCAGGTATTTTGAGTGTGGCGATCGCAAAACTTGGAGGCAATGTTTTAGCTTTGGACAATGATACTATTGCTGTGCAAGCAACTCAAGACGCTGTATGTCTGAATGGAGTAGAGCAGCAAGTAACAGTCACCGAAGGAAGTCTGGGATCTGGTAGCGACTTCGGACATTGGCTGGGCGGAGATTCTATCAATAATGTGCCTAAAGTTGAGGCTAAAAATCAATTTGACCTGATCGTTGCAAATATCCCAGCTAGAGTACATATTGCCTTAGCTGCTGATTACCAAAAAGCGCTGCGTCAGACTGATGTATATGGAGGACTGCTGATTGCCGCTGGTTTTACTAACGATCATGAGGAAGATTTGGTTATAGCATTAACAGAGGCTGGTTTTGAGTTTGCCGATTGTGAGCGACAAGATGAATGGGTTGCACTTGCCTATCGCTTACAGCAGTTTCCAGGGTATCGAACCACAGATCCAAAGTAGGGGCACAGCACCAGTAAGATTATTGTATATACGGCAATACGGTTCAGTTAAGAAAATTCTTCTGTGAAGGCAAGGGAACAGGGAACAGGGAACGGGGAACAGAGAGAGAAAAACAGGCTTATCTGAACTGTATTGGTATATACGGAAGATTGTGGATGTGCCCCTACCGCGTGGTCTATGAACTTAATACATCCGCGAGAATATCTAGGGCAATTTGAATTTGGTTGCTATCGATAATTAAAGGTGGACAAAAACGAATTGCGGCTTTCCCACAACCAAGCAATAACAAACCCCGCAAGAAAGCTTCTTGAATTATGCGATCGCGCATCTGACGATCGAGATTACCTTCCTCATCCAATATATCCACCGCTACCATTAAACCTTTACCCCGCGGTGAGGATAGTCTAAAAAATCTCTCGTGTAATTGACGCAGACCGGCTTGTAATAGTTCTCCCATTTGGGAAGCATTGGTTATCAAACCCGCTTCCAACAGCCGAAGTGTGGCAATACCAGCAACGCAAGCCACTGGATTGCCGCCAAATGTGGTAGCGTGGGCACCAGGAGGCCAAGTCATTAATTCAGGTCGGGAGAGAATCGCACCCAAAGGCAAACCACTGGCGATACCTTTGGCTATGGTAATAATATCTGGCATCACGCCCCAATGCTCGATCGCAAATAAACGACCTGTACGCCCCATACCAGATTGCACTTCATCCACTACCATCAAAATGCCATAGCGATCGCATATATCGCGAATTCGTTGTAAAAAACCTTCCTCTGGAACGATGTAACCTCCTTCCCCTTGGATTGATTCGACTACAATTGCTGCTACCTCATCTGGTGGTAACATCGTTGGGAATAGCTGTTTTTCTAAGTAATCCAAGCTAGCGTGAGTACCGTAGGGAATATGAGTCACCCCAGGTACGAAAGGACCAAAATTGGCTCGCTGCACTGCTTTAGAACCAGTCAAAGACATTGCCCCATAAGTGCGTCCGTGGAATGCGCCCAAAAATGCCACAATCTGCGATCGCTTGGTGTAATATCGAGCTAGTTTAATTGCGCCTTCGTTGGACTCTGCTCCGGAGTTGGTAAAAAATACTCTAGCACCTTGGGGAAAAGGGGCACGAACTGCTAATTTTTCCGCCAGTTCTACCATCGGTTCATAATAAAAATCAGTTCCCGACATATGTAGTAGCTGTGCTGACTGGGCCTGAATTGCAGCGACAACTTCTGGGTGGGCGTGTCCGGTGTTGGTAACAGCAATACCTGCTGTCATATCCAAGAAAACATTACCGTCAACGTCTTCCACCATACAGCCTTCACCCCTAGCTATGACTAAGGGATAATCTCTAGTGTAGGAAGGAGAAGTTACAGCGCGATCGCGTTCTATAATTGCTTGGGCGCGAGGTCCAGGTAAAGAAGTTACTAAGCTGGGCACACGTGGTAAACCCAGATTCACAGAGATACTTAACATACTTTAGATTTTTTTAAGATAATGTTTGATTAAAAGCCTAGCTCCTCAACTATTGCAGTAGCATTTGTTTCTGTTTGTAAAAGATTTATACTCACCTGCATACAGTAAAGCAGAAGCCCAAAAATAAGCTAGTCAGCAAAATTCTACTAAGTTAAAGGTTGAGGTCAACGCATCATATAAATAGACGGGATAACACCAAGAGATTTCCCAAAAAATCTTTCCTGTCTCCCTGTGTCGGACAATCTTATATCATGTCCGTTGAATTTACCATAACAATAACTTCACTATAGGAATCCGTTTTGATTCGGAGAAATTATTTGCGTAGGGAGGGAACAGGGAACAGGGAAGAAGGAATAAAACTGTACTGAGTTTTTTTCAAA
>NZ_MTAV01000141.1 GCF_002154695.1 Nostoc sp. T09
GGGAGTATGTCAACTTTGCTAGAACAGATGAACTATTGAAGAGTGGCAGAATCAATGAAAATAGAGGAAGAAATCAATTCTTACTCAACAATGAAACCAGCCAATCAGAGAAAACTCCAGAAACATCTTCAAGCCGTAGCAAAAATTCTGTATCAAGAAGCAGAGACTGAAGAATTAGAGAGTCTAGCCGGGATTGAAAAAACAATTAGAGCGCAAACTCTAGAATACATTACACCAGAATTAGGGGTTTTTTTCTCAAAGAAGCAACAGGAACTTCATCCGGACGAGTAAGAACAATCAAAAGTATTCTCGGAGAATTACCAGTCAGTGAGAAACAAGCACGAAAGTTAAAACTAGACAAAAATCAAAAAATAAGTCCTTATTTAGAGCAATGTTGCTTGAGAGCAAGTGCGAATGTCTCCTATGAAAATGCAGCAAAAGATATTTATAAATATACCGGAATGTCGATTTCTGCTAATACACAACAAAGAATCGTTCAGCGGTATAAGTTTCCCGAAATAGAATGTGGACAAGATCTAGAAGAAATTAGTGTGGATGGCGGTAAGGTGAGGCTTAGGACTGAAATAAAAGGAGAGCCATGCATCTGGAAAGACTATAAAGCCATCTGTATCAACCAACAAATAAAAGTAGCTAGATTGGGTGAAAATGAAGCTTTAGTCGATTGGGTAAATCAACAACAGTTGGCCAATCCATTAACTTGCTTAGGTGATGGACATCCAGGGATTTGGAAAATAATTCGACAATTTAGTTGTCCAGGAGAAAGACGGGAGATTTTAGATTGGTTCCATCTCATCGAAAATCTACATAAACTGGGTGGTTCTCTCAAGCGACTCAAAACTGCGGAAACTCTTCTCTGGCAAGGAAAAATTGATGAAACTCTCGCTCTCATCTCTCCACTTAAAGCTAAACAAGCTCAAAATTTTTGCCAGTATTTGGAAACCCATCGGCATCGAATTGTAAATTATGACTATTATCAAACCGAAGGTATTTGTTCTATTGGTTCTGGTGCCATCGAATCTACTATCAAACAGATAGATCGGCGATTAAAAATCTCTGGAGCACAATGGGATGAATCTAACGTCTCTCAAGTTCTCAAGCATCGCTGTGCTTATCTTAATAACCAGCTTTAGAACCTGTTTAGTTCGTTTGTTCTAACAAAGTTGACATGCTCCC
>NZ_MTAV01000013.1 GCF_002154695.1 Nostoc sp. T09
AAGCCGGGAAACCCTTTCGGCAGTTCCTCCTGGGGGAGACCCCCAAGACCGGACTGCCTCACCAACGCACTGGCTCAACTTTTCGCAAAATCTAAAATCCAAAATGGTATGAGCAGTCTGCTACTCAATCCTGATTATTGAATCGGTATTCTGGTTGATTGGAATTGGCAAAAATATTGCTTGTCTAGGGAGTATCCAATTTTTCAATCAATAGCCTGCAAAAGTATTGCTATAGAGATAGTTTGCCCTGGCGCTTCCCCAACACGTAGCAACTGCCATCCAGGCTTATAGCCTGTAGACTTTAGAAAAATTAACTATAAATCATTACTCTATAATTCCTTTCTATACATTTATCAAAAGGCTGATTTTTTAATTAAAAAATGTGTTGTCGTTCTTCTTAGCTCTTGATTAATATTGACATTTAGTTTTTTCTCTCTTGTGATTGTTAAAATGTGGTTAAGCTCATGGGAGAGGCAAAGTTATGGTTACAAATAAATTTGATAATACCTTAGCGGCCATTGAGTTAAATGCAGCCAGAAAATTACACTGGGATTATAATCAGTTCAAAGACTGTTTTAATTTTACGGTCAATAAGGAAGCTATTGAGATAGCCCTCAAGAATCCAATCGAAGAATCTCAGTTAGAAAGTTTAAAGCAAGCTTTGTTAGATTATGGTTTTCAGTACAAAAAAACCGTAAATAGTTTTGTCTTGATTTTTGAGCAAGATGTTGAATTAAGATAAAGCAACATTGTTGAAAGCTACTAACACAGAGCTAGCAACTAACACACCAAAAGTAACGGTAATTAAACTAAGAATAATGATTTTAAGATAAGTGTTTACCTCATAGACACCTTTCTGAAGCTGAATATCAATACCAAATTTGGATAGTCAGTAGTTGCAATCACACCAATTTGTTAACAATGAAAAATAATTTTCTTACTTGGTACTTTTTGTCTACACGCTCTCGTTAGTCTAGTCATAAGGTCTACTTTTATAAATGCTGGAATTGGATTTATAGCACTTCTTTATGAAGATGCGCTAAATAAAGCCTGCCTAGGCAGGCTTTATTTGTATAGCCCCACTCTTCTTGAGTGACAAATTAAGCGCAGTCTCAGATGGAAACGGTAGGAGAAAGTTGATTTCTGCGTTGCTAAATCTAACTTTTGCCAGAATTTTTATGCATCTCTTTGTTGCCACAATCACTAAAGCTGCACTCAAGATCTTAAAGAGAAGGATATTATGAAAACACTGTTGCTCTACCCCCAGTTTCCTCAGTCTTTTTGGTCTTACGATCGCGCTATGGAAATGGCAGGACTCAAAGCAGCCATTCCACCCCTAGGAATTATTACTGTTGCAGCACTCTTACCTGAAGATTGGGAAGTAAGATTTTATGACCGCAATGTCAGTCTTGAGACAGAGGCAGATTGGGAGTGGTGTGACCTAGTTATTATCTCTGCCATGTTGGTGCAGAAACCGGATTTCCACGCCTTAATTCAAAAAGCTGTGCGGTTAGGCAAAAAGGTAGCAGTGGGCGGACCCTATCCGACATCAGTCCCACAAGATGCCCAAGCCTCTGGAGCAGATTATCTCATACTGGATGAAGGCGAGATGACAGTTCCGCAGTTTCTAGAAGCGATCGCTCAAGGCCAAGCTCAAGGAATCTTCCGCTCCACTGAAAAGCCAGATGTCACTCAAAGCCCCATGCCCCGCTTTGACCTGCTGGGACGGGATGCCTACTTCATGATGGCGATTCAGTTTTCTCGCGGTTGTCCCTTCAATTGCGAATTTTGTGACATCATTTCCCTCTACGGCCGCAAACCGCGCACTAAAGAACCCGCTCAGACCTTAGCAGAGTTGCAATATCTCTATGATTTAGGGTGGCGGGGATCGCTATTCATTGTCGATGACAACTTTATTGGGAATCAGCGCAATGTCAAACTCCTCTTACGAGAATTGATTCCTTGGATGCAGCAGCACAACTATCCCTTCACGTTCATGACCGAAGCCTCTGTGAATTTAGCAGAAGATGATGAACTGCTAGAGCTGATGGTAGAAGCAGGATTCTATGCTGTGTTTCTCGGTATTGAAACTCCCGATCAAGACAGCCTCGTCGTGACGCGTAAAATGCAAAATACGCGCAACCCGCTAGTGGAAGCCTGTCGCAAGATCAACGAAGCAGGACTGCTAATCTACGCAGGGTTTATCCTCGGCTTTGATGGAGAACGTTCCGGTGCAGGTGAACGGATTCAAGCGTTTGTTGAACAAACTAATATTCCGCAACCGATGTTGGGCATCCTCCAAGCGTTGCCCAATACTGCTCTTTGGAATCGACTCCAAGGAGAAGAGCGTTTAATTGAGGGCGTCGGCGTCACGGCTACAGGAGACCAGAATACCTTAATGAATTTCGTTCCTACCCGCCCCATTGCCGAAATTGCTAGAGAGTATGTGGAAGGCTTCTGGACGTTGTACGAACCAGCGAACTATCTTAGAAGATCTTTTCAGCAGTGCCTCAATATTGTTCCTCCAGCAAGGGGAAAACAAACAATGCAAGTTCCTTTAGGTAGGCAGTTGCGGCTTGTAGCTCAGTTAATCTGGCATCAGGGCTTACGACGACCTGAAATTAGAGGGCAATTTTGGAGACAACTATGGACGCTGCTACTGAAAAAGCCCCAAGTTCTGAATATGTATTTGTCGCTCTGCGCTGTGGGTGAGCATTTTTGGGAGTACCGAGTTTTAGCTAGGGAACGGATTACTCAACAGCTAGGCTACGATCCACTAGAAGTCTCTGTGCTACCTAAATTTGAACCAACGCTTGTCAAGAACATCTGACCCAATCGAGATCATTAAGTAGGTCAGCGTTAAAGATTGTCGTTATGAAAAGGCAGATGGCAGAGGGCAGAAGGAAAGAGGTTGTTAGGTAAGTTTACTTTTCGTTAGATACTACTCCCAGAGAAGCCGCTGCGCGGCTACGGTTTTTTTGCGCCTCTCTACTGACATTTGACTGCAAATTTTAGAATCGTTCAGCTTGGCAATCAAAGCAGCTTGGTAACAATAAATTAAAAATATTTCTAGAGTGGTACTATAGACACTCACAAGCTGAATCTGACCATGAAATTAGTTTGCGCCCAAAGCGATCTTAGTACGAACCTCTCCCTTGTCAGCCGTGCTGTACCATCACGACCGACACATCCAGTACTTGCCAATGTGCTGCTACAAGCGGATGCACAAACTAACCAAGTAAGCTTAACTGCCTTCGATCTCAGCTTGGGTATCCGCACTAGCTTTAACGCTGAGGTATGGCAAGGAGGAGCGATCGCACTTCCTGCTAAATTACTTCTAGACATTACCTCTCGTCTACCAGAGGGAGAAATCACCCTAGACGATGAATCAGCAACTGAAACATCTACAGGAGAGGGGTTAATTGTTACCCTGACACCAAAGAGCGGACATTATCAAGTGCGCGCAATGGGGGCGGAAGAGTTTCCCGAACTACCCTTGATTGAAAATTCCGAAGTAATTCATTTAACTGCCGCTGCCTTAATTGAGGGATTAAGAGGATCATTGTTTGCTACCAGTGGAGATGAAACTAAGCAGGTACTCACTGGAGTTCATTTAACAGTTAAACAAGATAGCCTAGAATTTGCTGCTACTGATGGGCATCGTTTAGCAGTAGTAGAAACTACTAATGAGCGTCCCATTGAAGATAGTAGCCAGCTAGAAGTTACAGTACCAGCTAGAGCGCTGCGCGAACTACAGCGGATGTTAGCTCATAGTTCTTCTGATGAAGAACCTATAGCCTTATATTTAGATCAAGGTCAAGTTGTGTTTGCGTGGAAAAATCAACGCTTGACTAGTCGCACTTTAGAAGGGCAATATCCAGCTTATCGGCAACTCATCCCGCGTCAATTTGAGCGCCAAGTTACTATCGATCGCAAACAATTCTTGAGCACTTTGGAGCGAATTGCGGTACTAGCCGATCAAAAGAATAATATTGTTAAGCTCAGCATTGATAGCGGTAACCAAGAAATTACTTTATCTTGTGAAGCTCAAGATGTAGGTAGCGGTAGAGAGTCAATGCCAGCACAGATATCTGGGGAAAATATAGATATTGCTTTTAATATCAAGTATCTTATGGAAGGCTTGAAAGAATTACCAGCTTCGGAAATTCAAATGCATCTCAATCAAAGCCTAACTCCAGTCATCTTTACACCACTGGGTGGGTTGAAGATGACTTATTTAGCCATGCCCGTACAACTGAGAAATTAAAAAAGATTAATTATAAGTATTTTGATGAATGGGAATTTCAATCCAAAATTCTGTACCTAAACCTGGCTGGGAATCACATTTAAATATACCACCGTGTTTATCAACCACAATTTTGTAACTAATTGATAATCCTAAGCCAGTACCCTTACCCACTGGCTTAGTGGTAAAAAATGGGTCACATATTCTTGTTCTCAAAGCTTCTGGGATGCCGGGACCATTATCTACAATACGAATCACTGCACTCTTCACATTGCCTTTCATCTCTCCAATAGAAGTGTAAATAGTAATTTGGCTGTGATGAGCTTCAGATAAAGATTCTTTGTAATCTTCTAGAGCATCGATCGCATTACTCAAGACATTCATAAATACTTGATTCAACTGTCCGGCGTAGCACTCTACTAAGGGCAGCTCGTCGTAATTCTTTACTATGTTAATCATTGGACTGTCTGGCTTTGCTTTCAAGCGATGTTGCAAAATCAGTAGGCTATTATCAATGCCCTCATGAATATCCACCGCTTTCATTTCCGCCTCATCGAGACGAGAAAAATTTCTTAAACCTAAGACAATCTGGCGGATGCGATCAATCCCTACCTTCATCGAAGTTAGAGTTTTAGGTAAATCTTCGATGATAAATTCTAAGTCAATTTCTTCTGCTCGCTTCCAAATCTCAGAGCTAGTATTTGGCACTTCCTGCTGATAAAGTTCCAGCATACTCAGTAAATCATCAGCATAGTCACTGACATGAGCCAGGTTTCCGTAGATAAAGTTGACTGGGTTATTAATTTCATGGGCAACACCCGCCACCAATTGACCTAATGAGGACATTTTCTCAGTTTGGATTAGCTGGGTTTGGGTTTCTTGTAGATCGTGTATAGCTTGAGTTAGCTGTTCTGTTTGCTGCTGAGTTTGCAAGAGTAAGTTAACTTGCTGAAGTGCTACTCCAAGCTGATTGGCAATCTGAGCTAAAAACTGAATTTCTGAAGCTTCCCAGTGGCGGGGTGCAGAGTTTTGATAAGCTGCCAGTAATCCCCAGAGCTTTTGCCCAATAAAAATCGGGGCGATGGCATATGCTTTGATCTGACATTTTTCCAGAAGCTCAATATGACAATCAGAGTAACCAGCCTGATAGACATCATCTACTGCACAGCTTTCATTGTGGCGATATCGGCCACCTTGAGTTTCCTGCAAATAACTATCCTGCCATATTGCCTTGGTCTGGGGACTTACCAGCTCGATCCAACCCTTACCAACAAACTCAGCAATAAACTCACCGCTCCAATCTGGGTGAAACTGGTAAACAGCTACGCGATCCGCTTGCAGCGATTTACAAATTTCTTGAGTAGTTGTCTGGAAAATTGCATCTAAGTCAAGAGATTCACGAATTTTGGCTACAATTTCAAACAATACCCGTTGTTGCTCAGCTGCTTGTTGTAAATCTAATGCTTGCTGCTGTGTTTGCCTGAGTAATTCAGCTTGCTGGAGTGCTACCCCAAGTTGAGCCGCAATCTGACTGAGAAAATTAACTTCCGAATCTTGCCATTGACGGGAGGTAGAGTGTTGATAACTACATAACAAACCCCAAAGCTTTTGTCCAATAAAAATCGGAGCAAGTACAAAAGCGTAAATTTGATACTCCTCTAGATTGTCAATATGACACTGAGTAAAGCCCATCTTGTAGATGTCATCCACCGCAAATGTTTCGTTGTAGCGGTAACGTCCTCCCTGGGTGTCTTGTAAATAAGTGTCATTCCAGACGGTATTGACTCCCAGCTTAGACTCATTTGACCAGTGCGGACTAGCAACCTCAAAATCACCAACAAATTCACCACCCCATTCAGAATCGAAGCGATAAATAGAAACGCGATCAGCTTTGATTAATTGACAAACTTCTTTAGTAGTTATTTGAAAAATAGTTTTAGTATCAAGTGACTCGCGAATTTTAGCAATAACTCCAAACACAGCATGTTGTTGTTCGGCTGTTCGTTGCATTTCAACTGTACGCTTTTTAACTTGTTTTTCTAAACTGCTATTAAAAGCTTGTACCTGTTGATAAAGTTCATATTGTTGAATTGCTGAGGCAAAATGTCTACTAATTTCTCTGGCCATTTCTATCTCTTCGTCTGTCCATTTTTGGATTTGTGCTGTTTTCGTTTCGCGCCATAGCTCAAACGATTGACGAGGATAGAGTTGCCTTTGATCGGGGTCGAATCGACCTGCCCACAAGGTTTCTGTGTCAATTTCATTACGAAAAATACTTAAATAACCCACCAATTCCTGGCGATACTGGAGTGGAATCATCAAAATGCTGCGAATCTTAGTTGATTGAAAAGCAACTTGCACAGTTCGCATATTAGGTGTTTGATAGATGTCTGAAATTGCCCAAACATCATATTCACCAGATTGATAATGTTCTTGCCAAACAATAGACTGTTCTATTAAAGGATAGATGGTTTTTTCTGCCACCGTAGGTTGCTGTCCGCAGATATAAAGCCTGACATAATCACTTCCAGGAATTAAACATTCTGCTAAGGTTTTAAATTTACTATTTTGGAAATTAAAAGCATTATGTCTGATACAAAGTCTACCGCCAGAACCACCGAAAGCAGCTACAGTTGCTTCTAAAGCTGGCTGTAGTACAATTGTGGGCAACGCATGGAGTAGAGTAGCAACGCGATTAATAGTAGCTTCCCGTTCAGCTTTTTTATGGGCTTGAGTGAGCAGATTACTTTGAGCGATCGCTATTGATAATTGATCTACTACCATCTGCACTGCTTCTATTTCATCCTCTAAAATCAAATGAGTTTCAGAGTGATGAGACACCAAAAGACCCCAGAGTTCTTTTTGACATAAAATGGGCGCTACTAAAGAAGACTTAACTCCCATTGCCGTTAGGTATTTTACATGGCAGGGATCGACAGTGCGATAATGGATCTCCTCTAATATAAGTTCTCCTGTTTCCAAGTCACGTAGAAGACTTTGACCAATCTGCTGTGTTTCAACATCGACCCATGAACGTACTTGTGACTTAAGAAATAATTCTCGCGCAGAGAGTGGAATGTCATCAACAGGAAAATTTAGCCCCAAAAGTGATGGCAATCTATCGTTATCAATCGATTCAGCAATGACCTGACCGCTACCATCAGCATGAAACTTGTAAATCATGACTCGGTCAGTTCCAAGTAGCGATCGCACTTCTGTTGTGGTCGTTGTAATAATCTCTTCGAGATCCAACGTTTGACGGATACTGTTTGTAATGCGGCGTAATAAGCCTTCTTGTTCAAGGTTTAACCGCAAGTCTGTTTTTGCGATCGGCTTCATTGCTTATGCTTTAATAATTTTTATCAGAAAAAATTAAAAAAATTCTATATCTAAAAATATTATGAAATCTATTTTTTACATCTGTCTTCAGTAAAACCACGGTATAGTAACTATTGAGAAACTTTATTTATTTTTCAACCAAAAATTGTTATTTTTTAAGAATAATGACTAACTCTATTCACAATATTCCTTAATCTATTCCTTAAGGAGTATTGACATTATTATGATAAGCCTATTAAGAGCTTTTTAAGCTAGTAAGTCTCAATATTTTAAGTAAAAAGTAGAAGGAAAAATTTTCACCTAAGTGTGTTGCATGTCTTACTACCTTATATTGCAATACTCTACCTGATTTATCGTTGAGTTGTAATAGAGAACTTAACTATTTTAGGTTTTGAATTAAAAACATTTCCCACAAATCTGTTTCCATAATCTCCAATAGTAATAGCGATTCCAATCGGGGATCAAAACAAAAAAGTACAGACGCAATAAGGTCTGTACAAACAGCAAAGCTTAATTATTCTGGGTTTGTCAGCAAAATTAAACTGTTAAATATTAAGCAAAACGGATCTTAAGATAGTCTTCATCCATTTTTGCACCTGCGGGTTGAAGTGCTGCTAGAGCTTGTGGCAATACCAAATTACGACGGTGGTTGCCAATAGTAATATTTAACTCATCACCTGTTTTACTCAATTGAACTTGATTTTTGGGAATACCAGGTAAATACAGTTCTAAGCTGTATTGGTTATTATCTTGCACAACCTTGATAGTTGTTTCTTTGTAATAAACTTGCGTGGGATCTTCGTCTTTATAAAGGGTTTCCTTCAATCTTTCTAAGGCTGCCAAACCACACATTTCTTCGGAGAAAAGTGGAACTTCTTTCACAGGTAGAGGATGAAAGTCATCATGAATTTCCTGACGATATTGCTGTTGATTTTGTTTCCATCGTTGGAAAAATGGGTCTTGAACTTCGGCAGGAATGATGCGATTAGCTACCACTAAATCTGTGGCAACATTATATAAACTCAAATAGGCATGAGCGCGAAGAGATTCTTTAATCACCATCTTTTCTGGATTAGTAACGAGGCGAACTGAAGTCTGAGTATTGTCAGTTAGTACTTTTTCCAGAGCTTCTATTTGTTCATAAAACTCGTAAGGTGCATCCATCACTTCTTTATCTGGCAGCGAAAAACCAGCAATTGGTCGAAAAAGAGGTTCAACCAAAGGGCGAAGTGCCACGGAAATGTTTTGAAATGGTTTGTAAAAACGGCGCATATACCAGCCACCAACTTCAGGTAAACTCAGCAATCGCAATGCTGTACCTGTAGGAGCCGAATCGATAATCAATACCTCAAATTCGCCTTCATCATAATGGCGTTTCATTCTTACCAAGCCAAAAATTTCATCCATGCCTGGTAAAATTGCTAATTCTTCCGCCTGTACCCCATCTAAACCCCTCGCCTGTAGAACTTGGGTAATGTAGCGCTTTACAGAACCCCAGTTTCCTTCTAGTTCTTGCAGTGCATCTAGTTCCGCACCCCATAAATTTGGGCGAATCTCCCGAGGTGCGTGTCCTAGTTCCAGGTCAAAACTGTCCGCCAAAGAGTGAGCGGGATCTGTACTCAACACCAGTGTGCGATAGCCTAGTTCTGCACAACGGAGTCCAGTAGCAGCGGCTACAGAAGTTTTTCCAACACCGCCCTTGCCTGTCATTAAAATTACACGCATGGATGATTCTGTCCTGCCTGAGAATTGTTTACATTTATTTACGCTATCTCTATTATTAACTGTTTAAAGGGAATAAATGCAGTTGCAGCACATCTGAGGGCAAAGAGTATAAATATATTGATGAGAGAGAATCAAGCCATACTGGTAGATTAGCTGTTTATTACCCAGGCGATCGCATCTTCCATCATATCTAGGCTTGTCAAACTCGGTACTGGGTCAAAAATTTCTGTGTGGCAATATAACTATTTTGCCTTTGTCTCTAGCTTTATCTACAATCTAACTTTCAATTCTTCTACTTATAACAATCAACCAAAGCCTATTCTGCTAACGATTTTTTAAAGAAAATGAATGTTGTTTCAGCACATCCAACCGCGAACATTTCCAATAATCAATATGGGAAATAATTAAACCTTCAGAGTTAAGACGTAATTCACTCCAACCAGGAATAGAAATCCGCGGTTTCCAAGGTAGGGGGCTATTCCAGCTTAGTGTCCACTCGGTTTTAATTGTATCTCCTAAAGATTGAATATCATGTAAATCCATTTGCGGATTTAAAAAGAAAGTCTTGATGAAATTAATCATCAACTTGTAGAGTTCAACACCACGAAATTTGAAAACAGCGTCTTGAAAATAAACGTCCGGGGCGTAAATGCTATAAGTTTGATTAACTGGAAATCTTTGATAGTCTTCTTTGAGAATTTGAATTATGTCCATATCACCCGAAATATTTGCCATCATTCAATAAAAGATTATTAATTGTTTACGCTTCTATCTCATTCCACAAGCGTTCTAATTGATGTCGCCACAAAGCTAATACTTGTTCACGCGCCTCAGGAGTTTGCTCAATTTCTCCCAATAATCCTTCTGTATAAAAGCGCTCCAGATTTTGCATTGTGAACTGAAGAGATTGTCCTTGCCGTTTTGCTGCTTGGATAATTTGCCGAATCCGGTTTTCAATCAATCGATTGAAAACATCATTTAAACCAGCATCATGTAAAGATATTAAACGAGCGATCGCATTAGACAAATCAGCACTCACCAAAGTGCCACTGTTATGCTGAAAAACTCCCCAAATCACTCCTTGATACAAAGCGTAGCGTACTTCCTGAGTTTCATCAAAGTTTGCTTCTAGGAACTGTTCTAAAAATGGTTGTGCTGCTTCTATTGGCACAATGGGCAGTAAAACCCGCAACCAAGTATGATCTTCGGCAAGCAGCACTAACAAGCGAAAACTCGATGTTTCCACTTGCCACGATCCAGGAGCGATCGCACCAACATCTCCTGTACCAAATAATTCTGTTAGCGTACCAGCGATTTCTTCAGGTGTCATAGGTTATTTTTAGCTATAACCTCTAGGGTAGCGCTTTCAGGTATTAAGGCTGCTGTAGTACTGGCTGAAATACTTCTAACGGTATATCTAACAATGGGGGATGCCTAGCGCGCTCCGCGTGTTTACGCTGCCAAACTCAACTTATACTCTGCCATAGGCGGTATTGCTTCTAACTTGCCTTTTTGTTTACTTCTTCTAAAGCTTTCTGGCGGTAATTTGTCAACGATAGTTGTTTCACTTAAGTTGATTGGATCGCGTTTGGTAGCTGCGTCATTTAGCTATTTATATAAATCTCAGGAATCTTTAGTAAACTATTATATTTTTAACTCGGTTTAGTTGATTTTTTATATATCAAAAATACCGAACCAATTGGCCCAGCATTTTCTACATATATTTTATTGTTGTAATATAATCCTGGCGACATCCCACCATCAAACAAAATTCCTTCTTGAATATTGCCTAAACAATTATTACGAGCGATGCCTTCTAAAACATCATCAAATTTATCTGGCAGTAGTTCTTGATTAATTTGAGAAAATTCAATATTTGAATTAGCTTTAGCATCATTGGCTAACAAAATCACATAACCTTTAGCAGTGATAGCTGCTAGAGAACGATTAGTTGCTTGTTTACAAGCAAATTCTCCCAGATCTACACAAATATCTTTAAATTTACCACCACGATAAAATCGACCATTACCTCCTACCAGGTTGTAATTCAGAATTTCATCTTTTCTTCTACCAGCTTGGATAGTGGCTTTTCTAACTTTGGATTTACCTCCTGAGATCCCAAAAGAAGAACGCTGATTTTTAAAGGCTCCTGAATACTCAAACCCGCGAGAAATATTCAAGCCTTGTGGTTTGTTATCAGTGCCTATATAGTCGGCATTAATTGCTGCTATTGGTGTTTGTCCGTTTAATTTAGAATTTTCATCAGTGATAATTTCTCGAAATTGTTTTGGTACATATTCTTTACGCAATTTACCCTGATTATCTTTGGCATAAAGTTTATGAGTAAGTCCCACATTTACTTTGAAATCTAATTGTTCTGACTGAGGATTAAAAATAACCACATGATTAATGCCTCTGTCATATCTTTTTCCTTGATTGTTGGCTTTAAAAAACTCAATACTAAAGTTAGCATTTTTGCCAATACAAGTAGTTTTCGATGGCTCTTGGGCTGCATTAGATTCAATATTTTTACAGCCTGATAATAACTTGATCGCGATTATGAAGATAGATAACAAGAATAATCTAGACATCTTGAGATAAATTAAATAATTTTAAAATGCAAAAACCCGCTACAGGATTACTATAGCGGGTAAAAAATTTATTATTCAATCTGGAGTTAATTGAGAATTCCCAATTAAGACAGCCACTCTAAAACAGCTTCGTCTTTGGTATTGGTATTTCGGGATGGTGTCTCACGATTAAATTTCATGTGAATCGAGCGAGTTTGTTCGCCATCAGCAGCTACAGCCAAGATTGGATAGTCAATTAAACCATCTTGGAAGGACATCTGGAAGCGGAATGTACCATCTGGATTCAGCTTGATCGGGCGACCACCAATAGTCACGGTAGCATCTGGTTCGGTTGCACCGTAGACAATCAACTCAGCATCAGCAATTAACCAGAACTTGCGTGGACGTACTGGTACAGCAGAAGCCGAGAAGCCAACGCCTGACATACCTACACCAGACATGGTTAAACCAGATGTGGTAGGAACTGCCCACATACCGACGCCTGATGGGAAAATGTAGGAGCTGATAGCTTGTTCTGGGGTTACAGAGCCAGGTACTTGCTGCATAGAACCGAACAGAGAACCTGCAACTCTTTGTGCTTCAGCAGATTCAGCCATACCAAAGATTTGGTCATAAATGGGGTTGCCATTGCTGTTGGCGTAGGCTGTGGATGCTATCTTCTTGGCAGGAGGAACCAATTCGTAGACAGTCTTACCACGCAAATCTTCTTCAAAGTTGACCGTGACGAAGACATCTTCAATCCAGTCAGAAGGATAGACAGGAGGAATGTGGACTCGCGCAGAACGAGCAAGAATTAACCAACGTCCATCAACAGAACGATAGCCAATATCGATTACATAGTCGCGATCGCTCACTGGAACTGGTAGATACCATTCTCTAGCCAATTCATCAGCAGGGTATTCTTGCAGGTTGTGAGGACTTTGGTACTCAAGATTGATGTCGGTAACATCATAAATCCGCAGGGCTAGCTGTTGTCCTCCTTGCCGACGAAGTTCTTCTTTATGTTCGTTTGAAACATCCCAATAGGTATAAGCCCACTGAGGATCTCGCGGTAAGAGTACAATACGGCTGTCACCGTAACCAGCAGGTAAATCTCCTAGTTCTTCATCAACATCAGTTAAAGAAGCACCATTACGATCTACTTGACCTAACTCGAATTTTGCTGCTTCCACGGTTTCCTGTGCCTCCAGTGAACGAGATGGACTAAGCGAGAATTTGCTGCGCTGAACGTCTTGAATCGATGCCAGTAATTGTGATTTACGCATTCGGCTATAGCGAGAAATGCCATATTCACTCGCAACCTTGCGTAGTTGCCGCAATGTCATCTCCTCTAGCGGCGGGCGTTCTTTTGCCATTAATTTGGCCTCCAGTAGTTTGAAAGGTAAATGATTTCCCCTGGTTACAGAATGGTATTTAACATCTCATCCACTCCAGATGAATTTCTTATTCCTGACTCCTGGCCTTGCCCAGAGTTTAACTTTCTTAAACTGTTATTAAATTGAGAGTCACTCCCTTTCAATTCCTTGTCATGCCAAAATCAGCATTTGTTTGGGATCAGAGGAGTCTTTGTTTAATAAATATTAAGCCGTAACTCTTTGCTGGGATCAAGGGGTATCAAGACGCTTTTTCGGCTTTTGTACGAATCTATCAGCACTTTGGGGATCGTATTGTTATGATCCCATAACATTATTTCCTTTGGATGGAATTACAGCAGCAGGTAATGTCAAAATTCCCTGACAATAGGCTGAAAATAAGCCAAAGACTGCAATTTACAGAGGAAGAACGCCAATAAAACTTATGGGTGATACTGTGAAGTACCACCCAATGAAAGAGTTATGAGCTTTGAAGTCGAGTGAAAAGAGTAGGACACTCAGATAAAATCTGTATTTCCTAAATATAGTGGCTAGCAGAAAATTTCCTTAGGTATGAAATATAGCTAAAAGTTCATGCTGAGCTTATTGACCACTGACATACTCTGGATATGCCACACACCATCTTGCAGAATCAAATTATACCGAACTCGCAAACTTTCGTCAGAAGACTTTTTAATTTGGTCATTTTGATAGAACTGCGTTACTTCTTTTACCGTAGCTTCCACGGATGCACGATTTGAGTCTAAATCAGTTTTTTCTACAGATTCTACCTTTAGGTGATGCTCATACTTCCGATAACGGTTTTCCGCTTTATCTTGCTGGGCAATTAACCGCCATTGAGATAAAGATGAACCAGTTAAAATTTGTTGCAAACTATCAATATCATGATTCGATCCTAAAGCAGCAGCTTTGGTAGATAACCAACTCCGAATGATTTCCTCTGCTGTTGCAGTAGTTAAAGCTTCATTTGGCGACTGTGGTTTGCTGTTTTGATCGGGAATCGGTATTGGTGGTTGATTAATTTCTACTGACAACTGTTCGCCTTGTAAACGTGGTGGCGGCGAAAAAAGACTTCTGACGAATCCAAAGGTTGTGGAGACTATCAACCAAAACACTACTATGACAACTAAAGAAACAAACACAGTCCACACTAGACGCGTTTTTCCTTCTAAAGAATTGGCAAAAGTACGCCGTCTTTGAGGCGAACGATGTCGATTATCTAATGCACGTTCTCGGCTAGGAGATTGACTAGGCTTTCGCCTCCGCCGCTGTTGTGTTTGAGCAGGTGCAGAAACCCTGGCTGAACCATTCATGCTGTGGTGAGGTTCTCTAGCTATGCGTTCAGCAGCAGGAAACTGTGTTATCGGCGTTTCTGGTGGTTTACCTCCAGTAGAAGCTTTGTTCCATCTGGATGGCGAGAAGTTTGAATTTTCTGGTCTTTCTCTAGGTGAAGTTTCAGGTAAGCCTGGGTCAGGTGTTCTGTTGTGATGGAATTGTCGAGAAACACCAGTAGAATTATTGCGTTGGTAGGTATTGTTTGTTTGTGGAGGAGATAAAGGCTGGCGGTTAATTACAGACCATTCATTAGTAGGTTCTGCATCCGTTGGTAAGACTTCTAAATAGGTTTGTACCTGTGGTTCTGCAAAGTAACTTTTTAGAGAAGCTTGCTGCTTTGTCAAATCTCGAAAGTGGGGAAACACTTCATGTTGTAGCCACTGTTCGCCATAGAGACACAGTCCTGGTAATAGGTCTGGAGAATCTTGCGATTTTTCTCGAATAAAAGCTAGCGCTTCATATTCTTGACTAAGTTCCAAAACACGAGTAGCTTCTTCGGTTTGCCCTAATAAAAGCGCACATAGCGATTGTTCCAAATGTACATCTTGGCGCTTGCCCAAACGCATAAGCATTTGCTTGGCCTGACGTATCAAAGCTGGTTGACGCTGAACAAATCCCCTTGCTATCAAGGCATAGACTGCTAAGTAAGTAGCGACAGCGGAAGGACGCTTGCTTTCTGCTTCAAATAACTTGTGCTGTTCTGCGACTGTTAAGTGGTAGCGCAACTGCTGGATAAATCGCAAGAAGTCATCTATGTTGAGACCAGATTCATCATTGCCAGTGCCATCAATTCCACCACGAGCGTCTAAGATATTCTGCAATAATTCCAAGCCTTGGTGACGTTCCGCAGTTTTGGCTTCTGGTAAGGCTAGTAATTCCAGAATCCGATATGGTCGCAATTTATAAAGATCTGCCTGAATTTCAGCCTGCACACTAGGAAATAACCCTTCGCGAGATAATACTTCTTGACCAGTTTCTAAGGAATTAGCAGCATTTTCGTAATGACCTTGTTGCCATTGCTCTCGACCCAGTTCTAGGCAAGCCAAAGCAATAGTCAGAACAACATCTGGGCGGTCTTCTAGGGCTTCTTCGCTTCCTAGATCAGTGCCTGTTGTAGCATTTGCTGCATTGTTTTTATGCACTAAGTGGGGTCGACCTAATTTCAGCACGATTTCATACTCGCCTAGGTCTTGCAGAATCAGTAATGCACCAACTAACTCCTCTTGGGAAATTTCAATGCTTAGACTCTGTGTGTCAATCGCGCCATTGCCATTATTGTTTCCTGGGCGATTTTCAACTGTTACGGTCGCAGAGGCAGTACCATCAGGGTCATAAGCATGGGCAAGATACAGCTGATCGTAACTGCTACGTTCTTTCGGATCTGATAAAACCACGTAAGCTTCTTCTATAAGTTGTTTGCGCGAAGAAATTGCTGCTTGAGAATACTCACGTCGCGGCAATTGTACAATGCGATCGCTGTATGCCTGCCGCAATTGCTCCTGACTTGCCGCTAACGGTAGTCCTAAAATTCGGTAGTAATCTAGCGGAATTCGCACAGCCTACTTCCCCTGCACCGTGATCAACATAATTCACCTAGAGCATTCCAGGCATGTAAAACCGTGCCATAATAATACCGTGTTGACTTTACACCACAAGTGTATATTGCAACAACTTGTTTTGTATCTTCCCGAAATTTGAGTCATATTCTAGTACCTATATTTTGCCTTCGCCTAGAAAGGGTCAGCTTTTTGTTTTAATTCTTAGTATTTTGATTTTTTTAACCACTATCAGCCTTTGAGACCATAAAATCAAATTTCTGGTTTTTTAGGCGATATCAGTTTTGTACTTCTAGAAATATTTGACTCTCCCGTGCAGCTTAGACAACGGGAAGTTTCGGAAGGCAGGTTAACTTGCTATACCCTACTTACCAATGGGTGGAATACACTCATTGGTAAAGCTTGTCGGCTAGTAGAAAGCCAGCTTCAGCAATTAAAGCTATGCTAACTACCCTGACTCTCTCTGGTTTACACCATTAAGACGAATTTGACGAATTTTATGTGTTTGATTTATTCACAAGAGTTTGAGTATTGCTGCCTTAGCGCTGGGGGTACATTTTGGTTGTACCTACCCTAAACACATATAAGAACGTTAACTACTCCGATATATCAACACATGCGTGTTGATTTTACCAGATACGAGACAGTCACTAAAACAGGACTACTGCATAGTGTACCTTGCCTCACTGGTGACAAGTATCTTATTCCATCTCCACGAGGTTTAATGATTAATTCTTTTAGGAATTTCTAAATTAATGCCCTATTAATGCACTTGCATCCGGTGGGATAATCACCGCTTGGTAGATTTCCTGTTGATAACTAGAGAAAAAAATCATATCATTCTTAGACTTAAATTACAATTATTTACCTGAGCATTTAATTCGACGAGGAAGTTTCGACTTGATTTTTGCCAAATTGTTAATGGATATGCAGAAAGCAAGCTATCCTGACTGGTAACCTATGAAAGGGTGTGGAGTCACCTCACAGGGCGGGTTTGCCTCAAGGGTAGTATCCTCACAAAACATGGGCGAAAAAATTGATAATTAAAAATTAAAAGTTAAAAATTCACCATTCCCTCATGTTTATTTTGGTACATCAGTTTTGAGCGTTGACTCCAGCAAACACTAGCTTGTTAAATAGCTAATGCTATATGAGAGCAAGTTCTTGAAAATGGTAAATTTCAGTTTAATGCGACAGGGATACTAAACAAAATAATGGTTCAAGAACGTACATTACCCACCTTTAATACCGCTAACGTCCAGATCACTAAAGAAGAAGGCTTGCGGTTGTATGAGGATATGATCCTCGGGCGCTTTTTTGAAGATAAATGCGCGGAAATGTACTATAGGGGCAAAATGTTTGGTTTTGTCCATTTGTACAACGGTCAAGAAGCCGTTTCTACTGGCGTTATTCAGGGAGCGATGCGACCAGGAGAAGATTTTGTTTCTAGTACCTACCGCGATCACGTCCATGCTTTAAGTTCGGGAGTACCCGCTAGAGAAGTCATGGCGGAGTTATTTGGCAAAGCTACAGGTTGCAGTAAAGGCCGCGGTGGTTCCATGCATATGTTTTCCGCGGAACATCGCTTACTAGGTGGCTATGCTTTTGTGGCTGAGGGTATTCCTGTAGCAGCTGGTGCAGCTTTTCAAAGCAAATACCGCCGCGAGGTATTGGGAGACAAAAATGCTGACCAAGTTACCGCTTGTTTTTTTGGCGATGGCGCTGCCAACAACGGTCAGTTTTTTGAGACTTTGAACATGGCAGCCTTATGGAAACTGCCAATTATATTTGTGGTAGAAAATAATAAGTGGGCAATTGGTATGGCTCACGATCGCGCAACTTCCGACCCAGAGATCTACAAGAAGGCCAGTGTGTTTAACATGGCGGGCGTAGAAGTAGACGGAATGGATGTTTTGGCAGTACGTGCAGTCGCCCAAGAAGCTGTGGCCCGCGCCCGTGCTGGCGAAGGACCAACCGTAATTGAAGCACTTACCTACCGTTTCCGCGGTCACTCCTTAGCAGACCCAGATGAAATGCGAAGCAAGGCTGAGAAAGAATTCTGGTTTGCTCGTGACCCAATTAAAAAGTTGGCAGCTTATTTAGTTGAGCACAATTTAGCAGACCAGGAAGAACTGAAAGCCATCGATCGCAAAATTCAGGGAGTTATCGACGACGCGGTTAAATTCGCTGAAAGCAGCCCTGAACCAGACCCCAGTGAGTTATATCGCTTCGTGTTTGCAGAAGACGAATAAACAGTGCTGAGTACCTAGCTATGAGTGCTGAGTAGGAATAAAAATACTCAGCACTGAGTACTCACAACTCTCTTATCTCAGGACTAAATTTGTGTTTTCAATAGCAATTCAACAGCAACAATACAAAACCTACATTCTTTCTGATGAAATCGCTGGTTCCCAACTGGAAGTTGTTCCAGAACGCGGCGGTATTATCACCCGTTGGCGCATCCAAGGTCAAGAAGTTCTTTACCTAGATGCGGAACGCTTTGCTCATCCTGAATTGAGCGTTAGAGGCGGAATTCCGATTTTGTTTCCTATCTGTGGCAATTTGCCAGAAAACACTTATAGCCACAATGGACAAACCTATACTCTCAAACAACATGGCTTTGCCCGTGACTTACCTTGGCAAGTAACTGAACAAGTAACTCACGAGAAGGCTAGCCTCACCTTAGTTCTTAATAGCAACGAGCAAACACGAGCTGTTTATCCTTTTGACTTTCAACTGGCTTTCACCTACGAACTGCAAGGCAATACCTTAGAAATTCGGCAGCAGTATCAGAATTTGTCATCAACACCATTGCCTTTTTCTATGGGGTTCCATCCCTACTTTGTAACTTCTGATAAAAATCAACTAGAGTTTGCCATCCCTTCTGGTGAATATCAAAACCAGAGAACCAAGGAAATTTCTCCATTTCATGGTAATTTTGATTTTGGTCTCGATGAAATCGACGTTGCCTTTAAGCAGCTAACCAGTCAGTCTGCCTCTGTTGTAGACAACAGCAGAAAGTTAAAACTGACTCTAAATTACGGGAATGAATATCCGATTTTGGTGTTTTGGACAATCAAAGGTAAAGAGTTCTATTGTCTAGAACCTTGGAGTGCGCCCCGCAACGCGCTGAACACTGGCGAACATCTGACTGTGTTAGACCCAGGTACTAGTTATCAAGCATCTGTAAGGTTAACAGCCAATTTTTTCTAAACCCCTTTACAAAACTATAGATGTTGATGCTATAATTGCAAAGTTGTGAAAAACAACTTAACGGGTCGCTAACTCAACGGTAGAGTACTCGGCTTTTAACCGATTAGTTCCGGGTTCGAATCCCGGGCGACCCATATCAAAGGAAAAATGCTCGCTAAAACTTGAGAAAGAAAAGTTGAGGCGAGCTTTGTTATTAATAAGAAGTTTGTGGATGCGCAGACACAAGCGACTTGTCGATAGCAGTTTATGTGCGGGGCGCACCTTCAGAATGGAACAAAGCTAGGGAAAGATTGAATATTTATGCTTAAATAAAAATCTTTTTGTTAGGAGACATCGCTTTTGGGGATGGTGATTTAGACAATTAGATAAGCGATCGCACAATACCTACAATAAACTTCCTCAGTTCGGTAGGATAGGCATAGGCTAAACCCAAGTACCATCATCATGGTAAAAACACCTCCACAACATCGGACAATTCCCCTTTTGGAAAATGGCGACAAACTCAATCGTTATGAATTTGAGCGTCGTTACAACGCTATGCTCAATCTGAAAAAAGCCGAATTGATCGAAGGAATTGTCTATATCATGCCTGCTGCTTTGCGTTTTAGAAGTCACGGTCAACCACATAGTCAAATTATTGGTTGGTTATTTAGTTATGAAGCCATGACTCCAGGTTTGGCGTTGGGAGTTGAGCCGACTGTACGTCTAGACCTGGATAACGCACCGCAACCAGATGCCGTTCTACTCATTGACCAAGAAGCAGGTGGTCAAGCAAGGGTGAGTGATGATGATTATATAGAAGGAGCGCCAGAGTTAGTTGTCGAAATTGCCGCTAGCAATGTTGCAATTGACCTTCATGCCAAAAAACAGGCTTATCGCCGCAATGGAGTCAAAGAATATATCGTTTGGCAAGTTCTTGATCAGAAATTAATTTGGTTCTATCTGGAACAGGGTGAGTATCTAGAGTTAGCCAGTGATAGTAATGGAATTCTGCGAAGTCAGGTTTTTCCGGGGCTATGGTTAGCGGTAGCAGAATTATTAGCGGGGAATATGCAGTCAGTGTTGACTGTGTTACAAACAGGCTTGCAATCTCCTGAACACGCAGCATTTGTTCAGAAACTAGCGCCTTAATTGACTTTAAGCGCTAAAAGTGCATAGGCTTAGTCCGTCGTAGACATCGCTTTTGATCAATTATCTAGAATACAGGACTACCAAAGCCCTAAACGGTGGGGTAGCTGACTGTACAGTAAGTTATTGTGAATATAAGGCACATTTATGAGCTGTAGCGTAAAGTTTTTCAACATAAGCACACATCACTAGTTATAATTTCCTATATGTTGAAAAAACTCTTAAGATTAGCGTAACAATTACATTAATGGTAAATAATTACGCTTCTCTCACACCGACTAGCTGACAACCACATTAGGAGGACTATCTATGGCGCTTGTACCATTAAGGCTGTTGTTGGATCACGCGGCTGAAAACGGTTACGGCATCCCAGCTTTCAATGTTAACAACTTGGAACAAATTCAGGCTATCCTGAAGGCTGCTGTAGAGACAGATAGCCCTGTAATTTTGCAAGCTTCTCGTGGCGCTCGTAACTATGCAGGAGAAAACTTCCTGCGCCATTTGATTTTGGCTGCGGTGGAAACCTATCCTCAGATTCCCATTGTCATGCACCAAGATCATGGTAATGCTCCTTCTACCTGCTACTCAGCAATTAAGAATAACTTCACCAGCGTGATGATGGATGGTTCGCTGGAAGCTGATGCTAAGACCCCCGCAAGCTTCGAGTACAACGTCCGTGTTACCAGCGAAGTGGTGAATGTAGCTCATTCTCTAGGTGTCAGCGTTGAAGGCGAACTCGGTTGCTTAGGTTCTCTAGAAACTGGTGCGGGTGAAGCTGAAGATGGTCATGGTTTTGAGGGTACACTCGATCACTCTCAATTACTGACCGACCCCGACGAAGCTGTAAACTTCGTAGAGCAAACCAAAGTAGATGCTTTGGCCGTTGCTATTGGTACTAGCCACGGTGCTTACAAGTTTACCCGTAAGCCGACTGGCGAAATTTTAGCAATTAGCCGCATTGAAGAAATTCACCGCCGTTTGCCTAACACCCACTTGGTAATGCACGGTTCCTCCTCCGTACCTGAAGATTTAATTGCTCTGATTAACCAGTATGGTGGTGCAATTCCTGAAACTTACGGCGTACCTGTAGAAGAAATTCAAAAAGGTATCAAGAGCGGTGTACGTAAGGTAAACATTGACACTGACAACCGTCTGGCAATTACTGCTGCGGTACGTGAAGCTCTAGCAAAAAATCCCAAGGAATTTGACCCTCGTCACTTCCTCAAGCCTTCTATTGTTTATATGCAGAAGGTTTGTGCTGAACGCTATCAACAATTTGGTACAGCTGGTAACGCTAGCAAGATTAAGCAAATTTCTTTGGAAGATTTTGCTGCTAAGTATGCAAAAGGCGAACTCAACGTTGTCACTAAGTCAGCAGCTAAAGTCTAATTTGGTTAAACAATAATTAGGAGCAAAGTACTCCTTTGCTCCGATTAAGCTGGAAATTGTGATTTTAAGAGAGATTAACCAGGTAGCACTTTAGTTACTTGGTTTTTTCGTTGGCATTGAGCATTGGGCTTTTGTCAGTTGTAAGTGGGAACAGGGAACAGGAAATTCCAGTGATTAATAGACATCTTGCATGAATCCAATCATGCCCTCAGACTTGAAGTCTGGGGCTAGACAAACAAAGCCTGCCTCCGCAGGCTAAATACTTTAAATTAAGTAAAAACTAGTTTTTATGTTAGAAATTCAGGCTAATAAATATTTGTGCAAGAGGTCTAATAGTTAGTCTCCTTGTTTTCCTCATCTTCCTCATCCTTTTTGTCTCCTCAGTCCCCAGTCCCCAGTCGCTATTCTCCCGCTAACCGGATAGCCACACTACCGCCGTGGGCTGGCAAACCTTCTGCTTGTGCTAGTGTCACTGCTGCTTTACCTATTGTTTGTAATGCTTGTTGATTACATTCCAAATAAGTAATACGTTTCAAAAAGTCGTAGACACTCAAGCCAGAAGCAAAACGGGCAGAACGGGCAGTTGGTAGCACATGGTTGGGTCCGCCTAAATAATCGCCAATAGCTTCTGGTGTATAGCGTCCTAAAAATAGGCTACCAGCACATTTGATTTGGTTGGCAAGCAATTGGGGATTATCTACACATAATTCCACGTGTTCTGGTGCTAGCTGGTTTAGTAAGGGAATACTTTCTGCCAAATCATTGACAATAATTACTGCCCCATGTTTTTGCCAACTGGCGGTAGCTACCTCCTTGGTAGCCAGATTTGTCAAAATCTGCTCAACTGCCGCGATCGCTTTTTGTGCGAATATTTCGGAATCGGTAATTAAAATCGATTGGGCGCTGGGATCGTGTTCGGCTTGCGATAGTAAATCCCAAGCAATCCAATCTGGATTGTTCTTATCATCTGCGACAACGAGAATTTCCGATGGACCGGCAATACTGTCAATTCCTACTGTGCCAAATACTTGGCGTTTAGCTTCGGCAACATAGGCATTACCAGGCCCGACAATTTTATCGACAGGGGCAATAGTTTCTGTGCCATAGGCTAAGGCTGCGATCGCTTGTGCCCCACCAATACCGTATATTTCCGTTACACCAGCAATCTTAGCTGCTGCCAATACTGCTGGATTAATCTCACCACGCGGCATTGGCACTGTCATCACAATCCGATCTACCCCAGCAATTTTCGCTGGTAGGGCATTCATCAATACAGAACTAGGATAGCTGGCACGTCCTCCGGGAACATAAATTCCTACTTGTGTCAGTGCTACCCAATTTAATCCCAATCTGACCCCGACTGTATCAGTGTAGCCAACATCTTGGGGCAGTTGCTTTTCATGGAACGCTGCAATTCTTTCGGCGGCTAGTTCTAATGCGGCTTTGACATCAGCCGGACATTGGGCTGCAAGTTCTGCAATAAATGTATCGCTTAGACGCAAAGATTGGGAATTGTAATGGTCAAAGCGGCTGGTATATTCCTGAACTGCGGCATCACCACGCACTTTGACATCAGCCAGAATATCTCGTACTGTCCCGCTAACATCAACAGTTGCTTCCCGGCGATCGTTCACAAGTGCTTTGAATTTGGCAGAAAAATCTTTTTCGGTTGTTTGAAGTAGCTGCATGGACAGTATCTTAGATGCCCTAAGGTTAACAAGAAATTGGGTATAAACATTAATATTTTACCCCAAATTTGTGCTTAAAAAAGCTTAATTTTTAAGGTTATAAGTTGTATATTTACAAATTAAGCTGTAACTTTCTCGATGGGACTTATTTAATTTTAGTAAATAGCTTTCCATCCTTCCACAGTTCGTTTACCAATTGCGCTATCTACCGTTTCTCCAGTTTCTGACAAGAGCCTAATACTCACATTTTTAGAAGGTGACTTTTTAAGAGCCGTCGCTAATTCGTCGCTGACTTTAAATATATTGTTGTTGCCTTCTAAACGAAATACCTGTTCGCCTAGTTTTATATAAAGATTACTAATTTGAAGTGTATTGTTAAATACTAAACAATCAGGTACTCTAATCAGGGTACGGTAGTATGAGCCATAAGAGCAATGGCGATCGCTATAGGCTAACAGAACACGAATAGAGTTTCGGCTCCAAAGGCTAATTACTTCAACCCTAGCATTATTATTAACAAAGTTCCGCCAGAAGTAATTACGGTCAAAAATCCCCAAATAATTACCTTCAAAAGGATCATCAATTCTCACAGGCTTTGACCAAGGTACATCCATATTTGTACCCAAAGCCGCTGATTTCACAACTGGTAGTTCGGCAGAAGCCTTGGCTAGCCGATGGCTTTCTTTTGCCATTACTGTCTGGGAGGAAATTAGGCTTAGTGTCGCTAAATTCAAAGATGCTAGACCTAATCCTACTATCGCCAGTCTAGGCAAACTCCACATTCTGTCATTTTTACGCTTGGAGTGCATTAACATAACTGAATCAAAAACTTAGCTATCAAACTTATCCGCAAATTAATTATGAGTATTTATTCTTTATCGGTATTACTTTAATTAACGGATAGGCATACTACAAATATAGCTTCGATTTTTATCAGTGCTGATGGAACAAGATACTCTAAACCAAACTTTACCTAATCAGATAATCAAACAGACGATTTCAATCTTTTCTAATTGAAAAAAGCATAAATAGTGATAAATTTATACTTCGTATTTTATATGGTAAGGTATACAAACTCCCATATTTATTTGTGTAAATTATCTTAAACGCGCTGTGTCATTTTTAAAGCATGCGGATTTATCCGTAGGATAAACTTCATCTGCAAAAGCGTAAGATTTAACCTAAATGCTTCACTTCAAATCCACGCAAACTTTCCGGTTGTTCGTACTCAACTACAACATTTTTTACCACAGCAGCCGGAGGTCCAATGTGACACCAGCGAATCATCTCTTCTACTACTTCTCGTACTCCTTCAAAAACTGCTTCCACCCGGCTATCGGGAAGATTTCGCACCCAGCCAGTTAATCCCAACTGGCTAGCTGTATCTACTGTGGCGTAGCGATAGCCAACCCCCTGGACTCGTCCAGAAATGAAAACATGAGCACGGATTAGCTCTGGTAGCGATGTAGGATTCGGCATTGACTGGTCTATGCTATATGATTTCCAGTGTACTGGGTTTTTACACAAGGATAAAATCATCCCTATATTTGGCAGTCTAGCTGATTATTAGTGATAAATTGTTTTTCTCTGAGATTGCGATCGCTATTAAGGATGCTTGTCCACAACAGGTCATCAAGACTGGGGACTATAACCATCAACCGCATCCTAATCTTGCAATTACCAATTACCCAACGTCTAAATTTAAAATTTCAACTTGCTTATGTCTAACTTGCCACCACTCACTACAGAAACTATTTGGGCAATTCTCAACGAAAAAATTGATGATACAACAGTCAACCAGTTGGTATGGTACTACTTAGGTTATCGCTACAACTTTGAAACTGGAGAATGGGATAGTAGCAAAGTAGTACCAGAATGGCGCGATGAGTACCCACAACCACCAGATTTTATTGATAGTCGCCCTGCAACAGTCAAATTAACTCGTTCTATTCCAAAGGAGAATAAACAAATACTTAAAGAAAAATTGGGTTTCAAAGGTTACAAAATTGGCGAATTCGGACCTCGTCAAACTCGTAGAGCAACAGCAGCGAATTGGTTATTTAGTTATATGCATCAAAATAGCATTAATTCAGACTAAGCATAAATAGCAGATATTTTGGCAAAATAGTCTAATTTCCACCTAATATCTGCTAATTTTATGATTACTAAAATTTTATTTTGGGTAAAAACTAACTTTTTAATCGCCATGAAAACTGTGTATTAAGTAATTGATTATAAATTTCACTAATAATGAATTTAAAATTTATTCCTGGAGATGGAGTAATTACCTAATTATTTATTTCTAGGGAATGATTGGCTAATTTAATTAGAAGTGAGAAAATACTTTTACCAAGATTTTCTCACTTCTAATTAATAACATGGCGAAGCCAATTGAATTTAATTTATTTGCTCCCTATAACAAAGGCGTAGCATTAATTGGTTCTTTTTCTGATTGGCAAGAAATTCCAATGGAAAAAGGTGATGATGGCTATTTTCGTACTTCTGTTGAATTAGAAGATGGTAGCTATGAATATAAGTTTCGCGTGCAATCAAATTCATGGTTTCTTGAGCCAGAACAATGGGTTGATGTAACAGATCCTTACGCAACTAATATTGACGAATTTGGTGGTAAAGATAACGGTATTGTTAGGATTAAAGATGGCGAAAAGATTGTTGATACCTATGTATGGCAACATGATGATAAACCTTTGCCTGCTGACCACGAATTAGTAATTTATGAATTGCATGTTGGAGATTTTTCTGGCGGTGAGGATGATCCTTATGCAAGAGGTAAGTATAAACATGTTGTTGAAAAATTAGATTATTTATGCGAATTGGGAATCAACGCGATCGAGTTGATGCCTGTGAAAGAATATCCTGGTGATTATAGCTGGGGTTACAACCCTCGGCATTTTTTTGCAACTGAATCTAGTTATGGCTCTACAGAAGAGTTAAAAAATCTGATTGATGAGTGTCATGCTAGAGGCATTCGCGTCATTATGGATGGTATTTATAACCATTCAGAAGCTTCTGGACCATTAACACAAATTGACCACGATTATTGGTATCATCATGCTCCTCGCGACCCTGATAATAGTTGGGGTCCTGAGTTTAACTACGAACATTATGACGAAAATTTAGATACATTTCCGGCACGAAGATTTATCGGTGATACCATCCGATTTTGGATTGAAGAATATCATATAGATGGTATTCGCTATGATGCAGCGCGACAAATTGCCAACTACGATTTCATGCACTGGATTGTTCAAGAAGCGAAAAATGCTGCTGGTGCAAAACCTTTTTACAATATTGCAGAACACATTCCAGAAACTACCAGCATTACTAATGTAGATGGACCAATGGATGGTTGCTGGCATGACAGCTTTTATCATACAGTTACTGCACACATTTGTGGTGACGCGTTTGATTTAGAAAACCTCAAAGACGTTATTGATAGTAAACGTCAAGGTTTTATGGGTGCTACCAATGTGGTAAATTATCTCACTAACCATGACCACGATCGCCTGATGGTGGAACTGGGTAATCGGAATATTTTTGATGAAGAAGCATTTAGACGAGCTAGATTAGGAGTAGCGATCCTGATGACATGTGTTGGCGTGCCTTTGGTTTGGATGGGTGAAGAATTTGGAGAGTACAAACCCAAACAACCTGAATCAGCCAAAATCGATTGGACGCTACTAGGTAATGACTTAAATTCTAGTTTATTTGAATACTATAAAGGCTTGATTAACTTGCGTAAAAATAGCCATGCACTCTACACAGAGAATATTGATTTCATCCATGAAAATCCAGAGGCAAAAGTACTTGTTTATAGCCGTTGGAATGACGAAGGTTCTCAAGTTGTAGTAGTAGCAAATTTTTCAGAAAACTTCTTAGCTGGGTATCATGTTCCTAATTTTCCCTGTAGTGGCACATGGCACGAGTGGACAGCTAATTATGATGTGGAAGCTGGCGACGATGGCATCATAACTGATATTGGACCATACGAAGCCAAAGTATTCGTTTGGCAGTAATGAATTACACTGGTACTGGTACGATAATCTAGTAATAGCAAAAAGGGGGAAATAATGCCCCCTTTTAAATTAGGATAATCAACTAAGCTATTAAAAGTATTTATTATGTCTAATAAATTACAAAAAAATATTGAATCTCTGATCCTTAAATCTAGATTTTTTAAAAATCTCTGAGTTTGTGTAGATTTGGCGCTATAAATGTGTATAATTTTTAAGCCTCAATAAAGTAGCATAAATCACATGATCTGCTCCATGCGCCACACATTGTTCGACGCCAACATTGAGAATTCTCATGTCTTATTAACTCCGAACGAAGTAAAAGCAAAAGTACCATTAACTAAATTAGCCGAACAGACAGTTCTGAAATATAGAGAAGAACTAGAACAAATCCTAGATTTTAAAGATAGAAGAAAATTCATAGTTGTGGGTCCTTGTTCAATTCACGATCCCAAAGCAGCAATCGAATATTCAGAAAGACTGAAGATTTTGGCAGAGAAAGTCCGAGATAAATTACTCTTGGTTATGCGGGTTTATTTTGAAAAACCCAGAACAACAGTAGGATGGAAAGGATTGATTAACGATCCCGAAATGGATGATTCTTTCCATGTAGAAAATGGTTTGTTAATTGCTCGTAGCTTATTGTTAAAAATTGCAGAAATGGGATTACCTGCTGCTACAGAAGCCCTTGACCCTATCATACCTCAGTATATTAGTGAACTGATTGCCTGGTCTGCCATTGGCGCGCGCACAACCGAATCACAAACTCACCGGGAAATGGCAAGTGGACTTTCGATGCCTGTGGGTTTTAAAAACGGTACTGATGGCAATATTCAAGTAGCCTTAAATGCCTTACAATCTGCTAGAACTCCTCATAATTTTCTAGGGATTAATCAAGATGGGCAGGTAAGCGTATTTCAAACTAGAGGTAACGCTTATGGTCATGTTATTTTACGGGGTGGTAATCAACCCAATTTCGATGCTGAAAATGTCCGACTGGTAGAACAGAAGTTAAAAGGCGCAGATTTACCACCAAGAATTGTAATTGACTGTAGTCATGGAAATACGAATAAAGACTACAAGTTACAATCTGCTGTCTTGGAAGACGTAATTCAACAAGTCGTTGATGGCAATACATCCATTGTTGGCATGATGTTGGAATCGAATTTATTTGAAGGTAACCAACCAGTTAATTGTCAAAAAGATGAATTGCAGTATGGTGTTTCAGTGACAGACAAATGTATTGGCTGGGAGGAAACAGAAAAAATTATTTTAGCAGCCTACGAAAAGCTTAAGTAGTTTTAGTGATAAGTACAATACAGCCACCAATAGTATTGGTTCCATAAATCCAATTCCTCTGGTGGCTTTTTAATATGGCGATCGCTGTTATAAAAATTAACAATTATTAGTTCATTTTTCAAAATGAGCATTTAAGGAAGCAGAAAAAAGCATCTACGAAAATTCAATCACACTTTATACAAACACTGTTATAGCAGTCCCCAGTCTAATAAGGTACGAATTTATCTGTCTTGAAAAGTTCTGATCGGAGGAAACCTCCACTCCGACTTTTCGCTGTGTTTATCTGTGTTCATCTGTGGTTAATTACTTCTTCCTGTACTTCACTAGGTTGTGAAACGCTATAGTCAACCTCCTCAGTTAAATGAATTTGAGGAGGTTAATGCATTTCTATTTAATAGCGTTTGTCATCTGTTACATTCTAGAGATTTAAAACGCCTATTTTTCAACTCACAAGATTGTACCGACTTCTTTCAAATAAACCCGCGTAAAGGGTTCCTCTTCTCCCAAGGTGTAATCTTCAATTAACCCTTTACGGCTAATAGAAACATTGTTTCCTTTCTTAATCACCACAGTAGAACCGTCTAAGATATCCCTTACTAGCATCATTTCAGTCTCAGTGGGATTGTCTAGAACAACCATATTACTGCCTTGGTAAAACATCCCATCCTTTTCTAAAATCTCGTCCTCATATTCGACAATTAGTAAATCAAGTTTGGGATTACGTAACAAACTTTGAACATTGCTGTTGTAATCTTTGCTTAAGATTTTTTTCGCCCGATTCACGAAAACTGCATCACGACAAACAGCCCCAACTGTCCAATCTGGATGTTGCAAAAGAATATGGTCAATCGTTTCTTGCAACTCTTGAATTGAGATTTTATTAAAGCTGATGATTTGGTATCCTAGCCTCTGTACCTGATTCAAAAAAGGTTCCTAAGATGTGGGAAGGCACATCAACACTGTCACCAACCGCAGGGTTCAGATGCATTAAAACTCCAGGTGCGGCGTTGATTTCTAAAATGGCAAAGTTACCAGATTTCCAAGACTCAGCAAGGCTTTTGGTAATAACATCAATACCAAGGCAAGTTAACCGGAAGTGTTGGGCAATGTCCTGCGCCAAAATAATGTTGTCATGGTGAACTGTGTGCGTAGCATTAATGCTGATACCGCCAGCCGAGAGATTTGCTACTTTGCGCAGATAAACAGTGCGGTCTTTTTCAATCACACTATCTAATGTCAAACGCTGTTCTTTTAAGTACAATTCCATCGCTTCATCACGCTGGATTTTGCTCATTGGCGAAGTGGGTGTATCCAAACGCGCAGCTTTGCGATTTTCTTGGCGAATTAACTCATCAATAGTAGAATCGCCATCACCGACAACCGATGCAGGGCGGCGTTCTGTGGCAGCGACAAATTTACCATTGACGCACAGCAAGCGAAAATCTGCTCCTGATATACTTTTCTCGACAATTATCCGTGTGGGCTGTTCATCGGGAATCGCAGCAAGTGCCCTACTATAGGCAGATTCTAGTTCTTCGGAGTCTTGTACCTCGGCTGTAACACCAATTCCTTTGTGTCCAACTACAGGCTTAACTGCTACTGGATAGCCAATTTCTCTAGCTACTGCTAGGGCTTCTTTTTCAGTAGTAACGATATCACCCTCAGGTACGGGGAAACCCAAGGTTTTTAAGAAAGCCTTGCAGTCATCTTTGCGAGTGGTAAAGTCAGAATCAATGTGGCTGTCACAGTCAAAAGTTGTCGCTATACCGCGAATATGTTTCTTTCCATAGCCGTATTGCATTAGTCCTTCTTCCCACAAATAAAAAGTGGGAATACCTTTTTCGTAAGCTTTGTGTAGTAAGGCGTAGACTGTGGGGCCACCATAGACAGATTGCCTAAATCTATTTTGTAAGCGTACTAGCTCATCTTCAAAAAGAAAGTCTGCATCTCGGTTAATAGCTTCAAACCAATCCCAAACAAAGTAAACTACCCCTCTAGTTGTGCGTTCGTGAAGCGATTGAATAGCGATACGTACATAATCTGGATTTGGTTGTATACTCCAGCGGTTTAGGTGTAAGCCCATTTCGAGTTTTCCTAC
The DNA here is from genome assembly GCF_002154695.1 of Nostoc sp. T09. Taxonomy (GTDB): domain Bacteria; phylum Cyanobacteriota; class Cyanobacteriia; order Cyanobacteriales; family Nostocaceae; genus Aulosira. The sequence continues at coordinate 31,015 of NZ_MTAV01000013.1, forward strand.
TTCTGATAGAGTTTGGGCAAACAGATGGGCGTAGGATTCGTATTCTTGATTGCCTAAAATTGGATAGCGATCGCTAATAATTGAAACATAGTCCTCAATGGGTAGAGGTTTTCTAAACTCGGTCATAACAAAATCGAATACTAGGGCCCCTACTTCCAGATAGGGGTTTGGTCCCATGTAATGTTTGAAGTGGAAAATATCGAATACGTCGGTTTTTCTGGCATTGATGCGGACTGCATCGGTGCTTTTTTCTTGAAGCATTGATGATAAACCTCTAGCTAAACACCCTGAAGTCCGGACGCTTAGTTGCGTTTACCCAGACCTATCTACGATCAATTGATTCTCGTTATTGCTTGGAGAGCGATCGCTTTGCGACTAAATCAGAGTATAAAACTCAACGCTCACTGGGACAGCCTAACTCTACTGACAGAGTTTTTCAGCTATCTAAGGGCATAATCAAGCCGATTCTATTTTTATGACTCAGTGTGGACTAGACCAAGAATATTTTTACACCAAATACTATCCATAAAAAATATAACCTTTGAAAGGTGCGATCACTTCCCAAGTTTTATATATCTAATATACGGATATTAAGAGACAGCAAAGTATGAACAACACAGAAGTTTCTTTGAGAAATGAAGTTCGGCAACTTGCTGATCAAGCATTTCACCTCAAGCTTATTTCTGGTCATGGAGATGGTCCAGACATTAACGAGTACCAAATTGTTTACCAGGGTAAACCTAGGCATCTACCGCTAGAACAAGCTCGCCTTTTTTTAGTCAACTTGCTTTATAGAAGCCAAGCGTATTAGACAGTTCGAGAAAAAATAGACCTTGAAATAGATCTAATTTTTTCAACAGGTTGCTAGGCAAGCAAAAACTTTCTAGACTTTTGCCATTTTCCAAATTAAGTAAATATGAAAAAATAATTTAGTAAGCCTCTAGAATAATTTTCTATTGGCTTACAAAATATTAAACCTATATTTTTAATTAAACCAAGAATTAATTAAATTGTTAGTAATTTGTATATATTTGTGTTTCTATTAATTTTGAAAAATTTTAGATAAAAATTTCAATTTTTAAGCTTCATTTATTAATCTACCAAATGGCTGATTTTATAGTTGGAATTGTCATGCTTTATTGAAAATACTTACACGAAATTTAAGGTGAGATCATGGTGACGAGCGAAATTAAGCGGCAGCTAGTGATTATTGGTGGCGCTGAAGATAAAGAGGGTGATTGCCAAATCCTGCGAGAGTTTTTGCGCCGTGCAGGTGGTACAAAGGCTCATATCGTCATTATGACAGCGGCGACAGAACTCCCAAGAGAAGTTGGTGAAAATTATATTAGAGTCTTTGAACGGTTAGGAGCGGAGAAAGTTCGTATAGTTGATACGGAAACTCGTGATGATGCATCATCATCAACAGCTTTAGAAGCCGTTGAAAACGCCACTGGAGTATTTTTTACTGGTGGTGACCAAGCCCGGATTACTAGCATCCTCAAGGACACTCAACTTGATGAAGCTATTCATAAGCGATTTGCTGAAGGAATAGTTGTAGGAGGTACAAGTGCTGGCGCTGCGGTGATGCCTGACAAAATGATTGTAGAAGGTGATTCAGAAACAAATCCGCGAATTGAAATTGTCGATATGGGCCCTGGTATGAGCTTTTTACCAGGAGTAGTAATCGACCAGCATTTTTCACAGCGTGGTCGCCTTGGACGTTTAATTTCTGCTTTGTTACAAGAACCTGCTGACTTAGGATTTGGCATTGACGAGAATACCGCTATGGTAGTGACCGATAACCAAATTGAAGTTGTTGGTGAAGGTGCGGTCACAATCGTTGATGAGTCAGAAGCAACACACAACAATATTGACGAAATTTTGAGGGATGAGCCTTTAGCTATTTTTGGAGCTAAACTTCATATTTTGCCGCATGGCTATAAATTTGACCTCAAAACCCGCAAGCCTATCCTACAAAATGCCTCAGTGGCAGATGCATCTGTACCTGTTGGTTCAGGAAGTATCTAACTTTTAGTAGATGCATGTGAATTAACTGAAGAATAAATATTTATCGATTAGTAATGTTTAGTTCTTGCCGATCCCCCAAATATCTTAAAGAAGAGGGCAAAAAAGCCTTTTTTATAAGAAGTTAGGGGGATTAATAACATTATGATTAGGTAAAAAAATACCTAATGTATTTTAGTGAATTGAAAAGGCTATCAAGAATAGAAATGGCTAGTGTAATTGAATTTAGCTTGTTTGCTCCTCGTAATAAAAAAGCTGCTTTAATCGGGTCATTTTCTGACTGGCAAGAAACGCCAATGCAGAAAACCGAGAATGGGTATTTTTGTACTCAATTAAAGTTAGAAGATGGTATTTATCAATATAAATTTCGTGTCCAAACTCAAAGCCCCAATTTTTCCCCAGATGAATGGGTAGATGTGATTGATCCTTATGCCACAGATGTTGATGAGCAGCAAAAAGTTGGCTTGGTGCGAATTAAAAATGGCAAACGGATTGTTGATAGTTATAGTTGGCAATACGATGATATACCTCTGCCAGAAAATGATGAATTGGTAATATATGAAATGCACGTTGCCGATTTTACAGGTGGTGAGGTTGATAGGGAAAAACGCGGACAATATTTAGATGCTATTGAAAAATTAGATTATCTTCAGGAATTAGGAATTAATGCAGTTGAATTAATGCCAGTTAATGAGTATCCTGGCGATTATAGCTGGGGCTACAAAGTACGCCACTTTTTCGCCACAGAATCTAGCTATGGTTCAACAGAAGATTTAAAGCGGTTAATTGACCAGTGTCATAGGAGAGGCATTCGGGTCTTCATGGATGGAATTTATAACCATACTGATGAAGAATGCCCGTTAATGCTAATTGACAGGAATTATTGGTACTACGAACACATGCACTATCCAGAGGACCCAGCGAACTATTGGGGCCCAGAGTTTAATTATGATAACTATGACGAAAAATTAGATGTTAAACCTGCTTGGAAATACGTTGGGGACGTAGTGCGTTTTTGGGTTCAGGAGTATCACATTGATGGTATCCGCTTTGATGCGGTACGCCAGTTAGCTAATTTTGAATTTTTGCATTGGTTAGCTTCACAAGCCAAAAAGAATACTGTAGCCAAGCCGTTTTATAATATTGCCGAACACATTCCTGATACAAGCAATGTCACAACACCAGAGGGTCCGCTAGATGCTTGCTGGCATGAAAGTTTTCACTACTTTGTAATTCCACATATTTGTGGGGAAAAATTTGAATTAGATCATCTCAAGCAAGTTTTAGATCCTAGACAGCAGGGTTATAAAACTGCTACGAATGTCATAAATTACTTAGCAACTCACGATCGCGAACGTTTATTTAGAGAATTAGGTAACCAAGGTATCTTTGATGAAGCGGCATTTACACGTGCTAAGTTAGCCGCGGTGCTGTTAATGACCGCAATGGGTATCCCAATGCTATGGATGGGAGAAGAGTTTGGTGAACATAAGCGCAAGAGCGAAAACGTTACCCAGCCTAAGAAAATTGCTTGGCCATTGCTAGAAAAACCTGAAAACCAAGATTTATTTGAGTATTACAAAAAACTCATCGTCCTCCGTAAGCACAATCCAGCCCTGCAAAGTGACAATATAGAGTTTTTCCACGAAGATGCACAGGCAAGACTTTTAGCATACTTCCGCTGGGATAACCAGGGTTCTCAAGTAGTGGTTGTAGTAAATTTCTCTGACCACAATCTTACTGGCTATCATATTCCGAACTTCCCATCGGCTGAGCATTGGCAAGATTGGTTGGCTAATACTCAGGTAGAAGTAGGAAAAGATGGTTTGGTGGCTAACTTCCAACCCTACACAGCTAAGATATTCGTTTCCTAGTGCAGTAAAGTTGTTTCACCCCAGAGTTTGAGGGCTGTGATATTATTAGAGACTGCTGCATAAATTTAGAAAAACTAGAAATTGAATCGATCATGGCTCTGACGCAACAGCGCAAACAAGAACTCATTTCCAGCTATCAAGTTCACGAAACCGATACCGGCTCTGCCGATGTCCAAATTGCTATGCTCACTGACCGGATTAACCGTCTCAGCGAACATCTCCAAGCAAACAAGAAAGACCATTCTTCTCGTAGAGGATTGTTGAAGCTAATTGGTCATCGCAAGCGTCTTTTATCCTATGTCCAGCAGGAAAGCCGAGAAAAATATCAAGCTTTGATTGCTCGTTTGGGAATTCGTGGTTAAGGATACCGCTTATGTCTGCTGAAGAATCTGAACGCAGTCGCTTACCTTTTGAACCGAACAAAAAGCGCCAAAAACCAGCAAAAGCCAAGAGTGAACCACCAGTACAGTCCAAGGAATCTGGGGGACAAACAACCAAGCAGCCACCCTTGAATAAAGAGGAGATGGCAATCCCAAAAGTAGTTAGCCAACGCATGATTCGGCGAGTAGCTGCATTCTGTGGTATACCAACAGCTTTGGGTATTGGCACTTTGGCTGGTAGCTATCTATTGACCATCTATACCGACATCAGACTAGCTCCTATCGCCGTGTTATTGGTAAACATGGGATTTTTTGGTTTGGGGGTATTGGGAATTACCTATGGCGTTCTCTCTGCCTCTTGGGACGAAGACAGAGTTGGCAATTGGCTGGGTTTGGCTGAATTTGGCATCAATTGGGGACGTATGGTGGATGTTTGGCGCGAAACTCGGCAAAAAAAGGTTTGATTTTTGGCGCTCAGGTATCAGAAGACTGTAATGTTGGCTAAATTTTAGAGTGAATGTTGAAGTTGAAATTTAATAACTTCAACATTGCTAATTAAAAATTTATGATTATTTTATACCTCCAATCTTCAGTCATAGAACATTGAGCGCTAGATTTTTAAGTAATTAAAAGGTTACGCCCCTTAAATAGCAAGTTAAGTAATCAGGGAATTTAATCATGATTGTCGTAATGAAAATCGGTTCCCCAGAAGCAGAAATTAATCGTATTAGCGAAGAACTAACTAGCTGGGGGCTGACGCCGGAAAAAATTATCGGTAAGCACAAAGTAGTTATTGGTCTGGTAGGTGAGACGGCCGACTTAGACCCGCTACAAATTCAGGAAGTTAGCCCTTGGATTGAGCAAGTTTTGCGCGTAGAGTTGCCTTACAAACGGGCTAGTCGTCAGTACCGCCACGGTGAAGCTTCTGATGTGGTGGTTAGCACTCCTGATGGGCCAGTTGTATTTGGTGAACATCATCCTGTAGTAGTAGTTGCTGGCCCCTGCTCTGTAGAAAATGAGGAAATGATTGTCGAGACGGCTCAGCGCGTCAAAGCATCTGGAGCCAGATTTTTGCGCGGTGGTGCATACAAACCCCGGACTTCACCTTATGCTTTCCAAGGACACGGCGAGAGTGCTTTGGAATTATTGGCAAAAGCGAGGGAAGCCAGCGGACTAGGCATAATTACAGAAGTTATGGACGCTGCCGACCTGGAGAAAATCGCGGAAGTTGCCGATATGATCCAAGTCGGTGCCAGAAATATGCAGAATTTCTCTCTGCTCAAAAAAGTGGGCGCACAATCTAAACCAGTGCTGTTGAAGCGGGGAATGGCAGCTACTATCGAAGACTGGTTGATGGCTGCTGAATATGTTTTGGCAGCGGGAAATCCGAATGTAATTTTATGTGAGCGCGGAATTCGCACCTTTGATCGCCAGTTTACTCGCAACACCCTGGATATATCGGTAGTGCCAGTTTTGCGCAAGCTAACTCATCTACCAATTATGATTGACCCCAGTCACGGTACAGGTTGGTCTGAGTTTGTTCCTTCTATGGCAATGGCCGCGATCGCAGCTGGTACTGATTCTCTCATGATTGAGGTTCACCCCAACCCGAAGAAAGCTTTGTCAGATGGTCCCCAATCGCTCACGCCAGATGCTTTCGAGAACTTGATGCAAGAGTTAGCCGTAGTTGGTAAGGCTGTGGGACGTTGGCAACAAGCAGTTGCAGTAGCTTAAATGTCCTTTAATATTAGTCATTTGTCATTTGTGTTTATAAAGAATAGATGACAGTTTCTACAAAAAGAAAGAGCAATACGTTAGAACATTAACCTAGCGTAAGACGTGTTGCAATAATCCTAATTAAGAGAAAAAAACCACAGATGCACACAGATAAACACTGATATTTATCTGTGTGCATCTATCTTTATCTGTGATTCGATTAGGGTAGGCAAGATGACCACTTAATAAGAGTTTGATAAGTAGAGAAAAATAAAACTTTTGGTATAGAGAAAGATATTCCTATAGTAGAAGTTGAAATAACAGTCAGCATTTATTGTTAATTTAATTAGAAAATTCTAGCTTTAGCAATACTTTTTAAAGCGACTAACACAATTATAAAAACATAACTTTTGTCTATAGTTTGGCACTATTATTGAGATTCATATTGCTGATAACTGGCTAATAAATGTTTAATCTTGTGCTATTGATTAAAGGCAAAAATGTAATTTCAAAATATTGAAATATAAATTAACCTTAGATTTTTATGAACCAGCAATACGACTTTCGTTACTTTCAAGGGAGTTCTCTATCAGATCTATTTGCTCAAGACATATTAGATGCAAGTTATGCATTTATCCCAAATTACCCAGCGACTGCTCGTTGGGCAGCTTACCCCAACACGAAAAAATACTATATTCAAGATGGCAGTAGTGAGTCCACTAAAACGTCTTTCGATAAGATTTGCCAAAAGGAACCTTGGAAAAATTTGGCTGTGCTAGGTGAGGCTATTCCGGGGATTGTGATAATTCCGCCGCAAAACTTACTGGTTGATTACTGGCGAGAGCATTTTGGCTTTAGTTACAGCAATATGAAGATGTTCGATTGCTCTGTTTATTTGGAAGAACTTAGCAAGAGCGATGGCTTTGACAAAATTATCACGCTATTTCCCTTTGATAACCTGCGACATGAAAAACACGCGATCGCTCCCAACATTCACTACCACTTGCTGAGTAAAGTGACGCTAGCTGAACTGGGGGTACAATGTCCAAAATACAAGAGCTACAATCTTCACACCATTAGTCTCGAAGAGATTCAGTTACCAGAAAAATTTCCCTACTTGATTAAAACTTCTCACGGACTCTCAGGAGAAGGTACTTATATTATCAAAAGCACTAGCGATTTAAACTACTGCTTGAAAGAACTCAAAAAATATCTCGATATTAAATTACTGGATTGGATTGTTATCTCCGAATTTATTAAAAATGCAGTACAAAACTATTGCGTACAGTTCTATGTCAGCAAAACGGGAGACATAACGCTTATTGGTACTACGACTCAACTTGTCACCTCAGAGGGCAATTATTTAGGCGGACTAATTCATTACCGCGAAACTGACATGAGTAAGTTCTTTGAGATGATTGCCGCTATTGGTCAGTATGCTCATCAACAAGGTTATTTCGGCGTTATTGGTTTTGATGTTTTAGAAAACCAAGATGGACAGCTTTATACCATTGATGCCAATTTCCGAGTTAATGGCTCAACACCGCTGTGCTTGCAGCGTCATACCCTACTAGGACTAGGAAAGGAAGTTGCTAAATATTCCAGTGACTACCGCATGGATGGGACATTAGACTCTGTTTTAACCACCCTAAAACCAGAACTAGATCGCAAAGACTTAATCATTCTGTCGGCTTTAGAAAAGGTCAAATACGGAAAAATCTATACCGAAATTTACGGGATCGTTACTGGAGAAACGATTGAGGAAATGCAGCAGATTGAGCAGAACTTACAAAGGAAGGGATTACACTGGCTTAGTTAAATTACTTTTCTTTACATACGAGCAAGTAGTCTCTATGATATTCCTCGGTAATTTGTAGTTAAATTAACCAAGGTTTATTATGCCTACTATTGCGGTCGTCTACTTCTCTGGTGCAGGTCATACTCATCTGATGGCTGAAGCTATCGCTAAAGGTGCAAGCCAAGTTGATGGTGCAACTGTGGAAATGCTGCGGATTACTGGCGAGCAGATTGTGAATGGTCGCTGGCAAAATGATGAAATTCTCGAAAAGCTTAACCAGGTAGATGCGATCGTCTTTGGTTCGCCTACCTATATGGGCGGTATTGCGGCTCAGTTTAAGGCTTTTATTGATGCAGCTAGCTCAGTTTGGTTCCGACATGGATGGAAAGACAAGATTGCAGCTGGGTTTACGCACTCTAGCTCACCTAGTGGCGATAAGCAGGGAACACTTTTATACTTGGCAACGAATGCAGCCCAGCATGGGATGATTTGGGTGAATGTGGGCGACTTGCAAAGCTTTTTGTTTGGTAAAGATGATGGGGTAAATCGGTTGGGAGGATTTCTGGGTGTACTTGGTCAAAGCCCACTGGATATGAGTGGCAACCCAGCAGTTTTAGATGAAGGCGATCGCCTCACCTCAGAACGCTTTGGCCAGCGCATTGCAGAGGCAACTAAACGTTGGGTTAAGTAGGATATTTCAGTACTAAATCAAATCTGCATAAGAAATTAAGGGTATTACATCTTGAGTAATACCCTTAATCAATATAATTTTTATTATTATCCTGTCTTTCTTTTTTTTCTTAGGTTTGTACAGCAAAATCAAGAGGATCTATTCCCCAATTTACCCAGCGAATTGCCTCTTGTGCAGATTTCATATCAGGTGGAACGCGTAACACGTGAATGAATTCTGTACTGGGACAAATCATTTTTAATAAAAATATTGGCTCTTCATCTACATCAGCATCAATTTTTATTAAAGTGTATCCTTGGTAGTAATCTAACTCTTTCGCTTGTAATTCTTCAAGAAGGCGACTGTAGCCAATTCCTTGGATTAATACTCTTCGTAATTCTGCATTATCTTCTTCTAAAAGCCATTTAGCTGACCATTGATTTGGGTGAAGTATGCCATATTTCTCTGGTAAGGTTACACCGTGGGAAGCATAGAGACTGTAACCATCAGAAAATTGAACAGCAGGTTCAGCTTCTGAATGTAAACGGAGTTGCTCGTCAAAAGAAAACTTTGTAGGGCGATCGCAAACAATAATCATTTTTTCGCTAGGAAGAACCCACCCCCCATTTTGTGCAATGATTTGTAATATTTCCCATTCTCTTGCATCGTATTCACAGTTTAATATATTAATGCAAAAGTCATACAAGCAGGCACTTTCACACCATTGTCCTAGTTCTATCCAATAATCTTTGTTACCATCAATAACTAGTAAAATTTCTTCTTGTTGAGATAAATGATTCCATTCATGCCAGACTCTGCTTAATTCTGGATTATCGGGTTCTTTATCGATAAGTAACCATAGTGGTAAATCCCACTTATCTGCTGACTGCCTAAATGTTTCACAAATTTGATTTTGTTTCCCAGATATCTCATTAGATATTTGGCTTCTTATCTGTGATATGGCTGCATAAATATTTAGACCAAATTCGTCAACAAAAACTTCATATAGTTCACAATTTAAATACTGTTGTAATTTGTCTCCTAAATCTTTAAAAGTTATATTTTCTATGGCATTGCATAAATATGATAATAATCTTCGAGACAAATATTCACTAAAAATTCCTGTTTTTGGTTGGTATTCATTTCCATATATACATTGAATATGTGTAAAAATTCTTCGTGTTTGTACTATTTCATATAAACTGTCATAAAAAATAATTTCAGGTTCTGGGAAGTCCATCAAAACATAAGTTTGTTTTAGCGCTTTTGATAATTGCGTCCTATCAATCTTTGCTGTTGACAATGCAATTTTTTTCCACTTTTCTAGATACACTGGAATGAGATTTTCTTGTTCTTCAGTTAGGGTTTCAATTTTTCTCGTTGTCATTTATTGCAGATTATTTGTGTTTTCGTAACTATAAATCCTGACAGTTACTCATTAATTTAGTAGAACTACTTAATTAAATATAAAAAATTCCACCTCAGCTTTAGTTAGGTGTACGCTCAATGACATCAATTGCTGTCTTCAGCCAATCAATATAAGTTTGTTCTCGTTGAGTTACCAAATCTAGTACGAGCCGTTGCATCATCTGCTCGCGATTTGCACAATCTTCCAGCTTAGGTAGGTGGATATTGTCACACTCAGCAAGTTTGTTTTGACGTATAGATAGCTGCTGTTCTAACAATTTAATAATGGCTGCGTTCGGTAATTGTGCAGCAAAATGTAATTGCACTAGCAACGGTTCTCGTAATGTCGGTAAGGGCTGATGGCATTGCAACCAGCGGATAAATTCGGCTTTTCCGGCTTCTGTTACAGAATATACCTTACGGTTAGGGCGATCGCTCTGAATCTCAACACTACAACTAATCCAACCCTGCTCAACGAGTTTATCAAGGGTTCTGTAAATCTGTGCCTGGTCTGCGGGCCATAGGTGTGCAACGCATTGATCAAAGCAGGTGGTTTTGAGGTCGTAACCTGTCATCTCCTCTTGCTGAAGCAGAGCGAGAATTGTGTGGGCTAAAGACATAGGCGGTTTTTCGAAGCTAAAGTGGGGGAAACTCTATCTATTCCTTTTTATATAACCTTATGCTAATATAAGATTAATCATATATAAGAGATAACACATTTAAAGATGTTAATTAGGGTGTGCTTCGTCAAAGAACGTAAATAATTCGTTTGAAATCAAACAAGCCCCTGAGTTAGAGAAAGTTTCATGCTTTACCAGTGCAGATTCAGGCTATGTAAATGTTCTGCACCTTACCTATTATCAAGCTGAACAATAGCATACCAAGGAGGAGATTAATGACGACTCAAACACAAACGATGCGAACAGTCGCAGGAATCATCAATAGTGTGCAAACGCTAGAAGGTGAAGGTATGCTGGTTCGTCGTCCTTTTCCTAAGAGTACCTTTAGCGACTTTGATCCGTTTCTCCTCCTTGATGAATTCGGCCCTGTTGATGTTGAACCAGGTAAAGCAAAGGGAGCGCCAGATCATCCACACAGAGGCTTTGAGACAGTTTCCTATATTCTAGAGGGGCGCGTTGAACACAAAGATTCTCAAGGTCATGCAGGAAAACTGAGTGCTGGCGATGTGCAATGGATGACAGCAGGAGCAGGTGTTGTCCATTCGGAAATGCCAGATCGGGAATTTGCTCGTATCGGCGGACGGATTCATGGACTTCAATTGTGGGTGAATCTACCCCGTCGTGACAAAATGATTAAGCCTCGTTATCAGGAAATTCCGGCGGCAAAAATTCCTACGGCTCAAACAGATGATGGTTTGGTGAAGGTAAAAGTTATCGCAGGAGAAGCGCTAGGAGCAAGATCTGTCATCCAGACGCAAACTCCGATTATATACTTACATTTCACACTTCAACCAGATGCGATCGCAGTTCAGCCTGTGCCAAAAGAATACAATGCTTTTATATATGTGCTTGATGGAGAAGGCTTGTTTGGTGCAGAAAAAGAACGTGCGGGAGATGGACAGATGATATTGTTTGCACAAGACGGTGAGGAAGTGGCGATCGCAAATCCATCGAACGCAAAATCACCATTAGATGTATTACTCATCGCTGGTGTACCGCTAAACGAACCAGTTGTTCGCTACGGCCCATTTGTAATGAATACTGAAGCCGAAATTATTCAAGCAATTGAAGACTATCGTAACGGGAGGATGGGTTCCATTGACTTCTAACATACTTCTACAACGAATCAATCAACAGCAATTTTTACGTAATTTGCGCAACAAATTTCTCAGCCTGCACTCCAGTTTGCTGGATACAGAACGCATCGCTTACGAACAAGTGCGTGGTAGAGTAACGAGTGCAGAACTTCTGCAACTAGTTATCGATCATGAACAATTTGCTTGGCTACATCACATTTCTGAGCTGGTTGTGCAAATTGATGAAATGCTGACAGCAGATGAACCGATATTGCCGGAATCTGTGCAAAAGTTGATTGCTGATGCTCAAAAGCTAATCGTACCGTCAGAGTTAGGTAATGCTTTTGCCAGAAAGTACTATGCTGCTCTTCAGCGTGAACCTAGTGTTGTCTTGGCACATGCAGAGGTGTCACAATTGCTTACCACCAAGTAAGTTAGGGTAGACAATTAGTACATCTAAAAATAACTAGCTACTGGCAAACTAGCGCAAAATCCCACCTCCAAAAAGGTGGGATAAACTTAATCATCTTCACCCGAAGGACAGAAGAAATGAACAACTTTTCAAGTTTTTATAGCTCGTTGTGAAATCTGTTCATCATGTCTCTTGTATAAGTCAATGTTGAGGATACAAAATCACATTATTTCTATTTCAGATTTTTATAAAAAGTCTGTTGATGAGCGATCGCTACACTACGCAGTTAACAAAGTGGAGATAAAAATAAGGGATGCCAACCATAAATGTTAACATCCCAAAATAGCAGATTATCTCAAAATACTTCTCCCCAGCTTTGGTTTATGCCAACTTCTGTTGTTTAGGGAGAAGTCTTCGAATTAGCGGCGTCTACCGCCAAAAGCAGGTGCGCGACGACCACTACTACGTCCGCCGCTACCAAAGCTACTACCGCTAGGATTACGTCTGGGCGATCGCGAATTATTAGAAGGTCTGAGTTCACTACCGCCAAAACCAGAACCACTAGGACGGTTAGTAGTAGTACGATTTGGTGTATTGCGTACCGAAGATCCACTAGGATATGTACTTCTGATTCTCCCAGTAGTCCGGAAAGCCGTGCGATTTCTCACAGCTGCTGGTGGCGCATTGTAGCGGCTGCGGTAGCTTGAAACAGCTTGGTCATAGTTGCTGCCATATCCACCAAAGCCAGTCAAAACTCCTCCAGGTTGGTAGACAGGAGGTACATAATACTGGGGTCTAAACAATAGACTACCGATCGCCTGACCCGCTATACCACCAGCCACCGCCCCAGCAAACGGTGCCCAGAAACCATTTTCGCGACGAACAACGACTGTTTCCTGCTGTCCCGTTTGAGGATTAGTTCGGTTCTCCGTAACGTTATGGACGTATTCAATTTTAAAGTCTTCTGTTAAGTATAGAATTGGCTGTCCATTTTCTACTTTTAAATAACTTTTCTTACCTTCTTTAATTTCTTCATCTGTAAGCCGGGCCATTTGTATGTTTTCACTGATAAAGGTTGGGGGCTTACTGTTAATCAAAAACAGCGTGTACTCCCCACTAGCATCATCGTAAGTAGCTTGTTGTACTTGATACTGCCCATCACTCAGCTTGGTAGCCGTAGAGGTTTGGCTGACGTTCCTACCTGGGGGGGTTGTTTGTTCTGCACCACCTCCACAAGCAACTGTTGTCAAGCACAAACTCATGGCTAAACAAACGGCTGTAAATCTACGCAATATGGTCATGATCATTGCACTATTATCCTTATATGAGCTTAACAATTTCTCACTACATCTAGTAAGTACGGACTACCCCACTCAGTAGGGATGAGGGAGTGTGGGGAGTGTGGGGAGCAGAGGAGCAAGAAATAACTATTGACTCTTGACAAATAACAAAATTTTCATCCCTCCTGGTGTACGCTGGGAATGATGACTATCTACAAAGGAATTAACTCTGGATAATATTGCAACAGCTGATCGTTAGTGAGTTCATCACCCAACTGTGCTGGTGAGAAATGCACCTGAACTGCCCGTAGTTTATTTTTGTAGTGCAAATTGATTAAGGCTTTTAAAGCTTCTTTTAAAGCTTGAACATTAGACAAGTCAGTTTCTAACTCCGGTACTTCTCCTTCAAAAGCCACTGTAATCATCACAATAATATTGCGTGTTACAGGTAGAGATAAAGGATCGTTAACTCCAGAATTAGAACTTAAATCGAGGTCAGCACCATATCTTTCAGCAGAGTCACTAAATAATTCATTAACATAATCTCCTGCCTCGCCTTCGCTCCAAAATACATCACCTTCATTGGCAGCAGAAAGCCAGTATTCATCAGATCGCAACAGGGTTTCAGAGATTTCTACTAAGCCTTCGCCTAAAACTTGTAAGTCTCCATCTGCATCGATCGCTTCCCTAGCAACACGATTGAATACCCCCAAAATTGGCGCTACTTCCGACCCACCCAAGTGTAGAAACAAGCGGCAGACAACATAGCGAGTCCGTCCAACCATTCTATTAAAAGTATCACGCATCTGTGTCCTCCAGAACTTTATCAGTTATTAGTGAACGATTATTTTACTGATAATTTTCATTGTTCAATGTAATGAAAACTTTTAACAAAATCTATAACCATGTTTAATGAAGGCAAGATATATTGAGCAGATTCATTGGTCATATTATCAAAAAATCCAGCATTGGTATCGAATTGATTAATAAATCGTTTACCGAAATAAGGATTGTCATACAAAATCAAAGTTTGAGCACTAGAGTTTGTTAATATTGTCTGGGTAGGAGTTTTAAAGAAATTTAATTTTGCTGCTAACTCCAGAATTTTTTGAATTTCCCGAATGGACTGGGCCTGATTTCTAGCTTCCTCGATCGCATTCCTTAATTGCCTCACCCGATGGGGTATTTTTAGACCCATCTGAGATATATCTTCACCCTTGAGCATTTCCACCACCTTGTCAATATTCTTTTGTGTGTTGGTGGCATCATGAAATGGCAGAATCGCTATATAAGCAATAGGCAATAAGTCTTCGTCGTTATCTACCCGGAATGTGAAAACAGTGCGCCGACGCCCAATTTCCATAGTAGGTGGCTGTTTCAGCGTTCGGTATTGCCGAGAAATTTGGTAATAAGCGCCAGCAAGGGCAAAGTTGGCTTCATGTTCTAGAGCAGCATCGACGATAATCCGGATCGTCGGCGGAGTTTCATTAAAAAAGTCGCGTGCATCTTCAGCGTTAAACTTTTGAATGATCGTGCGATCGCCTGTGGGAGAGAGGTCAATCCACTCACAAGTGATACCTTCAGTTTTTAAACCAAACCTGGAAGTGGCGTAAAGTTTGGCCCCAGTTAACGCAGCTCCTGTTAAGTCGGCTCCAATCCATTCCGCCTTAATTAATTTTGCTTGAGTTAAATTGGTATGTACTAAACTGGCATTGGTTAAATTGGCATTGCTCAGATCTGCCCCGGTTAAGTTAGCTCCACTTAATTTAGCTTTGCTTAAATCTGCCCAGCGGAGATTAGCCCCACTCAAATCTGCCCAACGTAGATTAGCCCCGCTTAAATCTGCGCCACTGAGATTAGCACGGCTGAGATTGGCTTTTCTTAGTTCAGCTTCTCGCAAATTTGCGCTACTGAGATCAGTGCGACCCAAATCGGCGGCGTGGAGATTAGCTATCTCTAAGTTGGCACCAGTTAAGGAACTACCTCGCAAACTCGCCTCACTTAAGTTAGCGCGACGGAGATTCGCTTGTCGAAGTGTAGCTTCTCGCAAATCCGCGTTGCTGAGGTTAGCCTCGAACAGGTCTGCACAACTCAGGTCTGCACGAATTAACTCAGCACGAACTAATGAGGCTCCCTTGAGTTGGGCATGATTGAGGTCTGCTCGAATGAGATTCGCGACATTGAGACTGGCATTGTTGAGAATTGCTCTCACAAGATTCACACCACTTAATCTCGCTACATTCAGTGTGGCATTGCTCAAGTCAGCTTTGTTGAGATTCGCTCCACTCAAATTTACTATACTCAAGTTGGCTTGGCTAAAATTCGCACCACTAAGTTTGACGCCACTTAAGTTAGCTTCAGAGAGGTCAATACCACTAAAATCAATAACTCCTGCCGCGTATTTTTCCAGCAATTCTTCTACAGTCATAAATGCTACCCCTCAGATGCCAACTTTAATAGTTGGTAAAGTACGCAGAAAATATTTGAAAGACGGACTATCAAAATCAAAAATGAAAATTGGAATTTTAGGACTCGGACTGATCGGTGGTTCTTTGGGCTTTGATTTGCGATCGCAAGGACATCATGTTTTGGGAGTGAGTCGTCGTGAATCAACTTGCCAAAAGGCGGTATCTCTGGGAAGCGTTGATCAAGCATCAGCCGAGATCAGCCTCTTAGCTACAGCAGAAGTTGTATTTATTTGTACACCTATAGCTCTTATTGTTCCCCAAGTTAAACAGTTAATTGCGCATTTATCTGCTACTACGGTGGTGACTGATGTAGGTTCCGTCAAAGCACCGATAGTCAAGGCTATATCTCCTTTGTGGTCCAATTTTATTGGTGGTCATCCTATGGCAGGAACCGCAGATAGTGGTATAGAAGCTGCACAGCGACATTTATTTGTCGATCGCCCTTATGTACTGACGCCAATAAATACAACGCCGACTGAAGCGATTTCAGTGTTAGAGGAAATTGTGCGATCGCTTGGGTCTAAAATCTACCATTGTCAGCCAGAGCAGCATGACCGCGCTGTTAGTTGGATTTCCCATTTACCTGTAATGGTCAGTGCTTCCTTAATTGCAGCTTGCATGGGTGAAACCGACCCCGCAGTTTTACAGCTAGCCCAAAATTTAGCTAGTTCCGGTTTTCGCGATACCAGCCGCGTTGGTGGCGGAAATCCAGAATTGGGCGTAATGATGGCCCAGTTTAATCAGCAAGCATTACTGGAATCATTGCAACAATATCGCCATCAGCTCGATGAAGTGATTCATTTAATTGAGCAGGAAAACTGGACAGCATTAGAGGAAAAGTTACAGTCTACACAAAAAGCACGACCAGAATTTGTGGAGTAAGGGTTAACGAAGAGGAAAGGGTTAGGGAGCAAGGGGGAAAAGCCCATAAATAAATTTAGTTGCTCTGAATAAAGACGTGTTAATTCTGACGTTTAAATAAGTAAAACTAATCACTGGTATTACTTTTACAAAACTATGAGGACTTGATTAACTTTTGTAAAGCAGTGTAAAGTAAGTTTACAGACACAGACAAACCTTGTCTGATTCATAAATTACCAATCGCAATCATAAAACCATGACAGCAACTCTACAACAGCGCGCCAGCGCTAACGTATGGGATCGCTTCTGCGAATGGATCACCAGCACAAACAACCGTCTATACATCGGTTGGTTCGGTGTCCTGATGATCCCCACCCTGCTAGCTGCAACCGCTTGCTTCGTAATCGCCTTCATCGCTGCACCTCCAGTAGACATCGATGGTATCCGTGAACCTGTTGCAGGT
>NZ_MTAV01000142.1 GCF_002154695.1 Nostoc sp. T09
TGTGCGTCCAGCGCCACCGATAATATTGACAATTCGCCCATCACGCCGACTTTTGAGATGGGGTACAACGGCTCTAACTAAACGGATATAGCCTAGTAATTTCAGGTTCCAAGCATCCACAAAAGCATCATCGCTCAACTCAAGAAAAGAGCCTGCACGAGCTGAACCTGCGTTGTTAATCAAGATATCAATCTTGCCAAACTGTGCCAGTGTAGTTGAAACAACTCGCTCAACACTTTCTGCCTCAGTTAAATCGGCACTTATAGAAATAACTTTCGCCCCTGGCGTGGGTAGGGATTGAATCGCGCTGACGGCATTCTCTAGCCGTTCTGGATTCCGAGCTGCGATCGCTACATTTACACCTTCACTATAGAGGGCTTTGGCGATCGCTAAACCAATACCCGCACTACCACCTGTGACAATTGCTGTTTTACCTGATAGTTGTAGATCTAAGCTCATGAGATGAATTCCTAGATGTGTTTGGTCTAATATCTACTGCCTGCAACAGATAAACTCAATAGATAACCTAGTCCTTCTCTACTTCATAATCCTGTAGCTAGGTTAATGATATTTAATAATATACGGTAAATTGATAGATGTTTAGTGTTTAATTAAACTTAGCAAACACATCAGAGAATATATCTGAATAATTAAGTACCCTGTTAACTCAGATTAAGTATATAAAATTTGCCAAATGTAGTAAATCTAACCTTGGTTTAGACCTTCTTAGCACTTCACCCAAGGCATCGCATCAATTAAAGGAGTACTACGGTTTTATGAGACTCAAGCGTTATGCATTGATAACAATTTTAACTCTAACTGTATTATTAGGTATGATTCTGCCTGCAAAAACACAGCAGAATATACCATTAAAGACCCTATTTCAAACTTCTACTATCACTGCTTTATCAACGGGTATTTTTGAAGGTACTACTACTTTCAAAGAATTAAAGAAGCACGGGAATTTTGGTTTAGGTACAGTAAATTATCTAGATGGAGAAATGATTGGATTTGATGGGAGATTTTATCAAATTAAATCAAATGGAGTTGCTTCTGTCGTTCCTGATTCCACAAAAATTCCTTTTGCAACTGTTACTTTTTTTAAACCAGAAAAATTGATTAACTTAGCAGAAAAGCTAAATTATCAGCAACTGCAACAATCTTTAGATAAGGAAATACAAACGAAAAATTACCCTTATGCTATTCGCATTCAAGGAAGATTTCCTTACCTTAAATTTAGAAGTGTCCCTAAACAAACTCCACCCTATCCTCGTTTAGCAGATGCAATTAAAACACAATCCGTTTTTGAATTAAAAAATATTAATGGAACTTTGGTTGGCTTTCGTACACCATCTTATATGCAAGGAGTAAATGTTAATGGCTATCATTTCCATTTTCTTACCGCAGATCGCAAAACAGGTGGGCATCTTTTAGATGGAGAATTTCAAAATATTAAAGTAGAAATTGCTGTTATATCTAATGTTGAGGTAAATTTACCCAAGACTGCGGAATTTGAACAAGCTGATTTAGGAGATGCTTAAGTTGATACCAATGTTCAAAACCTCTTTCCTGAAAAGAGAAAGGACTTTAACATATATTTTTCCTTTTCAAAAAACCTCTATGTGTTTGCTGAATATTTTGGCGATCGCATATTAGACTCACTATTCTAATATAGGTATGTGTGGGCAATTTCTACCTTAAAAAAGGCTAGGAACTTACAGAAATTGATTTATGAGTTAGTTGCTTGTTCGCTGTTAATAGCTATAGACTCAGCACGAACCAATAATATTGCTGATTGAGAACCTATATTGTGGATGTTCAATATGTCTTGAGCCTCTCTAGATGTACAACCTAAAAGTAGCTTGATTTCTGTGTCCCGCTTTGCCAAGTCAACACTACAGATGACAGCGGTTACATTGCTAGTAGATAAGCTTCCTATCCAGACATCAATATTAGATCCATCCCCAGCTTGAGTATCTTGCAAATATCCATAGTCTAATGGATAAATTAATGATGAATAACGTGGATGTGGTGTGCCTTTTGAGCGTTCAATTTTGATAGTACTAGTAGCTACTAATTCATCTAGTTTGTTCCAGAAATCATTACCATCTCTCATTACAACTGCCAAGTTAAATGGCAATAGCACTATTAACAAGATAACTATTTTGCTGTTCAAGCAATTGTGGTAATAATCTCATCTCATTAAATACAACAGATGCACCAGCTGCACGGAGTTTTTTCGGTCTCATCAATTCTGCATAACCAAATACAGTCATCCCGGCATTAACTCCAGCGATAACGCCTGTTGGTGTATCTTCAATAACTATACATTCTTGTGGAGAAAATCCCATCTGTTCAGCCGCATATAAAAATATATCTGGATGTGGTTTACTACGTATAATTCCTGTATGACTAAATATTTTTCTTAAAAAGTAAGCTAGTAAATCTGTTTTTAATAAAGCTTGACGCATCCAATTATAGCTACTATTTGAAGCAACACAATAAGGAAGATTTAGCTTAGTTAAAACATCATGTATTCCCTGTACTGGTTTCAGGTCTTTTATGAAAGCTTGCATCATTCGTTGTTCAAATTCAGTAGCAAAGTTCCCTGGTAAAGGTTGACCAAGTATATCTTGAACAATTTCTAGACATTGAGTCGTAGATTTACCAGCACAAATATTGAACACATCTTCCAAAGTTAGATATAGCCCTATTTGATTGAGCATATCCAATAAAATAACATTGGCGATGATTTCACTATCCACAAGAACACCATCACAATCAAAAATTACTAACTTAAATTTGTCCATATAATCTACAAAAATATTGATGCAGCAGGGTAAGTCAGACAAGGAGATGCAAAGAGATGGGGACGCAGAGAAAAAACAACTGACAAATGACTAATGACTAATGACGGTTTTAGCCAGTTGTTTTTAATTGCACCAACCTATTTAATTAGAAATGTTTAATACTGCCTTGCCAGGGTAGGTTCTATCCAATAATTTCTGTGCAACATCAGCTATTTGTGTCCAATCACCTTCAATATCAATGTGAGGACGCAATTGACCAGCTTCTACTAAAAGTAAAAGTCGTTGGAGTCCGATTGCTGCTGATTCCCTTTGTAATTCATGGAACAATATCAAACCGTACAAACTTGCACCACCAGTTCCATAAAATCTTTGAGCATTGAATGTTACCTCATTTTCCCCGGATGTGCCAAACAGAACCACTGTCCCATTTTGTGCCAATAAACTAAGGGCTGTTCCCAAGGTATTACCACCTACTGACTCGATAATTAAGTCATAGGGAGCAGATTCATCAGTTGGTGAAATGTTCTCACCAATAATTACAGAATGAGCACCAGCATCTTTAACGAAAGACTCGTATTCTGGGCGGCGAATATGCGCCACTACCTTTGCGCCACTCAGCCGTGCTAGTTGAATTGCAAAGTAACCCACGCCACCAGACGCACCTGTAATTAATACTGAGCGACCTAACACTGAACCGCCTTTGAGCAGAGCATGATAGGCAGTTAAACCTGCTACTGGTAATGTGGCAGCTTGAGCAAAAGATACAGAGGGTGGCAATTCTGCTAGTGAGTGGGTTGGGATTGATACCAATTCTCCCCACGCGCCAGCACGAAGCAAACCGACAACTCTTGTTCGTGCGGCTGGGCCGGAACCATCAGCCGCAGGGGTTTCTACCACACCTGCCAAATCCCAACCAGGCCGCCAACCTGCTTCTGCGGTGGTAGAACGTCTGATTTCTCCCCGATTCAGGGAAATGGCTGCTACCCGAATCACGGCTTCGTTAGCAGCTGGGGTAGGTGCATCTACATCACGCAGTACCAAACGCCCGGATACATTGGGATCTACTACAACGGCACGTATTTTACTCATATTGAGAAGAACTGAATAATTGGGGGTTAGGAAGGGACAGGGGGGACAAGGGAGACAAGGGAGACGAGCAGGACAAAAAAATTAATGACTATTGACTCTTTAAAGATTCTTGGGAAAGGGTAGTAATAATGTCTGGTAGTGGACGGCTACGATCGCTTTCTTCTGGTGTTTCCCTACCCAAGGAGGTTTCTTTCACTAAGCGATAAACATCTGCTGCACCTTGAAAAATGCGATCGCTTAAATCTAAGGCTTGAAATGTGTCTGCAATCTCTTCCATTTCCCCAATCCATCGATGTGCTTTTGGTGGCATGGATGGCAGAGAACGGGTAAGTATTTTTGCTAATTCTGCTTGGCTACTCGATACTTCATCCCACAGTTGTTGATCTAAGTCGAGGCGATGGGCTGCAATCAGCAATTCTGTACCAATTGCTGTCAGTCCTTTTGTTAGCGCTGCATAGCACATCTTCAATCCCGAAGCCTGACCAATTTCATCGCCAATTACTCTGATATCTAATCCATAATCTCGGAGTTGTTGAAGTTCAACTGCCTGTTTTCCTGATGCATAAATGCGGGTGCGATTGGGAACTCGTGGAGGCGGGCCGATAATTGATGCATCGACAAATTCTCCGCCCTTGGATTCAATAATTTGGGCAATAGTTCTGACTTTCTGGGGTGATATAGCGTTGGCATCAACATATAAAATACTTTTATCAACGCTGGCTATGGCTTCAGCTACTTGTTCTGCTGCTTCAGTGGCGGCTGCGGGTACTAGAACTGACAGCACCACATCGGATTCAATTACCAGTTGTTTTAGGGAACCCACATCTTGGATGTAGGCTGCTGCGGCTAATTGTCGAGTGCGATCGCTGCGATCGTCCAAGGCTGCAATGGTCTTCAAACCATTTTGGTTGAGGACAGATGCGATCGCCTGCCCCATGTCGCCCGGACTTAAAATACCAACAGTTTGAATTTGCATGGAAAGCTTGATTCCAAAATGCTGAATAATAAGTACTGCTGTGCTTCGTTGGTCTCGGCACCCAATACTCATTATTCAGCATGGGTTCGGAGATTGAGTTATGAAGATAAATACGGTAAATTGATATAGTTACCGTACTTTGTCTAACCAGGAAGTTAACACAAATTGTTATAAGGAAGCAAGCTATTGAATGACTCAAAAAGCAGAAGTATATCGATTTATCCTCGCTTTTGTGGCTGGCTTTCTGGCAGTGCTGGTATTTCACCAAGGTTTACTCGCACTGCTACACGCCATTAATTTTGCCCAGCGTCCAGCCTATCAAACTACACCTACACAGCCTTTTGGTGTACCGCAATTTATCTCAAGTGCTTTCTGGGGAGGGCTTTGGGGTTTAATTTGGGCAGCGATCACGGTACGCTGGCAAGTAAACAAAAATTATTGGTTAGCAGCGCTGATTTTTGGTGCAGTTGCACCGACATTGATCGCTTGGTTTATTGTTGCACCGTTGAAAGGTTTGCCCATAGCTGGGGGTTGGAAATTACCAGCGATAATTACAGCTTTATTAGTCAATGGTGCTTGGGGTTTGGGAACCGCTTTATTATTTAATTGGTTTGCCAACAGGCAAGTTTTAAGTCGTTAAATTAAGTCGGCACAAATTCATCACATTAAATAAACAGTTTTCCCTATGGAGAAGGTAGTGATAATCGGTGGTGGACTTGTGGGTATGAGCGCTGCCTATCGACTCGTTCGTCATAATGTGGAAGTAGTCCTGGTCGATCGGGCTGACAAAGGCAAGGCAACGGCAGCAGGTGCAGGAATTTTATCACCAGGTAATCGATTCCCTCCCAACGATCCGATTCTTCCCCTCCTCAAGGAAGCCCATGCTTATTATCCCCATCTGATCGCAAATCTTGCTGAGGACGGTGAATGCCATACTGGCTATGAAAAAGTAGGAGCAATTCATGTCGCTACTACTAATGAAGAAGCCGCCCAAATGCCAAAGTTGCTAGAGCAAATCCAGCAACGCCACACAGATGGATTTCATCACATTGGGGATGCCAAGATTATCGACTCTGACACGGCTAAATCCTTCTTTCCGGCACTCAGCCGAGTTAAGGCTGCAATCCATATTCCTGAAGCTGCTCGTGTTGACAGCCGACTATTATGTAGCGCACTAGAACGGACAATTAAACGGCTTGGTGCTGTTCTACTAAACGGTCAGGCTCAATTGGTGGTTGCGGGAGGGAAAGTAGCATCTGTGAAAGTGGAAGGACAGACAATAAATACAGATGTAGTAATTATTGCCGCTGGCGCTTGGTCAGCTATGCTAGCCAAGCAGATTGGATTAATGCTGCCAGTGTATCCACAGCGCGGACAGATTGCACATTTAGCGATCGCCAATACTGATACTGGAGGATGGTCGATAGTTATGGGGTTTACACATTACATTCTGACTTTTCCAAATAATCACGTAGTTATTGGCGCAACACGTGATGATGTCGGCTACGACTATAGTGTAACAATGGGTGGAATGCAGGAACTATTCAATGAGGGACTGCGGATGGCAGAGGGGCTAAAGTCTGCTACTTTCAAGGAAGTTCGTATTGGTTTCCGTCCGCAGAGTCAGGACACAGATCCTTTTATCGGACAGGTACACGGCTTTGGAAACGTGTATTTTGCAACGGGACACGGGGGATACGGGCTTCAAGTAGGGCCTTACTCTGGCGCTATAGTTGCTGATTTAGCACTTAAGAAAACAGTCTCCATAGATCTGAATCCCTTTGCAGTTGGGCGCTTTGGCTATAGCTAATTGGTGCGTTCATCATTGTAATCAGACTTAGTGTAATATTTGCATTACATTACTCTTGAGGTGTTAAAGAACTTGCTTTGAAAGCAAAAATCAGACTAGCCAATGAAGAAGATGCCTCACAAATGCTGGCAATTTATGCACCAATTGTCCGCGAAACGACAATTTCCTTTGAGCTAGAACCACCCAGCGAAACGGAATTTCAACACCGAATCAAAAGCTATCAACAGCAGATGCCTTGGCTAGTTTGCGAAATTGATGGTGAGGTTGTCGGCTACGCTTATGCTAGTCCTTATCGTACCCGTGCAGCTTACCAATGGTCTGTAGAATCTTCTGTATACGTCGGTGAAAATTATCGCCGCAAAGGAATTGCCAAAGCCTTGTATACTTCGCTGCTTAAATTACTGCAACTGCAAGGATATTATAATGTGGTGGCGGCGATCGCTTTACCCAATCAAGCAAGCGTAGCTGTACATGAAGCTGTAGGTTTTGCACCTGTAGGAGTGTTTCAGCGAGTCGGGTTTAAATTTGGTAAGTGGCGTGATGTGGGCTATTGGCAATTATCTCTTCAACCAGAGCAATCTTTTTTGAGTAATGGCGATGAACCTATAAATTCACCTGTTTCTGTGTCAGAAATCCAGAAATCGCCTCTGTGGAATGAAGCTTTAACAAGTGGACTCTTGCTGCTGCGAATTTAACTAAACGTGAGTTCGATGGAACTAAAAAATGGCAGGAGGTAGAGCAGGCAAATCTTTTGGGTA
>NZ_MTAV01000143.1 GCF_002154695.1 Nostoc sp. T09
CCCTAATGGATCGATAGCTTTCTTGTCGATTGGCTCAACTTAAAACTGTCCGGAGTATTGTTAACTATAAGATAACCTCAGCATGAGATTCTAATTAATCATAGTTTTAAGGGGGCGGAGTGACCGTCAAAACAGCAAATGAACACCTCATTACCTTAAAAGGTGTCAATAAATCATATCAGCAGCCTAACGGTCAGCAAATTGTCATCCTGGATAATATCAATTTGGAATTGCATCCAGGAGAAATTGTGGCTTTATTAGGCCCTTCTGGTTCAGGAAAATCTACCTTAATGAGGATGATTGCAGGGTTAATTCCCCCTACTAAAGGTGAAGTGTCATATCATAACCATCCTCTAGTTGGGTTAAACCCTGGAGTAGCAATTGTTTTCCAAAGTTTTGCCCTTTATCCCTGGTTAACTGTACTAGAAAATGTGGAACTAGGTTTAAAGGCTAAAGGAGAACCCGCAGACTCTCGGCGACAAAAAGCGCTACGCATGATTGACGTTATTGGTTTGGATGGGTTTGAAAATGCTTACCCGAAAGAACTTTCTGGGGGAATGCGTCAAAGAGTCGGTTTTGCTAGAGCTTTAGCGGTGGAACCAGAACTTTTGTGTATGGATGAACCGTTCTCAGCTTTAGATGTGCTGACAGCCGAAAACTTGCGGTTTGAATTACTCGATTTGTGGATAGATCGCCGCATCCCCACCAAAGCTATTTTAATTGTGACTCACGGTATTGAAGAAGCAGTAATTTTAGCAGATCGGATTATTGTACTAGGGCGGAATCCAGGGAGAATACGTGCTGACTTACCTGTAACGTTACCTCATTACCGCGATCGCAAACATCCCAGTTTTCAAGCCCTGGTCGATCAAGTATATAAAATCATTACTAATCCCGAACTAGACACAACTGAACCTACAGAAACCGTATCTCTGCAAACCTCAAAGCCAGAACCTAAGCATCAGTCTTTACCAGCCGTTCGCATCGGTTCTATCGCTGGTCTCTTAGAACTTTTAGAGGATCGCCAAGAAAAAGACCTCTACCGTCTCGCCCAAGAACTGCAATTAGAAGTAGATGAAATTCTCCCAATTGTGGATGCTGCAAACTTAATGAATTTTGTCGAACTTTCAGAAGGAGATATTAACCTTACTTCCGTAGGACAAGAATTTATTAACGGTAGCATTGACGAACGCAAACAAATTGTCCGCTCTCAACTGCTAACTCATATTCGCTTGGTACAACAAATCTTCCGCCTTTTAGAAGCAAAACGCAATCAACGCATACCCGAAGAACTTGTTTTAGATATTCTCGAAAATAACTTTAGTCCAGAAGAAGCCCAGCGCCAATTAAACACAGCAATTGAGTGGGGTCGTTATGCCGAGATATATGGCTACGATGAACCATCTGGACAAATCTTTTTAGAACAAACAGCAAGTGTTGAAGTTGTTGCTGTCAGCTAATCAAAAGTCCAAACTCCATAAATTTTTTATGACTCGACCCCTGACTCCGGCTAACAAAATCCTGGGAAGGCTAAATTGGACTTGGCAAGACGGCTTGCTTATTTTGTTAATTGTGGCTTTTGCAGTTGCTATTATCAGAACTGCTGCCAAATTTAGCGGTACTTTTGAACCTAATTTAATAATCTCCACAAATATTAGTGCTTTACCAGGTTATACAGCTCAAACTCTGGTACGCATGGGAATTGCTTACTTTTTAGCCTTAGTTTTCACTCTTATTTATGCTTATACTGCCTATAGTTCACGTTTAGCCGCACGGATTTTAATTCCTTTGCTGGATATTTTACAATCAATTCCAGTGTTATCTTTCTTACCGGGAGTAGTGCTGGCTTTGATTGCTCTGTTTCCTGGTCAACGAATTGGCGTGGAATTCGCTTCAATCCTGCTGATTTTTACTGGTATGACTTGGAACATGACTTTCAGTTTTTACCAGTCCCTGCAAAGTATTCCCAAAGAATTGTTAGAAGCCTCCGAGATTTATCGACTGAATATATGGCAACGTTTTTGGACATTGGAGTTACCAGCAGGTGTAATTGGGTTGGTGTGGAACAGCGTCATGTCGGTAGCTGGAGGCTGGTTTTTTTTAATTGCGATTGAGTCCTTTACCTTAGGAGACAATGATTTTCGCTTACCTGGGTTAGGTTCTTTTTTAGGAACCGCCGCCAGTAAGGGAGACTTTACAGCCATATTCTGGGGCTTGCTGCTGCTGATTGGGGTAATTGTCGCAATTGATTATTTTATCTGGCGACCGCTGATTGCCTGGTCAGAAAAATTTAAATTGGAGATGGTAGATTCAGAAAATGCTCCACAATCATTAGTATTGGATATTTTAAGGCGATCGCCTACTTTGCGAATGCTTAAGGAGCGAATTCTTCAGCCTTTACAAACAACTGTTGATGACAATTTAGTTCGAGCATTTCCTGTACGTTCTCTACCAGTTAACTCTCAAAAAAACCTTAACTGGCCTAGTTTATTCAATTGGCTATTTGTCAGTGGTTGTGCCTTAATTGTCCTCTGGGGTACTTGGGAAGCAGTGCTGTTATTAAAAACTTTGGGCTGGAACGATTGGCTACAGATAATTAAAGGCGCTGTGTTTACAGCCTTTCGAGTAATTATTGCCTTGGTATTATCTCTATTGTGGACTGTACCTGTAGGAGTAGCGATCGGACGCAATCGTCGTTTATCTCAGATTTTGCAACCTTTAGTACAAATTGCTGCTTCCGTTCCAGCCACAGCTTTATTTCCAGTGCTGTTGCTAGGGTTAACCCGTATCGCTGGCGGTTTGCAGATTGGGGCGATCGCGCTCATGATGCTAGGAACAATGTGGTATATCCTGTTTAATGTCATCGCTGGCGCACAGTCGATTCCCTCAGATTTAATAGAAGCCGCATCGGTATATAAACTGTCCTTGCGGCAACGCTGGCAAACTCTAATTTTACCTGCGATCTTTCCCTACCTAATTACAGGCATCATTACCGCTGTCGGCGGCGCTTGGAACGCAAGTATCGTTAGTGAGTACGTTACGTTTCAAGGGCGAGTAATCAGTACCACTGGACTTGGTTCCACGATTTCTCATGCCACAGCTAGCGGCAATTTCTCACTACTTCTCGCAGCCACAATGGTAATGTCTTTATTAGTAGTCATGACCAATCGTCTGGTTTGGCGTCCCTTGTACCAATTGGCGCAGGAAAAATATCAACTGTTGATTTAGTCATTTCAAGAAGTAGCGATCGCATCTCCCTGGGGGGATGTTTTCTTAATTAACAGGACTTACGCAAAATTATGAAAAAACGTAGACGCGAAGCGGCTTCCCGAAGGGTACCGCAAAGGACACGAAGGACACGAAGGAAAGAGTGTTTCAGAGGGTTCTTGCGTAAGTCCTAATTAAGCTGAGTTGAGACAATTACCAACAAGGCTACAGGGCATCGGGGATCAGCGATCGCTAAAATATAAGGACAAAGCGCCGCTAATATTTGCTCCTTATGACAGCCAACACAATCTCAACTACAGCAGTTGATCCGTATCTTGATGGCAATTTTGCACCAGTCCGAAAAGAAATCACCACAGACAACTTACAAGTTGTTGGTCAGTTACCTCCAGACTTAGCGGGGATGTTTGTGCGGAATGGTCCTAATCCCCAATGGCCACCCATAGGTAAATACCATTGGTTTGAAGGCGATGGGATGGTGCATGGTGTGCAAATTAGCGGCGGTAAAGCTAGTTATCGCAATCGCTATGTACAAACAAGGGGATGGAAAATTGAACACGAAGCTGGGAAGGCCATCTGGAGTGGATTCTTAGAACCACCACAAATGGACAATCCCCACGGTGCTTACAAAAATACTGGCAATACTGCCCTGATTTGGCACGCTGGGCAGATGTTGGCGCTGAATGAAGGAGGTGTGCCTCACGCCATCAAGTTGCCTGAGTTAGGGACGATTGGCGAGTACACTTATAACGGCAAACTGGTTTCTGCCTTTACAGCCCATCCTAAAGTAGACCCAGTGACAGGCGAGATGATGTTCTTTGGTTACTCGTTTATGCCACCATATTTGCAATACAGTATAGTTTCACCTGCTGGTGAATTATTGCAGACAGTGCCAATTGACATCCCACAACCTGTGATGATGCACGATTTTGCGATTACTGAAAACTACACGATTTTCATGGATTTACCCCTGACTCTCAGTGCCGAACGAGTACATCGGGGAGAACCTATACTGATGTTTGAGAGCGATCGCCCTAGTCGTTTTGGCATTGTCCCACGTTTGGGCAACAACAATAATATCCGCTGGTTTGAAAGTTCCCCTTGCTATGTTTTCCATACCCTCAATGCTTACGAAGCCGGAGACGAGGTAGTACTGATCGCTTCTCGAATGAGTTCCACGAGTGTCTTGGTTACTCAAGACAACCAACTCGATCCAGATGCCAATATTCCTCGCCTGCATCAGTGGCGGTTTAATCTGAAAACAGGAACAGTGCGTGAACAACAATTAGATAATATGGCTGCGGAATTCCCCCGCGTCAACGAAAACTTTTTAGGGCAAAAAACGCGATATGGCTATGTTGGTAAGCTAGCGAATAATCCCTTACCTCTGTTTGATGGCGTAATTAAGTACGACCTCAGCAGTGGTACATCTCAAACTCATCAATTTGGAGAGGGACGCTATGGCGGCGAAGCTGTATTTGCGCCACGTCCTGGTGCAATTAATGAAGATGATGGCTGGCTAATTACTTTCGTCTACGATGAAGGTTCCGGCACTTCTGAATTGGTAGTAGTGAATGCCCAAGATATTACGAGTGAACCTGTGGCACGAGTAATTATTCCCCAACGAGTACCTTACGGGTTTCATGGTACTTGGGTTTCTGAGGAACAGTTAACAATTTATTACTAATTCGTAATATCATGTTTGGCAAATTACTTATGATATGTCATTGCGAGTGCAACGCAGTAGAACAAAGCAATCACAAGGTCTCTGCGATTGCTTCACTCCGTACCCTTCTCCTGCCGGAGACGCTACGCGTAGCTTGCTTCCCCGTAGGGGTACGGGAACGCCTGCCGTAGGATGCCCAAAGGGCTGTAGGGCGAACGCAATGACAAGTGTTTAACCAGACTTGATATATATAATTCGTAATTTTCGCTCTTGATTTCCTCTCGCTTAAAGGTACAAGGGTAACAGGAAAAAGCTTTAACCCTTATCCTTTACCCTTTTCTCGAAATCAAATTTTAAGTTGAATATAGTTAACTAAAAATTATTGGCATCTGGCTTAATACAGTTAGGATAAAAATCTCTATTTAAAAGTGTCTTTAAATTAGGAATTTTTTTAACTATTGGGAGGTTCATGATTACTCCTATTCAATTCTGCTTGTCTCAAATCCTCAATCATTTGTTGACTGTGCTGGAGATAAGCAACAAATAGCAGAATAGAAAATGCCATGACTGCAAGACCGAGAAAACCACTAGAAAATGTATCATAAAGACCATGTAACATAGCTGCGATCGCTACACCAATCACAATAATGGCAACTTGGCGAGAAGGATTAATTGCCGCTAATCCTAAAAAATAACCCACGATTCCTGCCCAAATAGCGTGAAAAAATGGTAGGCAGACAAAGCGAATCGTATTAGTTAAAACATAAGCACCAAAATCAATTTCGCCTTGCACTAAACCAAAGGCATAAACTACCGAGTAAACAACTCCTTCAGAAATCGCAAATCCCAATCCCGACATCGTGCCATAAAATGCTAATGTCAGTGGATCGAACAATTTACCAGAACGCAGAAAGAATAGGTAAATAGGTAGCGCCTTGCATACTTCCTCTAGAACACCCACACCCAAAATAAAACCAACTAATCTTGGAATTAATCCCCAATCGGTAGCAGCATAGAGAAAGCTAAATAGGGGAACTTTTTGAATAAACAACAAAAGTGGGATACCAACAAAGACTGTGAACAAAACGCATTTCAATATTTCACGCCAAGAAAAATGTCTAGGCCTAATCAAGTTTTGCAGAACAACTCCCCAAATTGAAGCGTAGTAGACTCCCAAAACCCAAGCAGTTTGTTCTAAGCCTACTTTAAAACCTATTTGGCTGATAATAAAGCTCATTCCTAGAGGAAATAGACCAAAGAAAAGCAGAAGTTTGACATTTGTGTGACCATACAAAGCGGGACTGAGGGCTTCTCGATAAGGAACAACCGCAGAAAAGCGAAAAGTCCGCAGCGTTTGTACAAACTCAAGAGCATCGATACGTTGATTGAGAAAATCTCCTGAAGAACGAGGTGAATTAATATTAGATTTTAATTTATTACTAGTACGTGAAGATTGAAGATTAGTTATTTCTTGTGGATTATTTGTTGAGATTGGTTTCAAAGGAAATTGTTGAACCCAAGCGGGAATTTCACTACGTAATTCTCGCCCATAGATTCTGACAGTTTTGGCAAAGTCTGCATTGAGAAGCTGTAACTCCCTGCGAATCAAATTGACTGAGGCTTGCTCATCAGGAATCTTTTCAGAAACCAGTAATATTTGCAAGTAGCCATCCTTGAGGTTAATTTTAGTAATAATTCTTTCAGTTTGAAGTGCGCGGTTAACTAAAGTAGCGATCGCCTCTATATTTCCTTGGCGAGCAAGTTCTCTAGGATCTGACTGTTCCATAATATTTAAGTAATATCTTATTTATCCAGTTATAAAGCAGACACGGCAATACTAAGGACACCTCAGCTAAAATCTGTAATGCCAGCATATCAGCTTAATATTCTCACGCGCTCTAGTTGGGCAATATGTATCCAGCCATTAAATTTTAAATCGCAGCGTTCTGCGATCGCTCTTAGCGTCCCTGTAGGGTAGCAATGTAGGAGCGTCAGCAGTGCGATATTGGGGAGCCACGGCGTTGGGCAGCTTTGACGACTTGAAGGAAGTGGCGTGGTTTCCCCAGGAGGAACTGCCGAAAGGGTTTCCCGGCTTAACCTTGACACGGTGGGCAGTGCCCAACGCTAGTTGCTCTACTTGGGGAGACCCCTGCGTACCCGTCACTGGCTCCCCTACAGATAGTAAAATTTCTTTAAAAACTAAATCGGATTCCTATATAAATATATAGCGCCAGCCTACTACAGCCAGCGCTATTTCTTTAATTTAATTCAGGGATAAAAATAGTTAAACTCAATTCCCTGAGGTTTACTAAATATTGGATTACAACTTAACGTTTTATAGAGCACTCCGATGAGTTAGTAAGTTCCACAAGAAAACGGCAACAATTGCACCAATAACGGCCACTATGATCCCGGTGATACTAAGGGTAGGAGCAGCTAATGCTAGGGTGCCTGTACTGAAAAATATCCCCAAGCTACCGCCTACAAATGCACCAATGATGCCTAGCAAAATTGTTCCTAGAATGCCGCCGCCTTGATGTCCGGGATAGATAGCTTTAGCAATAGCACCGGCAATGAGACCTAAAACAATCCAAGCAAGAATGTTCATAGCTTTAAGTTAACAAAAGAGTTTTTACTGTTGTCCTTAAGTTAACATTTCAAAGTTTGCTATTCTATCTACCGCTAGAACTAATTGTTATAGTCTGAAGGTATAGTCAAATGATTAAAGCTTTTTACCCAGACTTAGGATAAATTCAATTATGAAAAGTTAGTTTGGCTTTAATAAATAAAAGTTTACAAATTCATGATTACTTAATAATTGCAATATTAAAATTTTAATTATTGAGAGAAAATTTTTTGATATGTAGAGCCTGGTAGCGATGCGATCGCCAAACAATACACAAGGTAAAAGAGAGTACTATACGCAAACACCTCAAAACCATTAAAGAGAAGGTTTTTCTAAATTTTTTCCGGCTGATAAGACCGCGTGCTAAGTACAAATTCTCAATTTAGGTAAGAGCGATCGCACAGTAATACAAGGAATGGCTTTAGTGGAGATTTAATCAATGAGTAAATTTTGAATGCTGTACAGCGTTACTTAGATAAAAAACTTATCATATGATCAGCCTAAATTCAGCCGCAAGATAGTTTTCAACAAATTCACGCTATCTCTAGACTATTAACTAATAATGTTTTGATAAAAAAATTATGCTTAGTTTACTTTGGACTATTGCAGTTGTACTTTTTGTATTTTGGGGTTTGGGGTTAGCGTTGCACATTGCAGGCAATCTCATTCATATACTGTTAGTTTTAGCAGTTGCTATAGCTATTTATAATTTTCTAAAATCACGCACTGCTTTTTAGACAGATAATAATATGCCTCTTGCATAAGTCGATGTGTTAGATATCAAACCACAGATAAACACCGATAAACACAGATAAATATCGTTATTCACACCAAAGTTCAAAGTGGCAGCTTCCGTCGCTCCGATTTCACTCTGTGTTCATCTGTGGTTCCTTTTATTCCTATTCTTATTTTTGCAAGAAAGAAGTCTAATAAAAAGACATATTTGGGTATTGTAAGGGTCAGGTTATAGCTAGCTAGATGTTAGTAAATCTGCACTAGGCAAGCTTTGCCTTACTGTTGCTTGTTAGTTTCAGTCTTGTTGCCATACCAAAATCAACTAATTTTGGTAAGGTAAAGAATGTAGACGGCTTCTAGCTGCGATCAATATTTATCTTCTTATGTTGAGAATTTCATTAAGTTCTAGCTTGCTAAATCCAGTAACCCTTGCAACTACTTTGACACTGACGACAATTGTCTCTTATCCATTGAAGGCTTGGTCACAAACACCGAGCGATCGCAATGTCAATTCCCAGCAAGGTTGTCTATCTGGGTATCCTGATGGTACATATAGAGGCGATAGACCAGTAACGCGTAATGAATTCGCAGCTGGGTTGAATGCTTGCCTCAATCAAGTAAATGAAGTTATTCCCAATAACCGGGCAAATTTAGCAACGAAGGAAGACTTAGAAATTTTACTCAAACGGCAGAGGGAGTTAAAGGCACAGCTTCAAGAACTTAACCAGCGAGTTGATACTATACCTAACCAAAAATAAAGTATTTCACCTTTTTTTAGAGCCAGGAAAGAAGAGTTTATCTTTTTTCTAATCTTTAGTTACAGTATCTATATTTTGATTTTATCTACCAACAGATAGAAGATTGGTGGGTAGACACAGCATTTTTTGTTAATTCTTGTAAGTGTTATGTAAAGCTACAGCCATGACTTTTGGTTAACTATGCGATGGCATGAGCATTGATAATACTCTGGATGAAATTAATACCTATGAGTCTACCTTAGGGTGATGCCTTGCTAGGAGAAAATTTCTTAGCCTAAATTGAGAGTTCAATTAGGCAGCAGGAAAAATTCGTATGACAACTAATGTTCCCACTGATATCAATAAGAGTGATAATAAGTCGCTCTTAACTGGCGGTCTCTTAACTATTTTAGGAATTATTGCGATCGCAGTACCTGCTATATCAACAATTTTTGCAGAAACTTGGGTGGCAGTAATTCTGGCCTCTGCTGGATTTGCTAAATTATTTTATGCCTATAACACCCGCCAGTCAGGCGGCTTTGTTTGGAAAGTTTTGCTAGGCGTACTGTACATTGCAACAGGTGTAATGCTGTTGATTTACCCTTCTACGGGTATCCTGACATTGACTCTATTGCTGGGTAGTTTCTTATTAACCGAAGGTGTTTTCGAGTTAATTTTGGCATTTAGACTACGCCCGCAACAGAACTGGACATGGGTATTGGGTGATGGCATTATTACTTTGATCTTGGGTGCAATGATTTGGTTCCAATGGCCCTTTAATGCACCTTGGCTGATCGGAACGCTACTTGGTGTTAGCATTCTATTCACCGGTGTTTCACGGGTAATGCTGTCATTGAATGGACGTTCTACCTTGAGTAACCCTGACCAAGCCGCAGGAACTGTTTAGATCTGTAGTTTTATCTAGGGTGAGCATTGCCTTAAATTTCATGCTCACCCATGTGGAGCGATCGCTCTTGATTTTTCATACTTGCAGATCTGCACTCTTGCCAACTCGATCGCGATCGTGCGGTTGTAGCAGATATGTCATATCAGGCCCAGAAGGAATAATACCACCGGGATTGAGTGGAAACAGGTTGCCATAGTAGTCTTGTTTCACACTTTCTAGATTGCAAGTGTCAGCAACACTCGGAAGCTGATACATATCACTCAGATAAGCTCCTAAGTTGGGATAATCTTGAATTCTCTGGCGATTACACTTGAACAGCCCATAGTAAGCGACATCAAAGCGAAACAATGTTGTAAACAGGCGAACATCTGCAAGGGTGACATTATTCCCACACAGGTATCTACTTGTCTCTAGCGCTGCTTCAATCTCATCTAAGGTAGTGAACAATTCATCGCTAGCTTGATTATAAGCTTCTTGAGTTTGGGCAAAGCCGCAACGATAGACTCCGTTATTCACACTGTGGTAAATCTTCTCATTCCACCAGTCAATTTTTTGTTTTAATTCCTCAGGGTACAAATTCAAATTGGGATTGAGAGCCAACTCATTGAATTCTGAGTTCAGCATCACAATAATCTCTGCACTCTCATTGTTAACGATAGTCTTTGTTTGTTTGTCCCATAAAACCGGCACTGTAGCGCGTCCATTGTAGCCAGATTGAGCAAGCTCATACAATTGAGCAAGGCTGGCACAACCCTCTTCTTCTTGATTAAACACCCAACCGCCTGCGATCGGTGAAGGAACAACAACACTTACTGATATCACTTCTTCCAATCCTTTGAGTGCTCGTACAATTAAGGTGCGGTGCGCCCAAGGGCAACTTAGCCCAACATAGAGGTGATACCGCCCTACTACTGCTGGGTAGGGGTTACCTTTCTCTGCACTAATAAAATTCCTGAACTGACTGCTGGGGCGAATATACTCCCCCGACGGATTACGGGGAGCAATTTTTGACATCATCGTATGCCACATAGTTTCCCAAACAAACTTACCCAGCTTGATAATCAGCTTTGGCGGCAGTGATTTTCCTTTCTTTTTTGTCGAGGTACTAGAACCTACATTAAAATTTTTGATATTAGTCATGGTTAAGGATTAGGGATAGAGTAAAGGCTTTAGCTTAGAAATCAAGCTCTGCATTTTGTAAGAATTTCTCTATTAGCAATAACTCTCCGTCTTTTGAAACTCTACTATTGGATGTATTTAACTCTATCTATAGTATTGTCAAAAATTTATATTCACTATTAATTTTATCACTTAAGCGGGAAGAAAGTTAGATTTTTTATCTTTAATATAAAGCTATAAACGATAAAACATTTTAAATTTGTAATTTAAGAGAAGAGATTTTTTGAAATAAGTTAATACCAGTTTCCTAGCTGAATAGCTTCAGTGTTGAGTGGGTATTGCCTAGCAAAACACAGATATTATCTATTTCCATTAACATTAATCTGTGTTTATCAAAAAAGAGGATTTTTACAAAATTATCGATAAATCAGCAGTTTACTCATCGTTATCACTCTTTTAATTATCCCAAGATGAATACACTTGAGCAAAATAAATCTAACCGCGATGCTAAGGCTGAGAACAGCCCTCGGACTCTCGGGCTTCAGGACGCAATATTATTGATGTCTTTAATCCTGATAGCTGGTTTTGTGAGATTAGGCAACATTAACGATCAGGATACAAGAAGCTTTCCAAGCCTTACAAGTACAGCAGAAGTAGTTGATAACAAAGATGCATTTATAGGTAAAACTGTGACAATTAGAAGCAAGCCAGTTAAGAAAGTTGGCTTAAGCTCTTTCACAATAAATGATGAGCCACGAATTATTAAGGAACCAATATTAGTTGTGAATGCATCAGGTGTACCTTTCGATCTGCCTACTAATCGAAATAGAAAAGTAGAAGTTACTGGTCAAGTTCGTAACTTAGTTATTCCGCAGATTGAACGAGATTTTAATGTGAATTTAGAAGACAAAAACTATAAAGGATATATCAACAGACCTGCAATTATTGCTAAGTCTATTAAATTAGTGCAATAATATTTGATTTAAGTAACCATCATCAACTGCATATGCAGGGCTAATGAAATCCTTTTTTTCTTTGTGCCTGTTGCTGTAACTAAAGTAGTGACATTTAATGGCAGCAACTACCTGTCTAGGCATATTGGCTAAGAAAAAAGGGTTTTCTGGTTTTTACACAGATGCACGAATGATAACTATTCAACTAGACTTGTATCTTAGACATACAGCAGATTCAGGTTCAATGACAACTAACCTACTGCGATCGCATCTTATCTCGTGACTATGATTTTGCTCCCGCTTTCTTGAGGATGGCAACTATCTTCTGCCAATTGCCTTGGGTTGCGACACTGAGCGGTGTTGCTCCCATCTGGTTTTTGACATTTAGCTGTGCTCCCTTGTCAATTAGCATATTCACCACTTTTGCATACTCATCTTCATAGTGGCTAGCTACTGGTGAGCAAGAAAACATCAGTGCAGTGCTAGCTTTTTTGCTTTTGGCATTAACTAAAGCACCTTTATCAAGTAAAAATTTCGTCATTTCTACTCCAGCACGATAGGTATACCTAGCTGCAACCATCAACGGAGTTATACCATTTGCATCGGGAAGATTCACATTTGCTCCCCGGAGCAGCATTAGTTCCACACTCTGCATTGAACCGTCACTTACCGCCAGCGCAAAGTATTTATTCGGATCGCCGCCATTATCTAGATACTTCTTCAGCACATCGACCTGATCTATTGACACCGCCTCAACTAATATGTCTTCTTGGGTATCTGCCTCTACTTTTGCTGATGCGACAGAAGGTGCCCAGATTAACATTAATACTAGTAGCAATCCCAGATTACGATGTGAGAATTTTATTTTCATATCTCAAGGAGATAAATACACTTGAGCCACACTTCAAACCGAGAATCATAGTTTCCGGAATGTATAAGTTTTTATCAACTGGCAAATTATGGGGAGCAAAGGGTTTCCCGGCTTGAGTGGACTAGCATCAAAGTGGTGTTCAAGAGTTAAGGGTCAATATTTTCAATTCTCTGTACCCCTTGTCTCTGTTGTCCTCTGCTCCCCTTCCAGTTCATGTCAAATTAGTTAATAACCAGAATCGCGAGTATATTGTGACTCTTGAATTACAACTTGTGACTGTTGAGCATTAATTGTTGACCCTCCTCTTCTAGCAATTTGCTGTTGCGAAAACATTTCCCGCAAAACCATTGCCGGGTCTACGTAGTTACTATCATACTTTAGTCCCCAGTGCAGGTGCGGCCCGGTGGTGCGTCCGGACATTCCTACTCTGCCAATTCTCAGACCAGTTGGTATTTTTTGACCTTCAGCAATTTGAATTCCACCTGAGCGATCAACTAGATAACGGCGACCGGAGGCGGTTTCGACATGTCCTTCCATGTGGCAGTAGGTGTGCTCCCACGCTCCAGATTTAATGATTATATGGGTGCCACAGGCATTGCGATCGCCAACTTTAATGACTGTACCACCCCACCAATTGCGAATGTAACTACCTTGGGGGGCGGCAATATCTAAGCCTCCATGAAATTCCCAGTTATCACCACCAGTAGCAGAACGGCGATAACCAAAGGCAGAAGTGTAACTTTGAAAGTTTTCTACAGGGAAAGAAGCGGCGAGCCAAGCGTTACCTGTATTTGCTTTGTTTGACTTAGCTTCTCTAGCTCTGGCAATTTCTGGTTTAGGTAATATAGTAATTAAACTTACAAGACTCAACCCTAATATTAATAAAGTGGCTCCTGATGCTAATACTCTTTGTCGCCGCTTACTCATTTTTTTATTCCTCAATTCAATAAAATTATCAGTAAATTGCTTAAATATCTTGAGTTGAATCTGGTTAAAAAAGCTTTTATGAAAGCTACGTGATCATTGATATCTCAATATTGGTGACATGACAATATTTAGCTCGTCCATATTACCATGCCAAGTTATCTAGCTGACAATATCATGCTTTTTTAACTGTCAAATTTGTTCGTTCAACTATTGAAATCTGAAACCACAAAATCGGACGTAATCAGCATTTTTAATACATTTCAGTACACAAGTATAATCGCTAATTAGCGCAGCTGTTAGCTAGTAATTACGGATTAAGTAATATTTAGTGTAGAATCTTTATGCTAGTTTTTACGGATGTGATTGGTATGCTAATTCATACATAAGTGGCTGTAAACAACGCTATGGCTGAGATAATTTACCTAAAAGAGAGTTGCCAATCCGGCAAAAGCCTGATAATTTAATTTATTTAAAAGGTTAATCTAGCATTTATCAAAGTTTTATAGCTAAAAATTGCGCCTTTGTAAGACTCCGACAAACTATGCTGACAGACATTTGGCCTTTCCACTTTGAATTGGACACAATTGCGATCGCAGGAGCGAGTTTGTGGTCTTTGGCGCTATATTTAGCTTTTAACCCGCTGAGTGAATGGGTGATTGAACAATTAAACCGTTGGTTTAATTTTGCCGAGCGATCGCTTTACACCAGCCAGTCAGAATTTGAAAAAACTCGTAAGGGCAGAGAATCCCAAAACGCTTTTTACGCTTCGGTGTTTAGTATTGTGCCTTTTTTGATAGTTGGTGCTTTAGTTCACTGGGGCGTAGAAATTAGTTTGGGCCCTAGTTGGGGAATTAGCACAGGTATACTCGCTGCTATTGGTTCCGGTATTTATGAACTAGGACGGCGGGACGGGAGTTCTTCAGATTAGGGCAGAAGGCAGTAGGTAGAAGGTAAGAAATCCTTACATATGTATCTCTTCCTTAACCAAAGTTGCTAATTGTTGTGCTGCTCCTGCTTCACCTCTAACATTGCGTAGCTGGAGTTGCATTTGCGCTAATTTTTCTGGATGAGCCAGTAAATCTAATACCATTTCTCCAATTTCTGGTGGTTGGAGTTGTCCTACTAATTCGGGTACTATTTCTTCTTGTGCCCAGATATTTGGCCAAGCTAATAAACCTTTACGTCTGAGAAATAACCAGTTAATTACTTTGGCAAATGTTGAACCCAAGCCTGGTAAATTAGCTAATAAACCCGGCAAACCATCCCAAGAACGCATGGCATCAAGTTGTTGCGTTGGTAGCAAAACCAGCATCGGCACAGCTAAAGCACCGAGTTCGGCTGTGTTGGCTCCGACTGTAGTTAAACAGATACTACATTGAGATAACAAGTCATAGGCGGGGGTTTCTTGCCAAAGTTCCACAGTTAAGCCATTGGCTGTTTTGAGTGCTGGCTTCTGTTGGTTGTCATCTGAGAAAATTAAGGAAGCACCGCCAAAGCCAAAGGTTTCAACAAAAGGATTTTTCTGCGGCTCGGCAAAACTAGCTAAAGTTTGTAAATCCAAAGTCGGCGCTACGGGAATCACAAACTTGGTTTGGGGTCTTTTTGCGTTGATGTATTCCGCGATCGCTAATGTTAATGGTACTCCTTGAGCTAACTTGGCAGCTTTTGACCCAGGTAACAAACCGATGAGTTCAGTGCTGAGTCCCGAGTCCTGAGTCCTGAGTGAACTCTGCGCCTCTAGCATTAAATCCCCCACAACAGTAAATTTGTGGGCATATTTCTGGGGAACGCGTTCAGCAACTTTCGGTTTCATCACACCAAAGCGGTTAATCAAGCTGTACCAGCGAGCATCCCATTCTGCGTAAATAACTGTGCTGTAACCAAGTTTTTTACCGATGACAACGGGAAAAAATTGATCCCCGCCTAAGAAAACAATGACTCCGCGACTTCTCCAATCCCAATTATCAAAAGTTTTACCCCAAAGTAAAAACTGCCAAAAATGTTCGGCTCCCTGAACTCGGTCTACTTCTGGGTAAGAAAGGGCGATCGCTGCCTCTTTACCGCTAGCATGTGGACAAGGGGATAAAACTACGGAAATCCTGACAACAGAACGATCATCGCCCAGTTGTTGCCGCAATGCCCTCACTACTGGACGTACCCAAGTCGTTACTTCACCTGGACCATTGGAGAGAATAAGAATATCAACTGGCTGTAATTGCATCTGTTGCTGAAGTTGAGACGCTGATTTCTGCATCAACCGTGTTTAATTTAACATCTCACTCAAATAAGTTGAAGCTGTTCAACTTCAATAAAAACAAGATTTTTGTATTAAAAGCTACCATTGTGAAGACTAGCTTTCATCATATTCCTTTGTAAAAATTGCTTTGTATTAAAAATGACTAGTTTAAAATAGAAATAATATCGCTCTGTGGTTAAAGAGTAAGCATACTACCTACAAAATTACAAGTTAGATAAGTATCTATTTATATTTTTTAACATTAAGTGTAGCAAATACTCTCGTCAAAAATCAATATCTGCAAAGAAATATGTCATTATGTTTATCGATTTGTGTCAGTTACACGAGAAAATGACTATTTGGTAAGCGTTTTCTGATAAAAAAAATTCATATTGCTAAAAATAAATCGAAGTTACAAGCGGCAGGTTCAGCCGTGATGAACTTCTAGTAGAGAACGCGCATCAAAGGAGCCTATCTGCATGTTCACCCACGTCAAGTCCACCATCAGACATATTGCGCCTGATAATTTACGCGGACGTAATTTAATCAAGGTGGTCTATGTCGTGCTTGAGTCCCAGTACCAGAGTGCATTGTCGCAAGCTGTTCGCACCATTAACTCTAACCATCCCAACCTTGCGATTGAAATCAGCGGGTACTTAATTGAGGAACTCCGAGATTCAGAGAACTACGAGGAGTTCAAACGGGATATCGAGACTGCCAATATATTTATCGCCTCACTGATTTTCATTGAAGACTTAGCACAGAAAGTAGTAGCCGCAGTAGAGCCATACCGCGATCGCTTAGATGTGGCTGTTGTGTTCCCCTCAATGCCAGAAGTTATGCGCCTTAACAAAATGGGCAGCTTTTCTTTGGCACAGTTGGGTCAGTCAAAGAGTGCGATCGCTCAAT
The DNA here is from genome assembly GCF_002154695.1 of Nostoc sp. T09. Lineage (GTDB taxonomy): Bacteria > Cyanobacteriota > Cyanobacteriia > Cyanobacteriales > Nostocaceae > Aulosira. The sequence continues at coordinate 16,912 of NZ_MTAV01000143.1, forward strand.
TCATGCGGAAGCGCAAGGAAAAATCCGGTGCAGGCTTCCAAGATGGAATGCTGAAACTGTTGCGAACTCTGCCACAGGTGCTGAAGTTTCTGCCAATGGACAAAGCACAGGATGCCCGAAATTTCATGCTCAGTTTTCAGTATTGGCTAGGAGGTTCGCCAGAAAACCTGGAAAACTTCTTGCTGATGCTGACTGATAAATATGTATTAAAAGGTGTAGAAAAACAAAATCTTGCATCTACTACATATCAAGCGCCAGTGGTATATCCCGATTTGGGGATTTGGCATCCTTTAGCCCCGAGTATGTTTGAGGATGTCAGAGAGTACCTTAACTGGTACACAACCCGTAAGGATATCCCTAGCGATCTCAAAGACCCCTTGGCTCCCTGTGTTGGGTTGGTATTGCAACGCACTCACCTAGTAACAGGCGATGACGCCCACTATGTGGCAATCGTGCAGGAGTTGGAATCATTAGGAGCCAGAGTACTACCAGTATTTGCTGGTGGTTTGGATTTCTCCAAGCCTGTAGATGCTTACTTCTACGAACCAACTAATAAAACGGCATTGGTAGATGCTGTAATCTCGCTGACTGGCTTTGCCCTAGTAGGTGGGCCAGCCAGACAAGACCATCCCAAAGCAATCGACGCACTCAAGCGCTTAAATCGCCCTTACATGGTGGCATTGCCCTTAGTATTCCAAACCACAGAAGAGTGGATGGACAGCGATTTAGGGTTACATCCAATTCAAGTAGCTTTGCAAATTGCCATACCGGAATTGGATGGAGCAATTGAGCCGATAATTTTATCAGGTAGAGATGGTACTACAGGCAAAGCGATCGCTCTCCAAGACCGTGTGGAAGCGGTAGCAAAACGTGCCTTAAAGTGGGCGAATCTCCGCCGCAAACCCAAGCTGAATAAAAAAGTTGCAATTACAGTTTTCAGCTTCCCCCCTGATAAAGGGAATGTGGGTACTGCTGCTTACTTGGATGTATTCGGTTCCATTTACGAGGTGATGAAAGCCCTCAAGAATAACGGCTACGACTTGCCGGAATTACCGGAATCAGCCGAGGCGTTGATGCAAGAAGTCATCCACGACGCCCAAGCGCAGTACGCCAGCCCAGAACTTAACATCGCCTATAAAATGTCAGTGCCAGAATATGAAGCGCTGACGCCTTACTCCCAACGCTTAGAAGAAAACTGGGGTCCACCTCCCGGACACCTCAACAGCGATGGGCAAAACCTGCTGATTTACGGCAAACATTTCGGCAATGTGTTTATCGGTGTTCAGCCTACCTTTGGTTACGAAGGCGACCCGATGCGGCTGCTTTTCTCCCGTTCTGCTAGCCCTCACCACGGTTTTGCTGCCTACTACACTTACCTAGAGCAAGTTTGGGAAGCTGATGCTGTACTGCACTTTGGTACTCACGGTTCCCTGGAATTTATGCCAGGTAAGCAGATGGGGATGTCTGGTGATTGCTATCCAGACCAACTAATTGGCACAATTCCTAACCTGTATTACTACGCAGCCAATAACCCCAGCGAGGCGACAATTGCCAAGCGCCGCAGCTATGCCGAGACAATTTCCTACCTGACACCGCCCGCAGAAAATGCTGGTTTATATAAAGGTTTGAAAGAACTCAGCGAGTTGATTGCTTCTTACCAAACCCTGAAAGATACAGGACGCGGTATCCCCATTGTCAACTCCATCATGGATAAATGCCGGATGGTGAACCTGGACAAAGATATCAACTTGCCAGAAACCGATGCTAAGGATATGGACGCTGAAGAGCGAGATAATATCGTTGGCAACGTCTACCGCAAGTTGATGGAAATTGAATCTCGGTTGTTGCCTTGTGGATTGCATATCATTGGTAAACCACCAACAGCAGAAGAAGCGATCGCAACTTTGGTCAACATTGCTTCCTTAGATCGTCAAGAAGAAGAAATTCTCAGCTTACCCCGCATTATCGCCAACAGCATTGGGCGTAACATTGACGATATTTACCACAATAACGACAAAGGCATTTTAGAAGATGTCCAGCTATTGCAAGACATTACCTTAGCCACCCGTGGTGCAGTTAGCGCCCTTGTGAAAGAACAAACCGACGCAGAAGGACGAGTTTCCCTTGTTTCTCGGTTAAATTTCTTCAACATGGGCAAAAAAGAACCTTGGGTAGAATCATTGCACAAAGCAGGCTATACCAAAGTTGATACCGCCGCCCTCAAACCATTATTTGAGTATTTGGAATTTTGCTTACAACAAGTTTGTGCAGATAACGAACTCGGTGGATTACTCCAAGGCTTGGAAGGCGAGTACATCCTACCTGGCCCAGGTGGCGACCCCATCCGCAACCCGGATGTATTACCCACAGGTAAGAACATCCACGCCCTCGATCCTCAATCCATCCCCACAACTGCGGCGGTACAATCAGCCAAAATTGTTGTGGATCGGCTATTGGCAAGAAACAAAGCCGAAAACGACGGTAAATGGCCAGAAACCATCGCCTGCGTGCTTTGGGGAACCGATAACATCAAAACTTACGGTGAATCCCTAGCGCAAATCATGTGGATGGTGGGTGTACGCCCAGTTCCCGATGCCTTGGGAAGAGTGAACAAGTTAGAATTGATACCTTTAGAAGAGTTGGGACGCCCTAGAATTGACGTGGTAATCAACTGTTCTGGTGTATTCCGCGACTTGTTCATCAACCAAATGAACCTGCTAGATCAAGGCGTGAAGATGGCGGCTGAGGCGGATGAACCTTTAGAAATGAACTTTGTTCGCAAACACGCTTTGCAACAAGCCGAGGACATGGGAATTAATCTGCGTCAAGCAGCAACTCGCGTCTTCTCCAATGCTTCCGGTTCCTACTCGTCAAATATCAACTTGGCAGTAGAAAACAGCACTTGGGATAGTGAAGCCGAGTTACAGGAAATGTACCTGAAGCGGAAATCCTTCGCCTTCAACTCAGATAACCCCGGTGTGATGGACGAATCCCGGCAGATTTTTGAAACTACTCTAAAAACTGCTGATGCGACTTTCCAAAATCTCGATTCTTCCGAGATTAGCTTGACGGACGTTTCCCACTACTTCGACTCAGATCCTACCAAGCTGGTTGCAAGTCTGCGGGGTGATGGTAAAACACCAGCATCTTACATTGCAGATACCACCACAGCCAACGCCCAAGTGCGGACATTATCAGAAACCGTGCGCTTAGATGCTCGTACTAAATTATTAAATCCCAAATGGTACGAGGGGATGCTATCTCACGGTTACGAAGGTGTGCGCGAACTCTCCAAGCGGTTGGTAAATACAATGGGTTGGAGTGCGACAGCCGGCGCTGTAGATAACTGGATTTACGAAGATACCAACGAAACCTTCATCAAAGATGAAGAAATGCAGAAACGGTTGATGAATCTTAATCCCCATTCTTTCCGCAAGGTTGTATCAACTTTGTTGGAAGTGAATGGTCGCGGTTATTGGGAGACTAGCGAAGAGAATTTAAACCGCCTCCGCGAGTTGTACCAAGAAGTTGAAGACCGGATTGAAGGGATAGAATAATCATTGTAGGGCAGGCAATACGCCTGCCTTAACCTTTCAATCTGGAGTACCCAATACACCTATGAATGCTTTAAAACTAAACCTTCAATCAGTATTGGAACTGACAGATGAGCAATTTTTTAATCTATGTCAAGCAAACCGTGAATTGAGATTTGAACGTACTGCAACTGGAGAATTAATTATTATGCCACCTACTGGAGGCGAAACCAGTAACCGTAATGGTAGGCTAAATCAACAGTTATTTAATTGGGCAGATGCAGATGAAACTGGCATCGCCTTTGATTCTTCAGGTGGTTTTAAACTTCCCAACGGTGCGGATCGTTCTCCCGACGCTTCTTGGGTGAAGCTGGAACGCTGGAATGGACTGAATCAAGAACAACAAACAAAATTTATCCCACTTTGTCCTGATTTTGTAGTTGAGTTACTTTCGCCAAGTGATAGTTTGAAAGCAACTCAAGAAAAGATGAGAGAATACCGAGATAATGGTGCACGTTTGGGTTGGTTAATCAACCGCAACTCTCGGCAAGTTGAGATTTATCGCCAAGGACAAGAGGTTGAGGTGTTGGATTCTCCTGCTACGCTGTCAGGGGAGAATGTTTTGCAAGGCTTTATTTTGAATTTAGCAGCGATTTGGTAAGCATTAATAATTTAAGTAAGTTGGCGGAGGAAAATTTAATATATATTGATGTAGAGCAAGAGGTGATTTTCCAATGGATAAATTAACTCGGTATCGCCAGCTTGTACAAGAAATATTATATGCTCATAGTGAGCAAAAACCAGCTTACGGAAATATAGAAGTTGAGACAATTTTTGATACAGAACACGACCATTATCAAATAGTTCATGTAGGCTGGGAAGGTCAAAACTGGGTACATAGTTGCATCATCCATATTGATATTAAAAATGGAAAGATTTGGCTTCAATGGAATGCTATAGAGGATGATATTGCTGCTAATTTGGTAGCTGCAGGTGTTCCCAAGGAAGATATTGTATTAGGTTTCCAGTCTCCTTTTATGAGACAGTTTACAGACTATGCAGTGAGTTAAGAGATGTTTTGAGAATCTTCCAGCCCGACTTAATTAATCTTAACCCCATTTTTTATACAAGATGTTAAAATCGGGATTCAATTGTATCTAATAAATGTTAAGCATAATTACTGAACCTCAAGAAATAACATCTTGTCAAGAACTACTGAATGAATTTTTGAGAGTTGAATTGAAGCAAACTGATTATCGTAATCTCAATCCAGGCAATATAACCAATATTCATACAATTTATAATGATTATATCTGGTTTGCTCATTCTTATATCAATCAGCCTTTCAAAAACTCAAAGAATCAAAACAAATATGAAAATAACGGAATAGAAAGAACTAAAATCATCTATTGGAATGGTTTTGGATTTTCCAAAGATAATAAAAAAATTATAGTTGAAACTAATATTGTATGCGATGGAACTGGCAGCAGATACGGAGGACTCTTTGCTAAAGACGCAAATAGTGACAAATTCCTCTTGCATACTGGTAACGTGAACAAGAAAAAGGATAGTTTACAAAATTGGTATAAATGTAATTTTCCAAAGCATTGGGTCAATGTGCGTAGTCAACAGAATAGTCAGCCCAAAAAAGCTATACTTGTAACTGCTTTACAATTACCAAAATTGATAGAAAACATAATGTTTTTTATGAATCAAGTTGATTATATCAAGAGCCAATAGCAGGTGATCGCTCTCTCTTTTACAACAAGCGATCGCTTTATGTTTGAGATTTTCTGCAAGGCGATCGCTTTGTTTGTGAGGTTTTCTGCAAAGCGATCGCTCACAGGTTTGTTGTGAAGTTTTTAGACTAACATTGTCAATTGCAGCGTTCAATTTGATAGACAAAATCGTCTCCGTTATATTTGAAGTGTACCAGTCGCTTACTTTTTCCTCCAAAATTAATCAGCATGGACATCACAGCTACCTTGAACGAAATTGCAACTCTGAGTGTGGAAGATAGAATCCGTATTGTGCAGGCAATTTGGGATGGCATCGCAGCTGAGCAAGTTTACCCTGATTTAACCGATGCACAAAAGCAAGAGCTTGATCGTCGAATTGCTGATTACGATTCAAATCCAGATAATGTGCTGACTTGGGAGGAAATCAAAGCGTCAATTAAGGGACAACAATGAATTATGTCCTGGTATTTCGCCCAGAGGTTCGAGAAGAACTCAATGAAGCGTACAGTTGGTATGAAAGCCAGAAAACGGGTTTGGGCGATGAGTTTTTGGAATGTATAGACGAGACTGTGAATCGAATTTCCCAGATGCCAGAATCCTATGCAGTGGACTACCATGATGTTCGACGAGCAATAGTACGACGATTTCCTTATGCTGTGTACTATCGAATTGTTTCGAGTCGAGTGATTGTCACAGCTATTTTTCATGGTCGCAGAGATCCAAAATCGTGGCAGACGCGAACCTAAGACTACAATGCAGTAACAGGCGATCGCACTAGGGCAGATTTTGGGCGTGTGGGGTGCGATCAACATTACTCATACACAACAAGTGATAGCTTTATGTTTGAGGTTTTCTGCAAGGTGATCGCTCTTCGACAACAGGCGATCACTTTATGTTTGAGGTTTTCTGCAAGGCGATCGCACTACTCTTCCACAACAGGCGATCGCTTCTTTTTCCAAAAAAATGAAGCTTCTGTTAAATTTTTAATGTTCGGAAGTTAGCTGTGCACTAATCACTGATAATATTTTTTCTTCCCAATCTGGATCATCAAACTCTATAGCAGTTTTATCAGGACGAGAACGTCGTCTATCCATGTAGGCGTAGAAAGCCTCTTGATCGTCACGGTGAGTCAGAATATATTGCTTTAATTCCCGATCGCTCATTGCAGGGTAATTAGCTTTAGTCATAGCTCAATACTCCCATCTGCTTGAATTTCTAGCTCAATCTCTTCATCTTGTCCAGCTAAAATAAACAAGTTAAGTGTTCGTTCGTCTAAACGCACAATGTGAATTGGCTGCAACATCATGTTAGTAAGTAGATGGCAAAGTCGGTATAAAGTTCGTAGCTGTTGCCCTATCGGCTCTCTCATAAACTCATGATAATGGACTTAACCAGATAAGCATAAAATATTTGAGAATTGAATATCTACATTAAGCGATCGCTCACTCTTACACAACAGGCGATCACTTAGTTTTTGAGATTTTCTGCAAGGCGATCGCACTTTGGCAGATTTTGAGGGTGTAGAGTGCGATCGCCTTAGTGATAAAATAATCACTCACAGTTGAGTTTATCGTAAAAAATTTGACTATTAGTATTGATCAAATTTACCAAATTAAAAAAATAATTAGAAAATATAAAAATCTTGAATGTATTGAATGCGCTCAAGCTATCCAAGATTATTTAACATTACAAGGAATTCCTGGAAAGCGGATAAAACTTTATACAGGTTCAGCAATAGGACGCAATAGTTATATTTATGATGAAAGTGTGTCAGGGGATGCAATTTCTCTTAACGGTCGCCATCAAGGTATTGCAATTATAATAAATGAAGTGGAAATGATTTTTGATAATCATCATCCTGATGGACTTCTCAGAGAACACTGGTTAGCTAATTTAGTGTTTTATAATAAATTATATTCCGGGCAGCAGTTTCAAGTCACAGAAGAAAACTTTTAATTATTAAAGATTATGCCAAAGAATCATCATACTATTACTGTAATTCCCGATGAATATCTCTATGAAATGCTCGAAAGAATTAAACAAAGACCGGGAATGTTTTTGGGTAAAACTTCAATTACTCAGTTGAGAGCTTTTTTAGACGGATACATGAGTTCCAGAGCAGATTTAGGATTACCACCAACTCAACAAGAGATACAATTTAATCAATTTCAAGATTGGATACAAACAAGATTTAAGATTACCTCTTCGCATGGATGGGATAGTATTATTCTTTTCTATTCTGCGGATGAAAAAGATGCATTAAATAACTTTTTTGAATTATTTGAGCAATTCCGTAAAGGTGAAAGTGCTGTTAGAGAAGAGATTAATCAAGAGAAAGTGGTTGAAACCAAGCCTTCATTAATACCTCAATAAAGCGATACCTCATCGGCAGTGCGCGTAGTACGTAAGCGTAGCCCGTCGTAGACATTACACTACTCTTATACAACAAAAGATCGCCTTATTTTTGAGTTTTTCTGTAAGGCGATCGCTCACTCTTTTACAACAGGCGATCGTCTTAGCGAGCAGATAATTACTCACGGTTGAGTTTATTGCAATTACAACAAAATTATTTCAAATTTAGGAAAAAAGGGGCACAAAATTTTTGTACCCCTACTCTGCATAATTGGTAATCTAAAACTGCCAGATTACAAGTGTCACTTCATCGAAATCTAACCACTGTCATGCTGACTTTTTTAAACGAAAGTAGCAGAACCATACAATGGCAAGTAAGCATCTGCAATGATTGAAGACTGACCATTACTATTAACCGTTACATCCAACAAGTCAATGGGATTGGTGTTGGTAAAGGTTGGCAAAATACCTTTAATTCTTTGGCTGCTAACTTCGGTAAGAGTTGCAGCTTTACCACCGATAATAACTTGAGTATTTGCCAAACTACCAAAGTTCTTCCCACCAATAACGAATGTATTTTTACCAGCATCATTATTTGCTGCTGCTCTCCAGGGGAAGATATCGTAAGCGGTGACGCCTATTGCAGCGGCGTCGTTAGGAGTCGCAACATTAATTTTTTTGTCACTATAATCAATACCAACAATTGCACCTCCAGGTCCCGCTAATATGTCGAGATTACCCCCAGTATTATTGATGGTGTCAGTTTTTTGCACTTGCCTACCATCTGCTGATAGCTTGTAGCTATAGACTTCTGCATTCCATCGCTGAGCGATTAAATTACCTCGCAATTGATTATTGAATGTCGTTGCCCGATATTGATCTATACCATTGGTTGAGGCCATTGAAGTAGCTAGTGGAGCTGTATATACTCCAGGAATACTAGCTTCAGTTGGTCCATGAAAAACATTCTGGCGAGGGTCAGAAACTCCGCGATTGCGATTAGGACTTCCATAGTAATTACCCTGTTCGATCAGGTTCAGTTCATCTGGAGCGCCAGGTGCAGGTATAGAGGTTGTAGCTGAGGTAGACAGGTCTCCAAAGCCTGCATTATGACCGTTGTCTGTGGTATAAAGACGTCCTTCGGTTGTAAACACAGAATCGTAAGGATTCCGAAGTCCGCTAGCGTATACAGACACATCTACACCAGGTTTAACAGTTGCTTTATCTCCAAATACCTGACTGGTGGCTGGGTCAAAGGTTAATCCATTAGGTGGTTTAAAGTCAGATGGAAGAGAATACTTAATCTGCCCGTTGAAGGTTGGTTTTGAAATTTCTGCTTTGAGGATAGCAGCAGAGAAAGGAGATTCAGGAATACCGCCGATATTGGCGTTGATTACACCCGCATTAGTGTTTCCACCGATATTAATGTATAAATCGCCTTTGTTATCGAACGTCAAACCGTTAACCCCGTGGTCATGGTTTGAAGTTGGCAGTCCTGTAATCAAAGGTGTTAGCTGAGAAAAATTAGGCCCTTCCAAGATGGAAACTTGACCGCTATAGGGAGAAAGTTCAGTCTCTGGGAAGGCTCCGCCACGATTGGCATAGAGCTTACTATGAGCAACGTAGATAGTTGGGGAATCAGAAGTATCATAAGGGTTAAAAGCGATACCTAAAATATCACTGTTATATAAACCTTTGACAGCCGTGATTACCTGAGTATTGGTGACGTTGTAGTTTTGATCAAAGGTGTATGCTCTGATTGTTCCATCGTAATCACCTACATAAAGTCTGCCATCCGGGCCCCAAGCACCTGTAGTTGGGCCAGCAGGTGTGGATTCAGATATTGTAGCTACTACTTTCTGGGTGAAGCTGATAGGAACAGTTTCGTTATCTGTAATACTGACAGCTACTTGGGGAATGTTGATCTTGTTGTAGTTGCTATCTGTACTTGTAACGTTGTGACTGATATTAACTGAGTGATTACCCTCTACAGTCGTATCGTTAACAGCATTGATAGTAACGCTTTGAGCAACATTCCAATTATTGGCAGTGAAGGTAAAGCTGGTTTTATTTAGAGTAATCTGGTTAGCAATATTAGTTGCCAGTTGGACTGTAACATCTGCGGTAGGTTTGGTATTGAGAACTAATGAGTAACTATCACCCGCACCACCCTCAGCAACGGCGGTATTACCCCCTGTTTGTGTCCAAATTACTTGTGGCGCAGTCAATGGAATGATTTCAATCCCTGAGATTGTAGCGTTGTCTAGGCTGGCATCCAAATTAATGTTGAGTATGCCATCATTTACAGTTACTACCGGAGCCGATAAGACTAGGGCAGAGTTATTACCAGGGAAGAAAGCATTTTTAGATTGTTTAAAAATGTCTACGTCATCAAAGGCTAGCTGTCCTTCTAGAGCGACATCAAAGACTCGTTTATTGAAGTCTGTCTGGTAATTTTCAGAAAAGTGGAGATTTACGCTGTAGTTACCGTTTGCTACCGGAATCTGATAAGCCAGGTTTTTGGCAAAGCGATCGCTTTGGTAAATCACATCATCTTCTGTCTTACCAATTGGTGCAGTGGTCGTATAGACACTACTAGTTCCTACAAAGTATTTATCAGCTTGCCATACTTGACCTTTGGTATCTGTGTAAGCCTGAGTTGCGCCTGTATCAATCCGAATCGCTCCTGGTGTTGGAGCAGAGTCGTTATCAGTAATGGTAACTCCTACATTGCCAACAGCGACGTTGTTGTATTGGCTATCTGTACTGCTAACAGTATGAGCAATATTGACTGTTTGTGTCCCCTCAACAGCAGTATCGTTGACTGCTGTGACTGTGACTACTTGTGCTGTATTCCAGTTAGTTGGGGTGAAGGTGAGGGTGGTCTTATCAAAACTCAGTTGATTACTTGGCGCTGGCGTTGCCAAGGTAATGGTGACATTCGCCGTCGGTTGGGAACTGAGAACTAACGAGTAACTATCACTAGCCCCCCCTTCTGTCACCGCCGTG
>NZ_MTAV01000144.1 GCF_002154695.1 Nostoc sp. T09
TTATACCAATTTGAAAAAAGAATGCGACAGATGGTAAATCTAAGTATAGGTAGCATTCTGGGTGAGTGATGACAGGGGTAGTGCATATCGATATTCAAGAAAGTGTTGAAGAACTCGAAGGGTTAGTTCGCCAACAGAAAAATGCTCGACTCAAAGAACGTATACAAGCCCTATATCTGATTAAAGGGCAAGAAATGAGTGTGAGTGCGATCGCTAAAATATTGGGAAAACATCGAGGTACAGTACATCGATGGTTGGCAGATTATCGAGAAAGAGGAATTGAGGCGGTTGTTGAATTTGGAACGAGTTCAGGTCGAAAAAGAGCAATACCAGATTGGGCAGTATCGAGTTTAAAAAAACAACTCGAAGAACCAGAAGGTGGGTTCCAACGATACACACAAATACAACATTGGTTGGATATCACCTTGGGTGTGCAAGCCGAGTACGCAACTGTACATCATCTGGCACGTTACAGGCTTAAAGCAAAGCTCAAAGTTCCACGTCCGCGTAACCGAAAGCAAGACAAAGAGAAACTTGAGGCTTTTAAAAAAACCTTGCCAACGATCTGCAACTAATTAGTCAATATGCCAGCATCATGTTACCCGAGTACGAAAATATCCGTTATTTTGTACAAGATGAAAGTAGATTTGGACTAAAAACCATCGAGGGACGCAAGATTACCTTACCTGGGGTGAAACCCATTGGTGAATGGCAATGGCAGTTTAAAGCATTTTGGCTATAGGTCCCAGTCGAACCGCTTACAGGTGAAAGTTTGTTTTGGCAGTTCTCTCATGTTGATACTGAATGCTACCAGCAATTTTTGAACGAGTTCGCTGCCTGCTATCCTAACTCGCTTAACGTTCTTCAGGTTGACAATGGCTTGTTTCATAAAGCCAAACGCTTACAAGTCCCAGAAAACATTGTGTTGTTGTTTCAACCACCCCATTCGCCTGAACTCAACCCAATTGAACGAATTTGGGAACATCTTAAGCAGGACTTGAAGTGGGAGTTATTTGATAACTTAGAGAGTTTGCGAACTAAAGTTGCTCAACTTCTGGCCGATCTAACTCCTCAAATTGCTGCTTCTTTGGCTGGTTACGACTTCATCCTTAATGCCTTATCTGTCGCAAACATTTTTTGAATTGGTATTA
>NZ_MTAV01000145.1 GCF_002154695.1 Nostoc sp. T09
CTAAACAACAATTCTCAGTTTACCTTATCTGCCCTGTCTCCAATTTAAATTGGTATGACTAAACAATGCATAGCCTAAAAATGCTGCTATGCCAGAGATAATGGCAATTCCTCCCCACACACCAAAAATGTAAGCAGTTGAACGCCCGGCTTTTTTCATCCCAGCAGCGCTAGAGAGTCCTTCGGGAACGTTGGAGAGAAAAACAGCCGCCACAGTTACCCAGCTGACAACTCCTCCATCAATCATGCTGACACCAATCACGATAGATTCTGGGATACCGTCGAGTAATGCACCAACTGCGATCGCTAGTCCACTCCCATTATTTTCTCCCTCCGATGGCTGCTGTTCACCTGAGCGCTTACGATGCTTCGCACCTTGATGGGACAGCAACCAGTTCGCTGCTGTGTATACAACAGCACCACTGATAAATCCGATCGCTGTTGAGTCAAAGCCGCCACGCTTATAAGCTTCATCCATTAATTCAAACGCTAGTGCTGAAATTAGCACACCAGCACCAAAAGCCATAATTGCGGCAATGGCCCGTTGAGGAATCTTAGCGTAGTAACCAACAGCACAACCCAATAGCAGCGCTGAGCCGCCAACTAAACCCCAGAAACCTGCTTTTAACCAAAGTGGAAACATTAGATACCTGACTGATAGCGAGAAATTAATTCCTAATTAAAATTTTTGGCTGATGCAGCTTGCATTTCTCCATCTTGGAGTTTTGATAGCGCCTGTAGTTCTTCCCAGAACTTAGAAGTAAAGTGTTCGTTTTCTATCATCTGTCTCTCCTGGAAAATATTGCACTTTTGAATGTTTGCATAGATCAGCATGGAACTACTTCGGGCTAAGGTGTACCAGCAGCCACAGAGCAAAGCGTTCTAGTCCAACCAACAGGGTAGTGATGCTTACTGCCAAACCAAACAAAACTAGATTGTTTTCATTGCCAGCTTTTAAGGCAAAACTTAAAGATGTGGCAACAGCCGGAGGATGCATCACATCTAGCAGAATCATCAGTACGATTGTGATGATCATTGCGGTTCCACCAGACACATAACCCGAACCTAGCAGCATGTAAGTTGTAAATCCGATCCCGGCTGCCATCATTTGGGAAATTACTAGAGTTCTTACTGTGTTTGTACCGTGCTGGGGGTCGAGATAAATGAGAAAGGCGCTAGAAGCCAGGGACGCAAACAACAAGCGCTGGCGGCTTAGTACTTCTACCAGGGCTAACATACTCAATATGAGTAATGTTGGAGCAGTAGCTAGTGCCAATTCACCCTTCCAATTGAGGCGGCTGCGGAGTGAGCGGTTCGCACCTTCCAAAGGTTTTAAGCTGGAACGGTGGGATTTCATCGTATACTCCTATCAAGCTCCACCTCAGGCAAGCGGCGTTGTTCTCCCTGCTGAATCTCCCGCTCCAAGAAATAATTCAGTAGTGTTCGCAGCAGGACGATCGCTCCCAAATTCAAAATATCTTGGCGAGTAGGTGCTACTGCTGTCCGCAAAATATCGCTGGCAACGGTGAATTCCAAGCCCAATCCCAGTACTCGCCCCAATTGCAGACGAATTGCTTCTGTGGCATCGAATTGTTGTTTGGAACGAGCAAACAACAATCGCAGATAGGTAGCCATACCTCGGATTACCGCTCCACCAATCACAACTGCTGCGGCAATTTCTGTCCCTGCTGCCAAATAACCAACAATGACTTTAAGCCATGTCTCCAGAGGACTTGTTAAGGTGCTCTCCCCTTTACCTTCTCCTACATTCAAACTCAGGATTAAAACTAACCCCAAGATGAGTGCTAGGGGCAATAGTAAATTCAGCAATGAATCTCTGGATGACTCTCGTTTCATAAAATCTCGCGATCGTTTTGCAAACCCAAAAGCCTTTTTCTGGCAGGAAACACGACATGGTTAATGAGTGCTAAACGGAAGCATCCACTTTTGAAAGAAACATCAGGCGATTAGAAATCGCGGCTATAAAAACCAAATACACTGCGTGGATTAGATTGAGCCTGGGTCGCCAGGCTTTGTTTGTTTAGCCCCAGACTTCTAGTCTGAGGGGCTATTTGCCGAAAGTGGATGTACCTGCCTAAACAATTCTTTCTGAAGAAGGAAATCAATTGTGGCATTTATAAAACTAATTTTTTAGTCATTCTTTAAAAAACACCAATCCCCGATAAAAAATCGAGTAACTTCCTAATTTATTGAAAAGGCTGAATAGCTTTCAAAAGAAATTCCTATGCTCAGGCTAAATCTTCAATTAGAATATTGCTTCTACCTAATGGCTGAGTATTTATTTATAGCTCAAGAGAGGTTAATACTTCATCTAGCAATTTTAAAAGCTTACCAACGGAGCAATTTATAGTAAGTGACCTCTTTACTTATAAAAGGAAGATAATATTGTATGGAGCAATGCTCACGAAAACCGTTTGTTGTGCTGGTTTAGTTTTGGCAAGTAAATCCTTACTTTTATGGCACCAAGAAAAGTTCCTAACTTTAGGTTGGTTTGACTCTGCTAGCTATCCAATAAAATAATGTAGGCAGGTATCTTTTAAAATACACTAACAAAATATCAAATCCACCAATATATACTTCTGGCTTTTTTTGATAAATAGATTTCAATATTTTTTGAGCGCAAATTTCAGCAGTCATGCCTTTTTCTTGCCCTTCATCCATTTTCCCATACAAAGTCCCATCATATTTTAAAGCATTGCGTGAGATATTAGTTTTAATTCTTCCTGGGCACAAGATAGTAATGAAAATTTTATCTTCTGGCTTTAATTCCAACTGCAATGTTTCAAAAAAACCATGCAAGGCGTGTTTGGAAGCTGCATAAGCCGAACGTAATGGAAAGCCAACTTTGCCAGTTATACTTGAAATTACCGCAATTTGCCCGCCACCATTCGCAATCATAAATGGCAGAATCATTTTAGTAATATTGATAGTACCAAAATAATTGACATCCATGATTTTCCTGTCAACTATTATTTGGGTATCAACAGCTAAAGAACGTTGGCTAACACCTGCATTATTTACCAAAATATCGATTTTGCCATAATAATTTATAGCAGTATTTACTGCCTTTTCTACTGCTGTAGAATCTGCAATATCAAAGGCAATAATCAAACAGTTGCTGCTGATATTTTGTTTAACTCTGAGCAATTCATCTTCGTTTCTTGATGAGATAATTAACTTTGCACCTTGATTAGCAAATTGATAAGCTAATGCTTCACCAATACCAGATGAGGCTCCGGTAATCCAAACAACTTTGTCAAGAAAGAGCATTTATCTACACAAGTTTATGATTGACAATTACTCATTCATCTCTTTAAAGGTAGCTAATGCTGAAGGAGACAAACGACTGAGATAGCGAAATATCCAGTATTTAAATATAGTATCTAAAATCACAGGGAATGTAGCGATAAACAGAAATATAGCACTTCTATTAGCTGGTAGACCCAAATGTTCTGCGAAACCTTCTAGTAAAACTTCCCATCCATGCGGTGAGTGAAATCCTACAAATATATCTGTAAACAAAATAATTAAAAAAGCCTTGGCACTATCACTAAGACCATAGACAATATTATCTATAAAGGACTTAACAATTACAATTTCTTTTTTGCTCATAGCAACTACAACACCAAAAGCAACTAGTGAAAGCAAATCTGCAAATACATTGCTAATAGCACTATTACTTTCATGACTAAATTCCTCAGCTATCTCAATAGCTTTCTCACGAATTTGTTCTTGAACTCCTTCAGAGGAAAGTGCTGGTGAGTTGTGTAATAAACTTTCCAATTTTAGTCTGTTCTCAAAACTCTTCAATTCGCTCAAAGCCTTTTCTTCCATATCTGTATTGAGAAAAATTTGAGCCGTTGTTTCGCCTCTAGCCCTTTCTACTAAAGGGCTTATTAATAATTGCTTAGAAAAATGTTGAGTTAAAAGTGGCACAAGAATTAAAATCAAGAAAAATCTTAATGCAATTCTTGTTCTCTTTCGCGAAATCTGATAATCTCTAACAAATTGTTCTTCTGCTTGTGGAGATAAGTCTGCTTGAATTTTATTAATTGTTCTGCCTATAGACCGAGGTAAAAATCCAGTTTTTTGACTGAGGGGTGGAGCCTTACGAATTTTTATATTAGATGAATCTACTTTATTATTAACTTCATTGTTATTAATTTGTAGCGGCTCAGAAATTGGCACTATAGCACTGCTAGCAATTTGTTCATCTCTTGGACTATACTTGGAGATTACTTCATCAATGAACTGTAGTTTCTCTAAAATAGTGCTATCAGAAACATCCAACAATGAGCGACTTAAACGAAATTCTGCTAGCTTTATTTTAATAATAGTTAAATTCTTCTTCAGGTAACCTTGCCAATAAGACATGACATTTTCTGTATAATTTCCTGTTGAAACAGAAATCTTTTGGTTACCAAAATGCTCAATTTCAATGTTTCTAATTATCTGAGCAGCCTCGTAAGCTTCTAAGAGTGCTCTGTCTGGTGTATCTTCAATCCATTGCTTCACTTTGCTTATGTAGTCTTTAATCTTTTGGCGTAGTAACCTTGTGTTTTTTGTAAAGAATGAAGCTTTCATTGCCGACATTTTTCTATATTGTTTAGTCAATGTACTGAATTTAACTAAAAGCAATAGTAATAGCTAATTGCGAAAATCGCTATCAATAATCTATATCCTCTTGCCTATTATATAAACTCTTAATTCTGAGTGTACACCTATTAGAAGGTTAGGAACAAGAGACACAAATTTTGGATAATTTCAAACCTAGCTATGTTCGCGTTATCTAAGAAAACTTACCTACTTGCAATTTCCTACAATCCCGGAGTAAAGAGTAAGTTTAGCAAGGTAGAGCCGAAATGAATCTATAAATTAAGTCTCCAGGTAGATATAATATTGGTCGCAATCTGAATCAAAACAGCAATCTCTCTATTGGCTGTAAGTCGTAAATAATTGGGTTTGCCTACGAGCTTTAGCAAGTAATGAATAACACCTCAGTTTTTTTGTACGTAGTATAAAGAGCTAAAAATTTTTACTTCATACCTATTAAATTTGTATTTCAATACTATGTATATAATGTGTGAATTCTGTGTCATTCCTGTGACATTAACTTTATTAAGCCTCAGTTAAACAGGATAATACAATTTTATTTTTGTGATTAGCACGGCTTATTTCATATGTTTATTTCTGACTTTTTTCAAAAATTCATTAATAATTTTCTTATAATCCACTTTAGGTTATTAAAAATAATTAGATTGATATAAAAGCCATAATTAGATTAATTATTAAATCAAATTAATAATTTTGTATATTTCTGTTATTAAGAACGACATTTTTGTGAGAATATTGCATTACATTACGTCATTTATTATATTACTTATCATTTCACGAATAGTTTTTTTGAGCGTTGCAGAATGCTATTATTCATTTAACAACATATCTTAATGAATCAACTCATCATTACCAAACCGGACTATTGGTTAATTTTTATTAACCTTTTTCTACAAAATTCTCTGCCTACTTTGGATCTCTAATAAGTTAGTAAAAAATGGGTGGAGTGAGGATGTGGAAAGCAGATTTGCAGTAGGCAGATTTAAGTGGGGCTGACTTAAGCGAAGCAAACCTGAGTGAGGCAAACTTGACTGGGGCGAATCTCAATGCCACAGATATGAGTGAAACATTCATAACGGGAAAATTATGCCTGATGGCTTTATCCATCGCGATCGCACGTTCACTCTACTAGTACTATTCTCTAAGAAGTTGGTATGAGCCAAGCTAACCAACGACGAGACTGCGAAGTTAAGCTAAAATTGTATGCTTCTAAATTTGAACTGCAAAGACACTAAGGCACAAAGAAGAAAATAGTTTTTTCTGTTAAAATTCGATTTATTGATTTTCTTTACAATCATTTACAAACAAGCAATCAAAATTACACAGTTGATAGGAAGATATGTCAGAATTCTAAAATCATTAGACTGCTGGAATTATGAATTTGAGCTTGTGCATGATTGTCAAAAATGAAGCAGCGACACTGCCTAAATGTCTCAGCAGTGTGAAAAATGTAGTAGATGAAATTGTCGTTTTAGATACAGGTTCAAGCGATCGCACTCCAGAAATCGCTACAGCACATGGTGCAAAAGTCCATCACTTTCAATGGAACAATAACTTCAGTACGGCTCGCAACGAAGCTCTAAAATATGTCACAGGTGATTGGATTTTAGTGTTAGATGCAGATGAAACATTAAAGCCAGAAATTGTGCCACAGATTCGCTCTGCTATTCAAAGTGAAGAATACCTACTGATCAATTTAATTCGGCATGAGGTAGGTGCAGAGCAATCTCCCTATTCTTTGGTTTCCAGGCTTTTTCGCCATCACCCAGAAATTCGTTTTTCCCGCCCTTACCATGCTTTAGTTGATGACAGCGTATCAGAAATTTTAAAGAAAGAACCTCACTGGCAGATTGGCTACTTACAAGGAGTAGCAATTCTGCACAAAGGATATCAAAAAAGCGCGATCGCTCAAGGTAATAAATATGTTAAAGCCCAAGCAGCAATGGAACAGTTTATTGCTAATCATCCTTACGATCCTTATGTTTGCAGTAAGTTGGGAGCTTTATATGTAGAAACTGGAAAAATTAAGGAAGGTATAGAACTGCTAAAAAGAGGAGTTAGGACTAGTGAAGAAAACTATGAGATTTTGTACGAACTGCATTACCATTTAGGCATTGCCTACAATCGATTACAAAATCCTCAACAGGCTAGCGTTCACTACCAAGCTGCAATCAAATTACCTATTTATCCCATTTTAAAGTTAGGAGCATATAACAATCTTGGTAACTTACTCAAAGCAGCCGGAGACTTGAAAAATGCCAAAAAAGCTTATCAGACAACTTTAAAAATTGATCCTAATTTTGCTAGCGGACATTACAATCTTGGGATGACATTGAAAGCTATGGGTTTATTTACAGATGCGATCGCTTGTTATCAAAAAGCCATCAAGTTAAACCCCAGCTATGCAGAAGCTTATCAAAATTTGGGTGTAGTGCAGCTAAAAGTAGGCAATCACCAAGCTAGTTTAACAGCTTTTAAAAATGCGATCGCTTTGCACCAAGAACATAACCCTGAAGAAGCAAAGAGACTTCGTCAGGGTTTGCAAGAGATGGGGTTGATGTGAGCAGGGAAGGGGGATGAGGAGGACAGGGAAGAAAAACTACTGACTATTGACTAAATCCGCGATCGCACAAATTTCTCTAATCTATCCATTCCCTTTTCAATAGTTGCCATATCTGTGGCGTAGGAAAGACGAATGTTGTCATCAGCACCAAAAGCAATTCCGGGAATTACTGCAACTTGATGTTCTTCTATGAGAGCATCACAAAATTCTAAGGATTTTAGACCTGTTTTGCTGATGTCAGGGAAAAGATAAAAAGCACCATCAGGTTTTGCAGTACTCAATCCAGGAATGGCGTTGAGTCTGTCTAGCATTACCTGTCGCCGTTTGGCGAACGCCTGGCGCATTTCTTCTACACAGTCTTGGGAACTTTCCAAGGCCGCGATCGCACCATATTGAGCAAAGGTACACACGTTAGATGTACTATGCCCTTGAATGGTACTTGTGGCTTTAATGATTTCTAGCGGCCCTGCTAAATAGCCAATCCGCCACCCTGTCATCGAATATGCTTTAGCAAACCCGTTGCTAATCAAGGTACGGTCGAAAATTTCCTTCCCAAGGGAACCAATGCTAATATGCTCTGCACCGTCGTAGAGAATCTTCTCGTAAATTTCGTCAGAGACAACAAAGATATCTGCATCAACTACTACCTCCGCCAGTGCTTTAATTTCTGCTGGCGTATACACCATTCCCGTAGGGTTAGATGGCGAGTTGAGGATCAATAGCTTGGTTTTTGGCGTAATCGATTTTCGGAGTTGTTCTGGAGTAATTTTATAACCAGTTGAAGCATCTGTGGGTACAATCACTGAGGCTCCACCAACCAAAGTCACCATTTCGGGATAACTTAGCCAGTAGGGAGCCGGGATAATTACTTCATCTCCGGGATCGATCAGGGCCACGATCAAGTTGTACAGAGAATGCTTTCCGCCGTTAGTGACGATGACATTTTCTGCTTTATAATCTAGACCATTATCAGCTTTGAGCTTGCGGGCGATCGCTTCCCTTAACTTTGGCTCTCCTGCGGCTGCGCCATATTTGGTTTTGCCTTCATCCAAAGCTTTTGCTGCTGCTGCTTTGATATGCGCTGGAGTATCAAAATCTGGTTCTCCAGCGCTAAAACTACAAACGTCCACACCCTCTGCTTTCATTGCCTTAGCTTTAGCTGCGATCGCTAAGGTTAAAGAGGGCGTTACCTGACTTACTCGTGCTGCCAGCTTCATTCTTAAATTTATTTGGCGAATCTCTAACCTATTTAACAATATCCCACAATCTTGATCGAGAATTGTCTTTTCAGAATTCCTTAGTCAGTCTAGTTAGCAAATTCTAGCATCTCAAAATTTCTTATATGGTCTAGTTGGTAAATATTTGTACCAGTTAAATGTAACAGTCTTCCCTGGTTAAAATTTCCTAACATACTTTAGTATCTACGGCTGTGGCTATGTTCCAAGATCTCAATAAGAGCAAAAAGCAAGTAAGCATCATAAAATGCTACCGCAGTTAGTATGTTCTTTACTTGAAATAGAAGCAGACTAACCAGCAATTTTCTAATTATCTAAATATTTTGAGCAACCTGGGATGATTCTAAATATAGGACTCGTATTTGATTTTTGCGAAGCTAGATACACCTCAACCTCTATTCTTTCTTGTTCCCCGTTCCCTACCTATACGAGTAAGTTCAGGAATCAAATCGGATTGCTATAGCATCGCTTTAGAAAGCAAAAGCTGGAGCACATAGTCTGATATAAATTTCTCGGTTTTCGTCGGAGAAAGCTCTTCTACCATGAAGTACTCTTGTATTATCAATCATTAAAATATCCCCTTTCTGCCAGGCAATCTCTGTGGTTATTCTCTCAGCAATTTCATTTACTTCAGACATAACTTCCTTAGGGATATCTGAATCGTCTTCAAATTTAATAATATTTGGATATAGTTGCTTTGTTGGTAATAAGCTATTAATAAAAACTTGATAATTTCCACATTTGCTGGGTATGGTTGCCGGACATAGATATTCAGCAACTATTGATTTATCTTTGGATATTGTTAATTTAATATCATTATGTTTACATATCTCTTGTAGTTGATTTAAATTCTCAATTTTGTATTTTTTCTGCCAAGCTTCTTCAGTCATAGGCACAGTAAACTTGAGCTTCTTTTTGCTGAATAACTCTTTGGTAGAATTACTAAGTTCATTAAAGAATTGCCTGCCATCACAAATTATTGTTTCACCTTTGTCTGAAGCTGGAGTAGCACAGAAAAACCATAACATCAGTGGCACGTTTTTCTGATAATACATTTCTCCATGAAGCTTAATCTCAGAATTAAAATCATTTACGCTTAAAATTGTCTTATCACCATTAATAATTCTTCTATTAAATGCTCCTCCAGAATAATCAATAAAATCAGTACTTAATAAGTTGCTAAAATCTTTAAATATCTCAGCATTTACTTCAAATCCTCTAAAAAGCAATACTCCATATAAATTAAATAAGCTGATGATTTCTTCTTGAGCTAATTGGAAAATGCTATTACTACCAGTACTAATAATTTGTTGACCTATGGTGTTTGATATTGGTTGTATCTGGAAGTTCATAGTAATTAATAAAAATTGACTAAACTTTTTATTTTTCTTCAATTAGCCCTATATAATTTAACATAAACTTATTTACTAAAAGTAGAGTATTATCTGGTAGTTCTTACCAAGAACATAAATATTAATAATATAAATTTAATTTATATATATCGAATCTGCTTTGAAAAGTCCCATTTAAATTAGGCTCTAACTCGATCAGTTAAGATGTGAGCTATAAATAAGACACCAGTGTTATTATTGGTGTCCTAAAACCGAAGCAGATTAGGACAAATAAAGTGAAGAATCAAGCGTTGAAGCTAGCTACAGGATTAGCACTTATATGTACTAGTGTAACTATAAACACTGGAATAGCTAATCAAATGGTCTTAGCAAAATCAAAAAATCCAGAAAAGTGTAATATTTATGCTTACGTTAATGTCTCAGCTTCGCAAGCTTTAAATGTGCGTAGTGGTGCAAGTAGCAACAATAAAGTTTTAGGACAAGTACCTGTTAACGATACTGTTCAGGTTGTTGCTGTTTTGCCAAATTGGGCAAAGATTACTAATGCTAGTGGTGGTTTTAAAGGAACTGGGTGGGTATCTTTGGCAAAGTTAGGTCTATCGACAAGAGGCTATGGTACTAAAGGTGTGAAGCTTTATGCTAAAACTAATCAGAAAAGCCAAGTAATTGTAAGAGTCCCACCTAATACAAATGTGAAATTATTAGGCTGTCAGGGAGGATGGGCACTGGTTGAATATAAAAGTATTAAGGGTTGGTTGGTAAGAGAAGATCAATGTGGTGCTGCCCTTACCAGTTGTTCTTGATATCTTACCTGTACACGCCACTAATGATGGCGCTGCACTATCGAATTTTAGTTTGTTGTGGCGATCGCCATCCTAATGCAGAATGATAATTTGCATTCACTGCAACAGATGCGATCGCCTTTTTCAAATCTAAACTAGTTTTAAAAACCCTCAAAAACGTTAGAATTTCCGTACCCTGACTTCAAACCACCGCCTGCAACCCAAATTTCTCCACCATAAACTACAGGGGAAATGCCATGCCTAGCGGTTGGCATAGGTGTACCAAGTCGCCAAGTATTGGTTTGTGGGTTGTAAATATCGACGCGATTGTAAACATTATTGCTAGTTGCACCCGCACCATTTTGGGTTTCACCACCCATCACATAAAACTCACCATTGAGATAAGCAGCTTTACCTGTCCCACCTCTTCCCTGTGGCAGAGGTTTGAGCGACGAGCCAGCATCTAGACTGGATTTCCAAGTGTTAGTGGCAGGATCATAGATTTCCACAGTATCAAATCCATTGGCTACAACATTTGCGCCATCACGACCGCCAAATACATATAGCTTACTGCCATCCGTACCCGATGCTGAGTGGTTAAGGCCCTGTTTCATAGGTGCTAACACCGTCCAAGTATTAGTTGACGGGTTGTATTTAGCTGCTTGATTAGTCGTCGAAGAGCCAATAATTCCACCAGCTACATATATTTCCCCATTAATTACAGCAGATGAACTAGAGCCTGCGGCAAAAGGCATATTAGCACCTAAACTCCACTTGTTAGTGGCTGGATCGTAGATTTGTACCTTCCCACTGCTACTACCACCTAACCCTCCAAGTAGGTAGAGTTTTCCATTGTAAACTTCGGCTGTATGGTGATTGCCCACAAATGGTCTAACAGGCAAATTATTGCTCCAGGTTCTAGTTGCCACATCGTAGGCAAGGGTGGCATTACTAGCTTCACCTACAACATAAAGTATGCCGTTAATTACTCCTGAACTCACTTCACCCAGGGATATGGGCATTTTTGGAACGGAATCCCAAATACCTGGAGTTGTTGAAGGATTTCCAGAAGTGATGTTGACTGTAAATGTTCCTAAAGTACCGCTTTGGAGATAGTTATTATTGATGTCGCTAACTTGATTGGGCTGTACTGACACAGTATACGTGCCGTTATCAGCAGCGTCCCAGTTATCACCAGGAGCAGTCATTTGGTAGGTTGCTGTTCGCGGTGTACCGTTAGTGTTAGTATTCACACTCACCAATGTTACAGGGAGCTTAACTCCATTGGGGTCTGTCACTACAAGATCCGCAGAATCCAGGCTAGATACTTTTACTCCGACGTTATCGACATAGGTCACCGTCAAGTTTTGACTTGTGCTACTACTAGTAGTGATGTTTGTCGCAGATAAACTTGCCGTTGGTGGTGTCGAGTCTGTTTGGTTAGGGGAGAGAAATTCAATGTAATCGAATCTTGCGTACTCTCCCTGGTTCTGTGTACCGTTGATCTGAACCACATCTTCAGGATTGATTACTAGTCCAGTAGCAACGGTTCGACGCACAAAAGTCTGGGTGGTGGCGACATTACTGCCTAAGTTCTGATCAAGATTCCATGTATCTACCTGCTTACCGCCAATATTCACTGCAAAATTGCCAACTCCGTCGTTCTCGTCATAGTAACCGACTACAACATTGTAGGTACCAGCAGCACCATTAAACTTAGTGGTGGCTGTGCCTGTTGCGGCCGTCGCACCAGAAAGACTAACGACCTTTCCACCAGAAGCAATACTGTTTGACTCAACGCGGTAGTTAGTTAGCGTCATAGTTTCCGCTTCTAGGTGAATCGGTGTTGCTTGTGGTGTTGGCTGTGAAATAGGAATAACTTCAATATCGGAAACTTTTGCATTGTTCACACTAGCTAAAAAGTCTATATTGAGTATCCCATCTGTAACCTGAACGTCTACTGATTTTCTCAGTGCCGTATTTACCCCAGCTTGGGCAACGATATCTAGGTTTTTGATGACAGATGCACCTTCAATATTCACATCAAAAACCCGCTGCCCTGGACTAGTCAAAAAAATCTCCGCAAAGTCTAGATTTACTTTGTAAGTGCCACTACTGGCTATAGGGATATTGTAGGAAAACTCTTTTCCCCAACGTTCTGTCTGATAAAGTAGTGGATCGCTGCTACCACTAATAGGTTTGTTTGTTGCATAAGTATTGCTAGTAGTATAATTAGCATCCTTTGCCCAAACATTGCCTGAGAGATCCGTATAAGTATCTCCACCAGCATTAATCCTTATTGGCATATTTTCCACAGGCATTCGTCCTTGATATCAATTGTTTTGACAGAATAAACGGCTGAATTACTCTTTAGTCATCAATACTGGACTGTGAAGAAGTAAGCTTTTGACTTACTCCTGCCTTACAGAAACTTACTGTTCTATATACTTAAGTAACATGTAATATTAAAATCCTATTAGGTAATGATTTTGGAGATATAAAGAAACTATGTTTTTTTTGTAAAGCTAAGTCCAGCATTTCATAAATTCTTAGCTACTTAACCAAATGCAAGGTAAGACGTGTAAAGTTATTTTTCATCTTGCAGGGCATAATATTGAACTGCCATTTTTATATACTTTCGCAACAATTAAATTTAAATGGCAAACTTAGAATGCGATGCTTACTAAAACTTTACTGACAATTTCTGTTAGTGTCTAAAGTTAAGAGTAGAGATAGTATTGTTCTCTCCAAATGGGCAAAAGAAGGAGAGATATTACTGTGATTTTATTAATGCCTTTTTAAAATAAATAGAAGAAAATAAATACTAAAAATCTCCTAGCAAGAACCTAATTTATAATAAATATCAAGCTTTGAAGAATTGTTATTTATAAACAATCGCAATAAATTTATATAAAAATTTTACTCTTTAGAGAGATGTATTGTTTACAGGATAATATTTTGATACATATTATTTGAGTTTTGAGTTTTAATTAAAAACCCTATTATTCGATGTTACAAATTATTTATGACTTACGATAACCGCGCGGTGGTACGCAAGGTTCTAGTTATCACCCTACTGTTAAACCTGTTTGTGATGGGACTGAAAGCAGTAGTGGGTTACTCAACAGGTTCTCTCAGCTTGCTAGCTGATGCTTTACATAGCGTCACAGATAGCGCCAACAATGTTTTAGGATTGATTACTAGTCGGTTTTCTTCGCCACACCCCGATCGCAAACATCCCTATGGACACCAAAAATTTGAAGCTGTAGGCGCTTTGGGAATTTCTGCATTTTTAGGAATAGCTTGTTTTGAAATTCTCCAAGGCGCAATCGAAAGAATTCTCAAAGGTAGTCAACCTGTAAGAATATCAGCACCAGAACTGTGGTTATTACTAATTGTGCTGGGTGTAAATATTTTTGTGACTTTTTACGAACGTAGTGTCGGGAAGCGGGTAGGTAGCCCCATTTTGATTGCTGATGCTACTCATACTATGAGTGATGTCTGGGTAACTATTACGGTAATAGGTGGACTAATTGGCGTTTGGCTAGGTTATCAATGGCTAGATGTAGTTTTAGCTTTTCCTGTTGCTTTGTTGGTATTTTGGAGTGGTTGGTCAGTATTGAAAGAGAATTTGCCTTCGCTAGTGGATGAAATGGCGATCGCACCAGAAGCCATTCATGCGATCGCGCTTTCTGTTCCGGGAGTGATTAACTGTCATGACATTGCTTCTCGTGGTGTTCTCGGCCGTCAAGTATTTATTGAAATGCATTTAATTGTAGATGCTTCAGATGTAGAAACCGCCCATCGAATTACTGAAGAAGTAGAAAGCCAACTAGAAGAACGTTTCAGACCAGTCAGGATTCTCATTCATGTAGAACCACCAGCATACAAATCTGAAAAAATTACCTTTGAATCTGGTTCAAAATAGCGCTACTCAAATAAATTGACTATAATCTTTTTTTAATAAAGACAATATCTTCAAATCATGGAATCTTCCTTTCCAAAAGCCATATTCTCTCAACACTCCCTCCTCTGCAAATTGCAATTTTTTTAACAATTTAATAGAGGCATTATTCTCTAGCATGACTAATGCTTCAATTCGATTTAAATCCAATTGTTCAAAACCCCATTGGATAATGGCGCTTAAGGCTTCTGTCATGAAACCTTTTCTCCAATGGTCTCTAGCAAGTTCATATCCAATTTCTGCCTGAAAGCGGTTTCTAATGCTATAGCCACAGGAACCAATGATCGCATTATCCTCTTTCCTAGCTATTCCCCACCGGATAGCCTCTTGGTTCTGAAAGCGTTCTGCACGGCGCTGAATCAGAAACTGCGCTTGCTTTATACTGATGGCGGTTTCTACGTCATGGTACTTAGTTACTTCATGATCTGCAAAAATCTGAAAAACTGCTGGCGCGTCAGTTATTGTTGTTTCCCGCAATATTAAATTCTCGGTTGTCAGTTGCGGAAAATTTTGGAAAACAGCATTTATAGACATTGCTGAAGGTAGCGAAAATTTATCCATAAAAGAGAGTTATGAGCTTTTAGTTTTTGCAACTTCAAACTCATAACTCGCAACTCGTCATTCAGAACTTAATTATTCCCACTCGATGGTTCCAGGCGGCTTTGAGGTAATATCATAAACTACCCGATTCACACCTTTGACCTCATTTACAATGCGGTTAGAAATTACTTCCAACACATCGTAAGGTACACGCGCCCAATCAGCTGTCATACCATCTTCGCTAGTGACAATTCGCAAAACAATGGGGTAAGCGTAGGTACGTTGATCGCCCATCACACCAACACTGCGAATTGGTAGCAACACGGCAAATGCTTGCCAAACATCGTGGTACAAACCGCGTTGGTTAATTTCTTGGCGAACAATCAAATCGGCATCGCGTAGAATGTTCAATCTGTCAGCAGTGACTTCACCTAAAATGCGAATTGCCAAACCAGGCCCGGGGAAAGGTTGGCGTTGGACGATTTCTTCTGGTAACCCAATGGAACGTCCAACTTTGCGGACTTCATCTTTAAAAAGTTTCCGCAATGGTTCTACTAGTTTAAATCGCAAATCTTTAGGCAATCCGCCAACGTTGTGATGACTCTTGATTTTTACCGCTACTCGTTCACCAGTTTGGGGATCGACGTTGGTATCGGCTGATTCGATGACATCTGGATATAGCGTACCTTGGGCTAAATAATCAAAATGACCGAGGCGTTTAGATGTTTCTTCAAATACATTAATGAATTCGTGACCAATGCGGCGACGCTTTTCTTCGGGATCTGTCACCCCGGCAATTTTAGCTAAGAAGCGATCGCGGGCATTTACATACTCTACCGGAATATGAAACTGCTCTTGGAATAGCTTTACTAATCTTTCTGGCTCATACTTACGCATAAAGCCTTGATCGATAAATACACAAGTTAGCTGATCGCCGATCGCTTTGTGTAATAAGAAGGCCAGGGTAGAAGAATCTACTCCGCCAGAAAGCGCTAACAACACACGCTTATCACCGACTCTGGCGCGAATCTCCCGAACTGATTCTTCAACAAAAGCTGCTGTTGTCCAAGTGGGTTCGCAGTCGCAGATATGGTAAACAAAGTTGCGGATTAATGCCAAACCGCCAAGAGAATGTACCACTTCTGGATGGAACTGTACCCCATAGAGTTTTTTCTCGTGATCGGCGATCGCCGCACAAGGTGTATTTTCTGTATGTGCTAGTAATTCAAACCCAGGTGGCATTTTAGTGACGGAGTCTCCATGACTCATCCACATCGTCGTGCCATCTTCGACGTTCGTCAGCAAATCTGTAGGATCATCAATATATAGTGAGGCTTTACCATACTCACCGCGATCGGCCTTTGCTACTTGCCCACCAAGCTGGTTCACCATCAGTTGCATACCATAGCACACACCCAGAATCGGAACTCCTAAATTCCAAATTTCCGGGTCACAATGGGGAGCGCTATCTCCATAAACTGAACTTGGGCCACCAGAGAGGATAATTCCTTTAGGATTCAGTTGCCGTAAATGTTCAGCTGTCGTACGATAGGACAGGACTTCTGAGTATACTTGTGTTTCGCGGATGCGACGGGCAATTAGTTCGGAATACTGAGAACCGAAGTCCAGGATCACAATTATTTGGCGATTGAGCTGTCCCCAATTTTCATTTGCTTGGGGTGATTGTTCAGTTAGTAGAGTCACCGCTGTATTCATGATGGTGAGATTGTGTCTGTTAGGATAAATCGTCGCTCTGTGGTCTAAGTGCTACCATTATCTCTGCCTAAATCAGGTTCATAATGGTAAATAAATCTCCTACAAATGCGCTTGTTGAAGGCGTCTTGTTTAGCCTAGTAATTTGGCATGGTATTAAAAAGACAAAATTACTCTAAAGTTGCTACTGAAAAAGTTATTTATTTGGATTATTTATGATTATTCATATTAAGTTAACATAATTTTCCGGATAACATACAAGCAGTTTTGCTCTTCATGATAATTTTGCGATCGCGGTCAAAGAGAATTGAGCCACAAACTGTTGCAGATGTGCCATTATTACTGTGGCTTTGGATGTATTCTTGGGAACGCTCATCAATAGCTTTGGCGATCGCACTATAAACTTTATTTACCCAATCACTGCCTGTTCTAGCATCTATTGAGCGTAAGTATGTGAGTGCAGCTTCAGCAGTGGGACTGTCAAAAATTGCTTGTATATCTGACTGCTTTAACCCAGCTAAACTACAGTAAGTGGTAAGAATCTCCCGACGCCCATCAGCAAGGTGATGATGGGTATGAAAAATTCCTCCTGCCAATTTCATGAGTTTTCCATGATACCCAAATAATAAGATTTCTTTAACACCCAGAACATCAGCTTCGACTAACATTGGACCTAGCCAGTTAGCAGTTTTTACCAACTGTTCGGGATTAATACCGATTTTTCGCGCTAAATCTAAGCCATTCTCACCAATACAAAATACCAAGCTGTCAAATTGACTGGCTTTGCGTTGTAAGTCAGCGCGGAAAGCTGTCAGTTGCTCTGGTGTACTTAACGGTTGGGAAATTCCTGTGGTTCCCAAAAGAGAAAGCCCTTCAACCACACCAAAAGCAGCATTAGAAGTGCGAACAGCAAGCGATCGCCCGGCGGGTAAAATAATTGTGACAGTAATTCTTTCTTCTGATGCTAGCGATCGCTGCAAGTTC
Organism: Nostoc sp. T09; assembly: GCF_002154695.1. Classification (GTDB taxonomy): domain Bacteria; phylum Cyanobacteriota; class Cyanobacteriia; order Cyanobacteriales; family Nostocaceae; genus Aulosira. Next base: position 17,768 of record NZ_MTAV01000145.1, read on the forward strand.
TCTTGCATTAGCCTTTGAGCATAAGCGTAAATAGCTGCTTTCCCTTCACCATTCTCCTGCTTACCGATCCCTTCTCCCCCTTGAATAATTACCGCTTCTCCCTCTCCCTTTTGCCATTCCACCAATGCCCAAATCGGAGTATTTTTAGTCAAATCGAGATTATCACCAGGATCGCTGCGGGTAATTGCTAAAGCCATGTTCTCAGATAATCCTGCGACCTGTTCGATTGGGATTTCAGCGATTTGGGCTGGTTCGAGCAAATCTACCGAGACTACTGTTAAAGCTTGACGATGACGCAACCAGTGTAAAGCTGCAATGGCAGAAGCACAGGCAAAAACGGGAAGAGTGTAGCCAGAACGGGACATTGGGAAAAGCTAAAAGTTAAAATTAGGAAGGCAGAAGGCAGAAGGAAGGATTTAATAAGGATACCTTTTTCCTTGACCCAGTTGCTACAAAGCAGGTAACCTAACCTGCCTAACGTACTGCCTCCACTACCTGTATGCTTGAAAAAATCTTTTTACTTTTGTTCCTAAGTCAACACCCTAGCTTGAAACACTTTTGGCAGAAGGAAAAACAGATTCCTTGTTTATGCCCTCTGCCCTCTGCCCTCTGACTTGTAAGTAGGGAACAGGGAACAGGGAACGGGGAACAGGTAAGAACTACTTACATGCTTGGCGATGAAAATTTTTTCATGGGGACTGCCTTAATTAAACTCCTACTTCTGATAATAGAGCTTGCATGTCTTCCCACAATAGTTCTTGTTGGATATAACGAGGTGCTTCCGGATTGTAAGGAGTAGCTACTCGGTCAATGCTGAGAATTTTAGCCCCATCTGGCAGCACAGGTATATCTGGATCAAATGCGGTTGGGCGCATTAGCGAACTAGAAAAGCCCTTGAATATGGCAATTGTGTCTTCTTCGCTACTAACTTCCACCTTGACTAATAAAACTTCTTGGGGGCGTTTGGTAGTGTATTGTTCCAGTCGCTTGCCAATAGAATTCATTTTTGGAAGTTTGAATCTTCTAGACGACCGTAGGAAATTGTGAATTTGAGCACAGCGAGGTCACTGTTGTGTAGCTGAACGTCCCTGCTTACCTAGCTTAATTAAAACAAAATAGCTTAAGTAAAGCACATAAATCACTAAGCTCATGATGCCAAGAAAGCCCAAAAATGCAGGTTTGCTATTGGCATGAAAATACTCTTTAAATAGCAACGGAGCTTCTAACCAGACTCGACAATAGGAAGACTTGAGTGCAGTTGGAGAAAAAGCACAACCCAAAAAAGGTATAAAGGCTATGGTGCCTAAAATCCCATAGATCGTCATAGCCCAACGCCAAGAGGTAAAAATTAGTTTTAGCGGTCCGCTAGCTTGATACTCAATTTCATCATTTAGATCCACCCAGAACCACAAAGAAACGGGGATCAAGATCCGACCAATCAATCCAGAGAGAAAACTTACCCCAAACCCACCAATCATCAAGTAAACGGTAATGACCAGCAAACTGGATACTCGCCAGTAAATAGTTAATAAGCGTTGTATTCCTTCTGCTCTTTGTACAAATGCCCAAATCAGCAGAATCAGGGGAATAATTACCATAAATATCAGCGCTAGTCTGTAGTCAAGCCATACAAACGGGCGAAACCAAACATCATTTTCCATAGTTTTACCAAACTATAAATTAAGCAATCTAAACTTAAAAACAACTATCCCTAGTTGGGATAATTAACAGTTATTAACCAGCTAATAGCTGTTACATGATAGCTAACAGTTTAATTAAAACAAACAATTTAGGTACTAACCAAGGCTAGATCTTTTTATACCTGTTTACTGAAATTTCGACTACACTTGAAATACTTTGTTAGACTAAAAAATATCTGCGCCCTTCCTTACCGCATCTATTGCTAGATAACAGGCTACTTAGATGTGTATTTTGCAAAAAAAACAAGCAACTCAAAGCTTTTTCACTTACTACCTTGCACTAACCGACACAAAATCGAGGGTGAGTTTTGTAACTTACCCTAACCCTAGATGTCATGTCAACTCCCAAGACTCTCTAATAAGCCTCAAAGATTGCCTCTGAACTTCCTCAACCTCAGCTAAATCAATGAGTTTCCTCAATCTTAAAAGAAGCTGAGTAAATAGAGATTAGAGTTGGTAAAGGTGCAAGATCTCAGTAAATAAGTCCAGGTTGCTTGCCCGCTGTTAGACAAAAATAAAATTGACCAATTTAATTTTTAGTCTTCGTAAACTCGACACTCAACTGCTTCTGGATTGTCATCACAGTACTTTTCTAAGGAATTTTTTGGCTTACTTTGGCGCTGATGGGAAGCTTCAGCTTGCAATTCTTCAACTGCATCCCAAGCTGCGGCACATTCAGCAGAGTTGCTACCTGAAACGTCACAGACAGCACGAGCTTGTTCAACTTCGTCTTGGATTTTTTCTTGGATGTCGCTCATAGTTTTAGTCTCGTTGTGTGGTGTTAATACCAGTATAGAAAAATCTCAAAAATGACGGTTTTTTGTTCTATCGTTCACCATTCTAACCACTTAGCTGTTAAGTTAGTGATTTAGCCTGATGATCCATAACTAATACAATAAACGATGGCATATATACTACATTTATATTTATCTTTTAAGATTTTGTAGGGCCAGTAGTACGAAAGTATAATCATACAATATATTTAATAAATCTAGTAGGGAATAACAGCCCTAGCTTCCTGGGATGGATAGGCCACTGAAGTGAGAGAAAGGTAGTTGGCAGCAACTCTAGTCGGAAGCAATTCTACCCAGGATCAAAAGTCAAAAGAACAGCCCAACGAGAGAAAGAAGCCTAAAACTCATGGCAGATCAAATGCAGTGGGCAAATGCCCTGTCAACCCGTCCTTCTTTAGAAGCAGCTATTACAGATGTGGTAGAACGGGCTGTCTCATCGTTAACAGCACCGGCAGATCTTGGGCTGGTATTCATTTCGTCTGCTTTTGCTAGCGAGTATTCGCGGCTCTTGCCTTTGCTGGCTGAGAAACTTTCAGTCCCGGTGTTAATCGGCTGTAGCGGTGGCGGTGTGATTGGCACCACAGCCGAGGGACAAACCCAAGAATTAGAAGCAGAAGCATCTCTAAGTCTGACTTTGGCACATCTGCCTGGAGTAGATCTTCAAGTGTTTCATGTGATTGCTGAAGAATTACCTGACTTGGATAGCTCACCAGATGCTTGGATTGATTTGATTGGTGTACCACGCTCACCCACCCCACAGTTCATTTTGCTGTGCGGTTCATTTTCTTCTGGAATTAACGATCTATTACAGGGGTTAGATTTTGCTTATCCTGGCTCGGTAACGGTGGGAGGACAGGCTAGTGCTGGAGCTATGAGTGGTCGCATGGCCCTATTTTGTAACGATCGCCTGTATCGAGAAGGGACAGTAGGATTGGCTTTGACTGGCAATATTGTACTAGAAACGATCGTGGCTCAAGGATGCCGACCGATTGGCCAGCCATTGCAAGTGACGAAAGCTGAACGTAATATCATCTTGGAACTAGATGAGCAAGTACCGTTAATGGTATTGCGCGAAGTGATTGCTAATCTCACCGAAAAAGAGCGGATACTAGCACAACATTCTCTGTTTGTTGGGGTAGCAATGGATGGGTTTAAGCCTTCTTTGCAACAAGGAGACTTTTTAATTCGCGGTATCCTTGGGGTAGATCCCTCAGCAGGAGCGATCGCTATTGGCGATCGCGTTCGTCCCGGCCAACGTCTCCAATTCCACCTCCGCGATGCCGAAGCCTCCGCAGAAGATTTAGAATTTCTCCTACAGCAGTATCAAAACCAACAAGCTACTGAAGGTGCTGCCACAGCCGCTTTAATGTTTACCTGTGTGGGACGTGGGGAAGGACTCTACGGCAAACCCAATTTTGATTCTGAGCTATTTAGGCGGTATATCAAAGATATCCCTGTAGGTGGTTTTTTCTGTAACGGCGAAATCGGTCCTGTTGCTGGCAGCACCTTTTTACACGGTTACACCTCAGTATTTGGGATTTGCCGGGCATTAGATCTTGAGGATGACAAGATAGGGTAATAGTCATTGGTTAAGGGTCAAGAGTCAAGAGTTATTAGTTATTTCTCCCTTGTCCCCTACTCCTCCTCATCACCCCTTCTTCAGCAAAATACTGCTGTTGTTATCAATTAGAGTCGGAGTTCCACCAGTGGCGATCGCACTATATTTTTGAATGTAGCGGCGTACTTTGCGGGGAAACTCAGGAAAGTCTAATAAAGCATCTCCATCGGCAATAGTTGCCCAAAAATCGCGCAAACTAGGTACTAGTTCTTCTGCCTGGTCAGTTGGTAAGTTTAAGGGGGGTAGAGTTAGCAACTTCATCAAGAAGGGAAAAGAGCGATCGCCCATCCATTGCCTAGATAACTGTTGCAAATTGGGAAAATCGGGTACTGACTCTACACGATGAGATAAAATTTGCAACCATTGCCTGCCGAAGTTATCGCGATGATACTCTAAAACTCGATAAGGGTGAGGATAACTGACTAAAGAACCAGTAGTAATATCATAGACTCCCTCCGAACACGCAACATCCTGAACGTGCAAATGCCCCGTAAACACTAAATTAACTCCGTAGCGCTGTAGCAACTGCACTAATTCCCGTGCATTTTCCAACATGTAGCGATTCGCCATTGGATGACACGATTGATTGGGCAGATGTTCAACAACATTGTGATGCACCATAACCAACACCAATTCATTCTTGGCTGCTGCTAGCACCTGTTCTAACCATATTAGTTGTTCGTTATCCAAACGCCCTATCTGCTGACCTTGGTCATTAAAAGAGTTGGAATTAAGTCCAATTAGCCGGACTCCAGGCATTAACTGACTAGTGTAGTAAAGTTGCTGTGCATTTTCATAACCAAACTTACGGTAATAATTAGGAAAATCAGCAAAAGCAATAGATTGCTGATCTGCCATCAGCACAGGAACATCATGATTCCCAGGGACAACATAGACGGGAAAAGGTAACTTTGCTAAACGTTGTTGCAACCAAGCGTGGTTATCTGGTTCACCGTGCTGGGTTAAGTCTCCAGGGATGAAAAGAAAATCTAAATCGAGTTGTGCTAAATGTTCTAATACACTTTCAAAAGCTGGGATGCTTACTTCCACTAAATGAAAACGGCTGGGATGATTCCAGATTGTGTGAGGAAGTGCGATGTGTAAATCGCTAACTATGGCAAAACGAAAATTTAGAGCCATTGATTTCAGGATACTTTTAAAAGTTGGGTTAAAACAAGTCTTTTCCAAAGAGTATAACCCTTGCTTTGTAACCCTGTGTAGGATGGCTTATGCTTAACATTCGTACATATTAAAGGTCGATGTTCGCAATATTCTATCTATCTTAAAAATTTAGCAGCTATGTTGTTGGACATAGTCTGTTTGCTTAAAGCGTTTTTGTATAGTAGACAGAGGCAGAAAATAGCGCATAGATATTTCTGATAAAATTTGGCATAATCGCCAATTATATATTGAGATATAGGTTGATATATAACATTTAATAATCCATAAAAATTTGGTGCAAAATAATTAGTAGAGTGCCTAATTCTCCCACAAATTGATTTTAAATTCGAGTATCTGAATCCAAAAGCAACTTTCTATTTTCCTTTGAATTATCATTTAAGTTAATATATTAGTTACCCTCACCTCCCAACAAGGCGGGCGCAACCTAATTATTTCTTGTTATTTCATATTGTCACATCAAGGAGAGTCTATTTTGGCTGCTGTGCGAGTACGTCAACATGTTAATCCGCTTGCCCAAAAGTATCAAACACCAGTTAGTTCCCTGGATTGGGAAAAATTGTATGCCCTGCCTCACCAACCACTACATCTAGATATTGGTTGTGCTAGAGGACGGTTTTTGTTAAATATGGCTAAGATAGAACCCAACTGGAATTTTCTCGGTTTGGAAATTCGAGAACCGCTTGTGGTAGAGGCAAATCAGTTATGTGCGGATTTAGGTTTAACAAACCTCCACTATTTATTTTGTAATGTAAATAGATCGCTAAAAACACTTTTATCTTCTCTGCCCACAGGTACTTTACAGCGCGTCACAATACAATTTCCCGATCCTTGGTTTAAAACTCGCCATGCTAAACGGCGAATAGTGCAACCAGAATTAGTGTCAGACTTAGCAAATTATGTTGCCGTTGGTGGTGTTGTATTTTTGCAATCAGATATAGAATCTTTAGCTTTAGAAATGCGCGATATTTTTGCTCAAAATCCAGCTTTTCAGAAACTTAGTACAGAAGAATGGCTGACAGAAAATCCCCTACCTGTCTCTACAGAAAGAGAAATAGCTACTCAGAATAAGGGTGAACCAATTTATCGCGTTTTATTTATCAATAGAGAAGTCCCACCAGAAAACTTGTGACAAAGGCGATCGCATATCCTCAAGCTTCTCCTGAGTGGGCAATTTCCGCAAGTAATCGTTCTTGTGCCACTCTGGGGAAGAAAGAGTAATTGTAGGTTTGGTTGAACTTATATCGTCTTTAAATGTTTCGTCTTTAGGCGTTACCACAAGCTAGTAAAACCTAACAATAATCAGGTTTTTGATGTTGGGCTTAGTTTCTGATAGTAGTTTGAAAATACTTGGTAAGCTGTTCCACATCTAAATTGCATAAATGCTAAATTAGATAGATTCAAGTAAAAGCGT
>NZ_MTAV01000146.1 GCF_002154695.1 Nostoc sp. T09
CATTATTAATGTTCTTAGATTACATCTTTTGCTTACTTTTTGCTTAAGTTGACACCAATGCGAGTTGATGTCCGGCTACAATCCAGCCGAACATGACGCCGACATTCTCTTTGCCGAAGACGTTGGCTACAAGGCGAACTGTCGGTGGTATAGTAGCAATCCAGTCGAGTCCGTAGAAGACCGCAAAGATTGAGAGTCCGTAGAATGAAAAGTGAAAACTGAAGGGCAGAAAAATTAGGGATAAACCCCGCAGCCCGTAGTACCAGCACAGTAAGTAGCGATTGTTCCACCGATCAGACAGCCAACCGGAGATAGTTGTCCCGATAAAATCAAAGATTCCCATAATCGCTAACAGTCCCGCAGCCTTAACTTCAGGGATACCATGATCAATACAGGCGGGAATTAGATGAGTGCCAATGAGTCCGTTAGTGCTGGCACCACAGATAAAAAAACTACTAAATAACAACCAAAAATCTCTAGACTTAAAGCCCTGCCAAAGTTTGTTCAGAGTTGAAGTGATGGAATTGGCCTTTGGCGGTATTAATTCCACAGTTTCACTGTAATCGCCAAAAGGTCGCAAGCCAACTTCCGCAGGGCGATCGCGCATGAATAAGGCGATCGCAGGAGTAACTGCAAGTGCAACGCCAGCCAGAGCTAAAGTAGCTGTGCGCCATCCAAACCTTTCTACTACCGACGCCAACATCGGCAGAAATACTAATTGTCCGGTAGCTGTGCTGGCGGTAAGAATCCCCAGAACCAAACCCTGTTGCTCTACAAACCAGCGATTGACGACAACCGCACCTAATACTAAAGCGATGACTCCGCTACCACTACCGACAATAATTCCCCAAAGTAAGACTAACTGCCAGGAAGTTGACATGAAAGTGGTTAAGCCAACACCAATAGCGATGAAAGCCAATGCGAATACCATTGTCCGGCGAATGCCGATGCGCTCCATGACAGCGGCAGCAAAAGGGCCAATCAGTCCATAGAGTACTAAGTTGATGGAGATTGCCAAGGATATAGTAGCTCTGCTCCAGCCAAAGTCTTGCTCCAAAGGCACGATCAGAACTCCTGGTGCAGAACGAATCCCGGCTGCTACTAATAACGCTAAGAATGTTAAACCCGCGACAAGCCAGCCATAGTGAAGCGAACGACGTGCTAAAAACGAGGCTAGGGACATGGTTCTAAGGGATTTGGGAAAGGGAACAGATAAACACTGTTAAATATCTGTGTTTATCGGTGTTTATCTGTGGTTTCATTTCTACAATTAAGAATTACCCCTGATAAGGGTTGCCGATTCTGTCTACAGAAACGTTAGCAGATAGAGGCAAGCGACCGGGATTGAGGCGTGGTTCTGCGGCATAGCCAACGGGTACTAAAACTGCGATCGCTAAATCTGGATCTTCTGATGCACCAATCACAGCTTTCACTTGATCCTCAATCCAACCATTCATAAAGCAGGTGGATAAACCTAAACTTTCGGCTGCGAGTACCAAATGGGTAGCTGCAATGATTGCATCTTTAATCGCATATTCGCGTTGCTTATCTCCTAGAGAAGCTTGAAACTGCGGTATGGCATTTTTAAAGTAGTTGACTGTACCTTCATTCCATGCACCAGTTTCGAGCGCTCGCTCATAAACTGGAGTCAAGTCTTGTTCTCCAGCCTTGGGATCTGCCGCAAAAACAAATGTCACAGGTGCTTGGATAATTTGTTGTTGATTCCAAGACGCTGCTGATAATGCTGCCTTTTGTGCTTCATCTTGCACGAGGATAATTTGCCAGTCCTGGATATTAAAACTGCTGGGTGCGGCTACGGTTAACTCTACTAGTTGCTTGAGTAGTTCTGGAGCTATGGGATCTGATTTGAAAGTTTTGATCGACCGACGCTTGAGAATAGCACTGGGTACATCTAGAGCTTGAGTTTGTGTAATAACACTCATGAGATTCTCCTGATAGTTGAAGTTCCTACGCTGTTATAGCGCTTTTTATTATCGGACTAAATGCTTTTTTGGTGTAAAAGGTTGCTACCCACTACATCGGGGTCATTATAGACTAAGTACTTGTTCGCTGGCAGCCGACCAAAACGGATAGTCTGTATATCCTTGTTCGCCACCACCATAAAAGGTTTCTGGATTTGGTTGATTCAACGGTGCATTAATAGCCAAGCGTCGCGGTAAATCCGGATTTGCTATAAATAGAGTGCCGAAAGCGACTAAATCGGCTTGTTTGTTAGCTAAGACAGCATTGCCCTTGTCACGGGTATAACCAGCGCTAGCAATCAGCGTACCTGTATACCTTTCCCGTAAATAATTAATTGGTACTGCTGTCCCACCATATTTGATATCTGCATCTGTAGAGTCAACGATATGCAAATAAGCTAAATTAAATTGGTTGAGTACTTGCGCGGTATAACCAAAGGTTTCTAAGGGATTAGAGTCACGCATATCGTTAAATGTCCCGCTAGGAGAAAGGCGTACCCCTACTCGGTTAGCATCCCAGACGCTAGTTACTGCCTCTATAATCTCTAGTAAAAATCGGACACGGTTCTCAATACTACCCCCATACTCATCTGTACGTTGATTCGTACCATCCCGGAGAAATTGGTCGATTAAATAACCATTAGCTGCGTGAATTTCTATGCCATCAAACCCAGCTTCTAGAGCATTTACTGCCCCCTGGCGGTACTTTTCGACAATCTCTGGAATTTCTGAGGTTTCTAAAGCACGGGGAGTTACAAAAGGTTTAAACCCATCGTAGGTTAATGCCTGACCTTTAGGCGCAATGGCAGAAGGTGCTACAGGTAATACCCCATCTGGTTGAAAGTCAGGGTGAGAAATTCTGCCTACGTGCCATAGTTGCAGAAAAATTCTTCCTCCCTGCTGATGTACAGCATCAGTTACTAGTTTCCAACCTGCCACTTGTTCAGGTGAATAAATACCTGGTGTATTAGGATACCCTTGCCCTTGAGGAGAAACTTGAGATGCTTCCGCAATAATCAGCCCAGCAGAAGCGCGTTGGGCATAGTATGTGGCATTCAGTGAGTGCGGTACGTTTCCCTGACCTGCTCTTTGTCGGGTTAAGGGAGCCATGACTATTCGGTTGGGCAGTTCTAAGTCACCCAATCGGTAAGGAGAGAACAAGTTGATACTATTATTCATTGGTTACATCTCCAAATAAATGGGGAAAAATTGACTAAATAATCGACCGAATCACGCCACCATCTACCCGCAAAGCTGCACCATTAGTTGCCGAAGCTATAGGACTAGCTAGGTAGACAACGATCGCAGCGACTTCTTCACAAGTTGCAAAGCGTTTGAGCAAGGAAGTGGGGCGCAGAGTCCGGAAAAACTCTGCCTCGGCTTCGCTGGGAGTAATACCGCGTTCTTGTGCTATCTGGGTGATAAATTCTGCAACACCTTCTGAGCGAGTCGGTCCTGGTAATACAGAGTTCACCGTTACCCCAGTACCAACACTCATTTCTGCTAGACCTCTGGCGATCGCTAGCTGAGATGTCTTGGTCATGCCATAGTGAATCATTTCTACAGGAATCTGTACAGCAGACTCACTGGAAATAAAAATTATCCGTCCCCAATTTTGCTCGTGCATCTTTTGCAGATATTGTCGGCTTAAACGAACGCCGCTGAGTACGTTAATTTCAAATATGTTCAACCAGTCTGCGTCAGTAATATCAAAAAATACTTTTGGCTCGTAAATTCCGAGATTGTTAACCAAGATATCAATGTGAGGAACTTCCGCAAGCAGTCGCTTAATTCCCTCTTGTGTTCCTAAATCCGCAACCACACCAGAAACTTTTGCCTCCGGATGACTGTGCTGAATTTTAGCGATGGCCTGTGTAACTCGTGCCGCAGATCGTCCGTTTACTATTACTGATGCACCTTCTTGTGCCAGCGCTTGCGCGATCGCTAAACCAATACCTGCTGTTGAGCCACTCACCAGCGCGGATTTACCTTGTAATTTCAAGTCCATTTTATTCTCCTGGGAGAGAAGGAAAGACAAGGGAAGGGAGTGTGGGAGAGGGTGGGGAGTGTGGGGAGAAATAACCAATGACTCTTGACCCTGGACTCTTGACTCTTAACCCTTGACCCTTGACTTTCAAGAAACAAAGATTCCCCTCATTCAAGTCTTATAATTAGCCCACTCTAGGCGGTTAACTTTCGGAAATATGCTGTGATAAAGTCTTAGCTAAAGTGGTTTTGGGCACGGCACCCACGACCGTATCGACTTGTCGGCCCCCTTTAAATACCATTAGCGTGGGAATACTCCGAATACCATAGTGACTGGCGACGGTGGGATTTTGATCTGTGTTCAGTTTTACCACTTTCACCTGGCCATCGTATTCGGTAGCGACCTCATCGACAACCGGAGCTACCATTCTGCAAGGTCCACACCAAGGTGCCCAAAAGTCTACTAAGACTGGAACGTGGCTTTCAAGGACTTCTTGCTTAAATGTGGCTTCCGTGACATTTGTAACGGATGACATAATCGTCCTCCTGATTTAATTCTATTATTCGATAATATCGAATAAGTAAAATATATGCCATTTTATGAGATAGTGCAACTATGAGATTCTTGTATCATCCAGATCGAAAAGATATTTCGTTAGCGGGAGTGTTATACGCCTTAGGCGACCCGGTAAGACTAGAGATTGTGCGGCTTTTAGCAACTCAGGGAGAGCAGTGCTGTGCTGGGTTTGATTTTGCGATCGCCAAATCAACAATGTCAAATCACTTTAAGATTTTGCGGGAGTCGGGGGTAGTATTGACTCATAAAGAAGGAACGCAGCACATCAATAGATTGCGGCGCGAGGATTTAGAAGCGCTGTTTCCGGGATTGTTGGATGCAGTCTTGCAATCGGCTCAACCATTAAATATTTGTGCGTCGGCTGATAAACAAACAGCCTCAACAGCCTAAATAAATATCTCTTATCAGCTTCAGCTTTTGTTTACAGCTTGCTCCAGTTAAAAATCTTATTCTGGTGTCAATACCGTTGAGTTAACACGAATTGTAGGGGCACGGCATCCATAATCTTTCGGTGCATCACATAATTTTATCGGTGCCGTGCCCCTATGACATATCGCATCTCAGCTTAACTGAACCGTATTGATTCTGGTGTAGACACTGGTCTAGACGAAGGTGATTGTGTCTGCTTGAAATTAAGAACACTAATGCCAACAAATTTCTTGACTTAAAAGCAGGGCGAGTGAAGAAGTTACATTTAAACTCTCTTTCTCCCCCTGCTTAAGAAAGCTGCACATTTCAAAAACATCTCTCTTCTCTCACTAACAAGGTTCCCCTGTCAGTCAAGAGTATATGGGAAATACTTACCGCATGACTTCCAGAAAGCGGTAATCGCGCATCCACTTTTCCCCTTCCTGATCGCTTAGCACGGCAAGACGGCCCGTGGTCGTAAACGCCAGCTTGAAAATTTCCCACTGCTCATCGGTAATGTCCCCCTGCTGTGACATCACGCCTCCTTCATCCCAGATAATCGTCACTTGTCTGCCACCAGCAATCTCGAAGTTCCCCAAGCGAGTAATCCGACCGGTATGCCACTCAAACTTAGAACCGGCTTCCTTGGCTTGAGAAGCTTCGAGTGCCTCTGTGCTGGAGTGGAGAGTTTGCTCTTGTTCATTGCTCGATGATTTTTGCTTTGCCATAGCTTGTCTTAATCCTTTTTTATATGTGCTTTCGTTGATTGTGCATAGGACTTACGCAAGAACCCTCTGAAACCCTCTTTCCTACCCTTCGGGAATGCCTGCGGCAAACGTGTCCTTCGAGTCCTTTGCGGTTCGTTTTTTCATAATTTTGCGTAAGTCCTGGTGCATTCAAGCAAGGCTCAATATACAGCTGGGTTCAGCCTGTATCTTCTCCCTCAAGCCATAGTCTTGTTGAAAGTGATTGCCGTTTTTCTAGCTTCAGCTAAATATTGCATTATTGTAAAAATCAGTTACATTACGTTACAGACAGTGCCAACTTTTATACTGCAATACACTGGAGTTTTACTCATGACAGGTTTTAACAAACCGACACCTCCTGTTGTAGATGACCGCAACCCTGCGCGTTTTGGGTTCACTCCTCAAAGTGAAAATTGGAACGGTCGCTTTGCAATGATTGGTTTAGGGAAGAAAGAGGTTCCTTTGGTGGACGTAATCGTTACTAAGCTTTGTAGATTCACTTTAAAAAGCTAATCGGTTAGTGCAATAAATTTATTTGATGTAGTTGACGCTCAAGCATGGATGCTTGAGCTTTTTTGATACAAAAATTGGACTGTGCGCCAAAATGAACCCATAACCCAAGTTATACCATTTTAGATTTTGGATTGTGAAAGATTTTGTCACCAAGCTTTTGAGCGATCCATCTGTCGCAATCATTTTTTAAATTGGTATTAATTCGTTACGAACTTGTGCAATTCTGTACTTAGACGTACCAATTAACCAATTTGGGGTGGTTGAAAGTTATAAATATCGCGAATAACTTGCACCCAACCATCCGAGACAGATTCGAGGATGCGATCGCCTTTTTCTTTAGTTGCTGTTGTCGCATCACCAATGACTCCACTTTGACTGATATCCCGCGTTACCCAAGCCACAGGTAGTTGACCTTCCCAACTCAGCAAACTAGTTTCTGATTGTTCTGGCGGATACTCAGCCAAAGCTTTATCCAGTTGCACCTGCTCCGGTAAAAGTGCCAACATCAAACTAGTTTCAGCATCTCCGGCGTGCATACCTAATTTTGCTTCTTTTGGCGTTAGCAACTCTTTAGTAATATTAGGCACACGCCATGTGAACAAGGGAAACACCGAAAAATCGCCATACTTAACGTGTAAATCCCGCGCTGCTAATTGCATGACTTGAGGCTGTCCGCCGTGGGAGTTCATCAACACTAATTTTCTAAACCCGGCTCGGTAAATACTATCTCCCACCTCCATAATTGTTGCCGTGAGTGTTTCCGTACTCAGAGTAATAGTGCCAGGAAAGTGCCAGTGTTCGTTAGATTTACCATAGTTAATACTGGGCAAAGCATAAGCAGGAATATTAGAGTCAAGTTTTGCCAAGGCTTTTCCCAACACCCCAACACCAATGGCAGCATCGACTATTAACGGCAGATGAGGGCCATGTTGTTCAATTGCTCCTACTGGTTGAATAATTACCACATTTTCCTTATCTGGCATCGCTTGGATGTCAGTCCAACTGAGATAAGGAAAAAAGCGTTTTGGGGGTATAAAGCTATGCATCTGACTAATATCGCGTCATTTTTATCTTACCGGGACTGGGGACAGGGGATTAAGGATTGGGAATGACGGAAGAAAGAGAATTTCCTTCTGGCATCTGCCTTTTACCTTATTTTCTGACAATCAGACTTTAAGATTTTCTAAAATTGTTATCTAGTATACTAATTAATAATAGGACAGGTGATATTGTTTATTTGTGTGTGAGGAGCAAGTTAAAACGAAAAACATCTGGGGTGGAAACACGGCAACACTCCCGGGTGTTTTTTGTTTCATTTACAGAAATAATTGCTTTAGCTAAAAATAAGCAAAGCGATCGCTACAACTAAAAGTAATCATACTATTACTGAAATTAGGACTGAGAAGAGATTAACTCCCTAATTACATTCAGAAATTCGTGCAAGACAGGTGATGAATCTTCTTGTCGCCAAACTACTACAATCTCTCGCGAGAGATTTACGCCTTTGATGGGTCTGTAAACAACACCTGTGCGCTGAAGATTTTGGACATTGCTGGGTAGAAGTGCGACTCCTACACCACCTGCAACTAGGCTGAGAACGGTGATTACCCAAGTTGCTTCTTGAACTACATTGGGGAAAAAACCAGCTTGCTGACAGAGATTAATAATTTCAGTGTAGGAAGGAACGATTTCTGGCGAAGGTAAGACAAAAGGCTCATCAGCCATTGCTTCGAGAGGAATTTCTGCTTGGGTGGTGAGGTGATGTGTTGTTGGTAATGCAATCACCAAGGACTCGCGCACAATTGGCAGATAGCTCAAGTTAGCATCCTGTTGATGGGAATGAGGTAAGCGATCGAATCCCAGATCGAGACGACGATTGTGCAGTTCTTGAATCTGCTCGGAAGCTGTAAGTTCGCGTAACACTAGTTTTACATTGGGAAAGCGATCGCGAAATGTTCGCAGCATTTCAGGTAGAAGGCTGTTAGCAATAGAACTATTAGTACCCACTACCAATTGTCCAATCTCGCCTCGGCTAGCTCGTTGCGTTTGGACAATTGCGCGTTCAAGTTGAGCTAAAACTAACCGTGCTTCTTCTAAAAATACTTGTCCCGCAGATGTGAGTTGCAGCGGGCGCTTTTTGCGATCGAGCAGTTTCACGCCAATTTCGACTTCAAGGGCGCTAATCTGCTGGCTGAGGGGAGGCTGAGCTATATGCAGGCGTTGGGCTGCGTAGCTAAAATTCTTTTCTTCAGCCACAGCAATAAAATACCGCAAATGTCGAAGTTCCATTGCTTGCCAGAACTACTATATTTTTTATATATAGTGTACTAGCTAAAAAAGTATCTTCAATATAGTTGCTTTCCCTTATAGTGACACATAAAGGCTGTTGATCGAGATTCATCCCCGCAACGTGTAACGGTTATCGGGTTAATCACTATAACTATGAGCAAAATCAAGCGTGTTGTGATTGTTGGTGGAACCCACGGAAATGAACTGACAGGAATTTATCTAGTCAAGAAATTTGAGCGATCGCCTCATTTGATTCAGCGCTCAAGTTTTGAGAGTCTGACGCTGATTGCGAATCCTAGAGCTTATGCGATCGGTAAAAGGTATGTTGATACTGACCTAAATCGCTGTTTTCTCCGCCAAGATTTAGAAAACCCTAATTTGTCTAATTATGAAACACAACAAGCAAAGATAATTTATCAAACCTTTGGCGCTCAAGGTAGCCAGCAAGCAGATTTTGTAATTGATTTACACACTTCTACAGCCAATATGGGGCTGTCTATTATTTTAGGTAATGAAAATTTATTAAATATTCAATTAGCAGCTTATCTCACATCGATAAATCCAAAAGTCAAAGTACTTTATTCAACAAATAAAAATCAACACAGACCTCATCTAGATTCAATTTGTGAATTTGGCTGTACTCTTGAAGTTGGTGCAGTAGCTCAAAATATTTTGAATGCTGCTTTATTTCAGGAAACTGAAGAAATTGTGCACGCAATTTTAGATTATTTAGAAGCTTACAACCAGGGAAATACACCAGCCGTAAAAGATACCCTCAACGTTTATCACAGCATTCAAACAATTGATTATCCCAGAAATGAGTTAGGAGAAATTCAGGCAATGATTCATCCTCAACTGCAATTTAGGGATTATCAACCGCTTCATCCAGGAGAGCCAATTTTTTTAACCTTTGAGGGTAAGGAAATTCTTTATAAAGGCGACTCAACTGTGTATCCAGTTTTTATTAACGAAGCCGCCTATTATGAAAAGGGTATTGCAATGTGCATTACCCAGCTAACTCATAAAAATATTACTTGAGAAGTGAAAATAGACTCTCAAGGGTCAATAGTTATTAATTATGGCTCTACCGTACTTGTTATGCTAAATTCATAGTCTTTAAGAGGGAACAGGGGAAAGAGGCAATATTAAGAAATAATCTGACAAATAACCATGATTTCTCATGTATACCAAGCTTTTTGAGATTTTCTCACGTAAATTTAGCATACTAGGTACTGAAGAACCTTAATTATTTCTCCCTTCCCTTGTCCTATTTCTCCTCACACTCCCCACACTCCCTCATCCCCCTTGTCCTCCTGCCCTCTGCCTTATTCTCCGGCTAACTCTTCACAAAAGTCCACTCCAGCGCTTTCCGGGGAGCTTCTTGGAGTGCTTTAGACAGTTCAGCGTTGCTTTTGAATTTCAACTGAGATAAATCGCAGGCTTCGATATTGACTGTAAATTTCTCATCCTCAAACGGCCAAGGTTTGACAGTAACTAAAGAATCGCTGCGCTGCATAATGTCATAACGTTGATCTTCAGGGCCTTTGCTAATTTCTAACCATCGTTCATCAGCAGGTAGTTCTTGTTGACAGAGAATTAAAGAAAGGCGATCGCACCATTGCATAAATGCATAAGCAGCATCTACGTCTTCCTTTTCAATACCCAATTCCTTGCGCCAAAGTTCTTGGTTCTCTAATTGCTCATCTAAAAATTCGTCCAGTTCTGGAATCTGGCCGCGTTTTCCCTCGTTTAACCGACTCATGTGCTTAGAAATTAATAAAGCTACCCAACGTCCCCGATAGAGCGCATTCTTTACTAGTTTGGCAATTTTCTCGACATCGGTATCTTGATTTAGGGTAAAGTCCATCGGCGCGCCAGCTTCAGTTACAATATCTTCTTCCCACTCTTTCTCTAGATCATCATGATGGGAAATTGCAGCTAGGGTTTCATATAACCTGGCTGGAGCATTTTTGCGTCGCCACTGTCCCGCTAATTGAGCTGCTAGCAAAGCATGTGCACGGTGATAAATAATTTCCCAACCATTTTGTGTAGCATTGACAATCACCAGTTATTTCTCCATCATCTAAAGTCTAATTTTTGCCCGAAAAATGAGCCAGAGAAGATACTTCTAACTGGCTCATCTTATTCTCCTACTTCAGTTAATTAGGAGTGTTTTTGCAGCGGATCGGCAATGTATTTGAAAGTTGGTTCAGAATTCCAAGGACCGCGCTCATCATGACCATTACCATTTGTAGATAGGTTGTAGTAGAGAGCAACAGTTTCGTCAGGCTGAATATTACCAAATATTGGATCTGTTAATTTACCCAGAGAATCTAATGCTTTCATAAACATCTGGGTATGAGAAATTTCTCTGGTTAACAGATGCACTAAAGTCTTCTTAGTTCCCTCATCTGTTGCCAACTTAATCAACTCTTCGTAAGTCTGACGCGCACCGGCTTCAGCAGCAATGTTAGCTCTCAGGTCACGCACTACATCTCCACCCTCATTCAAGTAGTTTGCAGTCCAAGCGCTACCCTGACTATCTAGAAAATGAGGCCCTATTCCTCGGATAGCAAAGAGAGTACTCTTATAAGCCTCTGTTTGATCCGTATTTTTGGTATGAGCTTCGATGAGTTTACCCACCATTTCTAAATGGCTAAATTCCTCGATAGCTATATCTTGGAGCATATCTTTAATGCCTGCATTTTCGACATGAAAAGATTGCACCCAGTATTGTAGAGCAGCTGTAAGTTCTCCCGTTGCTCCACCAAACTGTTCTAGGAGTAACTGAGC
This sequence comes from Nostoc sp. T09, assembly GCF_002154695.1. Taxonomy (GTDB): domain Bacteria; phylum Cyanobacteriota; class Cyanobacteriia; order Cyanobacteriales; family Nostocaceae; genus Aulosira. The sequence goes on from NZ_MTAV01000146.1 coordinate 11,295, forward strand.
AAAACGAGGATTGGGAACGCTAACGTTTACTGCATGAATCGGCTCTTTTTTATGAAAAAACATGTCGTTTTTATTCCTGAAACAATGATGTGGTCAATGGATTGATTGGTAATCTTTACGAACTACCAGTTTTACCTCAAACTGGTAGCTCAAAAGAATTACTTAGTACAGCGCGACGTAGATAAAGCCCTGACTGAAATAATGCAATAGAGTAAACGTCTTTTGACTTTGGACTTCCGCGTATTAGTACTAATTTGCTCTCTACTTTTGACCTGCCAATTTAAATTAGACCCTACTGCTTCTGCTCAACAGTCCCCATAGGTAAATAGCAATAATTGCACCAATTACAGCTATAAATAAGCCTGGGAGACTGAAACCAGCACCAGCGGCAGTCAATTGTAGAGTTCCTGTTTGTAAAAGTGTGTAAAGACTTCCACCGATAAAAGCACCGACAATACCCAAAACCATTGTCGAAAGAATTCCGCCACCCTGATAACCTGGATATATTGCTTTCGCGATCGCACCAGCTAGAAGTCCTAAAATAACCCAAGCAATAATATTCATAAAATCCTCAGAAATCTTATCTGGTTTGTACTTAATTTATCTATAAAAACTCAAAATTGTTTCTATCGGTTGAGATAAATGTTACAACCAAAAGATAGAGAAGAATTCATCCTGTTTTTGGGATTTTAGGGTGTAATTATTGTGATTTCTTGATTTAAGAATATCTGACAATGTTTGTGCAATAATCCTGGCTTGTTATTTCTTGCTAAATGCTAAGAAACAATTAGGTTGTTTATTTCTATCTTTAGAAGGAAACCATGTATCTGCCTTTTTATAGATGTATTAGTGAATTTAAATACTTTTAGATATAAATATTGTTCATGTAAGCTGCATAAATAATTTAATTAATCTGTCTCAGCAGTAATGTAATCGAATCTCAAAAATATAAATACAGAGGTACTAGACAACTGATTGAAGGTTCTAATTTTTTGCAGATGAAGATAACCATGAGTCTTAACTGAACCTGAATACTTTCTCAATTCTTGAGTATCAAAAAGGAGGGTTATTCTGTTGCAATAAAGACGATAACACTCAAGTGCAGAATCCCCATTGATTACTCAACATCAATCAGGAGTCCAAGTGAGTAGACCTGAAAACTACAGTTCAATTGAGCAGTTAGTGTCACCTGAAAAAGCAGCACCTCAGCAATCGCTAACATTACCGGACGCTGTGGCGCTAATTGTAGGAATTGTGATCGGGGCTGGGATTTTTCAAACCCCTGCTTTAGTAGCGAATTATGCAGGTAGTGACTTTGCTGTGCTGCTTTTCTGGTTAATTGGTGGTGCAGTATCTCTGGTAGGAGCATTGTGCTATGCAGAGTTAGCAACAACTTATCCTCATGTTGGAGGTGCCTACTATTACCTAAAACGTGCTTTTGGGCGGGGAGTCGCCTTTTTATTTGCCTGGGCACGGATGACAGTGATTCAAACAGGTTCGATTGCACTGTTGGCATTTGTTTTTGGTGACTATGCTTCTCAGATATGGAGACTAGGTACATTCTCACCATCTATTTATGCAGCAGTAGCGATCGCACTTTTAACTGCTTTAAATATTGTTGGTTTGCAACAAGGTAAGTGGACGCAAAATTTGCTGAGTGCTGCTAAAGTCTTGGGTTTGTTGCTGGTGGTAATTATTGGATTGGCTGCCACACCTAATACTAGTACGCCTGTAGAGTCTGCATCATCGGGTACTTGGGGGCTGGCACTGGTGTTTGTTCTATTGTCCTACGGTGGATGGAACGAAGCAGCCTACATTTCCGCAGAAATCCAAAATAGACAACGCAACATCCTGCGATCGCTCCTGATCAGTATTGGCGTGATCACCGTTATTTACTTGCTAATCAATTGGGCTTACCTGCGGGGGTTGGGGTTAGCAAACATGGCTAAATCGGAAGCCGTAGCCGCAGATTTAATGCGATCGCTTTGGGGCGAACCAGGGGCCTTTTTTGTCAGTTTACTGATTGCAGTTTCTACTTTAGGGGCAACCAACGCCACAATTTTTACCGGGGCACGTACTAACTACGCTATGGGCCAGGATTTTTCGCTGTTTAGTTTTATGGGACGTTGGCAACAACGACCTAGCACTCCTACCTATGCCTTACTTTTGCAAGGAGCGATCGCCCTTGCATTGGTTTTCTTGGGTACGCTTACGCGCAAAGGCTTTGAAACAATGGTGGATTACACCGCCCCAGTATTTTGGTTTTTCTTCTTACTTTCAGGTATATCGCTGCTGGTGTTGCGAAAGCGCGAACCCCAGATAACGCGATCGTTTCGCGTACCTTTTTATCCTTTTACACCCTTACTCTTTTGTGCAGTTTGCGGCTACCTGCTTTACTCCAGCTTGGTTTATACAGGCGTAGGAGCAGTTGTCGGTGTTGTGGTTGTGGTAGCAGGTATACCACTACTGCTATGGAATAGCTACCGCCAAGGTAGAGCCTAAATAATTCAATATTCCAAATACCAAAATGATACAGGAGGACAGTGATGAATTTCTCAAAAATCCTGCTTTTACTGACTACTGGGGTTAGTGTTGTCAGCTTCGGAATAACTGGATGCACAACTCAACAGCAAGACTCGGAAGCAGGAACACAACAGCCTGCTGTGACTGTTCAGCAAACTGATATACCAACTCCTACAACCACAACTCAACCCCAAGAACGTCCTGGTGATGTTCCTTATGTACCAACACCACAACCAGTAGTGGATGCAATGCTGAAAGTGGCAAAAGTGGGCAAAAATGATGTAATTTATGACCTTGGCAGTGGTGATGGGCGAATTGTGATTACAGCTGCTCAAAGGTACGGTACGCGAGGTGTAGGTATAGATATCAACCCAGAACGGATCGAGGAAGCTAATCAAAATGCCAAAACAGCAGGAGTCACTGATCGCGTCAAATTTGTGCAGCAAGATTTGTTCAACACTAATTTGAGTCAAGCCACAGTAGTAACACTCTATTTGCTACCTGATATCAACCTCAAACTCCGCCCGAAGCTATTTAAGGAACTTAAACCCGGTACTCGGATTGTTTCCCACGCTTTTGATATGGGTGATTGGAAACCACAACAAACACTAAATGTTGATGGCAAAACTGTCTATTATTGGGTAATTCCTGACAAGATACCCTCAAATTTACAATAAGGTTTTGAACTTTAATTAACATCGCTACTTCATAGGGTGGGCATTGCCTACCCTACAAAACTAGTAACTTTCACGAATAATTTAGATTTTCTCTACCCAAAATTTCGTTGTAATAAATGCTTTTATATCAAACCACAGATGCACACAGCGAAAAGTCTGATCGCCGGCTTCCGGCGATCAGAACTTTTCAAGACAGATTAACACCGATAAATATACAGCAGAATTCAGAAGCGAAATAGGCTTTTTACCTGTGTTTGAGGCTTAGAATTTGTACTTCACCAAGTTGGAATCTGCTGTAAGTGTTTATCTGCATTTATTACAAATTTTTTCAGATTTATATTGCCCGTGAGAATTGTTTTTCTCTAGCTCTAATGCGACCATCAAAGATAACAGCAATATTTCTTACCAGCAATCTGCCAATATCTGTAATTACAATGGAGTTTTTTGATAAACTAACCAGTCCATCGGCTTCTAGAGGCTGTAACATCTCTAATTCGCGTGAGAAGTACTCATCAAAACGGATGTGATATTTATCTACAATATCTTGCTTATGCAATTGGAAGTGAGACATGATGCTCATAATTGCATCTCGTCTGATAATGTCATCTTGAGTTAGTTTGATGCCTTTAGTCAGAGGCAAAGCACCCTTAGCAATTGCCTGATAATAATCTTTTAATTGCTTGTGGTTTTGGAAATAAGCATCTTCTAGCATACTAATAGATGTGGCACCAAAACCAAAAAGTTCTGTTTCGGCGTGGGTGGTGTAGCCTTGAAAGTTCCGCTTGAGGGTGCCATTACTTTGGGCGATCGCCAGTTCATCATTAGATTTAGCAAAATGATCCATACCAATGAAGATATACTCGTTACTTGTCAGTTCTTCAATGGTCATTTTCAGAATTTCTAACTTTTCCTGTGGCAAGGGTAAGGCATCTTCAGGAATATTTTTTTGTGTAGCTTTTATCCACGGAATATAAGCAAAGTTAAAGACAACAATCCGATCAGGATCTAATTCAATTGTCTTTTTCACTGTTTCCCGAAAAGTTTGCCGGGTTTGGTAAGGTAGTCCATAAATCAAGTCTACATTTACACTTTCAAATTGAGCTTCTTTAATCCAACTCATCACATCAAATAGCATTTCTTCTGGTTGGACGCGATTCACTGCTACTTGAACTTGGCGATTAAAATCCTGAATACCAAAACTAATGCGATTAAAGCCAATCTTTCTGAGAAATAAAATGTAGTTCCTATCCACATAGCGGGGATTAATCTCAATTGAAATTTCTGCTTGTGGATCGATGGTGAAGTTTTGAGTAATGTTTTTCCACAAGAATTCTACTTGATCGCGCTCTAAGTAGTTAGGGGTGCCGCCACCCCAATGGATTTGGAGTACTTTGCGGTCTGAATCAATTAACGCTGCGGTTTGCTGAATATCTTTAACCAAGTTCTCTAAGTAAGGTTTGGCAATATTCTTGTTGTTGGAAATTACTGTATTACAGCCGCAAAAGTAACAAGCACTCTGACAAAAGGGGATGTGGAAATACAAAGACAAGGGAGTTTTTCTTTGATTTGAGGCGGCGATCGCGGTTTGCAAATCACTGGTGGTAAATGCTTCGCTTAACTCCGTAGCAGGTGGGTAACTGGTGTATCTAGGTGCAGGAGCATCGTACTTTTGGATCATCTCCAGATCAAATTTGACACCAGGTAAGAGAAAAACCATCAAAACCTCCGAATACCGCCTAGCGATTAGTTGTATAGCCAGCCACAGACTCAGGTTGTCTGTCAATTAAAAGTCAATGCCAGAGTTAGAGAATTGTTATTCTGGGGTTAGACAGGATTTGCATCACTCGATCCAGCAAATACCACTGCCGATGCTATCGCTGCCATTTTTATGTCTCCCAAAATTATTTAACTATTTATATTTGTATAACTATAAAGCTATTAATATTTCTTTATTTTTGTCTGTGTGTGGAGGCACATTTTGGTTATTGGGCATGGGGCATTGGGCATTTGTCATTTCTCTGCGCCGCCCCTGTCCTCTCATCCTCCTTGTCTCCCTTGCCTCATCTCCCCAATCCTAGGTTTTTGCAGAATTTAACTATTTTGAATAATATTTTATGCTTATATAACTATTAGAAGATTAAATGATTATAGGATTTTCATGGTGAAGTCTCTTGAAACCCCAAATAGCGAAAGAAAAGGAACCACAGATAAACACCGATGAACACAGATAAATTATCGGTGTTTATCTGTGTTCATCTGTGGTTCTATATCCAAATTTAATAACTGCTTATCCAACAGTCTGAGCTACTACCTTGTCAGCAAAGCTTTGAGTACCTTGCATATACTCCTCCAAGGTAAACGAATCTACCTGAATCGCATCATTACGCGCGAACTCCGCCTCGCAGATGAGTTCGACATCTTTCTCGCTAATCACTCCAGCTTTGAGGGCTGCTGAAATTAACTCATCGGGTTTTAGCTGTGGTAGTTTCCCTGTATGGCTAGCATTTTTGATGGTTTTGAGTAATGGTTCAGCTTGGGATAACAATGTGAAAGCTTTTTCCAAACGTCCCAATGCTTCATCGCTAGTGCTAGGAATATGAATACCTGCGGTGAGGCGATCGCGTATTTCCCCAGGAATTTGCAGTTTACGAGCAACTTCGCTACCCAGTTTGTCAGTAGGTAGGGAACCAATTGGATTGAGTCGCCACCACCAAGCAAACAAGTTACCTAAAACTGGTACAGGCAAGTTTTCGAGAATTCCCTCAAAAGCTGATTGCATCTGAGCAAAAGTATATTGCATTGCCCAGTGAACAAAAGCTAAGTCTTCAGGTTTTCTTCCTTCGGCTTCAAAGCGTCGTAGGGTTGCAGTCGCTAAATACATCCAGGTGAGAATATCCGCAAACCTTCCTGTCAGCTTCTCCCGTCGCTTCAATGTTCCACCAAAGGAGAACATGGCAACATCAGTCAGTAAGGCAAAGGTAGCAGATGCCCACTCTAGTTTGCGGTAATATTTCGCTGTCGCACCTGGTACGGGAGAAGCAGCCAAGTAACCACGAGTAAGATTGAGAATTGCAGATCGGAAAGTATTACGCACCGTCAACCCTAAATGATGCCAGAAGGCTCGATCGAAAGCAGTCACATCTGATTGATTCAGGGCTGTAATTTCGTCATAAACATAAGGATGACAGCGAATCGCCCCTTGTCCAAAAATCATCAAGGTGCGGGTGAGAATGTTTGCGCCTTCGACGGTAATTGAAATTGGAGTTGCTGTATAAATGTTTGCCAATAAATTTCTGGGGCCGCGACAGATACCCGCACCGCCCATAATGTCCATACCGTCGTTAATGATTTTGCGGGAGATTTCGGTCAAACTGTATTTGGCGATCGCAGAAACTACCGCAGGTTGTTCTCCTTTATCTACTGCACCGCAGGTATAAGTTCGAGCCGCTTCCATTAAGTATGTCAAACCGCCAATTCGTGCCAGAGGTTCTTCTACACCTTCAAAACGCCCAATTGCTAAACCAAACTGCTGCCGTACCACAGCATGAGCGCTAGTAACTCTTGCTACTAACTTTGCCACTCCCGTACAGCTAGCTGGGAAGCTAATTCCTCTACCTGCGGCTAGGCTTTGCATCAGCATCTTCCAGCCATTACCAGCTTGTTCCACACCGCCGATAATTTGGTCAACGGAAATAATAACGTTATGTCCCTCTGTGGGGGAATTGTAGAAAGGCACACCCATTGGATCGTGCCGTCTGCCCATGCTCACGCCTGGTGTGTTGGTGGGGATTAAAACGCAGGTAATTCCAACTTCTTTACCTTTACCTAAGTAATTTTCCGGATCGCGTAATTTGAAAGCTAGCCCTAAAAGAGTGGCGATCGCAGCTAAAGTAATATATCGCTTCTTCCAATTCAGACGCAGATAAAGCTTGCCATCCTCGCCTCTAAATACTGTTCCTTCAGATTTGATACTGGCTGCATCTGACCCAGCCGTGGGTTCTGTCAGCGCAAAACAAGGAATTTCTTCACCAGTTGCGAGGCGTGGTAGGTAATAATTTTTCTGTTCCTGTGTACCGTAGCGGAGTAATAATTTTGCGGGGCCTAGTGAGTTCGTCACTCCGACAGTAGCGACATGGGTAAAAGAACGAGATGCTAACTTAGTCATCACGTTGCTGTAGGCGAAGTTAGAAAATCCCAAACCGCCATACTCTTGAGGAATCATCATCCCCAAAAAGCGCTCTTGTTTTAAATAGTCCCAAACTTCAGGCGGTAAATCCTTGCGGCGGTAGATTTCCCAATCACTCACCATCCGACAAACTTGTTCGACGGGTCCATCGAGAAAGGCTTGCAGTTCTGGTGTAACTAAAGGATATGGTTCTTGATTAATTCTTTGAAAGTTTGGTTTACCTGAGAAGAATTCACCATCTACCCAAACATTGCCGGCTTCAATGGCTGCGCGTTCGGTATCAGAGATTTTTGGTAATACATTAAAAGCTTTGATGGCTTTAATTAAGGGTGATGTGAGAATTGTTTGCCGCAAAATAGGGATATTAAGTATGAGGGCGATCGCGCCAAAAATCACCCAAGTCCAAATAGGGGCGTGGAGAGATAGTAGTACTGTTGCAAAATAAAGCGACCAAACCCACAATGGAACGCCGATGTAACCAAGTAATAGTAATAGGAAAATTAGTGTGGGAATAACTATGGTTGGTTGGAGAAGGTTCATTAGTTTTACCCCAAATTAGATAAGTCTCACGCAAGGGCGCAGAGGCGCAAAGAAGAACGCAAGAGTTTTGAAGGCAAAGTTTGACAGATCGCTATTCATTCCTTCTGCCCTCTGCCTCCTGCCTCCTGCCTTCTTCCCTAAATCATCAAATTCTCAAACACCGCCGCTGCACCCATTCCACCACCAACACACATCGTCACCAAACCATAACGGACGCTACGCCGTTTCATTTCGTGGAAGAGGGTAGCTGTGAGTTTCGCACCTGTGCAACCGAGGGGATGACCAAGGGCGATCGCACCACCGTTGACGTTGACAATTTCTTCGTTGAGTCCGAGTTTGCGAATTACTGCTAAGCTTTGGGCAGCAAAGGCTTCGTTGAGTTCAATTAAGCCAATGTCGTTTAAGGTCAAACCGACTTGTTTTAAGACTTTCGGTATCGCTTCCACTGGGCCAATACCCATAACTTCCGGTGCGACACCTGCAACCGCATAGCCTAACATCTTACCCAGAGGACGGACATCGAGCATATGCATCATGCGATCGCTCATTACTACCGTTGCGGCTGCACCGTCTGACATTTGCGATGAGTTACCTGCCGTCACACCACCACCAACACGAAATACAGGTTGCAATTTCATCAAGGCTTCCATACTGGTATCAGCACGCGGCCCTTCATCCACCGTCATTACCTTTTCTATCGGTCGCGGAGTACCATCAACATAGAGTACTTCTTGCACTGTAATTGGTACAGTTTCTTCTGCAAATCGACCTTGCCTAATAGCAACTAACGCTTTTTCATGAGAACGCAGCGCAAAAGCATCCTGTTCTTGGCGAGAAATTTCGTATTGCTGCATGACATTTTCGGCTGTCATGCCCATCGTGCAGTAAGCTTTGGGTGTATTGATCATCATTTCTGGGTTGGGAGCCAAATAATGTCCTCCCATCGGAATCAAACTCATAGATTCCGCGCCACCCGCGACAATTACTTCTGCATGTCCTGCCATAATTGCTTGGGTTGCCATTGCGATCGTTTGCAGCCCCGAAGCACAGAAGCGATTCACAGTTTCACCTGCCACAGAATCAGGTAAATCTGCACGCTGGGCAATTAACCGCCCGATATTAAATCCCTGTTCTGCTTCCGGAAAAGCGCAACCCATAATTACATCATCAATGTATACAGGTTCTAAATCTTTAACTTTCGCAATTGCTGCTTTAACTGCAACTGCACCCATATCATCAGGACGCATATTATGTAGCGTCCCCCGTGGCGCTTTTCCTACAGGCGTGCGAACGCTACTCACTATATAGGCTTCTTTCATAAATAACTCCCACCTATTGATAAATAAGGCAAAAGAGAGATCTAACAAATTACTTCTTTCTTTTCTTTCTTCGCGTCCTTTGCGCCTTTGCGGTTCGTTAAAAAACTCAAAACTAACCGCGTTCGGCGAAGCCGTTCCCACAGGGTAGACGCGAAGAGCACAAAGGTAAGAGGGATTACAAGGGTTTGCGCGTTAGTTTCTGAGAGACTTTTTCGTCTTCAACGTATAAGCAAACCGTTCTTGAGTTTTCGGTTGGTGTAATAGTGGTAAAAAGGACTCTCTTTCCAATTTCGATAAATAATCCTCATCAACCAAAGCAGGTACAGTCAGTTCTCCACCAGTCATTACATACGCCAAGCGGCTAGCTAAATAATGGTCATATTCGGAAATGTATCCTCCCTGCTGCATGACGTAGGCGGCCTGGTCTAACATTGCCCGTGCTGAACGGCCTAGTACCATGATGGCGTTACGTTCTGGTGGTGGCATATAACCTATGTGGTCAAGACACAGCACTTCCTCTTTGGCAACAGATAAAATTCGGTCGGAATTCATCACAATCTTGGTTGTTGGTGAGAGGAAACCCAATTCTTGCCCTTCATGGGCGCTACTGGAAACCTTCGCCATACCAATAGTTTCAAACACTTTCCGCAGGAAGGGGAGAATGTCTTTTGGTGATTCGCTTGCGGCTTTGTCAGCTGCCCAAGTCACCATCCGCATAATACCGCCAGCCCCAGGAATTAAACCAACGCTGAGTTCTACCAGTCCGATGTAAGTCTCTGCGGCTGCTACTACATGGGGACAAGCTAAGACTAACTCACAACCTCCACCTAAAACCCGCCCGACAATTGCGGCAACAATTGGTTTGGGGAAATATTTTAGTCGTTGCAGTAATGCCTGGAATTTGACTATTAAATCGGCAATGCCTTTACCGTTATCTGTCTGGGCTAACATGGCCATTTCTGCCAAATTCGCACCACCAGAGAAGTTAGCACTTTCGTTACCAATGACTAATCCGCGGTAATCGCTGTTCTCGATCAGGTCTAATACCGCAGCTAAACCTTCTACGACTTTTAAAGTCAGGGTATGGCCTTTGGAATGAAATTCGTATAGAACTACTCCATCCCCTATGTCCAATAAAGAAGCTTCTGAGTTTTGCCACAAGATATTTTTGGCATCTTCTTTGATAGCTGGTATCAGAATTTCATCTGTTGGGGTTTTTGGTTGTTCGCTAATGCACACCGCACAAGCATCAACTACTTTTTGTTCAGCCCAAGATAGGCGGTCTTTTTGATAGAAACTATGCACGCCAGAATTGTGCATCTTTTCTACCCACTCTGGTACGGTGATACCAGCAGCTTTCATGTCTGCTAATACAGTCTCGAAGCCCAGGACATCCCAAATTTCAAACGGGCCGATTTCCCAAGCGAAACCCCAGCGGATTGCCCGATCAATATCTGCGGGTCTGTCGGCAATTTCTGGAATGCGACGAGCGCTGTAACCCAGAATTTCTAAGGTTGATTTGCGGAAGAAGGCTCCTGAGCGACCAGGATCGTGGTAGAGTTTGCGTAAGCGATCGCCTAAATCAGAAATCTTGCCAATTGCCTCAATATCCCCTAAGTCAAGTGGTTTAGCTGCTTCATAAGCTAGCGTCGTGGGATTAATCGAGAGAATTTCCTTACCTTGTTTCTTATAAAATCCTTGACCTGTTTTTGCTCCTAAAGTCCCCGTCTCTACGAGTTTCTTCATTAACGGAGGTACTCGCAACACCTCCCGGCTTTCATCGTGGGGAATGGCTGGGTAAAGGTTGTGTGCCACATACATCAATGTATCTAGCCCTACGACATCAGCAGTGCGAAATGTAGCTGATTTGGGTCGTCCTGCGATTACTCCTGTTAACGTATCAATTTCTTCAATTGTGTAACCTTGCTCAGTCACACCCTTTATTCCCAGCATGGTTGCATACATACCAATGCGGTTAGCAATAAAGTTTGGTGTGTCTTTGGCTATTACTACACCTTTACCGAGGTGTATTCTGCCAAACCATTGCATTCTTTCAAGGATCTGCGGGTCTGTATCAGGTGTAGGAATTAACTCTAGTAATTTAAGGTAGCGTGGAGGGTTAAAAAAGTGAGTACCTAAAAACCGCTTCCGAAAAGGCTCAGAACGCCCTTGAGCAATTTCATTGATGGGTAAGCCACTAGTATTAGTAGATACTACTGTATCATCACGAATTGTACTTTCTATCCGCGCCATCAAATCTTGTTTAACAGCGAGATTTTCTACTACAACTTCAATTACCCAATCAACATTATTAATCCGGTGAAAATGTTCGTCAAAATTGCCCAGAATGATGCGACGAGCTGTTTTTTCTGTAAATAAAATTGGTGGAGATTGCTTCAGCGCTTTTTTAAATGCTGTCTCTACTACATCATTTTTATTGTCGCCTTTAGCCGCAATATCCAATAATTGAACTGTGAGTCCCGCATTGGCTAGATGTGCGGCGATTTGAGTTCCCATCACCCCCGCACCTAAAACTGCGGCTGTTCGGAACGGCTTAAACATACATCACCCTTCCTTCTTCGATTTTGGATTTTGGATTGAATAATCGACTGCTTGTATATAGGGGTTCTGATAACGAACCACAGAGTCACAGAGAACACAGAGGAATGAGTTTTTGAGATATTGTTAGAAATGCAAAAAACAGAAGAATTTCACTAAAAATAAATATCTTCGTTCAAAAACGTTTTTCTTCTGCCTTCTGCCCGGTCACTGAGCGAAGCCGAAGTGCTGCCCTCTGCCTCAACCTATTTATGAATTGAGAGATTGAGCAAATGCAGGACATGAAAATGTTGAGTTCGCAGGACATAAGTCATCTATTTTTCCTATTTTTACATCCCCATGTCGTTGCATTTTATTGTCTTCATACATTGCATTAATTTTTTGAGCAAACACTTCTATAATTTTCGCTCGATTTACCTCCTGATTTGGTGTTAATAGTCCATTTTCTACAGTAAGTTCGGTATTAATTACCTGGAATCGTTTTACCGTTGACCAATGAGGTAAGTGACAGTTTGCTTCATCGATTAATGCTTGATATAAAGCAATAATGCAAGGATGTTGAAGCAAGTCTTCGCTAGGTAAATCAATTCCGATTGCTAAAGCCTGCTGATGTAAGTTTTCTAAATTAGGAAAAATTAGCACGGCACAGAATTTGCACTCCGAACCGACAGTAACAGCCTGTGCTACCAGAGGAGATTTTTTTAGCTTGCTTTCTATTGGTTGCGATGTTACATACTTACCTGTAGAGAGTTTAAAGCGGCTTTTCTTTAAACCAGTAATCTTGAGAAAGCCTTCAGAAGTAAATTCTCCTAAATCGCCTGTATGTAACCAACCTTGAGCATCGATTAGTTGCTGGGTAGCTTCCAGATTTTTGTAATAGCCTTGAGTAATGTAAGGACTTCTTGTGAGGATTTCGCCATCTTCGGCGATCGCAACTTCTACGCCAGCAATCGGTACGCCTACAGTTCCAGCACGGTTGAATTGACTGCGATTACAGGCTACTGCTGAACTGGTTTCAGTTAAACCGTAGCCTTGCAGAATTTTTATTCCCGCAGCAGCAAATAAATTTACAATTTCTGCTTTTAAACCTGCACCTCCACTCAGTAGATATTTTATATTGCCACCAAAAACAGAACGCCATTGTGAAAACACCAATCTATCTGCCAGCTTCAACATCAAAGCATCTTGACGTTGCGGGGTTTTTCCCAATTCATATTTTTGGGCTAATTTTACTGCCCAATTCATCATCGATTGAGATAGAGGAAGATAGAATTGACGCAATGAAATAGCCAGCAGTTTAGTGGATGGTTTCTTTGCCAAAGAAACAGCAGCGGTACGGGAGGGAAACCACTGCTTTGCAAGAGTTCTTCCTGTTGTAGACACCTGCATGGAAGCTTCTCGCAGGGTAGCAAGTGGTGTTTTTTCAGTCCAGGTAGCTGGAAAACTAAAGGGTAAAATCGTAATATGACGACGCGGTAAATTTACCCTTGTCTCTGTTTCTTTGTTGCTTCGTGTCTTATTTTTCTCTCCTTCTTCTATAAGCTTGCTATAAACTTTTTCTAATAGCAAAGGAACTGTAGCAAATATTGTTGGCTTGACTTCTTTCAGGTGTTTTAATACCCGATTAGAATTACTAAAATAAATGCTGTGACCATAGTTAATATGACCGTAGACAAAGACACGAGCCAAAACATGGGTTAACGGTAGGAATGAAAGAATTACCTCCTGTGCTCCAAATGCCAAATCAGGGATGCCGGTAAACATGGCTAATGCATTCGCAGAGAGATTTTCGTGGGTGAGCATTACCCCTTGAGGTTCTCCTGTAATGCCGGGAATGTAAATGATAGTTGCCAAGTCATCAGCTATTATTTTGGGATTAAGTTCCTGTAAACTAGCTTCCGAATTCTTTATCTGCCCCTGAGCGCGAATTTCCTCCAATGAAAAGACTTGAATACATTGGGGAATATCTCTAACTGATTGTGCTGATGAGTGTAAGGTTGGTAGCAACAAACATAGATTATTAGGAATTATTGAAATATCGCTATTTAGCGTTTTTTCATATTCCGTACTTTGTTGACAGGTTAATTGTTGTCGCTGTTGATGCCAATTATTAGGAACATCAGTAACTATTATTGTCTTGAGATGAGTTACATTTCCCAGATAAGGAATAATTTGAGACAGCAACTCGAGATTAGAAATAATTAGCGCCTTTGCTTCTGTGTGCTGCAAAATGAAGATAATGTGTTCAATTGTTTGGGTTAAATCAATTGGCACATTTACCAAACCTGCGAGTAAGGAACCTATGTCAGCAATACAAAAGTTGATATCGCTGTGCATGAGTAACGCAATCCGATCGCCTGCTTTCATTGGCAAGCTCAGCAAACCCAATGCTAATTCTGCCGTAGCCGTGCGCAATTCGCTGTTAGATAAAGGTTGCCAGCCAGTTTCTGCAAACTGGTTTAAGGCGCGAGGGTTAGGAAAGCGATCGCACGCTTCATCTAATAAGGAAGGCAAAGTACGCCCTAAGACTACTTCTCCAGAGTTGGGAGGCGCTCTATAGGTCTTATTGGTAGATAACATTTTATCCAAGAAGAGTTTCTTACTCTTCCCCTCGTTATCAGTTATCGGTCATCAGTTATCAGATGTTCGCTATTCACTGATAACTAATATAGGTATTAGAAAAATATTTTCCTAATCACCAAATTTTTTATTCTGAATAAAAATGCTCTAAGTCTCTGTTGAATAATTATTTCTCTTCAGATACTTGAGCGCAGCTTCATGCCAGACCAGGTAATGCCTAAGATGCCGACTTCTGATACCTAAATCCTGACAACTGCCAAATTTCTCCTTCCAAATAGGTATCTCTTAAAGACAGAATTAGTGTTGCTTTAAGTCTTAGGAGTATTCCCTACCTAATGACTTAAACTAAGCTCTTCTGTACTAATAATAATGTAGTTCATGCTGGGGATCAACGACAACGTTTGTATCTTTTTCGCAAAGAAAGCCATCAATGAGTAATAGTTTCAGTATGTAACGTAGGTATTTTTATCAAACACCTTGATGGTTGATTGTCTATATCTCCATCCAAATGCTTTTCTAGCCAATTCTCTAAATCTACAAGTACTTTTTGGTAATTAATATCCGCGTGAAAGTCGTGATAGTCTCCAGCATACTCATAGCTTTCTTTATCGGGGAAAGTTACCTTTTGGAAAAACGCCACGCTGCCTTCTGGCGGTGTGATTTTATCGCCACTGCTATACATAATTAACAAAGGGACTTGTAACTCGCAAGCATGAGTAGTAACCCATTTTTCAGTAGCGAAAAATTCGGCGGCCAGTCGCGCACTGCCATACTCGTGCCGTAATGGGTCTTGGGTGGCAATGAGATTCGGTCCGCGTAAATTTGTGCCTTTATCAAGACCTACTTTCAGGCTAAAGTTTGGCCAAAGTTGTGAAAGCATTCGCCCCAAAGCCACTTTCAGCAACGGCAGGTTAACTTTTCCTAAAGCAGGTGCTGTGAGGATTACTCCCTGCAAGCTTTGGGGAAAGCGCAAGGCATAATCTACAACGATCGCTGCTCCCAAACTGTGACCCCACAAAAAATATGCACAGCCAGGGCCTCGTTCTTGAATGCGCGTCAAGAAGGTGTGTAAATCTTCTCGCAACTCTGCCCAAGAATTAATATGTCCCCGTTGTCCGGGCGATCGCCCATGTCCTCGTAAGTCAAAAGCGTAGATAGCATAACCTAAAGGTAGTAAATGCTGGGCAGCATCCATAAATAATCCGCTATGCGCTCCAAACCCGTGTACTATGGCGATAACTGCCCGTACTTCACCCTCTGGCTGCCAGCTTTGGTAATAAAGTTCAAGCCCCCCTGCTCCGGTGAAGGTGCCTTCTATGTGTGTCATTGCTGTACCTACCAAATGCGTTTTTTTAGAATTTATGTCTCAAGACGCAATTGGAGATTGTTCTGTGTAGTTTCTGTGATTAGTAACTGTAATTATGTAGTGAGCACTCAATTGCTAACTACAAACTCTGACAACTAATCCACTATTACCTAGTTAAAACTTGGCCCTGAGTAGATATAATCTTGCCCGCTTTGTCGCTACTTTACGGCGTTTGCCGATATTATCAGGCTTTGATTTAACGTAAGTAAAAATGCTGGTATTAACAATCTACGTTTTGAGACCTTGATACAAATTGATTGAGAATTTGTTCGGTCTCAAGACATAGGTTTCAGAAGTCGTTGTGCATCTTTTTATATTGTATTAATTCTATTCAATTCAGTTGGGAGTCTCAACAATTATTAGCGCTTAATTATTAGATGTGTATTTTGCCAAGTTTGTTGCCAAAGGTGGAAGTAGACGTGGGGGACGCGGAGAATGTTGTTAATGGCGATCGCACTTCGTGTCAGCTAGTGCGGAGTCTCCAGTTGGAAATACGCTTCTGTCTTCTGCCTTATTTCCAAATCTTAAGAGCGATTGCCGCCATGAACAACAGAAAACCAATTTCTAGCACATAGCTGATAAAAACGCTTCTATTTAACAACCCATCCCTGAGATAGCCTTGAGGTTTAGGCGTAGCGATCCGCTTAAAAGTCAGAGATCTGAGAATAAGTATTGTAGGGTGGGCACTGCCCACCATATTTAGATTTTGATAAATACTGCCCAATACAAAGATTTTAATACTCATTCACGAAGATAAAAGCTTCATTCACGGAGCTAAAAGCCTCATTCGCGGAGATAATAGCCTCATTAATGGAGATAATAGCCTCATTCACGGAGCAAAAAGCTTCATTTACGGAGATAAAAGCTTCATTCACGGAGCAAAAAGCTTCATTTACGAAGATAAAAGCCTCATTAATGGAGCAAAAAGCTTCATTCACGGAGTAAAAAGCCTGATTCACGGAGATAAAAGCCTCATTAATGGAGCAAAAAGCCTCATCACGGGGCTAAAACTTTCATTAGAGACATGAAATTCCTCTCGCGTAGTCAGCACTGAAGTCTTGTCTAGGAGTTGCTGCTTTTCCC
Source organism: Nostoc sp. T09 (assembly GCF_002154695.1). Taxonomy (GTDB): domain Bacteria; phylum Cyanobacteriota; class Cyanobacteriia; order Cyanobacteriales; family Nostocaceae; genus Aulosira. Next base: position 28,128 of record NZ_MTAV01000146.1, read on the forward strand.
CGCCATTGATAAGTCACTCTAATTAACAACATCAGCCTTTTGTTGTCAACAGTAGTTGACAATTTGTAATAAAGTTGTTAAATTTAGTTACATAAGTTAACAACGGGGCAAACGAACTATGTACACCACTATTAACGAAGAAGGTATTCTCAACAACTACGCGACTGAACCCCAAACTTACTACGCTGTCTACCCTTCAACTGAGCAGCAAAGTCGCTATGCCTTCCAAGGTGCAGTTGCTACTTTATTAGTTACTGCTTTAGTGTTGTTTGCTTCTGGTATTAGCTAAAAGTTTCCCTTTTTTATCGCTGTATCTAATCGTCATTTGGACTTCTCCCATCAGCCTCGGTTAATCACCGGGGTTTTTTGTTTACAAGGAAAGTTCTTTCGCATACCCAAAATAAAGTCGGCAGGCTGGAAGCCTGGACGGCATTTGCTACCCTGCGGGAACGCTTTCAGCGAACAAGTCGGGGAACCCGCCCAACGCACTGCCTCGGCTATCGGTACGAAGCCCACCTTCGTGGGCTGAATTCTTTAGCCCACGAAGGTGGGCTTTGTTTGATTAGCCGCACCCTTCGAGGGTGACGGCGGGATTTCGGGATAAGCTAGGGATCTAATCCTCGCAACCCAAGAGAATTTATGTGCTGAACCACTAGTGCAACTGATTGATAATGCCACTCATATCAATACCCAACTTTTGTCCTAGCTTCAGCAGGCGATCGCATTTACTGTTTTCTCGCTCATTACTGAGGGTGGCGATACAAATTGGTAATATTTGACTGTGCAAGCAACTAAAGTATAGTTCTTGGGATCGATGCAGAGAAATACCAAAGTTTAGATGATATGCGGTATCAATCAACCGTTCTAAGCGTTGGATATCTGCATCTAAGCTACCATTGGGATCGTGTAACAATTGCCAAAGCAATCGCGTAATTAACTGTTCCAATATCTGCTTGCCTTCAGGAATATCCAGCCGACAACGCATATGCTTGGCTTCGTTGGCGATCGCTTCTAATTCGACGATGTGATTTGAGGTTAATTGCGGTTCCGCGATATCTTGCTCAAGCGATCGCAATGTTGTCAGACAGCGATATCCTAAAGCAATTTCCACTGCTACTTGCAACTCTTTTGGTACAGCTAGTTCATCTCGGTGAAACGCTGCAATCACGCCGTAATTATCACGGTACGCCTGGGTATAAAGCTGGTCTAAACGTGTCAGTGTTTCTTGACTCAGCAGCCGCATAATTCGGTGGCGTTCTTCGGCGAACAGAGTTTGTAAGCTAAAGGTTTCTTCCCCAAATAACTGCGTCATGATCAAGATAGTTTGAGCCGCACTAGCTTGTTGCAGCGAGCCAAACAGCTTGTCTTTTAATTGACTGTAGTCGCGTCGTCCGGCAAATGGTTGAATGCAGCAGTGGAAATCCCAGCCGCCCAAATGGAGAACTGCAAACACCAAATCTTCGCTTTCCCAAGTAATATCTGACACTAGCCGCAAATGACCAACTGCCAAAGTTAGCGATCCCATGCGTTGCATTTGGTAATCCAACTCATTAGCGGTGTAGCAGTAAACCCGCTTTTGGGAAACATGAGGATGTTTGCCATTAGTATCTTGTCCAGATAGGAAATTACGTGTCTCTGCTGGTTTGTGGTTGGCAAACAGAGAAGTAATAGCGTAGTGCGAGGCTACTTGTTGACAACTAATCTGGGCAGTCAATACTAGTTGGCGATAAATTTCGGTACCGTGCTTGAAATGGTCAACATTACTGGGGGCTAAACCCAGACGTTTGAGAAAGCCTTTTTCCAGCTGCACACCCGCTACATCCCCTGCTAGTTCTAAAGCGCGGGCGGCATAACGCAGAATCTGCGTACCTTCAGGGCGAGAAATTTCTTCAAAAAACCAACCACAACTAGTAAACATCAGCAAAGAATGACGCTGCATTTCCAATAAACGCAAAGCATCTACTTGTTCGGCGGCTGTGAGTTTGTGGGTTTGATGACGGCTTAGAAAACGACTAACATTGGCAGAAGAGCGATCGCGGATGACTTGAATATATTCATCTCTAGCTAGCCAGGGATCGCGGAATAGTTGTTTGCCATATTCTTCATATACTTCAAGTAGCTGATCTCGCAACCAATTCAAGGCATTGCGCAGGGGACGACGCCATTTCTGATGCCAAACACCGCCTTCACCACCGCAACCACAGTCATCTTGCCATCTATCTACACCGTGGGCACAACTCCAAGCAGTGATCGGCTTCAATTCCACTTCCCAAGCGGGAGTATTTAAACTCAGGTAATGAGCATAGTTTGTCACTGTCCAACCGTGGTTAGGAAACTCGCCCTTAAAAGCGTAGGCTAGAGTTTTCTCGGTTCCTTTCTTGTGGTGTCCAAAGGTTTCCCCATCGGTGGCGACAGAAATTAATTGCGCTGGACGATGATCCCCACGCACAGCTGAACCTATGCGTCCGGCAAAGTGATTGGAACTATAAATAACGTCACTAAAACCCATATCCCGAGAGATCGGGCCATCGTAGAAGAAGATATCAATGTAGGGTAATCCTTCTACGGATTCTGCATCTAATGCACCTTTGTCATGGTTGCTGTGAATTGCATTCAGAGGTGAAGATGCAATGCTGAGTTCAGGCTTCAAATAACAACGATAGGGACGGGTGGGATCAATCTGACTACCGCCAACTTCGTGCCATTCGGGGTGGGGATCGTCTTTCGTCGGCAGAAGACGGCAACGCTGTGCTTGCGATGGTGCGAGGACAATAAAGCGAATTCCTTCAGCCACCAAAGCTTCGAGAGTGGCATAGTCTACAGCAGTTTCCGCCAACCACATACCTTCGGGATCGCGGTCAAAGCGGGAACGGAAGTCTTCTTTGCCCCAGCGAATTTGGGTATATTTGTCCCGTTCATTAGCCAGAGGCATGATGATGTGATTGTATACTTGCGCGATCGCATTACCGTGACCGTGCAAGCGCTGGGAACTCTTGGCATCTGCTTCCAAAATCCGCTGATAAACCTCAACATCGTAGCGTTCTAGCCACGACATTAACGTGGGGCCGATATTAAAGCTCATATACTCGTAATTATTTACGATATCTATGACTTCGCCCCGGTCATTTAACACCCTGGCAAAGGCATTCGGACGATAGCATTCCCAATGAATCCGCTCATTCCAATCATGGAAAGGTGCAGCACTCGGTTGGCGTTCAATTGCGTCCAGATATGGGTTTTCCCTTGGTGGCTGGTAAAAGTGACCATGCACAGTGACATAAACACCCGTTGCCGTTCTTAGGGGATCGCTCTGGGAAGTATGTCTGGGATCGTATTGTGACGTGAATTTTGAGCCAGAACTAGCTGGCAGTTCAGCAGCAGAAGTCATGTATATTTATTCCAAAATCAAAAAAACTTGCAGTTGTGTCAAAAATGGGACTGTTAACCTTTATTCAAGGGCTTGAACACAAAATCCGGTACCGATAACAACTATGTAATACAGTCAAAGTTCTAACAAAGCGGTCTTAGTATAGCGGGAAATCTGCGTTATCGCACAGTCCTTTCCCAAAAGGCATCAAATTATTAGCCATCGAAAAACTCCTAATTGTGGAGCCTATACTGTTGGTAACGCCAATAAATTTAATTGTCTTTTAATATATTAAACCGCATTTTTTCAGTAAAATATCGACCTCAAGTCATAGTTTTGCTACGAAACATTGCAAAATCTACGCAAAACGCAATTTTATATTACATATCTAGCTTGAGAATGAAAACCGTAAAATCTCGGAACTACTACATGAGAATGTTGATGAGTAAAGGCTGACGCAGTGAGACAGCGCTGTGGGAGAGTTAGCCCAACTCAGGCCACTGTGAACCTGAAAACTGAGGCAGAGATTAAGAAAATTAAAGTTCACCGCGTCATCGCATCCTTTTGCGGGTTTGCACTCATCTGGATCAACCGCACCAAGATTTAATCCGTTAATGTTGTTGTGATCGACTCATAGTGTATCTCAGAAAAGTTTGGGCAAAATAAAAGGGCTAACTAAGTTTCCTTGGTTAGCCTTTGAGCAAAAGGAAACAATTGTTTGATGACGATGGCAATTTTATCTGCGATCGCATCTGCTACCAATCACTCACCAAACCAAAATCTGCATTTTAGCAAGCTTGTCATCAACACAAATTTTGGTAGCTAATAGTGATAAGTGCTACACAGATGCTAACCTTTTTGTTCAAAGTAGTTCTCCTACTTGGGAACTAATTTTAACCCTCAGCCTGGGTTGAACAACTGAGGCTGATGACTCAAGAGCCTGATGATGTCACAGCCAATATTCCTCATGAGTATTGACTATATAGGCATCTGTGACTAGATACCCTCAACTCAAAGTGACCAATGTCAGTCAAAAACATTATTTTTCTCTTTTTGTTATGTTTTATCCCGGTTTCCTTAGCAGCTCACTTTTTGGGGTGGGGCGACTTGATAGTTTTCATCACAGCTGGATTAGCAATTCTCCCCTTAGCAGCTTGGATGGGTACGGCCACAGAGGAAATTGCTGTGGTAGTTGGTCCTTCATTAGGAGGGCTATTAAATGCCACCTTTGGTAATGCTACGGAACTAATTATTGCTTTAGTTGCGCTGAAAGCTGGGCTAGTAAATGTAGTCAAGGCCAGTGTCACCGGCTCGATTATTAGCAATCTACTACTAGTGATGGGTCTTTCTATGCTTTTAGGAGGACTACGGTATAAGGAACAGACATTTGAGCCAATTATAGCGCGGGTAAATGCTTCAGCTATGAATCTGGCGGTAATTGCTATTCTGCTACCTACCGCTATGGACATTACGTCTAAGGGGATTGGCCGACAAACTCTACAACATTTTTCTGTTGCCGTTGCCATAGTATTAATCTTGGTCTACGCGCTAACACTGCTATTTTCGATGAAAACCCACTCCTATTTATATGAAGTGGGGATGGTAGAAGCAGAGATAGACGAAATGCCCCATAACAAACCAAATATGTGGTTATGGAGTGGTGTACTTCTAGTATGTACGCTCTTAGTAGCTCTGGAGTCGGAAATGCTAGTTGATTCTTTGGAAGTAGCTACATCCCAGCTAGGTTTGTCAGCACTGTTTACTGGGGTGATTATTGTTCCTATTGTGGGTAACGCTGCGGAACACGCCACAGCAGTCACCGTAGCGATGAAAGATAAGATGGATCTTTCTCTTTCCGTAGCTGTGGGATCGAGTATGCAAATTGCTTTATTTGTCGCTCCCGTTTTAGTGATCGCAGGTTGGGTGTTTGGTCAACCGATGGATTTAAATTTTCAACCTTTTGAATTAGTAGCTGTTGCTGTAGCCGTGTTGATTGCCAACAGCATTAGTTCTGATGGTAAATCTAATTGGCTAGAAGGAACCTTATTATTAGCTGCCTACACAGTCTTGGGAATAGCTTTCTACTTCCACCCAGTCATTGATGGCATCGGTTAGTTACCAGCAAACATCAACTTCATGGGCGATCGCTTACACTTTAATCGAGAGCGATCGCTTTTTAATCGGGTTAAAGAGCATTGTCATCCTAAGTTGCGATCGCTAACCATTCACAAATAATCAAGTAACAGCTAGTTATTAAACATTACTTCCGAATTATGGAAACAATACCTACAACTCAAGCACAACCTTTGAATGCGCGTGCTACCGCTAATCCCAGTCTGCCAAATCTACGGTTTGGTGATTCCGGTGATGCTGTCAGAGTGTTACAGCGGCTGTTATTAAATCATCGCTATGCTGTTAAAGTTGATGGAGTTTTTGGTGCATTAACAGAGACGGCTGTTAAAGCTTTTCAGAATCAGCGGAATTTAAATGCAGATGGAGTAGTCGGTCCTCGAACTTGGCGCGAGTTAGCATAATTAGCTATTAGAGATTATTTATTACTAATTAATCATGTTTTTAGCTAAATTAATCCCTTGCTATCGCTACCCTACGAGCAGCCTCATTTCTCCTATCTACTCAGCGACTTTGAAAAAGAAGTAAGATGGGCAATTCAGAATTCACAATACAATCAGTTAAGGATTCAGCCCCGACTGATTGAAGAATACCAAATTTTAAATGTGGTGGGGGTCTTAAACCCAGTTATTCATCTGCTCTTAAAATCCGCAAGCTAAATTCTGACCCCTGACTTTTGAATTCTTTATTGATAAAATTCCAAATTAAATAGGTATTATTGTAGATTTTATAGTTGTTTTGTAGATAACAAGCGGCTTAAAGTAGAGTATGTTATTTTTATTTCCACGCTAGCTAGACTCTTAAGAGATACAAGGCATAGGGAATAAACTAAGGAAGTTTTTCTTTTATTAGTTGCTCGCATCTAAAAGCACTAGTTAGAGGTTCTTATCTAAAGATGAGAATGCAGATATTAACCATCAACTAACTGCATATAAAAAAACATAAAATTAAACAGTTATCTCTTAAGTATGGACTGTAAAACATAAGCCCTTAGGGGCATAACATTGTTATGTCAATACCATATTTTGTATCCAAGCAATAACAATTTTTTGCTAATAAATTATTACATGACTTTTTTGTGTATTCCTATGCATTATTCCGGAATAATATAAACTCGGTGTGTGAAAAGGAATATTGGTGTTAGTACAAAGAACTATAATGAGTGAAATTGGCCTGCTGATGACGGGCGTGTTAACAACAGGACAACCATCTTTGCCCGATTTACCGGAGCAGCAACCGCCTCATCTAGAAAATAGCTTACAAAACTCAATACAGAACCAATCATCTCAAGTAGTTCCAACTGCTCAAATTACACCACCAGAATTTATGGAGACAGATGGACCTTCCCTAGCTACCCCGCTATCCCCTAAATTCAACAAACAAAATCTCGTTAAAGAAATTAGCAAAAAGCTATTGCAGCATTCTCAGCCTGTAATAGCAGACAATTTAATAGCCAGAGCAAGAGTCCAAAAGTATAATAGCCAACCGCCAACTATACGTTTTGGTAGCTCAGGTGTGATCGTCAGAGTATTGCAACGGCTGTTAGTGGCTCATGGCTATGGAATGCGGGTTGATGGGGTATTTGGCCCATTAACAGAGGCGGCTGTTAAAGCATTTCAAAATCGGCGGAGTTTAGCAGCAGATGGAATAGTCGGTCAAAGAACTTGGCGTGAGTTGACAATTTAGTTAAAAGTCAATAGTAAATATTGAGTAGGTATGTTACGGCCACGTAAAGATTTGAGCTTTTGAAAGAGTAAGTAATAGCCGTAACGCACCGTATTTATTGGTGCGTTACGCGTTGCGATAACGCACTCTACTGGACTGACATGCCTAAAATGGTGCGTTACAGAAATCCATTTTATCGGTGTTCATCTGTGTTCATCGGTGGTTCATTTTCTCCTCGCTAATGCACTAAATTAGCTGTGTCAGTCCACTACTGACTAATGACTAATTAGCGATACTTATGCTGCTCCAATAGTTGTTGTGCTCTTGGCTTGTAAATTAAATAGAACAAAGACTCTATATAACGCAGCAAATCCTCTCGATTTTCGTGAGAAGTAAAGTTCCAAAAACCGTAAATTCGCGCTAAAGATAGCAGCTTTGTTGTATGAATTCTCCAAGTATAGGTGCTGTAAACTCGCTCAATGCTTTGCTGAGAAATTGACTGCCAATAATTAGGATTGTGTTCACACTTAGTGACAAAATCTAAAATTTTAACAGCGGTTTCTTCCAAATTTGTTGGGTTAATGTAAAATCCATTAACCTTGTCTTGAATAATTTCTAAAGGACCACCAAATTGTGTGGCGAAAGTTGGTATTCCTGAAATCATTGCTTCCAAAATTGTCAAACCAAATGCTTCAAATAAAGCAGGTTGCACAAATATTCCCTGATGGTCGGCAATTACGCGGTAAATTTCACCAGAATCAGTTTTAGATAAGCGCACACCCAACCAGCGAATCTTGCCGTGGAGATTGTACTGATCAATAATTTGGTAAAGTTTAACAATTTCGTCCCTTTCTTCGTTGTCGCCTGATTCTTCAACACGCAACTTACCTGCTACCAAAATTAAGTTGCAATGTTCTTGTAATTCTTGATTTTTACCAAAGCATTCTGCTAAACCAGTGAGGTTTTTAATCCGATCGAGACGTGCCATCGAGAAAATAGGACGCTTGTCAGGATCGTCAAGTTTACCAAAAATTTGACTAGGATCATCTAGAGTGAAAAGCATTTCATTAATGCGATGGCGATCACTCTCCACTCGGTCTTCATTCCGCGTATAGGGGAAATAGTAATTCTCATTCACCCCTGGTGGAACCACATTAAATTTAGGACTAAATAATTCAATGCCATTCACTACATGATATAAATCCGGCATAGTAAAGCATTTATATGATTCATACTGGCCTACACTATCCGGTGTTCCCACAATTTCTTGGTAGGTGCTGCTAATAACAAAATTGGCAGCATTCATGGCAATTAAATCAGCAGTAAATTGTAAGGAAAAATGATATTTATCCTCTAAATCGTTCCAGTACAAGTTACTGAACAAGTATTTAGATTTTTCTAAGGCATGAGCAATGTTACACTGGGTGACTTTCATGCGTCTTGCCAGTAGAAATGCTACTAAATTACCATCAGAATAGTTACCAACAATTAAGTCGGGTCGTCCTTGGAATTCTGCCCGCAGTTCTTTTTCGGCATCAATGGCGTAAGTTTCTAAATAAGGCCAAAACTCAAACCGCGAAATCCAGTTTTGCGTCATGTTGGGATTGAACTCCCGCAATGGTACTCGCAATATCCAGGCGTTTTCTGTGCCGTGAACTTTTTCTAAACGTTGGTTACAAAGAGTACCATCATTATTAGGAATTAAGCGGCTAAGAATAATTCCCTTGGGCTGAACATTTAATCCTTCTAAACCGGCTAATCTGACATCTTCTTGCAGTTGCGTTTCTAGAGACTTGGCCTGATCGAGGACGTAAACGACCTGACCGCCAGTATCGGGACGTCCTAATACTCCCTCTTGTCCGAACCATCCGTGGGGAGACACCAGGACGATTCTAAAAATCATCGGAATCCGAGAAATAAAAGCTTCTAGAGCCTGGGGATCGGGAGAATCTATCAATTCATCAAGAATGTTCAAAGTCTCCTGGGTGCGCTGGGCTGTATTTCCCCAACCCGGTTCAAAACCCATTGTTTGTAGAGTGAAGCGAAATTCTTCATAGGGTTCATTACTGGGGCGATCGCTCACAAAGGCTAGAGCTTTCTTGACTTGCTCGGAAAGTTGTTGCTGTGATTTGATGCGATCGTTGATTAGCAGCTGCACACCATTATATTGATGTAACCGCAAGAAGTTAAATAAGCTCTCCAGCCACTGTTTAGCGTCTTGTAATAACTTGCTAGATAAATAACGGTTGAGGAAGTTTACTCCCTTACCTATATTTTTCGGATCGCGAATTGCTGGCGAGTAGTCATAAAAGGGGCCAAAGTCCAGTTCTAGCAGGTCGCCTTCATTGGGATGAAATCTGTTGACTATGCGATCGCGCATATCCAACAATTCCTGTACAGTCATTTGTTCTACTTTTAGGTCTTCTGTTAGCCGATAAACTTCTTGGCTGGCTATCTTGGGCCGAATAATAAAACAGAGGTTTGAATCTTCTTGAATAATCTCTTGAGTATAGTAAATTAATTTGCCTAAATGAGAAGAACTGTCTGACTTCCCAGTATTCTTGTACTTGGAGCAATATTCACTATATACATTAATGATATCGTTACGTAACAAATATTTTTTTTCTTGCTGGCGTAACTCACTAGTAAAAGAACGCAAATCACTCTTCTCGTCACTATCTAGGAGTATTTGAAACAATTCAGACATAGCAACTCCTCCAAAAGATGAATTTGTATTTTCGACTCTAGGGCCAAATCAGTCAGCTAATGCGCATCTAAATTGGACATTTTTTCCTATTCGCGCAGCGTCTCCAATAGGAGAAGACCGCCATTAGTCTATTTTTCCTAAACACAAATGACCAATGACGACCCTGATAAGTCAATATACACTTTAAATGCGTCATAGCTTATTGACTTATTGTTGAATCGGATATCAACAAGATCTGTATTACAGCTTTATTCAAACTGCCTAGCAAATCATGTTCACTTTACTTAAAGTATCTATTACTCAGTACTTTGAACTCTAACTAAAGGCATAGAATTTTACATACTTTTTCTAGATGCATTTACTCTCAGCCTTTCAGGGACAAGGTTTTGAGATATTTTATTTTCTTGAAGTAAATTATTTTCAAAGGTAGATGCTTTGTAATTACGATGAGTACTAGCGTCGAAAGTTGCCCCAAAAAATTTCTTGCTTCATAACTAAATCTAATTTATAGATGTACTATTAACTAAGTAAAGTTTTCTCAAAAACAAATTGTCAGACTGATTCTCCTATCAGTATGTAGATCAGTCGCTTTGGTAATTTATCTAGCTAATATTTCGCAATTTTTATTTATTATAATTACAGTATCAGCAACATCATGATTATCTCTTAGCTGGCATTTTGTAGACTCAACTTAATTTTTATTATTTGAGGTTTTTAATATTTGATTGTGTAAAAAATAACCTATTTAGAAGCAGATTCAATATCTAACCAGATGTGCTTCTTACATTTTTTATTTAACTGTTGTCTTAACAATAAGGTAGAACACAAAAGAAAAGAAATGCTTTATTGTTCGGTGTTAACTCAAATTCATCGAGCCGCTTATAAATTGGCAAGACTTGCTTAAGGTATACGTGAGAATAGAGAAAGTACCCTGATAAATAAAAAATCTTAGCTTATATATATTCAAAATCTACATAAGCTAAATTAATATACTTGTACAGTTGTTTCTATATGCTCGATTAATTTAGCTGTGGATGACCAATTTTTGCTACATTGGAGGTTATTGGTATTGCCAACAACAGTCTATAGCTCACTGATTAGCCAGAATATATGAGTCTACTTTTATAGAGGGCGAACGATGGGACTCGAACCCACGAATGGTGGTACCACAAACCACTGCCTTAACCACTTGGCTACGCTCGCCATTAACTATCTGAGTATAACACTTCCCTGCTGATTTGATCCAAAAAATTTTGTTATTGGAACGGACTCAGTTAATTAGCAGTCTAATGACTAAAACAAATCATAGCTGATAAAACATGAAAGCCTCAACGATTATTGCATATTTAGGAGCCGCAGGACTAGTTGTATTGGGAATAATAATGACGAAATCAAATCCCACTGAGGTTGAATATCAAGACTATGCTGTGCAACGGTTGACACAATATTTAAAAACCGATGTTTGTCAAAAAACACAAGGTATTATAGAAAATTTAATACACTTTAATTGTGAAAAAGCAGTAGATTCAGTTAACCCGCAAATGCGGGGAATTATCGCAGGAACTACAAAACGTCAAGATTATATGATTTTTAGTATTTACAGTACAGATTTAAAACTAAATTCTTTTATACCGTCTTACAAATTTGAGACTGTGGGCGCATTTAATAACTTTTATACGTACTCTGCTGAACAGCAATAGAGCCAAGCACAGGGGGAGAATTTGGAATTAGTTGGGAATACTTCTATGTAGACCCAAGGAAAGCTCTACCTTGTAATGAAACTCTGTCCTAACATTCGCTGTCTGTATCCGCACAATTCTGACACAGCAAGATTTTGTACCAGATGTGGTAGGCAACTATTTCTCAAAGACCGCTATCATTTGCTTCATCTGATTGGACGTGGTGGCTTTGGCATAACTTTTTTAGCTGTGGATGAACACCTTCCCTCCAAACCCAAGTGCGTCATTAAACAATTCTGCTTTCCAGAACAAAATGGGGAAAGCTTTGAGAAGGCGGTGGAATTATTTCGCCAGGAAGCCGTCCGCCTGAGTGAGTTGCAGCATCCCCAAATACCTCAACTGCTGGAGTACTTTGAACAAGAAAATCAACTGTATTTGGTAGAAGAATGGATTGCAGGACAGACGCTAGCACAGGAGTTGCAACAGCAAGGAGTTTTTAGCGAAGCGCAAATTTGGGAACTTCTAAAAGAATTGTTACCACTGCTGCAATTTATTCATGTCCGACAAGTGATCCATCGGGACATTAAGCCAGCAAATATCATGCGTAGATCATCAGGGAATGATCTAGTTTTAATTGACTTTGGAGTTGCCAAACAGATCACCGCTACAGCTTTGCTACATACAGGTACAACAGTCGGAAGTCCAGGATATATGGCTCCTGAACAAATGCGGGGTAAAGCGCTACCAGCTAGTGACCTTTACAGTTTAGGGATAAGTTGTATTTATTTATTAACAGGAATTTCTCCTTTTGATTTGTTTGATGTGAGTAGCGATCGCTGGGTGTGGCGCGATTACATCTTAGGTAAAGATGCAGTAAACCCTCGCCTCGCTGATATTCTCGACAAACTACTGCAAAATGCTCTCTCCCAACGCTACAAATCTGCTGCTGAAGCTCTGCAAGCGCTGAATTGCGCGATTAAACTTGATTGTTCTCAACCTGTACAGAAAAAGCCAGTTCATACTTTGAAATCTGAAGCAGGAGTTGACTACCATCACTTGCGGGATTTACTTGCTTTAAGACAATGGCAATCAGCAGATGAAAAAACCTGGGCACTGATGTGTCAAGCAATCAGAAAGCCTGTAGGCAGCTATTTTTTTAGTAGTGATATTGAAAATTTGCCTTGTGAGGATTTACAAATAGTTGACGAATTATGGAGTAAATACAGCAAAGGGCGTTTTGGATTCAGCGTGCAAAGGCGAATTTATGAAAGCGTTGATGGTGACTACGGCAAGTTTTGCGCCGCCATAGGCTGGAATCTACCCCACTCCACTTCTCCTCTTCAGAAATTATTTTTTCGGTTGTCAGCGCCTCCAGGACATTTACCCTCCCATAATTGGGCTGGTGGTACTCAATTGTGGCGACACGTCAGTGCTTTAGTAGCAAAACTGAGAAACTGTAATACTAATTTTGAATTTTAGATTTTGGATTAGCAATCCTGACTAATAAGCAGTTCTAATGTAGGCTGGGCGTGGGCCACCATATCTGGGTTTTCGTTGGCATTGCCTAATATTAAGTGCGTGTAAATTCAATGCACGGAGTTTATCATTCATTAATATTTAGTAACATATTACAAATAAGTAGTAAAAGTTTAACCCTTGCCCATGTCTTCTGCATATCTGCTGGTATCTCACGGAAGTCGCGATCCGCGCCCAGAAATTGCTATGCAGCAACTGGCGAGGTTGATACGTGACAAATTACAAAACACTCACAAGCCAGAATATCTATTTGATCTAGCTTACTTAGAACTAAGGCCAGAACCTTTACACGCGCAGATCAAACAATTTGCCGAAAGCGCTTTTGCTGCTAACTGCGATCGCCTCAAAGTTATACCCTTATTTCTATTGCCGGGAGTGCATGTAATGAAAGACATTCCCGATGAAATAGCTCTGGCTCAAGAGGCTCTTGGTCAAGATATGATCGTTGACCTACAACCATATATAGGTACTCACCCTAGTTTAGAAAGCTTAGTTATCAAGCAAATATCAAGCAAAAATACAGCAGCGTGGATTTTATTAGCGCATGGTAGCCGTCGCCCTGGTTCTCAACAGCCAGTGGAAGTAATGGCTAAAAATCTGGGTGCAGTGACAGCTTATTGGTCTATGACTCCTAATTTAGAATCACGAGTCAAAGAGTTAATTGCTATTGGCAAGAGGGAGATTGCAATTTTGCCATACTTTCTATTCGCTGGTGGCATAACTGATGCGATCGCTCAGTCAATAGAGACGCTAAAATTACAATTTCCTCTCGTAAATTTCCATTTGGCACAGCCCTTGGGAGCAAATACAGAAGAATTAGCCGAGCTAATTTGGGATTTAATAGATACATAAACCGCACAGACACACAGGAGAAAAAGTTTTTGGGAAAGGTTTATTTGGTAGGTGCGGGCCCGGGAGATCCAGGACTGATAACGCTCAAAGGTAAGAGTCTCCTGGAATGTGCTGATGTGGTTATCTATGATGCTTTGGTGAGTCCAGCAATTCTGGAGATGATCAATCCCCAAGCAGAGCAAATCAACGCGGGTAAGCGGATGGGGCGACATTCTCTGTTGCAAGAAGACACAACCCAACTACTAATTGATAAAGCGCGGGATCATGCAATAGTCGTGCGGCTCAAGGGTGGCGACCCGTTTATTTTTGGTCGTGGTGGCGAAGAAATGGAAGAATTGGTAACAGCGGGAATCCCGGTAGAAGTTGTGCCTGGTATCACCTCAGGGATTGCTGCACCAGCCTATGCGGGTATTCCTTTAACTCATCGGTTGTATAGCTCTTCAGTTACCTTTGTTACTGGTCACGAGTCGGCGGGTAAGTATCGACCTACTGTAAATTGGGGTGCGATCGCTCACGGTTCGGAAACTATAGTTATTTATATGGGAATTCACAATCTGCCTTATATTGTCGAGCAATTGCGGGCAGCAGGCTTGAGTTTAGAAACGCCAATTGCCTTAGTACGTTGGGGTACGCGACCAGACCAAGAAGAATTGATTGGCAAAGTTGGCACAATTGTCGAGCAAGTGGAAAAGACTGGATTTGGCGCACCAGCGATCGCAGTAATTGGATCTGTAGTTAATATGCACAGTCTTTTATCTGGTTGCCGTCCCCGGTAATGAACGGGATTGGGCCTTGAGCAGATGTAGACGCGTAGCGGCTTCCCGTAGGGTGGGAGCAGAGAAAAAATGACAAATAATTACTGACTCTTACCTTTTGATAAATGACAAAAATGACAAATAATCAATTATAAATGACAAGTGACAAATAACAAATGACTATTGTTAATTTGTAACTATTCATGATAGAATACAATTCCACTCAGTAGCTGATTGAATTGCACTCAGTAAATCTTCAGGAGTATAAGGCTTAGTTAAATAGACATCGGCACTTTGTTTCCTCGCCCATAAACGATCAACTGCCTGATTTTTATTACTACAGACCACAATTGGAACTTTTTGACTAGTTAAATTGATTTTCAGGAAGCGGCACAACTCAAACCCACTCATTCCTGGGATCACCACGTTGGTAACAATCGCATCCGGTCTTTCTTCCAATGCTATTTCTAAAGCCTCTTTAGCACTAGAAGCTTTAACAATTTTGTAACCCCAATCTCCGAGATAATGACTGATAATTCTCCATTCTCGCAGAGAGTCTTCGACAATCAAAATTTTCCCAGCCCAAGTAATACTCAACCCTCAACCTCCTACAGAAATATGTTGGCTTGGTATCGTTATACTGCTGATTGCGAAATTACACCACGTGTTTACACCATGTGTTGAAAGATAGTTTTAAGTAAATCTCCTTGCGTAAAAGGCTTAGTCAAATAACCTGATGCTTTCACCATTTTGGCTTTTGCTCTATCTATCAACCCAGTTTTTCCCGTCACCATAATCACAGGTGTATTTTTGAACTGTGAGTGTTTACGCAGTAGAGAACATAACTCATACCCATCTAGATTTGGCATGGTAATGTCTAATAAAATTAAGTCGGGTTTGGTACGGAGAATTTCCATTAAAGCTTTTAATGAATCTGTGACTCCAACAACAGAAAACATTTGCTCATCCAAAAAGTTTTTGATAGCATTCAATACACTTGGGCTATCATCAATGCAAAAGATAGTGTAGATTTTTTTGTCATTAGCGGGAGGAGAAACTTGCTGAAAGCTATGATCTCGATTGTTAGAAGAATTGGGCAAATAATTAGAGTTTTCTGCTACTTGAGCGCTACCAGTTCTCAATGCTGATGGGGCTTTTACTGGAGGTTGTGATGGCTTTTGACGTGCAAATGACCCCTGTCTTTGAGAAATGGGTGAGTGGATATTTCCTTGTGCCGATGATGTTTCGCGCCCAGCAAATTCTCCCCTATATTTTTGGCACTGTTCAACCAGTAGGCGCAGATTTAGATAACAGAACTTTGGCAAATCATCTAAAAAGCTTTCAGGAACAAACTCATAACTTCCTTCTTCCACGCTCAAAAATGATTCTAAAACTTCTAGCGCCAATTGTTCTATTAAAATCCCTGCTTGTGTAGGACTGATATATTTCTGATTGACTAACCAACAAATAGCTAAATAATCTGGATTTGGTATTGCTTGATTCTCAATCCCTGTTTCAAATATTGCTCGTAGCTGCTCATCAATTCCTGTAGGAATAGTAGAAATCTGCTTACTCAAGCGCTGCAAGTTTCTATAAAGCGGCTCAAACATTTTCTCCGAGTAGCAAGCATATATCAGTTTGCCTTCATCTATATATATTGACCAAGAACCTGAGGTACTAAATACTTGTAAGCACCCGGTAACAGACTTATTAGTGATTTTTTTTAAAAGAGATAGGGGCTGTAGTTTCTGAAAAAACCTGTATCTACTAATAGGAAGTGTTTTCATTGGGACGGCTCTAATATAAAAGCAATATTTGCAGTTGAATGTTATGGAAACCCTTTCCCAGCATCACAGGGATTAAGTCAGAAGTGCTTTTAGATAAAAATAGCGCTTCACATCTATGTGAGTACAGGCAAATTGCCCACTCTCCAACTCCCCACTCCCTGTCACACTATAGTGCATCGAACTGCACTCGTGCTGAAGTAGAACAGCCATGCTATTGCCAAATAGCAAAATGGCTATACTTTCTGCTAGGAAACAGTATTCCAAAAATCAGCTTTACTTTCTGTATCTTTCGCTAATCTAGCTCATATCACAGTAACGCAAGTGTTTACTAGTAGCCACCGCCTTCAGCTTTTATGAGATGACAGTGATACTGGTAAAGGGTTTTTACGCTATGAGATTGTAGCTAATTTCGCCTTGGGTATGACTCCATTTAAATTCACCGTATTTATTGTAACTAAGTAAACGAACAGTTTATTATTTTATCCAAATTGGAGATTGTGGAGATTATCTCTGTATGCTTGGATAAAATTATTACTTGTACAATAATAGCGAATTACCATCAACGGTGAGTTAGTTAATATTTTGAGCGATGATTGTGCGTAATTCGATGTAATTGCTACCAACTTGGCAGAAGGCAAGCTTTTCACAAGCATTGAGGACAAATTTTACTGTTATGGGAGGAAATTACTTACTCTGCACATATTAAGTGCTAAATTCTCGAATTTATAGAGGAATTTAGAGAATTACATAGCAAATCTCAGCCAGTTAGAAAACTTTATTTAGGCTGATTCTCTATGTATCACCGATTTACCGATGTCTGATCCCAAACCATCACACAGAAGTGTATGTTATTAGCTGCTGCGGGGAATGCTTTTGGGTTTTGTTGATCCATAGGCTGATTTTACAGATAAAAAGAGATTGTCATAGTTAAGTAGCTGAAAAATAGTAATTTTCAGCTAAATGGTAGATATTAAGTGCGTTCCTTAATAAAACCTAGGTTACTTCAAAATTTAGGAACAGTGAAAGAAAATATGTGAAATTTATGATAAGTAAATCTAGGAAATATAAAAAAAAATTTATTTATTTGCTACTCCGGGCTAAGCAAAAATGTACAGGAAATTATCATTTTTTAGTTATTAAATCATATTTATGCAGTAGTAAAACACTTAGACAGTTTAAAAAAATATCTAAGAAGTTAAATAGAATTTAGCCCTTGTAATTATAAAGAAACTGTTGGTAAATAGCTAAGGGGTTAGACCCCCAATTAATTCTCCAACATTCTTCATAAACTCTTTGAACTTTAGAGCGATATGAAAAAGCGATCGCATCTTTCAATGAAGCCCTGTACCTAACAGATTATCAATATTGGCGAGCGGAAAATAGAGGTATGGCAGTCCTCAAATCTCAAGATGATCGGGCTGCTGTCAAAACCTGCAATGAAGCCATCAATGCACTTCAACGATCAAGGTTGTGGCGAATTACATAGTCGCAAAGGCAAAAGTTTGTATAACTACGGTAAGCAGCAAAATCCTAATTCTTAGCTTGGCGCTTTAGTTCGTTAAAATTAACTAGCAGAAACTCAACAACAAGCACTCTGCGTTTTACTTCGAGATAGGGGAATTAATCCAGACCAATTGTGAGCGAATTTAATTTAGAAGTCCAAGCAAACAGCGATGGTCTCACCAACGCCTCTAGCGAACGCCTCGATCGCTACCTTTCTCAAGAACTACCAGATTTATCCCGTTCCCGCATCCAACAGTTAATCGAACAGGGTAATGTTCAACTCAATGGTCAAGTCTGCACATCTAAAAAAATTAATGTTAAAGCAGGCGATCGCATTACTCTAGAAATACCAAAAGCTCAACCTCTACAACTGCAAGCAGAAGATATTGCCCTGGATATCTTGTATGAAGATGACCAGCTACTTATTCTTAACAAACCAGCAGGTCTAGTTGTGCATCCTGCACCCGGTCATCCAGATGGCACACTAGTTAATGCTTTGTTGGCACACTGTCCCAACCTACCAGGAATTGGGGGAATCCAGCGTCCGGGAATTGTCCATCGATTAGACAAGGATACAACCGGAGCGATCGCTATTGCCAAAACAGATATTGCCTATCAAAGCCTGCAAGCACAACTCCAAGCAAAAACTGCACGAAGAGAATACTTAGGTGTAGTTTATGGTGCGCCAAAAGCTGAAGATGGCGTTATAAATTTACCCATTGGTCGCCACCGCCAAGACCGAAAAAAAATGGCAGTTGTTCCCATCGAACAAGGCGGACGTGCTGCTGTCACTCATTGGCAAGTACTAGAACGCTTAGGGAATTACACATTAATTCACTTCCAACTAGAAACCGGACGCACCCATCAAATTCGCGTCCACAGCGCCAAAATTGGTCATCCCATTGTTGGCGACCCAGTTTATGGTTCTGGTCGTTCGATTGGAGTAAATTTGCCTGGTCAAGCACTGCACGCTTGGCGGCTCAAGTTACAGCATCCTTTATCAGGAAATCTAGTTGAGGTCACAGCACCCCCTCCACAAACATTTCTCACTTTGCTAGAAGTTCTGCGGCGACGTGCTGCTATTTCTTATTAGATAAGTTAAAAATATGGGTCAATATTTCCTATTTGCTTAACTCTGCTTTATAAAAATACATAAATAAATGCTGCATCTCAACTGATATCAAAAGCCATAATTAACTGCCCAAAATGAGTAATTATGCTGGAAATTCAGGAATTAACTTAATTTTCATCAATAATTAATTATTTTTTATATTCAACATAATTAATAAAAAATGTATTTTTTAATACTTCGTAAATTTGATTACTTTCTT
This sequence comes from Nostoc sp. T09, assembly GCF_002154695.1. Classification (GTDB taxonomy): domain Bacteria; phylum Cyanobacteriota; class Cyanobacteriia; order Cyanobacteriales; family Nostocaceae; genus Aulosira. Next base: position 47,440 of record NZ_MTAV01000146.1, read on the forward strand.
TTAAACTTTGAATAATAAGTATTTACTACCAAAAATAATTTAAAAAATGTTTATTTATACAAAAATATTTGGTTCACCAAAATTTTATAAAGTAAAGTAAAGAAATATTTTCAGATGTAAAGCCATTTCGTTACTAATCTAATTAAAAACTGTGTAGAGAAACGATTAGCAGAGAATTCTGTTTGGATTAATTCTATTTTACAAAACTTTATCAAAGTACTATTAGCTGCTGCTGTGTAGTTGGCGGTACTGGTCCATTGGATGAATATGTAGTTGCTGGTTTGAGTGAACTTAACAGCGCTCTTGGTTTATCGCCTAGTTGGTATGTAGCAGCTCTAGAATTTATGTGGAACAATCATGGTTTACAAGGTGATGTTGCTGGTGAAGCCAACACTTACATCAACTATGCAATTAACGCATTGAGCTAAGACAAAACTATTGGGTCTTTGGAAATAGATAAGTGTCTCGTAAGTAGGTTAGCAGAATTAACTGTTTTGTTGTAGTAATTAACCTCCTTTCTACTACAAAAAGTTTAATTATTGTCTACGCTACTCAAGCACAGTATTTATCTATTACTAAAGACCCAAATTTATTTACAACATAAATTTGAAAGGGAGCGATTGTAGGAATGAGTAGTTCAGTTGCCGAACGGCTAGCAATTAGAGATGAGATTGGTAAAAAAGCTGAACTTCGTCCAAATTGGAGCGAAGATGATTTGCAAATAGTATTCCATGCTGCCTACGAACAAATTTTTGGTCGACAAGGAATATATGCCAGCCAAAAATTTGTGAGTGCTGAAGCTTTATTGCGTAATGGCAAGATTAGTGTACGGCAATTTGTTGAGATTTTAGCAAAATCTGAATTTTACAAAGAGTGCTTTTTTTACAAAAACTCCCAAGTGCGTTTTATCGAATTGAATTACAAGCACTTATTGGGACGTGCAATCTACGATCAATCAGAAATTGCTGAGCACGTAGACCTATATGCTGCTAAAGGCTATGATGCCGACATTGAATCTTACATTTACAGCCAAGAATACGAGGCTGGATTTGGTAATTCTGTTGTTCCTTATTACCGTGGATTTCAATCAATTCCGGGAATGAAGACTGTAGGATTCAACCGCATATTTGAGCTTTATCGCGGCCGTGGTAATAGTGATAATGCTCAATCGGGGCGGAAAAGTTCACGCTTGCAAACAAGAGTTTCGATGAATTTGGCTAACTGGATTTCGCCACCTTCATCAGGAGGCGGTAAGTTTGTTTCCGCAGCACCGACATTGATTAGTTCCACTCCCCGGGGAGATAGCCGGATGTTTGTGATTCAAGCGATCGCTGGTGCAATTAATACGACAGCAGTTCGTCGCAGTGTACAAGTTTACACTGTACCTTATGAACGGCTCTCTACTACTTATCAAGAAATTCACAAGCGCGGCGGTAAAATCGTCAACATTTCGGCCGTATAGAAGAGGCGGAAGGAGAGAGGAATAAGAACAAGGGAGAATGATTTACAGCAGTCTCCCGCCTCTCCCTTTTCTCCCGATTACCAAAATTCTCATACTTTGCAATGACTGCTGCTAACTCTGCTGAACCTATTCTTTCTCCAGAAGCAGCGATCGCTGCTTTGTCGTGTGACGATAACCAAATCCGCTATTATGCTGCTTGGTGGCTAGGTAAGCATCAGGTGCAAGCTGGTTGTGCAGCGCTATGCGATGCTTTGTTTGATCAAAGGTATCGCATCCCTGATGGCGGATATCCACTGCGCCGACAAGCTGCACGGGCTTTGGGACAACTCAAAAATCCCCAAGCTGTACCAGCGTTAATTGCAGCGTTGGAATGCGATACGGATCTACGTCTACGAGAAGCAGCGATTGTTGCTTTAGCTGCTATTGGCGATCGGCAGGCTGTGACGCCATTATTGAAGCTTTTGCAATCTAGTTATGAACAACCTTATGAAGCCTTAATTGAAGCATTAGCGACTTTAGAAATTTGGTCAGCACGTCCTTTAGTTGAGCCTTTTTTTGAGCATTCTTCTGAGCGGGTGCAATGTGCTGCTGCTCGATATATGTATCTTTTAACTAAGCAATCCCAGTACCTAGAACGTATTGTCAAAAACCTTAACCATGACAATATGTATTTACGCTGGGCTGCGGTATTTGACTTAGGAGCAGTTGGTCATCAGCAAGCTATAGAAGCAATTTTAGCAGCTAAAGTTCCTAACAGTTTGAAGCTGTTAAATTTGAAGCGCATTCTAGAAGCCATTCTGGATAATCATGCTTCTCAAAAAGAAATATCCCAGTTAATTTTTAAAGCGATTGATGATTTATCAATTCAGCTATGAAAGGGATTGGGGATTAGGGATTAGCAATTAGGAATTGGGTAAAAGTTTGTTCCCGTTCTTAATACTTTGTCACAAAAACAATGATGAGTTTGTAGCCAACTTTTTCTTTTGCGATCGCTTGACTTTCAAGACAATCGCTACTGGCTATAAATATTCAATGCTGTGACAGAATTCTAGCCCCCAGTCCCTAGTCCCTTTTTTTATACTTATACACACTTACCTTATTGAACTACAATGAATACATCCAACTCTCGTAGTACTGAGCAATTGATTTCACAATTAAACTCAAACCAAGCATCAACACCCCAAGAAGCGATCGCGGCAATTAATGCCATAGCTGCGACTAGTACACCAGAACCAGCAGCGATCGATGCCCTAATTCAAGGTTTAAGTCATCACTACCCGACTGTCGGCGCTGCGATTGTTGAGGTGTTAGTAAAATTAGCGCCGACAACTGTACAACCGTTAATCGCTGCTTTTAATGCTTCTAGCGATCAGGGGTTACAAGCTTACATTATTCAGGCTTTGGCTCAAATTGGCGACTCGAGAGCTTGTGATTTGTTGGCGGAAGTTGTCGGTACAGCAGTAGCCAATCACTGTCAGGGAAATGTCCGCCGTATGGCTGCACGGGGACTTGGAAAAATCGGCAGTACTGCTGATGATGCAGAATTTACTCGCTTTGCCCAAGAAAAGCTAATTTGGGCGTTGCTCAATCCGGATGATTGGGGTTTGCGTTACGCGGCTGCGGTATCTCTACAGCAAATCGCTACACCAGAGGCTCAGGTCGCCTTACAACAGGCGATCGCCCAAGAGACAGACAAAGTTGTCCAATCTCGAATTGCGATCGCCTTAGAGGCAATACTCGCGGCGGATGAAATTTCTTCTATGAGGAACGAATCGAAGCACTCACAAAAATATTGAGAAATATAAATTTTATATTTATATTTTGTAACATAGCTGCCAAAATTAAAAATCTATAGGAAAACTACAATATGCTTAAATTTCAAGGTTTTCAAGAAGATTAAGAAAATATAAAATCGAAAAATTTTCTTGATTAACGAATTCAATGTAAAGCAATGTTACGAAAATATTGATAATTTCTCAGGTGTAGCCCTTATATGTAAAGGATTTGAGGCTTTTCTTATTCCTGTAACTTATTTATTCACAATTTGTAACAAATAATGGATCTATAGCATTGTATAAACATAAGCTGGAGGGGTTAAACAACAGACAGAAGTTAAACAAGGTAATCAATTCACAAGGTTTGCCAGTTTCTCATAAAATCACCCCAGATTCTCATAATTTCTACGTTCATGAATTGTAAGGAGTTAAGAGACTTAAATTTGAGAAACAGTTTAATTTCAGTTTTTGTTAACTGTTCCAAAAGATAGTTTGATAAAACATTCCCCGTTTTAATCTAGACATCTCTCAACTAAGTAATTAGGAGATTAGAGTCCATGACATTAGATGTATTCACCAAGGTTGTTTCTCAAGCAGACGCTAGAGGAGAATTTCTCAGCAACGAACAACTAGACGCTTTGGCAAACGTAGTTAAAGATGGAAACAAGCGCTTGGATGTAGTAAACCGCATCACCAGCAACGCTTCTGCTATCGTTACCAACGCTGCTCGTGCGTTGTTTGAAGAGCAACCCCAATTGATTGCTCCTGGTGGTAACGCTTACACCAACCGTCGTGCGGCTGCTTGTCTCCGCGACCTGGAAATCATCTTACGTTACGTTACCTACGCTATTTTAGCTGGCGACCCCAGCGTTCTTGACGATCGCGCTTTGAACGGTCTGCGTGAAACTTACCAAGCTTTGGGCACCCCTGGTTCTTCCGTAGCTGTAGGCATCCAAAAGATCAAAGATGCAGCGATCGCTATTGCTAACGATCCTAACGGTATCACAAAAGGTGATTGCAGCTCCTTGATTTCTGAAGTAGCTAGCTACTTTGATCGTGCTGCTGCTGCTGTTGCTTAATAGCGCTAAAAAAAATCCGGAACCTAAAGATTAGGTATCTAGGCAAAAAATTACGAAACATCAAGGAGATTTTTAATCATGGTTAAGACCCCAATTACCGAAGCAATTGCAGCTGCTGATACCCAAGGACGTTTCTTAGGCAATACCGAACTCCAATCTGCTCGCGGTCGTTTTGAGCGTGCTGGTGCTAGCTTAGAAGCAGCTCGTGCGTTGACCTCAAAAGCTCAACAGCTAATTGATGGTGCAACTCAAGCTGTGTACCAAAAATACCCCTACACCACCCAAACACAAGGTAACCAATTCGCTGCTGACAGCCGTGGTAAGTCCAAGTGTGCTCGTGACGTTGGTCACTACCTGCGGATCATCACCTACAGCTTGGTTGCTGGTGGCACCGGTCCCTTGGATGAGTACCTAATTGCTGGCTTGGCTGAAATCAACAGCGCTTTTGATTTGTCTCCCAGCTGGTATGTAGAAGCTCTGAAGCACATCAAAGCTAATCATGGTTTGAGTGGTCAAGCTGCTAACGAAGCCAACACCTACATTGATTACGCAATCAACGCTCTCAGCTAGATAGCGTTATGCCCGGAGAGGGGTGCAGTTGCTGGATGAAGTCACCTAGCAGTTGGATCTCGCCCCGGGCATCGTTTTATGTAGGAAAAATAAAAAGCTAGCTTTAGCACAGCAAGCAGTCGGCAGCAGCCGAAGTGCAAATAAAAAGGGGGAAGAAAAAAATGGCGATTACAACAGCAGCCTCCAGGCTAGGAACTGAACCTTTTAGTCAAGCAGCTCGGATTGAACTTCGTCCCAATGCAAGTCGAGAAGATGTTCAAAATGTGATCCGTGCAGTTTATCGGCATGTTTTGGGTAACGACTATGTTTTGGCCTCAGATCGCCTTGTGAGTGCAGAATCACTACTGCGAGATGGCAATCTGACTGTGCGAGAGTTTGTCCGGAGCCTTGCCAAATCAGAACTCTACAAAAACAAGTTTTTCTATAACAGTTTTCAAACTCGGTTAATCGAACTCAACTATAAACATTTGTTGGGTCGCGCTCCCTATGATGAGTCAGAAGTAGCTTACCACTTAGACTTGTACCAAGAAAAAGGGTACGATGCCGAAATAGACTCCTACATTGATTCTGTTGAGTATCAAAACAACTTTGGCGACAACATTGTCCCCTATTATCGTGGTTTTGAAACTCAACCTGGACAAAAGACTGTAGGCTTTAATCGCATCTTCCGGTTGTATCGTGGTTATGCCAATAGCGATCGCGCTCAAGTAGAAGGCAAAAAATCTCGGTTGGCACGCGAACTAGCAAGCAACAAAGCTAACTCAATTGTTGGGCCATCTGGTAATAACAACAATTGGAGTTTCCGTGCATCTGCGGATGTAGCGCCGAAAAAGAATTTAGGCAATGCTGTAGGTCAAGGCGATCGCGTTTACCGCATTGAAGTCACAGGAATTCGTAGTCCTGGCTACCCCAGCGTCCGGCGGAGTAGCACCGCATTTATCGTACCTTACGAGCGGCTTTCAGACAAAATTCAGCAAATTCACAAGCTAGGTGGCAAAATCGTCAGTGTCACATCAGCTTAAGTTAGTTAATTTGCAGCGACTGTTATTAGTCAAAACAGTAGAGGAGATATAGAAGTAATGTTCGGTCAAACCACACTTGGTTCTGGTAGTGTTTCTTCATCTGCTAGCCGGATATTTCGTTACGAAGTCGTAGGCTTGCGGCAAAATTCAGAAACAGACAAAAATAAATACAACATCCGTAACAGCGGCAGCGTGTTTATCACAGTTCCCTATAGCCGCCTCAACGAAGAATACCAGCGGATTACCCGCTTAGGTGGCAAAATCGTTAATATTGAGCTACTGACTCCAACAGTGGCAGAATAGCGCCCTGGCAATGATAGAACCCAGTGCAGAAGAGTATGCTGCCGAAAATGCGCCACCGCTCACACCAGAGCAAGCGATCGCTAACCTACAATCATTAGATTTAGGTCTGCGTTATTATGCCGCTTGGTGGTTGGGTAAGTTCCAAGTTAGCCAGCCAGCTGCTGTAGACGCTCTAATTGCAGCTTTAGAAGACGAAGCCGACATAACCGAACTGGGAGGTTATCCTCTGCGACGCAACGCGGCAAGAGCGCTGGGAAAATTAGGTGATAGAAGAGCCATACCGGGTTTAATTAAGTGCTTGGAATGCTCCGACTTCTATGTGCGGGAAGCAGCAGCTCAGTCTCTGGAAATGCTGCGCGCCACAACTGCGGCACCAGCACTGATGCAACTGCTCGATGGGGGTGTAGCAGTAGCCGTGCAAGTACCAGGAAGACCGCACTTAATCCAGCCCTATGAAGCGGTGCTAGAAGCCTTAGGAGCTATTGGTGCAACTGAGGCTATTCACCTAATTGAACCGTTCCTAGAGCATTCAGTACCAAGGGTACAATGTGCCGCAGCTAGAGCAATGTATCAATTGACACAGGATCCTGCCTATGGGGAGCGCTTGGTGAAAATATTAGACGACAACGATCTAAAATTACGCCGTGTTGCTCTGGGGGATTTAGGTGCCATAGGTTATATGGCAGCAGCAGATGCGATCGCTAACGCCAAGGCAGAAAATAGCTTCAAACTCATTGCCCTCAAAGGATTGCTAGAGTATCAACTTCCAGAGGAGTTCGACGCCTTCTGTATTGCTGATGATGCAATCCGGGTTATGAACCTGATGGATTCACTATTGTAGTCAATAGTTATTAGTTGTTAGTCATTAGTTATTAATAATGATTAAGAACCAATGACTATTGACTACTGGCTATTGATTACTTGAGTTAATGACTGATGAACTAATTCGCGCCATTGCCCTTGCAGACACACCAGCGCGAATGGTGGCGGCAGTGCAAAACTTGGCAGCAACAAAAGACGTAGCGGCGATTCCCACATTAATTGCTGTGTTTGGTTATAACAATCCAACAGCAGCAGCAGTGGCAGCATTAGCGCTGACAGAGTTGGGAGAATTAGCAGTGCCTCAATTGCTAGAGCAAATTGATGATTATAACTATGGCGCACGAGCTTATTCGATTCGCACCTTAGCAGCGATCGCCGATCCTCGCGCTTTAGATGCACTAATCAACGCAGCTACTACTGATTTTGCTCCCAGCGTCCGCCGCGCCGCTGCCAAAGGATTAGGAAATTTGCATTGGCAAAAGTTGGGATTTCCTGAAAGTCAGACAGCACCCTTAAGAGCGCTGGAAGCACTACTGCATATTTCCCAAGACTCAGAATGGTCGATTCGTTATGCTGCTGTTGTCGGATTGCAAGCCCTAGCAAAGATACCTGATTTGCAGCACCCCATTCGGGCTAGACTCGAATACATGCTGGCCAGCGATACCGAGAAAGCAGTCCGCGCCCGCGTGCTGTTGGCTCAGAGCCAATAGATTGTTTTATTACCATAAAACAAAGGTAAAAGTAAAGATGTCAATACCACTGCTTGAATATTCACCAACCACACAAAATCAGCGTGTAGAGGGCTACGAAGTGCCCAACGAAGATACACCGATAAATTATCGGTTGGCAGATGCTACTTCAGATAAAGATATTGATGGGATTATCTGGGCAGCATATCGACAAATTTTTAGCGAACACTTAATTATCCAGAGAAATCGTCAAAAAAACTTAGAATCTCAACTGCGGAATCGGGCAATTAACGTCAGAGATTTTATCCGTGGATTAGGTAAGTCTGAAGTCTACCGCACACAAGTAGCAGATCTCAACTCTAACTACCGCCTAGTTGATATCACATTGAAGCGGTTTTTAGGACGCGCTGCTTATAACAAAGACGAAGAAATTGCCTGGTCAATCGTGATTGGCACTAAGGGATTGCATGGTTTTATTGACGCACTATTAGACAGTGACGAGTACCGCCAGAACTTTGGTGATGACATCGTACCTTTCCAGCGCCGTCGTTTCAAAGACCGTCCCTTTAATTTAGTTAACCCCCGGTATGCTTCATACTGGCGCGATCGCCAGACATTGACGTATTTAGGAGGTCGATCTTTCTATCAGGCCCGCACCAGTGGCTCTTTAACCAAAGAAGATATTCGTCAGGCTATCCCCTCTAATTTCTTAGCATTAGCAGGACAAATTCTTCCCAACGAACGTAACTATCAGCGAACGATTGCGACAGTAACGTCGCAAATCAAAAATATACAAATCCCGGATAATAGCCGCGAACCAGTTACAGAACAACCAACAGTGAAACCTACAGCTGTTGCTCTGCCTTATCGCTATATTCCCGGAAATCGGACAACTTAGGGCAGGAATCAAGGTTAAAAGTCAAGATTCATTAGCAATAAGACAACTGACAACAACCATTAACTATGTCAATTCCTTTACTAGAATACAAACCCAGTTCCCAAAACCAGCGTGTCCCTGGTTACGAAGTTCCTAACGAAGATACTCCCAGGACTTACCGCATCGAGGACTATGCTTTTGAAGGTGAAATCGAAGAATTAATTTGGGCCGCCTATCGCCAAGTTTTCAGCGAACACGTCATCCTCAAATTCTATCGTCAGAGCTATTTAGAATCCCAGTTGAAGAATAAAGCAATTAGCGTGCGCGACTTCATCCGGGGTTTGGCTAAATCAGAGGCTTTCAAGGATTTAGTAATCAAGGCTAACTCCAACTACCGCCTCGTAGAATTAGCCCTCAAACGGCTTTTAGGTCGTGCGCCTTACAGCAAAGACGAAGAAATTGCTTGGTCAATCAAGATTGCAACCCTTGGTTGGGATGGTTTTGTCGATGCTTTGCTAGATTCTCAAGAGTATCAAAGTAACTTTGGTGAGAATATAGTTCCCTACCAACGACGTCGCTATAAAGATAGACCTTTTAATCTGGTGACACCCCGCTACGGCAACTACTGGCGTGACAAGCTAGAAAACGGACGTTATAAATGGGGTGATATCAATAACTTCTTGGATATGGCGAATTCCATCGCTATTAGGACAGTTACCTATACACCAGTTAGCATCGCAAACATCAAAATTCCCGACACCACCAGAGAAACTACACCGCAAGGTATTCCCCTTTCCATAAATACCAGCGCTAATTTCCCTGTACGATGAACCGAATGCGAGACAATAAATAAAGAATGAATGAGGAGTTTGAGTTATCAAGCCTCTTTCAGTTTTCATCAGCTAGCTCTTTGTTTAATTTGTTAATAAAAGGAACAACGCAGCATGGCACTGCCATTACTTCAATACAAACCAAGCAGTCAAAACCACCGAGTCAAAAGCTTTGGCGTCGCTGATCTAGATGACGATTCACCATATATCTACCGAATCGAAGATGTCAGTTCCTACACTGATATCCAGAATATTATTTGGGCTGCTTATCGTCAGGTATTCAGCGAACATGAGATTCTCAAATTTAATCGCCAAAAAAACTTTGAATCTCAACTGAAAAATGGCTCCTTGTCAGTAAGGGACTTTATTCGGGGTTTAGCTAAATCTGAGGCTTTCTATCGTTTAGTTGTCTCGGTTAATAACAACTACCGTCTAGTAGACATTACTCTGAAGCGCTTGTTAGGCCGTTCTGCTTATAACAAAGACGAAGAAATTGCTTGGTCAATTGTTATCGGTACTAAGGGTTTCAGCGGCTTTGTTGATGCCATTGTGGACAGCGAAGAGTACACTCAAGCCTTTGGTGAGAATACTGTACCCTACCAACGCAAGCGCTTAGAAGGTCGTCCCCATAACTTGGTAACTCCTCGCTACGGCGAAGACTTCCAAGAAAAAGTTGGCACCGTTACAACAGACTGGCGCTTTACCTTGGACAAATTCTATTCACGCAAGTTCCAAGAAAAACGCCTACCAGAAGGCGATCCACGGAAATTTGCGGATGTGGCAGCCGCAATTGGTGCTCAAGGTAACTACGCACAAAGAGTATCTGCGTTTAACATCGATTATCTCAACGCAGTGCCTTACCGTGGTGGTAGCAGACGCTAGGATTTAAAATCCGATCGCCTAAAATTTTATACTGGGTCTAGTTTCCGCGTTGATGTGACCGCTAGTTTGCAGTTTAGCTGTTAGCTAGGTGTGATATTAAGTGGAGATTAGACCCAGTAGTTTTACTTGGTGAAGATAGAATCATTAAGATTCACGGCACAACAAACAATTCGATTGTGCGATCGCGATCGGTTTATTAACGTTAAATACAATAAATAAGCAGTATCACAGTGCATTGGAGTAGATAGATATCAGCCAATAGTGTAGAGGTTGGTTATCTAAGAATTGTTTGTACTGGAACCTAACTCTTCGTTATTAATATCAATAACCTTTTGAATCGATTGCTTGACTTTTTCTTCTGTCAAACTTTGCCAGAAATATAATTTTTCCGGCAGTTTTGCAACATCTAGTAGAGAACTGTGCTGCATAACAGCTTGTAGCCGCTGCAATGCTATTTCTTCCAGTTCTTTTAAGTGTTCTCTGCTGAGAAACCATTCTCCTGGAGAACTACAGTCCTCCATTTTATATTTACCTTGTTCCTGAATCAAAATTGTAATTTCACTAACAATTGTAGATACAGCATTACTATTTGACATTGCATGTTTCAATGTTTCAAACCGTTCTTGTTCATTGATCCGACGTAACAGTTGCGCGATAATACGCTCAACTCTGATGTCAGTTCCTAAATCAAATATGCCGTCAGGTTGATCTTCCGAACGTAGAAGATGATCGCCTACATCAAAAAAAGCTTGGACAATTGAAGCAATACAATTTAAAGGAATTGCTGTTTCAGTATAATCCTCAAGCTGTTCCAGAAAAGCCCTTGCTTGGGTTATACCATCAGGACGTTTTTGATTAGCAAGTTCTACCAGCTTTTCCCCAAATGCTTTTGGATCGCAAGCTAAGGTAAGAACAGCTTTCACTTCTATCTCCGAGAATTTACCTTCTGTTAAGTTCAGACGAAAATAGTTAGCAAACGTTTCTAGGCTACATATACGCAGGTATTTGCGCCATATTGACTCATGTTTTGCATCGTAGTAAGTATTACAATAAACAGCCTCTAACTTAGGAAAAAGACGCATTAACAGCCGTTTAATTGGTTCTTTATCTTCATCTTCTGTTTGAGCTAGCCACGAATTATGAAAATGTTTTAGTTCGTCTACGGTAGGAATTGAAGAACCTTGAGGATCTGAATATCCAGCAAAAAATTGAGGATTTTTACGGATTATGTCATAAATCGCTGGACGAAAGACTCGCAGCGATTCAATCGCCACAATGTCGGCTGGATTCACTTCACCTTGAGCCACTGGATATGTCACGGTTAAGGTGTTGGTCAGACGAACAATGTCACGGGGTGTATTAATAAAATGGTCTATACCTTGAGAGTAAATATTACTCCAGTGGGTAGCATCAAATATCTGCTTTGGTGTATCAGCAAATATAATATTGAGTTTTTCAAAAAGCAGCCTACGAAGTAAAGTTTTGTCTGGAAGTGGTAATTCAAAAGCTGCTTGAATAATTTTCTCAAGATAAACGTCTCCGGGTATATTCTGCGTCTCCGAAATAATTTTGTGGATAACTTCTTGATTGAAGGCTAGAACATAAACAACATTATCAAAATTAGGAATTGCCTTCAGCAGGCGAAATAGCTGCATAATATCGTCACTATTAAGCCTGTCAATTTCATCAATAGCGACCACTATTCGCGGATGTTTATCTTCCAGTGTTTCTTCCAGGTCTTCTTTTAATTCAGAAATATCTTTTTCTTTATTATCAAATAATTTGACTACCGCTTTACCAGCTTGAGCGTAAGGAACAGGAATTTCAGAAACAGCTTTTACAAAATCGGCTATTCGTTTTCTAAAGCCTTGAGGAACAGCTTTCAATTGGCTCAAACTGATCTGTAATTGATTAACGAAGCGTCTTGTAATATCTTCATCTCCAGTAAATAACCAAGGATTAAAAGGAACGATAATAGGTTGTTCGTTTTCTGGCTTGTCCTTAAGGTAGTGAACTAAGAAATTTAACAGTGTTGATTTGCCAAATCCCCAAGGCCCATAAATTGCAATAACGAAGCCTTCGGGAAAATTCATTTTGCAAATACTGTCTGCTAGGTGTCTAGCAAAGGCTGCGTATCCTAATCGATCGTATTTTGGGTTTGTTAAAGGATTGTCTGCAAATTGCTCATTTATATTCTCAGTTTCGCTGTCTGAATGACTCGTGATTTCAACCATTAGACTTCCCCTCTGTAGCTATTTCGCATCATGCAGCATAAAAAAAAGAAATCCTTCCCTCTCAAGGAAGGAAGGATTTTGTTAGTGATACCAATTCATAAAAAATTGTTGTGTCAGATACTGCACCTGCGGAGGGTTTTTATTCATGTGTTGCTGGGATAACCATGATGAAATGCATACATCAATCATGAATGAACAAAAGGAATAGAAATTATGATTTAGTCAGAAACTCTTTGTTTCTACCCTCTAGCTTGAAAATAAGGCAGGAGGCAGAAGGAAGGATTAATATTTTCATCCTTGGTTGTGCCAAAATCTGGGGTGAATGGCTGACTTGAAAGTGCTGAGTGCTGAGTTGAGAGTTAGAAGTTATTCTCCTTGTCACCTCATCCCCTTGTCCCCCTTTCATACATGGCGATGAAATTTTTTCATCGGGACTGCCTTTTTCCCGCCAACTCAAATTAAGCTGCCATTTTCTCTGTTGAAACTAACTCTGCTTTGGGTTTAAAGGGCAGGATTTTTTCCATCAAATGAGCAATAGGCTTACTGCGTGGTTCTCGAACAAATACTAGGGGCAACAGTGCGATTAATCGCAAAGCAGCGGAAAGGGCAAATAGTCCGGGTAAGCCACCGATAATATCTAGCTGGGTTAGAAAACCACCAGTTGCCGAACCTAAACCACCACTAACACCAGTAACAGCTGCGGCGATCGCAAAATACTGAGAAGGACGATCCAGTGGAGCCATTTCCATCTGAATATTACTGTTACACAAATCGATTGCTGCTCCGAAACCACCAGATATCATGTGTATCATAGGTAGCCATATCCACACAGAAATTGAGTCAGTCCCAGCACCCAGCCAGAATAAAGGTGTGACTGCTATTAAAACGCCAACTAACAATAGCAGTGGACGATTTCCTACCTTATCTGCCAACTTACCCCAAAGTACCAGCATGACTAAGTTAGCCCCAGCAATCAAACTGGCGTAAATCGTGACTGTAGTCAGTTCTAAACTCAAATTTTCCAGCATGTAAAGGTTAAAAAACGGGGCGCTGAGGTTCATGGCGAATGTCCACACGCCAACATAGAGCAGAAACTTCAAGAAGTTGCTGTCTTTTAGGATGCTGAATGTTTTGGGTTGGGCGCTGTCGGGATTTTCCTCATGTTGAGACGAAGCTTTGCCAGAGCGATAAACTTGCGGATTTACATCCACCATCCAAAACTGACAAGCCAAACTGATTAGGCCGATGATGACGCCTAGGAACAAAAGTACGCCGTAACCTTGAATTCCACCACCGGGCCAGACCGAGATACCATAGCCAAGGACAGGTATAGACAAGAGATTAGCCAAGCTAGCGGCACTATTACGCAAGCCAAAATAACGCCCTCGCAAGGAAGGGGGAACCAAAGCAGCCATCCAGCTAAACCAAGCACAACCACCTAAGGCTCCCAGGATATTAGTAATTAAAATTATTCCCAGCGTCCAAGTTACTAACTGGTGAGATTTAGTGTCAGAATAGCAGAACCAGGCAATACCCCCTACTAAAATCAACCACAGCAGTCTGGAAGGACCAAAAATTGCCAGAGTATACCAATGGCGGCTGGAAGTGCGATCGGCCAGGTAGGCTCCTAGTGGTTGTAAGAAATTCACCAGTAGAGGAATTGAAGATAGTAGGCCAATTTCTACTGGGGTAGCACCCAGCTGGAGTAAGAAGTTAACCAGCAATACACCACCAGTAATGTTAGAAAAAATCGTGGCAAACACTCCATCAATAGTGGATGCCTTTAAGCTAGTGCGAGTAGCTTGCTTAGAAATTTTCGGCGGCGAGTCTGTCTTGAGTATTGGTGCTGATGCTGGCAGGGGCTTGATTACTTCTATAGGAGGCGAGTATTCTAGTAGTTCTTCAGCAGAGGGAGATACAGTCTTCACTAGAGGAAAATCTTATTAGTTATGGGAGTTAGATAAGTAGGGGTAACCCACCTGTGTCGGTGGTTATAAACTGACAATAAGCTGGCAATTAACGCTGAGTAAGAGCCAAAAGAATGATAGATTTTTCAATCTATCGAAACAAAACTTTAAATACAATATTCTACCTAAAGACTCTTCACAAAATACTGCCAAAGGATAGTTACTATTGGATAAGGCAAAAAAATTACCCAAGGTTTCAAGTGATTTTCCCAGCAATTTCGAGTAGAAGTTTGCTGCTTGTTATTCCAATACCTAAGTATTCTCTATTTTGATAATATTACAAATTATCAAGAATATTATAATTCTGTTTAAACTTCCCTCTGCTCTAAAACTGAAGCCAAATAAAGCTGTGGCTACATGAAATAGACTTGTGGTTTATTCGCTTTTCTATTTTGCCTTGTTTTATTTAATACCATCACAAATGTGACGATCGCTTTCTCTAATTTCTGTACTGGTTTGTAGGTATTCCCGCAGCAAATGACATCCATCGGTTAGCGGTTCTACTTCAGAAATTTGTTCTGACTGCCACTGAGACTTTTGTAGTTGAGCCGCTTGTGGATTCGATACAACTCTATATACAGCTTGTTGAAGTACTCGATCTACCTCAAGTTCTAGGTTAGCATCAACTGCCTCTACTTTTTGGAGCGATCGCTTAGCCCGAATTGAATCAATCAACGCCTTAAGCGGTTGGTTAGCTGCGAAATGTCCCTGAGATGATGAAATCAGTGCTTCAATCTCACCTAATCTTGCTTGACGAACATTTACAGATGCTTGACGATATTGCGAGAGTGTCGATAGCCATAACCACAAGAAGATGACGAACTTAATAGTCATCCCGGTAGTTAAAAAGGCAAGAATGCGATTGGCTCGTCGCTGCTGTCGGATACGCTTTTGCTCTACTGCTAATCGTGCTTCTACTTCTTTGGCTCGTGCGGCTTCCAGAGTCCTCTCGATTTCCTGACTATCCAATTGTTGACTTGCTGCTAAAAATTGATAGTCCCAATCGCTCAATCGTTTATCCTGCGACCATTGTTGAGCATCTTTAAGAGCCTTTCCTCGCAGCAGTCGAGATTCGTCGATTCTTCCAGAAGCCATCCAAGCATCAAATGCTTGGGAATATGGACGGAGATTATTTAGTTGTTGCTTAACCCAAGCCAGGTTAAAAATAGTTCGATAAATGGGATTGGTAATTTTTAAATAACCTTGATGCTTAACAACCAACCCACTCAGTAATAACTCAATTTGTTCGCGACCATCATCTATATGAATATCAGCATATTGTAGAAGTTGCTGATAGACACTCAGCAATCGCCCTGTTAGTTGCTCATTCCATAACAAGCGATCGCGGATGGTACGCAAATGCTCTGGTTCGTCTTGTAATTCCCAGTTATTTATGATCAGAGATTTTACGAAATTTTCTACCCAAAATGCTTCTGTCCCTGGAGGAATAACAATTATTCCTTCTTTGTCTGGATGCATCTGGCTCATTTTTAACATTACATTACACAGTTTTTGTGTAAGAAACGGTTGTCCACCTGTCCAAGCGAGGATTTCTTTTAAAACAATCTGAGGACGCTCTACCCTTTTTTGAAATCCTCCTATCAATGGCGTAGCTTCATCTAACTTAAATCCTTCTAGTTCAATTGCTTTCCCAATATTAAAAGGTGTTTTTGTTGGTTCTTGAATTAAGTAAGATGGTGTAGCAACTCCAAAAATAGCAAAGGTAATACGGTTATACTCTGGATTAATAGCTCTTTGGTTATAGCAAAATCTAATTAGTGAAAAAAAGTCATCAACTGAAAACTTTAGATTCAGGATACTATCGACTTCATCTATAAAAATGAATATTTTTTGATCGGGAAAATGAATCAGCAATAATTCTTCAATAAATAGTTTTAACTTTTGTACAAAAGAAATATCTGCTTTTTCATTCCACCAAGATTTTAAATTAATTTTTCCTAATAAATTAAATTCTGTCCATAAATCGCCAACAATCCCCTTGTACCATTGCAGTGGAGTAATACTCTCACTCCCCATAATACTTAAATCGATTGATTTGCATTGAAAGCCCTCTTGTTGTAAACGATATTTTGTTTGTACTAACAAAGAAGACTTTCCCATCTGCCGAGAGCTAAGGATGTAGCAAAACTCTCCTTGCTTCAGTGCTTCATACAACTGCACATCAGCTCTTCTTTTCACATAGCTTGGTGCATCAACGGCTAAACTTCCACCAATTTGATATCTGTAATTGGTCATTTTGCCTCTTTGCCAAGTAATAACATCGTTAGGATACTAGTAGTAAGTTGTCTAATAAATCTAAGTTAAATCTAATTATTTAAATGTAGCTATCTATTGATTTTTTTATTGTTAGATTTGTTTCTAGACAGTTTCTAATGTTCTTTGCGAATTCGTGACTATACCAGATAATAGTGGAATTCCAAATATCAAATCGGCTTTTATGTAAAATTTTAAATTTTAGGTGAGGTATCACCAGTAAATATTACACCAACTGCTCCCCTGCCAGTAATCAGCCACTAAATTTTAATGTCCCTATTGTCACGAACGAGCATGATCGACAAATCCCTTCAGAAGCAAGCAGTATTTTGGTTACAACTGAGTATATTTTTCTTGCTTGGCAGCATAAGTTCTCAAGCAGCAAAGGCTCAGACTATTAATAATGTACAGCTACTTTCCCAACAGCTGCCGCCGCCCCAAGATGTGCTACCACCTGCGCCCTCCCCAGCCCCCTCACCCATACAGCCACAGCCATTACCCCCACCAGAAGAGCTACTTCCGTCCCCTAGCCCCAATCCCACACCTGAGCAGCCCCTCCCAGACAAGCTGCCAGCAACTATTATTGTGGACAGGTTTGAAGTTATTGGCAGCACCGTATTCAGCCAGGAGGAGTTAGCCCAAGCCACTGCGGAATTTACCAAAAGGCCTATATCCCTAGCTGAGATATTTCAGGCTCGCTCTAAAATCACCGATTTATATGTCAAGAAAGGTTATATTACTTCTGGCGCTTATATTCCGCCACAAACTATCAAGTCTGGCGTCGTTAAAATTCAGGTTGTTGAAGGCAAATTAGAAGAAATCCAAGTAACTGGTACTCAACGGTTAAATCCTAATTATGTGCGTAGTCGTCTAGCGATCGCCACAAAAGCTCCTCTCAATCGGGAGCGTTTGCTAGAAGCACTCCAACTGTTACAACTGAATCCTTTAATTAAAAACCTCTCTGCTGAACTATCCGCCGGTTCTCGTCCCGGTGTCAGCGTCTTACAAGTTGAGGTAAAAGAGGCAAGAACTTTTAATTCGCAAATAGTTCTTGATAATGGGCGATCGCCTAGTGTTGGCAGTTTCCGCCGTCGATTACAACTCAATCAAGCTAACTTACTCGGATTAGGAGATGGCTTAAATTTTGCTTACACCAATACCGATGGTAGCAATGCTTTTGATGTTGGCTATACATTACCACTCAATCCCCGTAACGGCACACTTTCCTTTAACTTTGGCACTACATCCAGCAATGTCATTGAAGAACCTTTTAATATCCTAGATATTCAATCTTCTTCCCGTTACTACGAAATTACATACCGCCAGCCAATTATCCAAACTCCTACCCAAGAATTTGCCTTGGGCTTGACTGCTTCTCGTCGGGAAAGCGAAGCTACTTATATTGAAGGAGAGCGATTACCGTTTCCCTCATTGGGTGCTGATGAAGGACGCACACGCATCTCTGCACTGCGATTTTTTCAGGAATGGACAAATCGTAACAGCCGTGAAGTTATTGCCTTACGCTCCCAATTTAACTTAGGTATAGATGTGTTGGATGCAACCATTAATCAAGATGCTCCCGATAGTCGCTTCTTTTCATGGCAAGGTCAAGCACAGTGGGCAAGATTGTTGGCTCCGGAGACATTGCTATTAATCCGGGCAAATACTCAGCTAGCATCAAGAGCACTGCTACCTTTAGAACAGTTGGGCTTAGGCGGGATTGATAGTGTTCGGGGCTACCGACAAGATTACTTATTAACGGATAATGGCGCTTTTGCTTCGGCAGAAGTTCAAGTACCGATTCTGCGCTTACCCCAAATAGATAGCATTTTACAAGTCATACCATTTGTTGACTTCGGCGTAGCTTGGAATAATTCTAATAGAGACAACCCAGATCCTAACACCCTAGCATCCGTTGGTTTGGGCTTACGCTGGACACAAGGCGATCGCTTCACTGCGCGTCTTGATTGGGGTATTCCTTTAGTATCTGTAGAATCCAGGGATAACACCTGGCAAGAGAACGGTCTATATTTTTCTTTGATCTACAATCCCTTTTAATTGCTGTTTTTCTGGGAGAACGGCTCTATTCTATGGCTTTCTTTGTTTTCATCAGTCAGTTTCACAACAGCGATCGCAAAATTCCTCATCTGCACACTGGTATATAGATATGCATTAGTGCTGAGATTGGCTCGGTCAAAGTCTCATGCGATCGCCAAACATCTATCTGCACTATTGATAATAAAAATAAATAACACCTATAAAGAATTGTTAATTAAAATCCTTTACAAATCTAAATCTTAGTCTTATAATATTTTGCAGGTAAGCAACATTACTTACCAAATTCATAAAAACAGCACTCATAAAACAATGACAACAACCTTACAACAGCGCTCTAGCGCTAACGTATGGGATCGGTTTTGCGAGTGGATCACCAGCACCGAAAACCGGATTTATA
>NZ_MTAV01000147.1 GCF_002154695.1 Nostoc sp. T09
GGGTTTACGTGCTATGTCCTTTATCCAGTCTGCTTTGTAGCTTCTATGTCACCCCTTCAGATGCAACATTTTAGCTGTCTCAGTCCAGTAGGGTGCGTTATAGCCAACGCTTAACGCACCGATAAAAATGGTGCGTTACGGCTAATTTTCATTATCTTAAAGCCTCAAATCCTTTCACAGCCATGACACACCCTACTGGCGTGGCAAGCCTAAAGTTGTGCATTAGATTTATTTATTGGAAGGCGCTAAAGCGCAATTACAAACATTTTTTATTGCAACATTTTAGCCTTGCCACGCCACTACTGAATATTTACTTTATAAATAGGCTCTAAAGTTGGAACTCTAAGATAAAGAATCTAAATCTAGAGCTTGCATACCACGGCGCTCTGCAAATTCCAGCATACTTCCTAATTGTAACCAAAGTAGCAAACAAGTCAGTAAACCAACTGGTAAGCCCACTCCTAAAGCGAGGAGAGTGGGAAAGCCAAATATCTCGAAACCTGAGGAGAGAAATAGGCAAATACCACCAGTAATACCAATAAATGGCACAATGAGTTGTTTTAAAGAGGAACGCGGTTTAGTATTTTCTGACCGCGCACTTGGCCATTTCTGAACAATTACCTTTAGAGTACCAGATAAGGCTATGCCAGAAGTTAATGCTGTTAAAAAACCAACAAGTAGTAGGAAATATGGTGGATGCAGAGGGTAATAGTACATGAACACTCCTAATTTGTAAGAAAATTTAAAAGTAATTGGGCGTTTTTACTTGTTAGTTTTGACCTTGTACCCCATTACCACCAAAAGCAATAAAGGATGTAGCTTTTGGCAGAATGGCCGCTGCGCCTTCTCTAGATAACTCTGTTAACAAGCCGATCGCTACATTTAACAAACGATTTGGCTGTAAGTCATCTTTTACTAGGTTCCACAGGCGTTGAACTTCTTCTGTATGCAGACGGTCATCTTCAGTGAGGGCCAGCACCAATTGCTTACGGAGAAACTTACCTTCCTCAGATAGGAGAAATTGCAAACCCATCTGTGCTGTAGGCAAGACATCAAAGCTATCATCAGTACGCGCGATCGCAATCAAATTCTCTAACCGCTGCCACTGGAATTTACCATCTTTAAACAGCACATTTAGTAACCGTCGCCGTAATTCGGGAGATTCTCCTGTCAGCAACCGTCGTGCGATGTAAGGATAACCGACCTCAATAATTTTGAAATTAGGATTGAGGCTGAGAGCAATACCTTCCTGGGTGACTAGCGAACGAATAATCAAAGCAAACTTCGCTGGAACTCGGAAAGGATATTCGTACATCAATTCCGAGAACTCATCGGTAATCGTTTTGAAGTTAAAATCCCCAACGTTTTTGCCGATGGCGTTGCCTAACACTGATTCTAGTGCTGGCACAATTGGACAAATATTTGTGTCTGGTGTCAGAAAGCCCAACTTTACAAAGTCTGCGGCTAAGTCTAAGTAGTCTTTATTCACCAGATGCACTAAGGCATCAACTAGAGTTTCTTTGGTGGTTTCCTCCATTTGATCCATCATCCCGAAGTCTATGTAAGCCATCCGACCATCGGGCATGGCAAATAAATTTCCTGGATGGGGATCAGCATGGAAGAAACCGTATTCTAATAGCTGTTGTAAACCTGAGGTGACACCAATTTTGATGATTTCCTCTGGATCTAAACCTGCTTCGCGGATACTTTTCGTATCTGTTAGCTTAAAGCCGTTAATCCATTCCAAGGTTAAAACACGGCTATTGGTATAACGCCAATAAATACTCGGAACTTTGACACTGGGGTCATCACGGAAGTTATGTGCAAATTTTTCCGCATTGCGACCTTCATTGATGTAATCGATTTCCTCAAATAACTTGGTGCCAAACTCGTCCACAATTAAGGTGAGGTCGTGACCGAGATTGAGGGGTAACCAAGGCGCTAGCCAACTTGCTGCCCAACGTAACAGATACAGGTCACGTGTCAAAATTGGTCGTAAGTTAGGGCGTTGCACCTTCACTGCTACTTCTTCGCCACTGAGCAAGCGACCACGATAAACTTGGCCCAAGCTAGCCGCTGCTACCGGTTTAGGTGACAGTTCGGCAAATACTTCGTGAATTGGGCGATCGAGTTCAGTCTCGATAATCTGATAGGCTAGTACATTATCGAAAGCTGGCAATTGGTCTTGCAGCTTGATCAATTCTTCTAAGAAGTCTTTGCGTATCAGATCGGGCCTGGTCGATAGAGCTTGACCAACTTTAATAAAAGTAGGACCAAGGCGAGTGAGCAGTTCTCGTAACTGAGTGGCGCGTTTCCTCTTGTTCTGCTCTACTTGATTTTGCCATTCATCCCACTTCAGACTCAGAATAAATCCAGCAAAAGACCAGATAATTGTTAGTAAACGTCCCCACGCCAGCCAGGGACGGTAACTATAGTAACGAGCGATCGCGTCTGGATTGTAGCGCCTTAGCTGAGCAGATTGATACTGACCCACGCTTTTATTTGCCTCATCAACTGGGAAATTTACACTTTTTTTGTTGGTTTCCAACATTACTTGCTGATTGCAAGTACCGGATACCGATAGTTCTTATAAAACACAATAAAGATTTACCCATTTCTGGATAATTTTTGTGGCAATATTTCAGCCTACTTTACTGCTGAGTTTTTGTTATCTTTTTCTTAATTATACTTTAGAAAACTACAAATATTCCCTCTCTATAAGGATTTTGGGTATTTATGTAATATTAAACACATTTTAAAATGGGGTTTTTACTGCCGAAATAGTCAAGGTTGAATAGTTATTTATTTCCCTACACCCCTACTCCCTTACCTTATTCCTTATAGCCACTCCCCACCGTGGAAACGCCAACGTGGAAATATGATACGCATGAGGCTTTGGGAGGCAATGAAAACTGCTAGCCATACGATGCTGTAATGCAAGAGCAAGACTTGTGGTGGTAGTTCTTCTTTAGGTACGGGTATTGGTAAAAAGCCAAACAGTTTTACGCCACAGAAGAGGAAGATAAATTCCCAAATTCCTGCCAAGAGTTGATAAGCTGCGGGCCAGTCCCTATCCCAACGGAATTTTTGCAGATAGTTATAAAGTACATCCCAACCCAAGCCGAAGATAGCAACATAGGCAAGTATCCAGAAATAAACTGAGTTAGAGCCTGGCCCAATTAAACCTACTGCAAAAGGTAAAGAGACTAATACGCCTACAGTTACCAATAGTAATAATCGAGTTTGCCACCGACCAAATAAAGTTGGAGTCATAACAATGCTGAGTACTGAGTTTAATTGAGCTTTATCATACTCATATTAAAAAACTCCACAAGATTGTGGAGCTTTCCGTAAAAATGGGAAATATTGTTTAAATTGCTACGGGAGAATGATAGGTGGCAAGTGCTTCCCAATTGATAACATCCTCTAATAAAGCTTGATAGCCTATGGTGTTGGGGTGAAGTCCATCGTCACTGATGCGTTTGCACCTCCAAAGTTCACCGCGTTCTATCCATTGGTCGAAAATATCGAGATAGGGAATTCGGCGTTTATTGCAAGCAATTCTAGTGGCTTCTTTGTAGCGGTACTGATCGGCATGATTGTAGTAGAAGCAATCGAGAAATGGCATTTTGGTTTCATCAACTGGAACCATACCAACAAATACTACAGGGCAGAGTTGTTGTGCTTGTTCTAGTAGCTCGGCTATTTGCGATTCAAATAAAGCAAAATCTGTATAATTTCTTCCATTGGGACGCGCCAACCGCGCTGAATCATTTACCCCTACCGATAAAATAATCAAGTCGGGGACACGATTTCGCAGTTCACCTCGATGGCGAAATTCTACTTCTAGCCTTTGGGCAACTTGCTGGGTGCGATCGCCTCGTACTCCCAAGTTATAAAGAACATGACCAGTACTATCCGGTAACATCCACTGTCGCCGTAGTTGTTCGACCCAGCCTCCTTTGTCCGGATCGCCAAAGCCATATACTAAGCTATCCCCCAGTGCGATAATCTTCAAAGGCTGACAATGGTTTGGTGGTACAGACAGCTGCATTGAGGAAGGTCGCTCGAATGTTTGCATCTTAAAAAAGACTATATTTTATATCTTTACAAGATTCTATACATTTCTACACCATTACAGAGTATCTTTCTACTCTCTACCGTGGGAAGAGTTGATCAAGTAAGGAACTAAATCATCTTTGCGAGGCCAGTTGCGATAGAGAAAGCGAACTAGCAAAGGCAGTGAAATCAGCATGAGTACAATGCCAATCCACCAACTAGAACGTAATTGTTCTAAAAGGTTCGCTGCTGAAGTAGTAGTTTTTGAACCACTGGATAACAACCCCATTCCTACTGCTAGCGAATTGTTGAACGCATGGCAGGCGATCGGTACAATGAGCGTGCGGGTTTTGATATATAAAACCCCCATGATGATGCCGAAAAGGGTCAATCCCAGTACATTGGCGTGTAAAATTCCGAACAGCACCCCAGAAGCTACCAAGGCAGTTTGAATACCCCACTTACTTACCCAGCGCTGCAAAATAATACCTCGAAAGAGAAATTCCTCAGTAATTGGCGCGACTATTATGTATACGATTGCAGCCAGGAGATTATAAAACGGTGGTGAAGTAGTGCGAGCAGATGGACTGGTGGCAACTTGGCGCATAACACTTTCTACAAAAGTAGGCGCTGCCAATGATAGTAAATAAAATGACACCAAATAGGCACTGAGGAAAAACAGAATAATTAATAAGACTAACCCGACCATCGGCAGCCATTTATGCCTATTTGGTACTCGTCCTAGGACATATTTCATGTCAATTCCATAGCGGTCGAAGTCTTCTAGTGACCAAAGGCAAAGGAATCCAAAAATCAAAATATAGAGGATTAATGTTACGATTTGGGCGTTAAATTTGACAGCAGTAATTCCTTGAAGAACCCCTAAGGCAATACCAAAACCAAGTGATAATAGTAAACCCCGCACAAATAAATTACGAACTTTGAGCTTGAGGAATGGATTATGGGAATTATCGGGTTTCATAAATCAATGGTGGGCGATCGCCTATAGTTTTGTTAGCTGTCACCAAAACAGTTCTGAGTCAAGAGTACTGAGTTATCAGTTAAACCAGAAGCGCAAAACTCTGTACTTTCAAGTCACTGTTAACTGACTACTGTGCAATGATTTCATCTCCATTTTTGTCCACTCAGCACTCAAAACTTGGCACTAAGTGGGAGGCTGATTAAATACCCACTTCAACCACTGGCTAAAAGAACTTAGGGTATTCAAACGCTGCACTCCAGGGGCACGGGCAGCAGCAAGTCCATCAACGGCGACTAATGCGGCATACTGCAAGCCTAAGAAACTATCAACTGCGGCATAAGGACCACCGAGAGTAATTGCCCCAGCAGCATACATTTGACCTTTAGTATTACGCATTTCTACTAACTCAAAATTGTTCGCCACAACCAACCGCCCCAGGTGATTGAGTGGCAGATTGTAATGTTTCACCAAGTCATCTAAGAGGGGATTGGTCTGTACTTTGGCATCTAAGCCAGTGGCATCAACAATAAAGTCAGCCTCCAGTTTCATTTCTCCCAGACCCTTTTCGCGGATATGGGTAATAGTTCGGTTTTGGCTACCCTGTTCCACACCCAGCACTTCACCAAAAGTAATTTGATACCAGCCTTCTCTTAACCCTTGTTCGGTAATATACTGCCAGTCGTGGCGATCGGCGGTAGTAGTGCCACCCCAATCTGCTAGTAAGCTTTTGCGTTCATCGGGGCTAGCTTTTTCTAGCATTACCCGCAATTCACCGCCCCAACAAGCTTTAGGCCAGTTAAAGGGCTGGAATTCGTAATGATTTTTCACTAAGCGCGTGGCTTTTTGGAATTTGTTACCTTGGGGTTTAGGCGATCGCATTAAGTGCAAAACTGTAATATTCCGGTTTTTATTGCGCGCTTCATAAATTCGCTGCACAATCCGCGAAGCCACAATTCCCCGCCCTCGCAGTAACACAGTACCACCCTGTTGCTCTAGCTGCTGATAAACATGATCGTGTTCCTCATAAGCATTCACAACAGCTTTAAAGTCTTGATATTTTTCTCTATAAGCTTGTAAATCTGGCAAAAACTGAATGGCTGGATAGCCTGTTGCCAAGTGCAAATAACGTGTAATTAAAAAAGCATAATTTCTCGGACCGCGAGAATAGGCTACACAATATCTCCCATCCTCAGTTTTGCGAATTGCCCTAACTCGTCCATAACGATATATTTGTTGCCAGCCAATACGCTTTCCTTCCCGGTCGATGGAATTAAAAACATTACCTGCACGGGGAGTATAAGTATCTACAAATGTTGGTTCGGCAAACACCTGCCATAAATATTTGAATGCTGAGTTGGGCTTACCTTGAGTAAAGTCATGCCAAGCTTCTCTTAAAGCATAGCTAGGCCAGCCCCAAATGTTGTCAGGACAGGAGTCAGAATTAGACCTTAATCTTTCATATAAAGGAATTTGCGAATTCAAACAGAGGCGCTTATAACGGGCGTAAGGCTCTGCTTCTAATCCCAAAGCCACAATTTTGTCAGCACGGACACCACAAATCCGCAGCAAATCCGTCCAGATAAAGCTACCCAGCCCTGCCCCAATCGCAAGATAATCACATTCATCCACAGGTAAGCCTGTAGCGTGAAGCGCTTGCACAACCACCTGCTGTGCCTGAAATGCTGGTGGTGGAAAATTGCTTCCTAATGGTGTTATAGCCGGAGCAGCAGGCAAACTAGGATCTGGGAGATTGGTATTGGGATTAAAGTGAATTGTTGAAGGAGGGCTAGTAACTGGTGCAGGTGCGTTGATACTAAAGGTCACTGCGATCGTGTAGGGACCAATTTGTACCGTGTCACCGTTAGCCAAAACGCTGCGTGTTTGTCGTTGTCCGTTGACAAATACACCGTTGACACTACCTTGATCGCTCACTACTAGCTGGTTTTGTTCCCAATCAATTAGAGCATGGTAGCGAGAAACTTCATTACTATTCAGCAGCATTCGCGAGACACGCTCTCCCCTCAGTTCGCTTGGTAAGCGCACGAATTCTCGACCAAAAGCGATCGGTACACTTAATCTAGGTTCTCGTCGTTCTCCCGTAGCTGGATCGTCCCAACTTAATTGAATTTGTAAGTTTGTCATTTGTCATTGGTCATTTGTCATTGGTCATTTGTCCCCCCACACTTCCCACACTCCCCACACTCCCTTCCTCATCCCTTCAATGATTGGGTGCTACCAACACACTAACGGCTGCGGCTAAGGATGTTCCACACCAAGGACAGCCAACTTGCAGATTCTCAGGCGGAGAGACTTTATGACATTTGGAGCACTCTAAGCCATAAACTCCTGGTGGCGGTGCAGGGGATATTGGTGGATGCTGGTGATGTCTAATTTGCACCTGTGGCTGCTGGTTGATTGGTGGTCTAGTGGGATGGGTACTTCCTATTGGTGGGATTGGTGGTGTCAAAATTGTTGCCGGAATACTGTTAATGGAAACAGCGGTGACTTTAACTTCCATTTGACCTAAATGGATAATGCTGCCCTCTGTTAACGGTAATTCACCTTGGACTAGTTGTTGTCTATCAACTAATGGGGGATTTTGCGATCGCAGGTTTCGGATATAAAAGCGTTGCTGCTGGGGGTGAAAAAATATTTCTACGTGCAGACCGGATACTGTAGGGTTACTGACAACAATGTCGCACCGGAGTGGATCTCGACCGATGCGGACAGTGCCAGGATTTTTGCTTGGTTGTTGTTCGTAAATGTTCTGAGTTCTAGCTTGACCTGCATCGTGCCACTGTAAAGTTAGTGCATTCATCGTTCTAACTTAGTAACTTTTATATAGTTACTTCAACTCCTTTCTGTGCGATTCCTAACACGATTAGGCAGGAGCAAGCAAGTATTTAGAAAAAACTTCAAACAAAACAATATATCTCATCTTCGCTTTATCTCGAAGATGCTAACTTATCTGCAATGCGTGTAGTTTCTGGCAGTCTATATTTAGTTGTGCAACGCAATACGTAGTCAATTGCTGTAGGTAAACTAACTCGATGACCACTGGATATATACAAAGGCTTGACTCCTGTGCGCGTGCGTAAAACTGCACCAATTGTTTCACCCTTGTGTATTAGCGGTTGGTAGCTACCTTTTGCTTCTGGTACTTCGTCATACTTGCCAATTAATAAGGATTTTGCTACCCCAATTGTTGGCATATCTATAAGCAACCCTAGATGGCTAGCTATGCCAAGTCTGCGAGGATGAGCGATTCCTTGACCGTCACAGAGAATCAGGTTTGGTGTAATTTTAACTTTTTCTAGAGCATCAAGTACAGCTGGGATTTCCCGAAATGAGAGGAAGCCCGGAATATAAGGAAAAGTGGTAGGACGACGCGCTAGGGTAGTCTCAACTACTTGCAAGTGGGGGAAACTCAGCACGGCGACTGCTGCACGGCTAATCGTACCATCAGCTTCAAAACCCATGTCCACTCCCGCGACATATTGGATAGGTTCTTGCAGTTGATCTTCTGTAATTATCTGATTTCGCAATTTTTCTTGAATTGCGATCGCTTCTTCTAGGTTATGGGGCCACGCATGTTCTTGATAAATCTTCATATTTAAGTTTTGACTTAATAAAATTCAAAGGCTATATCGCCCGAAATCGCTATTAGCAATAGTTTATCTACTATTACCAGTAATTTATTTTTTTGTAACTTTTTGCTAAAGTTAAAGTGCCACCATTATTTATTTAACCTTAGTAATTATTTAATTAGATCTTTATTTAAAAAAATAGCTAGGTAAAACAACAACACAGATACTGCGAATGCTTTTTAATTTATTTATTACTTTGTGCGTGGAGTATTCTTATTGATTTTGGAATTATTTTCCGTCCTATCACGATTGTCAATTATGGAGAAAGAGGCGTTGCCATGAAGTTTGATAAAGCTCAATAGCGAGTTTTAGTCTCTCAGCTTATGGTTTGATAGTAAATGATATTTCTCTCTAGAGTTTGGCAAAGCTATTGAAGCGAAACAAATAGCTGAAAAAGAGGCTAAACAAGCAGAATTTATTGTTCAAAAAGTAACTCGAGAAGCTCAAGCATAACCACAAAGATTACAACGACAAATTTTAACGGCAGAGTTGTCGCAAAAGCAAGCGATAGAAAAAGGGGATGGACATTTTCCTATGGCTAAAAGTGGTAATAGTTCATTACCATTAATTAATATTAATCCTGGTAATTTCGCCAGTGGATATAAGAAACAGTAGTGTTTGATGTTGGCAAATATTACGAATATATTTTTTGTAGTTGTAGTGGATGATTATTATGGAAACCATCCATTACACCATCTGTTAACAGATTCTCATTTTAGAGACACATACTTCGGTAGTAAAGAATCCAACAAAGCATCAATACTACTATCAGATAGATCTGCAATATGTAAGACTCTTTCAGCTTTGTTAAAATAGCTGTTAATTGAGCGTTTATAGATTGGATCGTAATAAGAATCTAATAAATCTTGTACTAATGTTTCCCAAGCACCAGCATCAATGAACTGATACCACTGGCTTAATTTCTCCCAACCACAGCGATATTTAAGTTTCTCTAGTTTCTGTTTTAAAATATCGGGATGAGTTACTAAGTGATTGTATTCCTGTAAAAGAAAATTGACTCTAGCGGTTATCGGTAGTTGAATTTCTACATAACTAGCCTGTCTCATGTTCTTCCATAGAGACAGAGGCAAATAAATTTTCCCAATTTTGTTACTTTCTGATTCTATCCACACTGGCTGGTTAGGATCGAACTTTTGTAGTTTTTGTAATAGCAGAGTTTCAAAGTATTTTTGTGAAGGTTGGTATGCAAGTTTTCCTTGCAATTCTCCACCCAACAGAGAACCGCGATGATTCGCTAAACTTTCGAGGTCTAAAACTTGCGCGTTACGCTGACTCATCTTATCTAAGATGTAAGTCTTACCACTACCAGTTAAACCGCACAACATCCGATAAGTAAATTTTTCTGGCAGATGTTCTATTTGCTGGCGTACATAAGCACGATAAGTCTTGTATCCGCCATCAATGACAGTAACTCGCCAACCAATCTGCGTCAGTACTAAAGCCATGCTACCTGAACGCTGCCCACCCCGCCAGCAGTAAATCAAAGGACGGTAGTCTTTATCTTTAGCGGCAAAATGTTGACTAAGATGCTGGTAGATATTTCTAGATACTAAAGCAGCACCAATTTTTCGGGCAGTGAAGGGGCAAACTTGTTTATAAATTGTTCCGACTTCAGCGCGTTCGGCATCATTCAAGACGGGTAAATTAATTGCACCAGGGATGTGATCTTCGATAAATTCGCTAGGCGAACGAACATCAATGATTTCACTGTAATTTTCAGCCCAGGGCTGCCGGGTATATGTAACTAAGGGTGACATAACCTTAAAATTCTCACTTGATTAATTTTGACACTTCCACAACTTTAGTGGTGAGTTTTTATAATTAGGTGAATTTAAATAAATCTATGTAAACTGTCAAGAAAACACCGCAAAGTCAAAGGTGTTTATCTACAGGTGATGCTGGGATCAGGACAACTATAGCACTCCTATTTGATTTTTGAAGTTAGTGGTGGAGGTAGACTATAGGTAATAGATTTTTTTCTCATGTTTTATTTTTATGTCAGAGTAAAAATCATCAGTCATATTGATTGATAAGCTGAGCAAGAAAATCAACAATCAAACAAAAATCGGCAGTTTCAATAAAGTATCTATATTTTCCTGGGGAAGCTGAACTGTTATGGCTATCGGTGGAGCCTATGTTGCGATCGCCTACCAAAATCTATCAGCAGTCTTCAAACAGCTTACCGAATTTTAGTCATTGTATAGGTAATCGGGCGATCGCAGTAACAGGGGTCAGACCAATTCTTTAAATCACAATCATAAGTTATCCATTAATATAGCAATCCAATTTGATTTATCAACTTACTCATAAATTTAAGAAACGAGGAACAGATAACAGGAAAACCGGAAGTAAAAGAATAGTACTGCTTTGCAGAATTCAAAATTCAACAAGTCTTCCTAATTACATAGTACATAAATACTATGAAAAAGAGTGTACATCAACTGTGATGACTGGTGACAAGAAGCAGAGCTTCTACGCAGTTTTTATTCTTAATCTTGAGAATTCCTTTAACTGTCTCATTCACGACAGAATCCGACTTGTCCATAGTAAAATTGCAATTTTGAAATCAAGGCTGTTTTTAGTGGTACAAAATGAAAGTATGAAATGGTAAATAGCTCAGCAATGGCCTCTCAACAGAGTTGATGGTGCTGCCGTGATCGGAATTGTTATTGTTTCTCACAGTAAACAACTAGCGCTTGGTATACAAGAACTTGCGGCACAAATGGTTCAGGGTAAAGTCTCCTTGGCTGTTGCAGCAGGGATTGAAGATCCTGAAAATCCATTAGGTACAGATCCAATGCAGGTTTATGAGGCGATCGCCTCTATTTTTAGTAATGATGGTGTTTTGGTGTTAATGGATCTGGGTAGTGCCTTAATGAGTGCAGAAATGGCCTTAGAGTTCCTTTCGCTAGAACAAAGGGAAAAAGTCCATTTGTGTGAAGCACCTCTGGTAGAAGGTGCGATCGCAGCTGTAGTTGCAGCCGCAGCAGGTCATAATATTCAGCAAGTTATGGCGGAAGCACGGTCGGCATTAGTTGCAAAAGCTACTTTACTCGGAGTAGATAATAGTCAACCATCAGTTACTACCCCAACTCATACTGAATCATCAACCAAAGAAATTCGCCTAACTGTAAGCAATCGCTTGGGATTGCACGCCCGTCCTGCGGCTCAATTTGTCACTACAGCCGCTAAATTTCAAGCCAAAATCCAGGTACAGAATATTACCAAAGGTACAAATAAAGTCAGGGGTGACAGTATTAACCAAGTAGCAACTTTAGGGGTACGTCAAGGACACGAGTTAGTCATTACTGCTACTGGTGCTGATGCCGATCAAGCTTTGGCTGCTTTGGAAGCATTAATTGCCAATAACTTTGGCGAAGATGATTCTATTTTAGAATTAGCACCAGCCATAGAGAACCTTACCCCAGTAACTTCTGGCGAACTTTCAGGAATTGCAGCTTCCCCAGGAGTGGCGATCGCACCTGTGGTTCATTATCAACCTGCCTCTGTTACGCCTACAGAATACCAGGTAGAAAGCGTTGAAACTGAGTGGCAACGCTTACAAACAGCGATAGAAACTGCTAGACAGCAAATTCAGACATTATTTTCGCAAGCATCTATTCAAATTGGTGATGCAGAAGCCACGATTTTTGTTGCTCATCTGCTGTTTTTAGAAGATCCTGTACTCCTAGAAGCAGTTCGTCAGCGCATTTACGAACATCATCTTAATGCAGAAGTTGCTTGGCAAGCTGTTGTGGATGAGGTGGCTTCTAGCTACCACAAACTAGAAGATTCTTACTTGCAAGAACGAGTAGAGGATGTTGTCGATGTGGGACAACGGGTGCTGCGCTTGTTAACGGGGACAGCAGGAAATTTCTTAGAACTAGCTGAACCAGCTATTTTAGTGGCGACTGATTTAACTCCCTCGGACACGATTGGGTTAGATCCCAGCAAAGTCTTAGGTATTTGTACAACCTCCGGTAGTGCCACATCTCACAGTGCAATTATTGCCCGGACATTAGGAATTCCTGCCGTCTTGGGCGTAGATGCAGGGATATTGTATCTCGAAGATGGAACGATAATGGCACTCGATGGTGAGAGTGGTAAAGCTTGGGTACAACCAGAAGCAGATACTTTGACTGTCTTGGAAGCGAAGCGAGAAGCGTGGCAAACTACTCAACAGGAAGCACTAGCCAAAGCACATCAACCAGCAATTACCCGTGATGGTCGGCAAGTAAATGTGTTTGCCAATATCGGTAGCATAGCTGATGTTCAATTGGCTTTAGCTAGTGGTGCAGAAGGAGTAGGACTACTGCGTACAGAGTTCCTTTATATAGGTAAGACAAGTGCTCCGACGGAAGAGGAGCAATTAGAAGTATACCAGGCGATCGCACAAGTTTTAGATCAACAGCCGTTAATTATCCGTACCTTAGATGTCGGTGGTGATAAGCCACTGCCTTATATCAAGCCAGGAGTTCCAGAAACTAACCCCTTCCTCGGCTGTCGCGGAATTCGCTTCTGTTTGGAACATCCAGACTTATTTAAAACGCAGTTGCGGGCGATTTTGCGAGCCAGCACCGGACACAATATTAAGATTATGTTGCCGATGATTGCCACTATCACCGAGGTACGGGCAGCTAAGGCGATTTTAAACGAAGCACAAAGGGAACTTAGCCAAGCTGGTATTCCTTTTGATGCAGCGATGGAAGTAGGGATTATGGTCGAAGTGCCATCAGCTGTGGCGATCGCCGATCAATTAGCAGCTGAAGTAGACTTTTTTAGTATCGGCACAAATGACCTTAGCCAGTATGTCATGGCAGGCGATCGCAACAACCCCAGAGTCGCAAATTTAACAGATGCACTGCATCCAGCAGTGTTGCGGATGGTACAGCAAACAGTCCAAGCCGGTCATGGGGCGGGTATTTGGGTAGGATTATGTGGCGAACTCGCAGCAGATTCCGCAGCTACGGCGATTTTATTGGGTTTGGGATTGGATGAATTAAGCGTGAATCCTCAAGCGATACCGATATTGAAACAAGCGATCGCCCAATTAAGTATAGGTGAGTGTGAGGCGATCGCGGCTTCGGCATTACAACTAGATTCCGCCGAACAAGTCAGACAACTGACTGCATAATTCAAACTCTGCGTTCTCTGTGATTGGTTTTTTAACTCACGCAGAGGCGCAGAGACGCAGAGAAGAAAGCTAAAGAGTATCCTCTCATCCCTAATCCCCGCCCTGTATACTTAAAAACAGCAACTCCCAACTTCGGCAATGACCATTAAACCGCAGAAGATCCTGATATTAGCCGCAAATCCCAAGCTAACGGCACGATTGCGCCTCGATGAAGAATTGCGTGATATTAAGGAAGGTTTGCAAAGGGCGCAAAATCGGGAGAATTTTGACCTGCGGTATGATTTGGCAGTACGTCCGAGGGATATTCGCCGCGCTATTTTGGATTATCGACCAAATATTATCCACTTTTCTGGACATGGTGCAGGGATACAAGGATTAGCTTTTGAGGATGAAACAGGAATTGAACAGCTAGTTACGGGAGAAGCATTAGCTGGGCTGTTTGGACAGTTTTCTAAGCAAGTAGAATGTGTGCTGTTGAATGCTTGTTACTCAGAAGTGCAAGCAGATGCGATCGCCCAACAGATTAATTATGTGATTGGGATGAACGATCAAATCCAAGACAAAGCAGCGATTGAGTTTGTTGTGGGATTTTACGATGCGCTTCTAGCTTACAATCCCGAATATGATTCTGGTTCGCCTGTAGAGTTTGCTTTTAATATCGCGCGGAGTGCGATCGCATTAGCTGGCGTATCTGGCGAGTTGATTCCTCAAGTAAAAAAAAACCAATTTAACACCCCATCACCAACCTTTAGGCAATCTTACCAACGTCCCAGAATTACCACCACACTTTTTACCCCGTTCCGAAGAACTTGCACCCTTAAAACACAAAGTATTATCGCCAACAAAGCAAACTCTGGGGATTACAGGGAAAAGTCGCCGTTTGGGTGTGCAAGGCATGGGTGGAATTGGCAAAACAGTCTTAGCTACAGCACTG
Source organism: Nostoc sp. T09 (assembly GCF_002154695.1). GTDB lineage: Bacteria > Cyanobacteriota > Cyanobacteriia > Cyanobacteriales > Nostocaceae > Aulosira. The sequence continues at coordinate 14,778 of NZ_MTAV01000147.1, forward strand.
GCGCGGGATGAAGATGTCAGAAAGGCGTTTCCTGATGGGGTGTTTTGGGTGACATTTGGGCAAACGCCCCAGATTTTAACTTGGCAATCCTATCTTGCCTCTGCGTTGGGCGACAAGCAAGCGGCTTTTACCGAGATTGGATTGGGGAAAGCGCGGTTGCGGGAGTTGTTTGCCGAGAAAGCTTGCTTGCTGATTTTGGATGATATTTGGCGTTTGGATGATGCAACACCGTTTGATGTGTTAGGGGAACGCTGTCAAATGTTAGTTACCACCCGTGATGCAGCGATAGTCACGGGGTTGGGAGGGGAAGAATATCAGCTTGCGGTTTTAGATGCACAACAGGCGTTAGCACTTTTGGCAGATTGGGCAAATCAACCCCAGATATTGCACCCCACCTTGCAAAATGATGTCGCCTTGCAGGTAGCGCGCGAATGTGGGTATTTACCTTTAGCATTGGCGATGGTAGGCGCGATGATGCGGGGGAAATTGCCAAATCGCTGGCAGAATATTTTAGAAAAACTGCGTAGTGCTGATTTAGAGAAAATCAAACAACAGTTTCCCGATTATCCATATCCCGATTTACTCAAGGCGATCGCGGTAAGTGTGGAGGCTTTGGATGAGAATTGCCAACAGCGATATTTAGATTTTGCGGTATTTCCTGAAGATAAACCCATACCGGAAGCAGTTTTGCAGACATTTTGGCAACCCTTGGGCTTGGATGAGTTTGATACCCAAGATGTCATTGATGAATTTGTGAGTAAATCTCTGGCTTTGCGGGATGAAGTGGGAAATTTGCGGTTGCATGACTTGCAGTTTGATTATGTCAGAAAGCAATACACGACCTTAGCGAAGGAAAGTGAGGGGATAGGGTGTTTACACAATCGCCTCTTAAATGCTTACAGCGAAAAATACCTTGAAGGCTGGCATAGTTTAGAAAATGACGGCTATATTTGGCAAAATTTAGCCTATCACTTGCGGTTGGGGGGAAGGGAAAGAGAATTAAAACAACTGCTGTGTGATTTTCGCTGGTTGCAGACGAAGTTGGAGAACATCAATATTAATGCTTTGATCGCAGATTATGATTTTTTGCCCCAAGATGAGAATTTACAGTTAATTCAAGGTGTATTGCGACTGTCGGCACATATTTTAAATGAAGATAAACAGCAATTGCCAGGGCAATTATTAGGGCGGTTGCTGTGTTTTGAAAGTTCTAAAATTCAGACATTGTTAACCCAAGCGCACCAAAGTAAAATCTCTTGCTTGCTTCCGCAAACAGCAAGCTTAACTGTACCTGGTGGCCCTTTAGTACGTACTCTGATGGGTCATACTGGCGCGGTAAATGCAGTAGCCTTCACCCCAGATAGCAAGTACGTGATTTCTGGTTCTGATGACAGCACCCTCAAAGTCTGGGATTGGCAAACAGGAGAACAACTGCGTACCTTAGTTGGTCATAGTGACTCGGTATATTCACTAGCCCTTACCCCAGATGGCAAGTACGTGATTTCTGGCTCCCGTGACAAGAACCTGAAAGTCTGGAATTTGGAAACTGGGCAACTTGTGCATACCTTAGTGGGTCATACTGACTCAGTAGATGCAGTCACCTTCACCCTGGATGGTAAGTACGTGATTTCTGGTTCCACTGACAAGACCCTGAAAGTCTGGAATTGGCAAACCGGAGAACATCTACGTACCTTAGCGGGTCATCGTGGCTGGATAACAGCAATAACCCTTACTCCGGATGGTAAGTACGTGATTTCTAGTTCCGGTGATAAGACCTTGAAAGTCTGGAATTGGCAAACTGGGGAATTTATGCGTATCCTGGCGGAACATAGCGCTTCGATAAGTGCAACCGCCCTCACCTCGGATGGCAAGTACGTAATTTCTAGTTCTTGGGACTCAACCTTGAAAGTCTGGAATTGGCAAACCGGAGAACAACTGCGTACTCTGGCGGGTTATAGTTACTCGATTTATGCAGTCGCCTTTACCCCAGATGGCAAGTATGTGATTTCTGGTTATTCTGACAACACCCTGAAAGTCTGGAATTGGCAAACCGAAGAACAACTGCGTACCCTGGCAGGTCATACTGACGGGGTATATGCAGTCGCCTTCGCCCCGGATGGCAAGTACGTGATTTCTGGTTCCTCTGACTGCACCCTGAAAGTTTGGAATTGGCAAACTGGGGAAAAAGTGCGTACTCTGGCGGGTCACAGTTGCTTGGTAAATGCAGTCGCCTTTACCCTAGATGGCAAGTACGTGATTTCTGGTTCCTCTGACTGCACCCTGAAAGTTTGGAATTGGCAAACTGGGGAAAAAGTGCGTACTCTGGCGGGTCACAGTTCCTTGGTAAAAGCAGTCGCCCTCACCCCAGATGGCAACTACGTGATTTCTGGTTCTAATGACCACACCCTGAAAGTGTGGAATTGGCAAACTGGTGAAGAAGTGCGTACCCTGGTGGGCCATACTGACTCAGTAAAAACAGTCGCCCTCACCCCAGATGGCAAGTACATAATTTCTGGTTGCTTTGACAAGACCCTGAAAGTGTGGAATTGGCAAACTGGGGAAGAAGTGCGTACCCTCAAAGGTCATAGTTCCTTAGTAAATGCAGTCGCCCTCACCCCAGATGGCAACTACGTGATTTCTAGCTCTGATGACAAAACCCTGAAAGTGTGGAATTGGCAAACTGGGGAAGAAGTGCGTACCCTCAAGGATCACAGTTCCTTAGTAAATGCAGTCGCCCTCACCCCAGATGACAACTACGTGATTTCTGGTTATTCTGACCACACCCTGAAAGTGTGGAATTGGCAAACTGGGGAAAAAGTGCGTACCCTGGTGGGTCATAGTCACGTGGTAGAAGCAGTCGCCTTCACCCCAGATGGCAACTACGTGATTTCTGGTTCCCGTGACCACACCCTGAAAGTGTGGAATTGGCAAACCGGGGAAGTAATTGTCAGTTTCACAGGGGAAAGTACAATATACTGCTGTGCTGTTGTACCTGATGGGGAGAGAGTTGTTGCTGGAGATGAATTCGGACGGGTGCATTTTTTGCGCTTGCAAGCTACAAATACTAATTCGTAATTAAAGAAAGTCGGATTTGCTTTGGGTTGCGGGGGTGGTGTCTGTAGCTACTTATGGAGAATTGGGATAATATCGAGTCTGGCTATATAACTGTCATTGCAAGCCTTGCAAAGCAATTCTCGAATTGTGCGATCGCCTCTTTTAACTTCATTCCACTCGCAATGACTTTTGATAAATAACTCATCGCCCGTGATAAAAGTGCGATTGTTCATGCTCATTTGAATAGCTTTCAGGCTCAAAGGCTCAAAGTTCAGGCTCAAAGGTGCAACTTCCAGGCTCAAAGGTGCAACTTCCAGGTTCAAAGGCGCAATCTCCGAGTTCAAAGGTGCAACTTCCAGGTTCAAAGGCTCAAGGTTCAGGCTCAAAGGCGCAACCTCCGAGTTCAAAGGTGCAACTTCCAGGTTCAAAGGCGCAACCTCCGAGTTCAAAGGCTCAACTTTCAGGCTCAAAGGTGCAACTTCCAGGCTCAAAGGCGCAACTTCCAGGCTCAAAGGCTCAACTTCCGAGTTTAAAGGTGCAACCGCCGAGTTCAAAGGCTCAACCGCCGAGTTCAAAGGTGCAACCTCCAAGTTTAGAAGTTCAAGTTTTCAGCTTCAAGCAAAATTTTTACTCTACTAAATTAGACTGATGTGATTAGCTTGGAAATCGATTCCCGAACGAAAGCGAAGAGGCAAGATTTTGAGGGCTTTTATCATGTGGGCAGTGCCCACCCTACGGATAGACTACAGATAGATAAGTGCGATCGCAGTTAAAATCAAATTCTTGAGCAACAAAGTCTGATTGTTTGGCAGACTCCATAACATGATTAGTGATGCTAGCAGAGATGCTGGTTCTAATGCCGCTTTTGGTCAGGCGATCGCTTATTCTACCCTTGCACTCCATTCAACCAAGCGACCAAATCCCCTGCATTGGTAAAATCTAACAATGCTTCTGCCAAATCTTCTAATTGACTAGGCGATAATTGTCGAATTCGTTCTTCTAACTTAGGTGTAACCGCACCGAATTTTTTATTAAGCTGACGCATAACTATTTCCAGTCTTCCTTGTAACTGCCAACTAGTCACGATTTCCATCACTACCTCTTGTTTGGCTGATTCAAATTTAGCAATCTCAGTTTGAAAAATCTCTTCCTCTGCTGCATTTAGCTTGAGATAGGTGTCAACAAACCCAGAAATCATTTTCATTCTTGCTGGATCGAGCCGTAAAGTCGCTAATAAACGCAAACATTCAGACTTGACGCGTGGACGTTCTGAAGGTGCTATGTTCATTTTAGCCATAAGCGCACTGGCAACTGGGTTTTCTTGCTGTAAAAAGTCGCGCCAGTTTAATTGATTGAGTTGTACTACTCCATAGTTAAATTCCAAAACCGTTTTGTCGGGAAACTCTACACGGTAAATATTGGTTTGGGGTGTGCGCGGTGTGTCGTAAGAAAAAACGACAATTGGATATATGGGTAATGCGTGTTTCTCAAACAACCGCGCAAAGTAACGAAACATTCTCCGTCCAAAATCAGCTTGAGGGTATGACTGATTTTCGATATGGACGAGAAAAAATGTATCTTGCTCTCGAAATCGTATTTGGGCGACTAAATCTACTTCGTATTGTTCGCCCGCAGTAACATCGGTAAATACTTCTTTGTCTAAAAATTTTAATGATTCTGGTTCTAAATAGGCAATTACTTGGGGGAAAAATAATTCTAGAAATTCTAAGAAGAATGTAGAAATTAATTCTTTAAATAATCGGTCATGGTCAATCATGTGAATATCGCTTCACTCAGTCATAATTCTCATGATTGCATTTTTTTTTCTTGGTTCTCTACTTTCCACGAAACCATCATGCCCATTCTATTCGTTGCTTAGTACTGGGTTCAAGCTGCGGCGACAGCTAAATCCTTTGCCAGCTTACCATCTTCCATGTGAACGATGCGATCGGCAATATCCAAAATCCGGTTGTCATGAGTCACCATGAGGATAGTACAACCTTGCTCTTTAGCTAGTTTTTGCATCAGGTTAACTACATCTCGCCCTGATTTACTATCAAGCGCCGCAGTCGGTTCATCTGCTAAGACAATTTTAGGACGACCAACTAAAGCACGAGCGATCGCAACTCGTTGTTTTTGTCCTCCTGATAAATCATCAGGATAGTAATTGAGGCGATTTCCTAATCCTACTTGCTCTAGCATTTCGGCTGAACGAGTTTTCATTTCCTGCGGTGAAATCTGCTTGTGCAGTTCTAATCCCATTCTCACATTCTGAATTGCTGTCAAACTACCATGCAAGTTGTGTGCTTGGAAAATATAGCCGTGACTGCGCCGTGCTTCGGTTAGTTGTGCTGCATTCGCACCGCAAAGTTCTCTTCCTAATATTTGCAAACTACCAGATTGAGCAGAACGCAATCCGCCTACCAAAGTTAATAATGTGGTTTTCCCAGAACCCGATGGCCCAGTCATAATGATAATTTCGCCAGCGTTAATTTCTAACGAGATATCAAAGAGAACTTGCTTTTTAAGTTGACCTTGACCAAAGTAATGGTCGAGATTTTGGATGGAAATAACTGGTTTGCTATTCATAGTAGTAACAAAGGACAAATGACAACTGACAAATGACATTTAAAACATATCCGCAGGGTCGGCAGATTGAACTTTACGAGTTGCGATCGCGCCGGAAATCATACACATTACAAAAGTTAGCGTCAGCACTTGAATCGCTCTTGCCAAGGTCATATACAGTGGTAAATTTGTAGCGCCACGGGTTAAGGCATACAGCCCTAAAGATACTGTCATCCCTGGGATAAAACCTAATATTGCCAAAATTAACGCTTCTTCAAATACCACACCTAGCAAATAGAGATTGTTATACCCCATCGCTTTAAATGTGGCGTATTCTTTCATATGAGCATTGACATCTGTGGAAAGGACTTGATAGACGATAATCACTCCCACCACAAACCCCATCGATACACCTAAGGTAAAGATAAACCCGATCGCAGTGTTTGTTTGCCAGTAATTTTTCTCAAATGCAATAAATTCTTCGTGGGTGAGAACTTTAATATCATCTTTAGGCAAGTAAGACTTTAAAGCACTCGCTACTTCCTTGGGGTCATAGCCTGGTTGTAACTGAATCAAGCCGATACTGACACTACCTGCTTGCCGTTTGGGAAATAGTTGCAAAAAGTTCTGGTCGCTGGTGAGCAAGCTACCGTCAGCACCAAAAGATGCTCCAACTGTGAATAAGCCATTAATGCTAATCGTCCGCCGATCTATTTCTGTGGTGACAGGTTTACCTTGAGTAACTTGAGCGATCGCCTGTTTATAATCTCCTCTTGAAGCATCATCAAATAAAACGGTATCCGGTAGTTTAATTGTTGGCAATTGGCTGTTAACTTCCGGTAGGTTAAACGCAGGCTGGTCAGGATTAAACCCGATAATTAGCATCCCTGTCTCACGGTGAGTTTGGGGATTTTTCCACGTAACGTTGTTGGTATACAAAGCTTCTGCTGATTTTACACCAGGTACATCAGCAGCCTGGTACAGTCTTCTTCTAGGAAAGGAAGACATAAAGGAGATGTTGCGGGCTTGGTTACTAATAATTACTACATCTGCACGTAATACTTGATGCAGCCTGGTGGCGCTGTCAAATAATGCTGACTGAAAACCCAGCTGCATGAACATCAGTAAATCTGCAAAAGCAACGCCTGATAGTGCTACTAAAAAACGACTTTTTTGCTTATTTAGTTGCAACCATCCTAGAGGCGTCCGGCGCTGTAGTTGAGAGATAAATCCAATCATTGCTCAATCACCGCCTTAACTTGCAAATTGGTAAACTGGGCTGCTTTGTCGCTGGATGGTTGATCTAGCTTTACATGAACTTCTACAACTCTGGCGTCAATATTGCTAGAAGGATCGGCATTAACCACGTTTTGCCGTTGTACTTGCATCCCGATCCAATCGACGCTTCCTAGTAATTCACCAGGGAGAGAATCGCTGCTGACTCTTACCCTTTGCCCCGGCCGCACTTTACTAATATCACTTTGGTATACTTCTGCTACCGCATACATCTGGTCTGTTTGACCTAATTCCACAATCCCATCATTGCCAACGGTTTCCCCAGCCCGTGTATGAATCTTGAGAATTTGTCCTGTTTTGGGAGCGCGAATATATGCTTGATTTAGTTGAGCTTGAATTTTTTCAACGTTAGCTTGAGCGCTGTCTACTTCGGCTTGGGCGTTGGCTACATCTGTGGGACGAACTTCCGCAGTTTGATTGAGGGTAGCTTTGGCTTCGTTAATTTGTTGTTGCAAAGTTGCGATCGTTTTGTCGCGGTTGGCTTTGGCTTCGTTAATTTGCTGTTCCAGTGTGGCAACAGTTCTGACTTTGGTGGCTTGACTTTCAATAAATTGCTGTGTAGAGGTTTCCGCACTCAGCCGTCTACGATCAACTTCTTGGCTGGAAATTGCCCCTTCTTTGTATAAAGTTTCGTAGCGTTGCACGTCAGCTTGTGCGTTGCGCTTCTCAGCGGCTACCCGTGCCACGGTTGCTTGTAAACTTTGTTGTTGTCCTTGCAGTTCTGCTTCTAAGCGATTAATTGTCGCTTGCTGGGTTCTGATGCTTCCTTCTAGTTCTACTTGCAGACGGTTAACGGTAGCTTGACGCGCTGCAATTTCTCCTTGCTTTGCGCCAGCTTTTACCTGATCGAGGCGGGATTTAGCTACTTGTACTTGTCTTTGCGCTTCGCCCAAACTCGCTTGCAAGCGATCGCGACTATCCATAATCGCAATTACTTGTCCAGTTTTAACGCGATCGCCTTCTTTTACCAACAGTTGCTCTACCCGATTTCCTTCATTAGCAGTTGGCGCAGACAGTTTGATCACTTCGCCATTAGGTTCTAAGCGCCCCAAGGCAGTTACAGTTTTTACTACCGGCTGAATAGGCGTTGCTACTTCTGCCTTATTCCCAGAATCAGCCTGAAACTTATTTACCGTATAAGCACTAGCTCCTGCTGTAACTAAAGCTGTAATTATTGCCAAGATAGCAGGTGACTTAAAAACAGTTTGGGAAGCTCGAAAAGCTGCTAAATTCCAGTTTTGCGCCATAGTATTCCCCTTAGTTGGCGATTCTATAAACTAAACCGTCCAGTTCAATTTATGCTAAACTAAACTGACTAGTTTAGTCAAGGGTCATTTGTCCTTGATTATTTCTCTACTTCTCCCTGTCCCCGCATCTCCTAATCTCTTTCACCCCTTCATCCTCCATTCATTCCCCACAAAACCAAAATGGCGTAGAGTATTTGGAATTATCTATAGAATTGTTTATAAGAAAGGTTAATAATAAATGGCACGCATAAAAGTTGACGAAGTAGATCGAGATAGTTCCGTTGATAAAGTGGAACAAATTCTGCAAGGAGCGATGCAGGAGTTCCTCAAACATGGCTATGCTGGCACAAGCATGGATAAGGTAGCGGTAGCTGCGGGTGTTTCTAAAGCAACTGTCTACAGCCACTTTCAGGATAAAGAAGGACTATTTAAAGTCTTAATTGAACAACTGACACGCAAGAAGTTCAACTTAATTTTTGGTACAGTACCCCTCCAAGGAGAACCAAAAGTTGTATTGCGTGAGTTAGGAACAAGAGCTTTAGATTTAATGGTTAAAGACCATGAACACTCTGCTTTTATGCGAGTGATCATCGGGGAGTCTGGTCGTTTTCCGGAGTTAGCGCAGATTTGTGTGCGTTCAATGACCAAGCCTGTACTCGAAACCCTCAGCCAATATCTAGCATCGCATCCAGAACTTAATATATCTGACCCAGAGGCTACAGCCAGGATTATGCTCGGATCGTTGGTTTATTTCCATATCACTCAAGATGTGATGCATGGTAAGGAAATTTTACCAATGGAAAGCGATCGCCTGATTAATACCATGACCAACTTGATTATCAATAACGCCGAGTAATCTTTTCCCTCAGAATAGGTGAGATGAGGGAGATGAGGAAGACAAAAGATAACTGACAATTAATAAAAAAATTGCCCCCTGAAATCAGGAGGCTTATTTTTAATTAAAAGCAGTTGGCTTTTAGCTGGCAACATACTCTTTGACATTGGCTCGACGACGACGTAGATGAGCTAGCGCTTGATGCTCTAACTGGCGGACACGTTCGCGGCTGAGATTTAATCTCTCACCTACTTTTGCCAATGACATTTCATTGCCATCTTCTAAACCAAAACGCAGGGCTAAAACTTCGCGCTGTTGGGGAGTTAGTTCTGCCAACAAGGTGTTCAGGTCTTGGCGCAAGAATTCTTGGGTAGTGTAATACTCTGGTGAAGGGCCGTCATCTTCTAGCATTTCTTGCAGTTCGGTGTCCTGATTGTCACCCACTCGCACATCCAAAGAAACTGGCTGACGTGCCATATTCAGGTACTCGCGAATTTGAACAGGCTCTAGCTCTAGTTCTTGGGCAATTTCCGCAGGATTTGGCGATCGCCCTAATTTTTGTGCCAGTTCTCGCTGTACTTTCTTAATTTTGTTCAGCTTCTCGGTAATGTGGATCGGTAAACGGATTGTACGCCCTTGTTGAGCGATCGCTCTGGTAATTGCTTGGCGAATCCACCAGTAGGCATAGGTAGAAAACTTATATCCCCGTGTCGGGTCAAATTTCTCTACACCCCGTTCTAATCCTAGAGTTCCTTCTTGGATCAAATCCAGAAACTCCATGTTCCGCTTTTGGTATTTTTTCGCAATAGCGACTACTAAGCGAAGATTCGCTTCAATCATCTTTTGCTTTGCCCGTTTACCTTGGGCGACTGTCTGTTTCACCTCAGTTTCTGATTGGCGAACATGGTCAGCCCACTCTGATGAACTCGGCTCGCGGTGCAGTTTTTTCGCCAAAGCCTCTTTAGCGTCCAGTAGCGTCATCATTTGTTGCACCTGCTTCCCGAAAACAATCTCTTGCTCACGGGTTAAAAGTGGCACACGACCAATTTCTCGCAGATAGGTTCGCACCATATCAGCCGTGAACTTGGTGTTTAGGTTTTCGGTTTGGGTGTTAACAGTAGGCATTGGTGCGTTATCCTCTACTCCGTAAACACAATGAATCTTTAATAATTAAGTCGGATTCGGAAAGGAAGTACATCTATCACGGAACATAGGAAGCTAACATAAGCAATCAATTTATACAGCCGTTGAAAAGACGGTGCATCCCTGAGATAGGTTCCCCTACCCTTCCTAAATTTTGCAGTTTTTTAGAAATACACTGGCTGGTTGTCAAGAATTCTTCTTGTCGTCAGTCACTGATGGTAACTGTAAAAATATGAAGTCAGTATGAGTTCTACTTTTATTATGATACGACAAATCTAGTGGATAGTAAAGTAGCCCAGATAAATCTTCTAATTATAGGGCAAAGTGGTTTGTTTGGCAAAAAAAATGAATTCCTTTGAGTGCTAACTATATCTATAGTGACGCGAAAACCTCCGCTTCAGTTGCCAAGGAATAGCGAGATAACCGAACTGATTTTTTGTTGTGATGGTGGGATGTTACGAAATAGAGGCAGGAGGAGATGAAGGAGTGTGGGGAGTGTGGGAGAGGTGGGGAGAAATAACAAAGGACAAATGACTAATGACAAATAGCTAAAACCCTAAATCGGCTCTGGCTAGTTCAGCCGCAGCGAATAATTCTTCGTCTGGCTTTTCTTCCCAAGCTGGGTCGCCAATTTCTGCATAGAAAGTTGCATCATAGGGACGGGTACGGACTACCACTGGCATAGGAACGGCGTGACCCAAAATCAAGGCTTGTTGCTTAGAGTCCAGCTTCGCTAATACCGATCGCAGACTGCTAGCACCAGAGACTCCTGTAAAAATCGCGTCAATGTCTTTTTCATCGTTGAGCAAAGCTGTGATGCGAGTTCCAATCTGGGACATAACTTCATTATCTATACCCGACGGGCGTTGATCAACTACTAGAAGTGTTACGAAATATTTTCGCATCTCTCTAGCGATCGTCCCAAAGATCGTACTTTGAACGATCGCCGGGTCAAGAAAACGGTGAGCTTCTTCAATAGTAATTACCAATTGCGTGGGGCGATCGCTGACATTACCACTGTGCAGGAATCTTTCGGCTTTGCTGACGTAATGCCCGTGAATTCTTCTGGTGATCATATTAGTCACCAGCATATAAGACAGCATATCTGACTGGGAACCAAACTCGATAACTACATGCTTACCAGCTTCCAGCGATCGCAAAATTTGATTGATGTAGTTCTGCGGACAAGCAGCTCGCATATACTTCAAGTTATCCAACCGCAAAAGTTTCCGCTGCAAAGACATAATCGAGCCTTGGTGTCCCCGCTTCTCTTCGCAAAACAGCTTGATTTCTTCGTTAGTCATGTTCAACAACTGAAGAATCCAAGCCTTACCATACTCAGCGTAAAGGATATTCGCATTATCTAGGGCGGCTTCCGATAACCCTAAATCGCGAGAGCATAATTTAACGTCTTCAACTTCTATTTGTTCGTAACTGAGATATAGTTCTTGTGCATCCCGCACACCCCGGCGCTTTGTTGATTCTGGGTCGAGGGTGTAAACTTCCACTTTACCGGGAAATAGCTGTTTTAAACCTTTAACTGTACTATATTGCTTTCCTTCACAGACAGCTTGCCAGCCATACTCGGAGTGCATATCAAAAATCAAATTTACCGCCGCGTTTTTCCGGACTATCCCAGCTAAGACTAAGCGTGTAAGGAAGGATTTCCCTGTTCCCGATTTCCCAAAAACTCCGTTACTCCGTTCTACAAATCTGTCTAAATCAATACACACCGGCACGTCCATATCCAAAGGTTTGCCGATGGAGAAGTTTTTTCTGTGGATATCATCTTCCCAACCAAATACTCTGCGAAAATCTTCTTCACTCGCTTCATAAACTTGGCTAAAGTGGCTGGGAATAGTTTTAACCGGGAGCAATTCCATTGTGGTACTGGTTTGTGGTTGAAATGATGCCAAACCAGTCATTGATGGTACGAAAGGATTTACAGATTTACCATTTGTAAGTGAAAAAGATTCCTCTACTTCTGGGGTAAACATTAACATGGGCGCGAGATTAATCGTGCCGTATGTACCACTTCCAGCTAAAACTTCACGTAAAAAAGTGTCTTCCCAATTGGGAGGATCGGCAATAATTCGTGCATTAGCAGTTCCTAGCGCCACATCTGTCAGCATACAGAAAAAGCGCGATCGCATTCCTTGCACAACTAAAAACTTACCCACCCGCATATCTTCAACAGAAATATCAGGGTGTAATCTTACTTCTAACCCCCCAGTCAGAGAGCCTTGGGTAACTGAACCTAAAGGTTGTCCAGAATTCATTTGATTAGTTACATCAATGTTGGGCTGAGCTTATGTTGCATTTTAGTTGTAGAGTTCAAGCTTGCGACGAAATTCTAGCACAAATTGTTAATTAATTGTTAGTAGTCAGTGGTCAGTGGTCAGTTGTTTTTCCACTGACCTTTGACTAATTATTCAATTTGAATTGATGTTGGTCTGCTTGCTGATGGAGAAGTTCCAATTAACGGTTTACGAAATTGGGCATAAAGGCGATCGCGCCACTCAAAGAATAGTGCATAATCTGGATTGTCTGCTAAACCAGGCACTCCTTTACCTTGAAGACTTACTGGTAGATCTAAATAAGGACCATCAGGAAACTTCAGTAATATCGATAAACCAGCCACAGCTAAGTCAGCTAAGCTAGGTTCATCTCCTAATAAATAAGGACTATCTGCTAACAGCAGCGTCAACGCTTCTAAGTCTTGTTTTAAATCTGCGATCGCAGACTTAATAACATCGGGACTATAACCTACCCCAAAACCTAACACTGTTAATAGATCTCGCGGTACTCCCTCAACTAAATTTTTGAGTATATCTGGTGTAGAGGTGGGTAATAAGGACTTACGAAAATTTTGATCTTGACTAATAGCAGCAAACAGTGCTTTGCGACCTTTAACACCTATCGACTCATCTGCCAATTCTTCTATCAATAAACATGCACCCCTTTTCTTCGGATCTGTCGGTATGAGTGGACGTTCGGGATATTCCAAGTCTAAATACTTAGCGATTTCTGTAGAATCAACAATATATCTACTACCATCTTTCAAGACTGGCACTTGCTTTTGACCAGTCAGGCGAAACAGTTCTACCTGTCCAATTCCGGGTGTAACCTCTATTTTGCGATAATCTAGCCCTTTATAATCCAAAATCAATCGCACTTTTTCTGAATATTGAGATAACTCCCATTGGTATAATTCCAGCATCTTGCATACCTTATAAATAGTGAATTGAGCAATTTTACTAATTGTATCTTCAGTTTCAGTAATCGTTTTGATAATCTAATTGATTGAGTACTCACTTAACTGCCAATAGAGTTAAATTTTTAGGCTTTTTTTGAGCAACTTGTTAGCTTAGCAAAAAAATATTTTCTGATGGATGCAATTATCAAATAATTAAATTGTTTCAGTAGTTATGCATAACTTAAACTAACATCTTATTCCTGAATTTGCATATATTGTTTTCATCTTTCATACTTTTAATATGCTTAAATCTTTTAAATGTTGAGTATAGAATATCACATATCTTTATTTTTAGGATTTTATGGAATAAACACACATTGTATAGTCATTTTTACCTCTTCCCTAGTCTCTGGCTAGGAAGAGTGATTGAGAAATCTGACTTTTTGAATAGCAGCAGAGCCGCCAAGTATGCATTTCCTGGTAGAAACAGGAAGTAAAATTTGTTGAGAGTCCAAGCTTAAGTTGTCACCAAAAAACAATTTTCTTTACCATGTATTGCATCCAAATGAGAAGCGCTATAGTAAGGCTTCAAGTTTTAGCTGTCTTAACTCTCACAAAAATTTAGTATAATAAAATACAATTTTTTGGGTTTTGAATGTGATTAGCGGCAGAGAGTCGCAAGATTTTTGTTTGGAAAATTTCTCGCACAACTAACTGGCACTTTCTAGATATTAGCGTTGCCCCTGACTAATTTAAAACACACTCAGCACTATAAGAAAGTCAACTAGGTAAGTTAACTTAATAGACATTACCTGAATTTCAAAGCTACCTTGCTATTTTTGCTACCATAATTTTTGATTAAATCCATCATCCCCACGCAGCATGATGTTGGATAATTTTGGGGGAAATTTCTTACTTCTTAGGTTAGATTTTGAGCATAGCAAAATGTTATAAGTCTTTATGTAACCTGTGCAAAATAAAAACAAACAAAATTTATGAAGGCAAATTACAGCCAATTGCTAACCAATCTGGCAGGTATAATCGGAATAGCAGGATGCAGCCTCTTGATTACATTACCTTCTGGAGCAAAAGAGGCAACCAATCCTAACCCCACCATTTTTAGCGAAGCGCCCTATAACCGTAGTCAACGTATAGAGGCTAACACTGAATATGTACCTGTTCAGCCTACACAAGATGCAGCAAAAGGCACAACTTCAAAGAGAAATGTTGTAGCACAGAAGCCTAGAAAGAGAACGGTCAATCCTAGCCCAAGTATTTTTAATGAGCCTCCTTATAACCGTGGTAGTCGCACTACAGGCGGTGAAGTTACACCCTCTCCAACCGTTGTCCCCGAAACCACACCCACCACACCTGCAACACCTGTAAAACCTTCAACAACCGTACCTACCCAAACTCAACCAGCAGGTTCAAGCAATACTCAAAGCAAGAACTTGGTAGCACTGGCTGAGTCAAATGCTTCCTTTACAACTCTAACTAAGGCATTGAAAGCAGCTGGATTGACAGCAACTTTAGAAGGCAAAGATAATTTTACTATTTTCGCACCCACCGATGCTGCGTTTTCTAAATTGCCACAAGATGCAGTTAGAGATTTATTGAAGCCTGAGAATAAAGAAGTTTTGGTCAAAATATTAACTTACCATGTAGTACCTGGTAAGGTATTAGCCAGCGATTTGAAATCTGGTGAAGTTAAAAGCGTTGAAGGTGGTGCGATCAATGTCAAAGTTGATCCTGCAACTGGTGTGAAAGTCAATGAAGCCAATGTAACTCAGACAGATATTACAGGCTCGAATGGTGTCATTCATGCGATCGATCAAGTCATTTTACCGCCTGACTTGTAATCGGTTAACAACGGTAAATTCATAGCTTGTACTAGTTGTAATAACTCGATTTTCTGTAAGGTGGGCACTGATGATTACATTCAGTTTTTATGCTCACCATACAAAGCAAATTAAGTTGCAATAAAACCCCGTTTAAAGTAAGTCTAACGGGGTTTTAATTCCGGCAGGTTTTGAATTGCTGATTTCGTCGTTTAGCGCATAATAGGACTACCGTGATGATGCACTAAATACCACTTTCCACCGAGAAATTGAAACACATTTGTAGCTATTGATTGTGCTTCTAGTCTTTTACCACTAACGACTTGAAGAACATTTTCTATCAGCACAACATAAGCTGTATTATCAGCAACTTCTGTAGCCATGATATCTAAGTTAATTTCTATGTAAGCGGTATTTTTAAATATCTGTTCCCAAGAAGAATGAACCTCCTTCCAACCCCGTATTACACTGCGTCCAGGATGAATACAAGTACTACCTGTTCCTTTTGACCATAAGGCACTCATTGCCTCGATATCTTTCTTTTCAAAGGCTCGGTAAAAGGCTGTATTAACGGCTAAAACTTCAGATGTCATGGAGAATACCAATTATTAGTGATTTACTTATGAACACATAACTAATTACTTTTGACGTAGAACTAATTGTAGAGTTTTTAATAATTCCTGCACAGTATATGGTTTAGACAAAAATGTCGTGTGCTGAGATGTTTTATCTATAAACACTTGTTTACTTGTAGTTAATCCACTGACAGCAATAATAGGTAACTTTGGATTCATCTTTTGCAAAGTGTGAATGGTGGTTGCTCCATCCATTTTTGGCATCATCATATCGATAATTACCACTTTAATTTTATCTTGATTTTGGGCATAAAGTGCTATTGCTTCAATGCCATCACTAGCAGAGATAATTTGATAATTATAGCTTTCAAGAGATGTTGTAGTAATTTCCCTAATGGCAGCTTCGTCATCTACAACTAAAAGTAATTCGCCGTTTCCATTCGGCATTTCCTGATCATCTGACATCTGAGTTACAACTGTATAAACTGCTGGCAAGTAAACTTTAAATTATGTTCCTTTATTTACACAACTTGATACGTTAATAAAACCACCATATTCTTTGATAATTCGCATAACTGTAGACAAACTAAGTCCAGTACCACTACCAAATTCTTTGGTTATAATAAATGGTTCAAACATTGAATCTAATATTTTGTTAGGAATGACAAATCGTGTATCAGAAACTGTCACAAGTATGTAATAAGCTTTTGTGACTCTGGTTCCAAATGAGATATATAAATTTGTTAATTGATAGCCTCCATTAGCAAGTTTTATGCTAGTTAGCCTTGCAATACATTTAATCTAGATGAAGCCACTGATTATGGAATTGTCTCAAAAATTCAGCAAATAACTTTAATTACCTTTAATTATAGTAATCTGCCTTTATAAAGATGATTGTAGAATTGAAGCTTGACGTAAATTTACGTAAGATTAAGCTTCTTAACCTCAAATTTGCTATTGATTTTCAAGAATTAATCCCATAAAGTAAATTTTTATCTACCTCTTGAGGAGAACAGGAGCAAAAGTTTATCAATTCTAATTAGCAATTATGAACTATCTACATCAGCACACCTGAGAATAGTTTTTTCCTCGTGTCTACTATGCGAGAATTAATACCTCAGATTGCCTTATTTTCAAAATAGATGCCCAAATCCGGTTGAGTATACAGAGGACATGGTATTTTTTATTACCCTCATTCTCTATTTCTCAATCCCTAGTTAAGATTTACTTCGTTAGTGTGTAGTAGTTTTCCAGCACTCAAGCGATAGGATCAACAAAGAATATTTATATGAACTCTTTTGTGACCAATACACTAGACCCTCTCTTAAAACAAAGAGACGAAGATAGCTTTGCTATTACTCTTGCACCATTGTCTATTGAAGAAATCTACACCAAAGCTAACGATCCGGCAAATGGTGCTGTTGTGGTGATGAGTGGTATGGTTCGTAATCAAACTGATGGTAAACCTGTGGTTTCCTTAGAGTATCAAGCCTACGAACCAATGGCATTACGGGTATTTTTGCAAATTGCAGCAGATATTCGCTCCCTTTGTCCTGATGTAAATCGCGTGGTGATTCATCATCGCATTGGACGTTTGCAAGTTGGGGAAATTAGCGTTTTGGTAGCAGTAGGTTGTCCCCATCGCAGTGAGGCTTTTGAAGCTTGTCGTTATGCTATTGATACCCTAAAACACAATGCTCCCATTTGGAAGAAAGAACATTGGCAAGACGGTTCGAGTAGCTGGGTGAGTATTGGTGCTTGTGAGCAACCAGGAGAAAGTTGTTAAAATCTTAGAGGCTCATTTATACCATATCTCAACTTTGTTAGCAAGAATCATTTTTTGCAAAATTTCTCTTTTTGTTTAGATAATTTTATTGACATCAAAATCTGTGCAAATTCGTTAGAATTTCATTCGTAGTTGACCTGTAAAATTCTGATTATTATAAGGACTATCCCCAGTATCTAAATTACGGACGTTACTGAAACTATAACCAAAATCAAAATCTATATTTGGTGTTATTTGAGTTGTGCAACGAGTTTGATAGCTATTACCTCCAGTAACTTTTCCATTAAGTTGCTGTCGTCCTAAATTTGCATTTACTCGACAGCGCAAAAAAGAAAATATATTTCCTTCCCAACCGACTTCAGCGTTATAAACTAAAAAACCTAGGGGTGAAAAATAGCCGCTGATTTCTTGTTGATCGCTTGCATATTTCCACGCGAATAAATTAGCAGCTGCCCAAAACTGACCAAATTTATGCTCTAACCTACTAAAAGACTGTTGTTCAAAGTTACCATCGTTATATAAGCCCAAGCGATACGACGAAAACAAGCTTGTATTTGGATCAATCTGCCAATATGCATTTAGTCCAGAACGCCAAGATGTAATTTGACTTTCTAATGTTCTGGCACTCGTTTTGTAAGGGCCATGCTCTACAACTAATGATAAAAATAAAGCTGATTTTAATTTATAATCGGTAGTTAAATTCATGAAAATAGGTCTATCTATCTGAGCATTAAAATTGAATGCTATTGGCAATCGATTGAAGACATCAATACCACCAGATGCTTGTATAGTATATTGACCTGTTTTGCCTTGCCATCCAAACTGGAGAGGAATATTAGTGACCGTAGCAATTGATGGTTGTTCAAATGTATTAAATCCCGTCTTGAACGTAATTTTCTCTCCATTTGGCATCCGAAATTGAAATTTGGGTTCAATAATTTGATTATGCTGTTGGAAATTACTATGCTCATCGCGCCAATCTGTTTGAATACTTTCTAAAACTAACGCTGGTTGCTGAGGTTCTTTTGATATTGGTGGCGATTCTTGTGTGGGTGATTTTGGTGGCGGCGGTGGCGGCGGTGGTAATTGAAGAACAGGATTAAAATTTTCGGGTGCAGCAATCAAAATAGGTTTTGGCTCTAATCGATATGAAAATCCACCCACAAAAGTTTCGATGTTGCTGTTAATAACTGTGTCCATTGTGTCTAGGCTAGCAACAGTTACCATTGGTTCAGTATATTGAGAGAAAGATTTCCAGCTATAATCGATTTGACTAGAAATAAAAGGCTGTATCTTTTGAATTTCTTGCAGATTTTCCCAATTTATAACTGAGGTAACTGATGGTGTCAATTGTGAAGCCGAATTCCAGTTGTCATCTGTTTCAGCAGCCTGTAATTTTGCTAGGGATACAGTCCAAATCATCAAACTACCGATTATACCTATTGGGAGCGATCGCCAACTTAAAATAAACTTAACTTGTATAGTTTGCCGAAAAGCGGATAGAGAATGTTTATAACTGTCTGTCATCAGTCAATACTTGCTCGCTACTTTTAATATTTATACTTACCAGTAAATGTACTAGGCCAGAAGGTGATAAACTCATCTTCAACACAGCGTATATTCTGGCATATAAATTATGATTTGTATAAAATTTTAGTTAATAATTATTTAAAAAATTTATATGGGACATAGATAGGTTATAGAGTACCTGTAACGACTCTACAAAGTATCGTCTCATTCTTTTTTCAAATTCTATTTAAACAAGTCAAATAAACATTGATAAAATTATCTAAACGCCCTAATTAAGAAAATGTGAGTATCAAATATATTAAATTTAGACAATAGTTAATTTAAATTTTAAGAGTAATTCAATCCAAGCATTAGTAGCAAGTACAACCTTTCAGAGAGAATTTATATTACTATAAACCCTTGAATTTACGAAACTCTTTTACAACCTCTTTAATATCACGTAATTCACCTTCCACTAAATAGTTTAATTGCCGCATTTCATCTGCGGTAATTCGTCCAGCAAGCTGAGCGATCGCTTTTTTTAATTGTGGATATTTCTCTAAAGTGGCTTGCCGCACAATTGGCGTAGCTTCATAAGGAGGAAAATATTGTTTATCATCTTTCAGCACTACTAAACCCAAACGAGAAATCTGCCCATCAGTAGAATTTCCTGCTACCATATCTACCTGTTTTTGAATTAAAGCCCGATAAATTAAACCCAAATCCATAATTTGAGGTGGTTTAGCAAATTGTAAGTCGTAAGTTTTCGCCAAACCCGGAAACCCATCTTCTCGTTCCAAAAATTCATAGCCAAAACCGCCACGCCACTGTGGTGTATATTTAGTAGCTTCCGAGAGAGTTTGCAGATTGTAGCGTTTAGCATCTTCACCTCGGATTATGATTGCAAAAGTGTTTTCAAAACCCAAGCTGGGCATTACTTCTAAGTTGAATTTTTGGGCGTATGCTTGTTTTAATTCCTCATAAACTATGTTTGGGTTGTTAACTACCTTCTGTTTTAATATTCCTGTAAAGGCTGTACCTGTATACTCAATATAAGCATCGATTTTGCCAGCTGTAATTGCACTATGGCAGACGAAGGAGCCACCCAGGCGAGGGCGACGAGCTACTTTTAAGTTAGTAGTAGCTTCGATTTGTTGTGCTAAAATCTCACCTAAAATATCTTGTTCAGTAAAATCTTTAGAAGCCACAATAATATCACCACTGCTACTGTTAGTTGCATTGGGGCTACAACTAGCGATCGCAACTACTAAAGCAAATGTTACTAGGCAAAAAACCACAAATCTTTTCATATTAATCTTCGGGGATTTTCAGGGTTTTCAATCTGCTTTCTGCTTTCTGCCTTGCTGCAATTTTCCTTCAATCCAACCAATTACTAAATCAGCAATTAATGCGATTACTGCCGCAGGAACTGCCCCAGCCAAAATTAACTGATTATTCACTACCGCAATTCCCCTAAAAATAAATACACCTAAACCACCAGCACCAATCGCAGCAGCAATAGTTGCAATCCCAATGGCAATTACAGTTGCTACTCGCACCCCTGCTAAAATTACTCCCATCGCTAAGGGAATTTCTACTTGGAATAACAATTGTTTATCTGTCATCCCCATACCTCGCCCAGCTTCCCGAATCGCTGGATCGACGCCAGTAATTCCTGTATAAGTATTGCGAATGATCGGTAATAAAGAATATAAAGTTAAAGCGACAATTGCTGGGACTACGCCAATACCGCCAATTATCGGTACAGGAATTAATAAACCAAACAAAGCCAAACTAGGAATAGTTTGCAGAATATTGGCAATACCGAGAATTGGTTGGCGCAGTTGAGTTTGGCGTGTAATTAAAATCCCTAAAGGAATGCCTATTAAGATGGCAATGCCAATTGCAATGCCCACCATAAATAAATGTTCCAGCGTATGCTGAAAAATTTCTGGGGCATACTTGATGAGAAAGAAGTCTTTCATAAGCTGTCTTGCAGAGAACGCAGACATTGCAGAAAAGCAAGGCTTTCGGGATGTTGCGATCGCATAAATTCATCCTTTGTCCCTAATACTACCAATTCTCCGTCATACATTAAACCAATTCTCGAAGCCAAAACAAAAGCTTCTTGAATATCGTGGGTGACAAACACAACGGTTTTGCCTAAGTTTTGTTGCAAACGCCGAAATTCCTGTTGAAGTTCTAACCGTGTAATCGGATCGAGTGCGCCAAAAGGTTCATCCATCAATAATACAGGCGGATCGGCTGCTAAGGCCCTGGCTACACCAACCCGTTGTCTTTGCCCTCCCGACAGTTCATGGGGATAACGCCTAGCAAATTGTTCAGGATCTAACCCTACCAAGTGCAACAACTCATAAACCCGCATTTTTATTTGTTTTGGTTTCCAACTTTCCAAAGCTGGGACTAAGCCAACATTGCGTTCCACTGTGAAGTGAGGAAATAAACCAGTTTCTTGAATTACATAACCAATCTTGCGCCGCAGTTTAATTTCATCCCATTGAGTTGTAGGAACGCCATTAAATAACACTTCTCCTTGTGTAGGCGTAAACAGACGATTAATTAGTTTCATCGTCGTAGTTTTGCCACTACCACTACGTCCGAGTAGTACTAATGCTTCTCCTTGGGAAATGGAAAAATTGAGATGCGATACCAAAGGACGCTGGTTGCGGCTAAAGGTGACATCGCGAAATTCAACAGCGATTTGGTTATTTTGTTGCATGGTTCACTTTGTAGGAGGCAGAAGGCAGTCCCCTAGGAAAAGGGACAAGGAGGATGATTAATAAATTCCGCCATAGTTAGGACTTTAGTCTTTGATTTTAAGCACTTTTAGTGATTACCACCAACCTATCAAATCTTCAACAAAGGCGATCGCATTCCTCAATTGATTATTTAGCTTTGTCAACACCTTTCTTCTGCAAGGGGCATCAGTAATTTTAAGAGTTTTCCGAAATCACCCAGCGCACCGTTGTAATCATTACTAGACAAGCAAACTATAGCTAACTTCTATAACTTAAAGTGCGGGGACATACCCCAACTCAAACCCAGGTACAATGACTGGGTTTTTGAGTTTGAGTGCGATCGCAAATCATTATCTGTGAAATCAACCACCAAAAAGCGATTAATTTCTTGGGCGCATAAAAAACCTCAGATAAATCACGATGCCTAAGGATGTGAGTAATTTAGTAAGTGTGAAACATTGAAATGCCGCTTTTTCTTAAACGTAAAAGGATCTGCCGCTTGCCGGAGTTGCTCAGAAAAAGCTTAAGTATCCCGATTTGCGGACAACGCATACATGCTGCTTTGCCTTCCTGTTGCCACCAACGGCAGCTAGAACGGATTTGTACTACACCAGGTAAATCCTCGACAATTCGCTGCACAAATGCTCATAAAAAACCTGAGTTCGGGATAATCTGAAACCCTCATTACTCCGTTGCTTGATTCTAGGATCTGTCAACGTGCTTGCGCTGTTTCAGGCATTTTACGTTTAATAAACCTCCTTAACCCGAACTGACGTTAAAAAAGTCTGGCCAATCTGGCCAGACTTCACAAAAATTTATCAGAATATTTCTAGAACTGAGTTAATTGCCTGCGAGCATGGCTTTTGTAGCAGACTCCCCAGCTTTGAGCAACTTCCGCCGCAATTGAAATACTAAAAAGCTCATAAAACTCCAGTAACTTAGAATTGGGAGCAACGCTGTTATCGGCGATAGTGTCTTTCCTTCTGGAGAGATTGCGAAAATTGGTCCGACTATTGAGAATAACCAGAGAACATTGTTGTTTCTAGAAGAAGAGGCAAATATGGCTACAATTATCACTGGTAATACCATTGCTGCTCCGACAGTAGCCGCAGACCAAAATACTCTATGCTGATTTTTGGTGAATAAAAGTAGTTGAGCTAAAGCTGCATAAAGCAGAGCTAAACTACCAGATAGAGCTAGAGCAAAAAGAGCATTGATTTTGCTCTCAAGTGGGCATTGAGAAAGTAATATTAATCCGCTGATGGCAATGATAGCAATTGCCGCATTAATGGCGATCGCTAACAAGCCTGGACTTTTTTCGCTCCAAATTAAATCCTGAACTAGCTTGTTATCAGCTAATCCTTTAGCACGAGAGGTTCGGCGGTAACGTGCCCAATCTTGCAGCGCTTGACGATGAGGATTAAGAGCAGCAATTAAATATAGAAACAGCCAAAAATCTAAGAACAACAGACACACAATATTTTCGGCTAGCATATACGAACCAGGATTAGTCTCTAAAACTAATCTTTGCCAATTTGCACATCCTAAAGTAATCAATGCAAAGCAAGCTGTTAATAAATAACTCTGACGCTTGCTTAACATAGTGGTATTAGGATCGCGAAAGCAACGTTGTAAAGATTGCCAAATAAAGTACGTTCCTAGCCCGTAAATCAACAGAGCAAAGCCAAGCGTTGTAAATAAGCTATCTCCCAGAGGAAATGCAAACCAGTGAAAATTAGTAAGTCTAGAACTAGCAGATGTGAATGTGGCGCTAATGGCAATATCTGGAATTAAGTACAAAGGATTAATCAGCCTAGCAAAAACCAAGGGATAATCATCTGTTATTTCTGTGAGGGCTACTCGCATAGTTACTATCAGAAAACCTAGCACTACGCCACTACCTAACCAAGTTTGAAAACCTCCTAGCCAAGAACCAACTAAGCCAAATAGCAGTGCAGCACTATAATAGAGAAAGCAGGCAGCAACCACAACTATGTAAAAGCTGAAAATCTCATGTAATGGAATTTGACCAGCTAAAGCTGACCATAAATGCAAAGGAACAGCTAACAGTAACCCAATATATAGCAAAATTGGCACGCCCAACATTTTGCCCGATAAAATAGTTTGAGGTGATTGAGGACTCAGGCGAATAAAATTGAGTGTCTCACGTCGTTCTTCAGCAGTTAAATCATTAATTATGAGATAACTTCCTGCGGCTAAAAGAGTAAAACAGCCAATAATGCTCAGCCAGGTGAATAAATCCAAAGACCACACTTGCCAGTCGATACTAACATTACCAAATCCATCAGCAAGGCATTCTCGCGCATTATATACAAATCTTCCTGTGCAATATTTGTGAGGGGAACTGTATGCCAGATTGAACTTAGTTGGTAGCTGGGTTTGAAAATACATAAATAGTAGAAATTGACCCAGCAACGAGGTTGCGGCAGAAAGTAATAAGTTGCGCGTTTTCAGTCTTCCTTTGAGTTCACGAAACAGTTGCGGATTCCATTCTCCTACTTGATTCATCCAGTTAATATTCATAGCTAAAACTCTCTATGTATTCGCTGTTGTGGATAAGAATTACACACCTTTAACTTGAAATATTTGGGAATTTGAACCTCGCAGATTATGTAGTAAAAGCCTCTTGAGGTGGGCAATGCCCACCCTACTACTAGCGCCCTGCCAACAATGCTTTTGTTGCAGACTCCCCTGCTAACTTCACCTGCTTTGTTAATTGGATGTTTAACAATATTATGACGCCCAATTCAAATATGAGTGCCTTAAAAATTGTGAAGGTTGCTGCATATTCTAAACCAGCCCAAGGAAAAGTAGAAAACAGCCAGGCTACAGCATTCAGTTTGGGGCTAATTCCCAGTAATCCGAGGAACATTGGTGGTAAGAAGATGGCTGCGCTGATAGTGCCAACTGCCCAAAAAGCACGCTTGGGAGTTTTCATCAACAGCATTAGTTGAGCTAAAGTGGCGTAAATCATCATTAAACTAATAAATAAAGCCACAGCTAAAATGGCTTTTAATCTTCCAAGGTTATTAACCCAATATATGCTGTTGTTATGGTGAGTATTCAAAACAGGTGCAAGTACGATCCAAACTATGAGTGGTGTAGTTGCGATCGCCAAATTTATGAAAATTGCTATTAATGCTGGACTTTTTTCTTCTAAAATCCAAGCTTGCAACCAAGAGTTACGCCAAAAACTCTGGAAATTAGAAATTTTTTGGTGTCGATACCTTGCCCAATCTTGTATAGTTTGTCGGTGGGGTGAAATAATTCCAATTAAAATCAATAATAGCACTATGTTAAATAGTGCTATAACCCCCCAACTTTGCCCAATTTGATAATTCAAATCATAATAACAAGCATTAGCAATATAATTCCTGGAATAGGGGCAATAATTTTTATAGTATTGCAACGTAAAGCCCCAAAATATTACTTGATAACTGGCGACTACCAGATAACTCTGAACTTTATTGATAATCGGACTATTAGGATTATGAAAGCGGCGTTTCATTGCTTGCCTAGCCCAGTAGATGCCTACACCATAATTTAATAAATGTAAACCAACCAGACCAAAATTGGTTTTGCCAAGCGGTATATAGAAAAACTGTACTTGCTCTAGTGATGAATTATTATTTCGAGGTACAATATAATTCAACATCTCCAAAGGGCTTAACAGTCTCAACCAAGTACCTATATTGTGAAAGTCTGCACTAACAGATAACGTCTGTATATTGATTAACAAAAATACCAGAATTAAGCCGCTAGCTACCCAAGGTTTCAGACCGCTATACTCACGATTAATTAAGCTAAATAAAACTGCATTACTGTAGAAAAATATACAACTAGCAAGCAGAACTATATAGAAGCTAAAAATGGAGATCACAGAGATATTGGCAGAAATACCAGCCCATAAATTTAGAGGCAATGCAGCTAAAACCATCAGGTAGATGACAACTGGAACTCCTAGCATCTTGCCTGTTAAAATGCTGGCTTCTGATTGGGGGGTGAGACGCAAAAAATTCAACGTACCACGATGTTCTTCTTGAGCTAAGTTATTAACTAGCAAATAAGTACCAGAAACTAAAAGTGTGAATACAAACATCACACTCAACGTTATAAATATATACTTCCAGTGGTCTTGCCACCACAGTTGCGTATTTACTTGCTCTGGTGGGCAAGGCCATTGATGTAAAGTATTAGCAAGACTAGACTGTTGATCAGTCAGGGATGAAAGTTTGGCTTTGAATTCCTGAATTCTTGTTAGATCATAATTTTTATTTCCACTATATAAATTGATTTGTTGCTGAACTTGGTAAATGCTTTGATTGAGAAAATTTAGTTGTTGTTGATAACCTTTACTGAGATTACAATATGTCCCAAACATTGGATATTTCTTACCAGGAAAATCGGCAAGCTGATATAAAAAAATTCCCAGTTGAGTAACTACTGATATTGTTAATGCAATTAATACATTAAAAACTTTAAGGCGTCCTTTAAGTTCCCGGAATAGTTGGGGATTCCAGTCACCAAGTTTGTCTATAAAATTGAGTGTCATAGGAAAAATTATCCAAAGAGGGGAAGTGATATTAAATCAAGATGCTTGTTTGTGCCCTAATTTCAGGAAGATAGTTTCTAAGTCTTCTTGGGTGCAGTGAAAATCAGTTACTGGAATACCAGCTTGAATAAGCGATCGCAATAACTCGGCACAATCTTCCTGTTTGCCAGAAAAATTCACTCGTGCGCTATTCTTTCCTGGTATTACCTCCCACTCTTCCACCAAAGGATGATTTTTTAATTCACTCAAAAGTGCTTCTAGTTTCCCCAAAGTTGATAACACTATTTGTTGCTTAGATAGCCGCTGGTAAAGTTGTTGCAGTGAGGCACTTTCTACTAAGAAGCCAAGTTCCATAATTCCCACAGAAGTGCAAAGTTCTGCTAAGTCACTGAGGACGTGGGAGGAAATCAATATAGTCATTCCAGCTTCTTGCAAAGCCTTGATGATTTCACGGAACTGCATCCTGGCGATCGGGTCAAGACCGGACACAGGTTCATCCAATAGCAGTAAAATCGGTTCGTGAATAATGGTGCGCGCTAAACTCAAGCGCTGCTTCATCCCCCGCGACAGTGTAGAAATTAAGCTATTTCGCTTATTTCCAAGTTGTATCAGTTCCAACACTTCATGCAGACGTTGAGTGCGCCGAGGTTCCCGCAAGCGATATAGCCGCGCAAAATAATCTAGGTAGTCCCAGACTGTCAGATCTTCATACAGGGGATAATCATCAGGTAAATAGCCAAGACGCCGCTTGAGGGTGGGATTGCTTTTGTCACGTAGCAAGCGATCGCCATTAATATAAATCTCACCCGTAGTTGGCTCCTCAGTAGCTGCTAACATGCGGATGAGAGTTGTTTTACCTGCGCCATTCGGCCCAATAAGTCCGTATACTTCACCTGCTTGGATCTCCAAATCAACATCATTGACGGCAACGTGCCGATCAAATTGCTTAGTCAGTCCAGAGGTGCGAATTGCTAATTCTTTGACCATAGCTGCTTTGGTGCGGC
Source organism: Nostoc sp. T09 (assembly GCF_002154695.1). GTDB lineage: Bacteria > Cyanobacteriota > Cyanobacteriia > Cyanobacteriales > Nostocaceae > Aulosira. The sequence goes on from NZ_MTAV01000147.1 coordinate 42,161, forward strand.
TTGTGATTTACAGTTAAGCTAACCTTTCTCTACAGCATTTGTCAGGTTCGTTTCAGAAATGGAAACCAGGTTTACACAAACTTAATTTTATTACGGTTAATACTTAAGGGAAAGTATTATTTAACGCTATATTTTTGTAAATACTGGGAATAATAAATTTACTAACCTCTAATTTTGCAGAGTAAATCAGGCGCAAAGCTTATGGATTTTGACTCGCTCATCCAGATGCCAGTCATCGGGGAAACTATTGCTTATGCTATCGAAGATGGTAGGCAGTGGGGACAATCTTTTGCCAACAATTTCTATTGGACAGGTAACAAAGATAATATTGCAAACTTGATGATCTTAGAGTCAACCGTCTGGTCAGTCGGCAACGGTATTTTTAATGGACTTTTGGGGCTAGCCGGAATACCAACTGAAATTGCAATTACCTTGTATTCTCAAGTAAAGCTAGCGTCTGCTCTTTTTACTATTTATGGAATTGATACAAGAAGCCAATCTACACGTCCCTTAGTTTTAGCTGCGGCTGCGGGGATTACTTTAGCTGAACTTGCTAACGAATTAGGGACTAAAGTAGGGTCACAAACTATTCAAAAAGCTTTGATGTCCATCCCTGGTAAAACATTTGCTGAGATTAATAAAGCATTAGGAATCAAGTTAATCTCCAAAGCAGGTGAGCAAACTTTAGTGAACGTCGCAAAAATGATGCCTTTTGTTGGCTCTGCGGTCAGTGGTACTGTAAATGGAGTAATGATGAATGCTTGTGGATATTCAGTGATTGCCTTCATCAAAGCTTGGAACAGCGTATAAAATAGCAAAATAGGTAAGGCATCTACCTTACCTACTTTTTAATTTGTATTATTTGGCTTTTTACCGCAGTCTCAACTATTAAGAGATGCTGGGATTATGGGATCAATTCCATTGGGCGATAAACTGCTAACTGAATAACGATGTTCTGGAACTGGATACCCTGCTTCGCCAAAGGTTTCACGTATAGCTTTATTAGTGTCGAAGTACACTTGCCAGTAATGTTCATTGCTGCAATAAGGACGTACTGCTAGTACTGGCCCTGCAAAGTTAAACTCGATAATTTCTACATCTGGTGCTGGGCTTTGGAGAACGTTAGGAATTTTGCTGATTTTGGCTTTCAAGCGTGCGATCGCATCATTATGATTAACTTCATGGTGGAGTTGGGCTACTAGGTCAACCCGACGGTAAGGATTGGCAGAAAAATTCTGGATATTGTCAGAAAAGATCTTGTTATTCGCAACAATTGTTAACACGTTATCAGGTGTAGTGATATTAGTTGTGAACAGTCCTATTTCTGTAACAGTTCCTGTGACGCCTGCTGCGGTGATGAAGTCACCAACTTTGAATGGCCGAAAAACAATTAAGAATGCACCTGCTGCAAAGTTTGCCAACAGTCCACCCCAGGCGGCACCAATTGCTATACCAGCTGCTGCTAATAACGCTGCAAAAGAGGTAGTTTCTACGCCGAAGAAACCGAGAATTGCCACTATTAGAACAATTCTTAATGTTACAGAAATGATATTCAGAAGATAGTTAATGAGTGTTGGCTCGACGTGTTGGCTGCGAAAACTGCGTCGTAATAACTTCAGCCCAAAATCAATCAATCGTTGGACGACAAGCCACAGGAGAATAGCGCCTATAAGCTTCAGCCCAAACTGCGTTAACAGTTGAACGGTAACTAGGCCAATTTGATTAAAATTCATAAATTTTTTAGTTGTGCATTGTTAAACACAACAAACATACAGGTAATTAAGAGCAAAATGCGTATCAATACTTTTTTTTTAATTTTCTTAGTTTATTGTCTGATGAAACAGCAAAGTATTTTCAATAAATGTTTGTCAAGCATTAGCGTACCTTACCGTAGGTATCGCTCTTAATATCACTCTAGTGAGATAATAAATTTAAGCACTGCAAACCCTTTGCTAGGCTATGCTTGCGCCAAGATAACCCCTGCATTAACGATCAAGTGTGTTAATGTTTACTGACATTCAAATAAAAGCTTTTTTCAGAGCTATTTGCAGTATTTAAATATCTTTTTATACAAGCAGACATTTTATCTAGTCAGCTTGATACCAAGTTTATTAATGCACTATATGAATGGTAGTGTATTACAGCAATCCTCAAATATTCTGTAAAAGTAATAATTATATAGAGTAAAAATTCCTACCGAGAATCTAGATGTGGTGGGCAATGCCCACCCTACTTTTGTTTGTAATATTTTCAATTAACAATACTATTTAGAGCATTGATAATAACAACAATATCATCACTCTCAGATTTTTTTATCAGGTCAAGCGCTTTATCAAAACTACGGCTAGGATTAGCGATCGCGCGACTGAGAAATGCCACTTTGCTATCAATTAATTTGATGATAGCTTGTTGTAGATCGGGGGTTTGATAAGCTAGAATTTTCGCATTATTCCAAGCTTCCTGGCGAGCTTTCCGAATGCTAAAATTGAAGATAATTTCATCTTTTCTGCCGCCAAACTTATCCAATATCTCAATTAGCGGTGACAGTTGCCCAAGAACTAACTCAACAGGCTCAAGCAAATCACTGAGGATGGCGTTAATTTTAATAAAGTCATCTTGTAGAGTTTGTAGCTTATCACCAGGGCAAAGTTCGGCACCTACAATACCTAAATCTAAATTAATGTGAGCATTAATTGCTAATAGTAAGTGTTGCACAATTAGTAACTCTGGTTTTTGCACTGCGTCGAATGTCATCTGCCAGCTTCGGGTTGATTTTATATTTTTTTGGTAATTATCCCAAGCACGCAAGTATCGATTAGCAAATTGCGTAGTGAATTCCTCCATTCTGGCTGCATCGTCAAAAAAGCCATGTTTAATGCCTATCTTCACTTTTAAAGTTACTTGACGATAGAGTGCAGCAAAAAATCCTCTGCGACTACGTTCTTCTATAGCTTCGGCAATAATAGCATCTAGATATTGGATAACTTCATCGGTGTTGTTGGCTAACATAATATTCTCTTTGTATATAGATAAACTTGATTAGGCTGGAATTAGTTAAATGCTAAAGGCGATTGCTTTCCAGATGATTGCGATCAAACCCAAGTTATTAGTACTTTGTAAGAAAGTTAAATCATCCAACCTGTATATTTATCGGTCGGGGATCAAGGATTTATGCAAGCTTAAACTTAGTAAAATGGAAATACCCAGATTCCCAACTTCATGAATAAATGGGGAATCTTGTCCGTATTCCGTAATACTTGTGTCTGGAAAGCCCACAAGTTGTAGAGTATGGAAAGGCGATCGCTGGCAATAAACACATCAACCAACACAAGCGCGATCGCACTTAGCCACAAGATATAGAGTATAAAGAGCGATCTCTAACGACAAGCTGCGAAGCAGCTACGCATTCAACACCACCATCAAACAGGGTATGACAAACGCAACTTTCTCCAACGGTTATGCATTACTCATTGGCGTAGGTGCAGATTTAGCTGTCACTGTCAAAGATGCAACCGCTGTAAGAGATGTACTGATTGATCCAAATCGTGCGGCTTATCCACCAGCACAGGTGACGCTGCTAACCGAAACCGTTGCAACTCGGCAAAATATCCTCGCAGCTTTTGACCAAATCATCAGCCAAGTCAATCAAAATCCTGATGCAACTGTCATCATTTATTACTCTGGTCACGGTGGACGCATCAAGCGCACCAATGAATACTTCCTTGTCCCCTATGGTTACGACCCCAGCCAACGCGCAAATACTGCTTTATCAGGTTTAGAATTTACCCAAAAAATTGCAGCCATTACAGCGCGCAAGCTGGTAGTTTTATTAGATTGCTGTCATGCTGGCGGCATTCCGGCTTTGAAGGAACCAGGGGAAACGTTTGTGAAATCACCCCTACCGCCGGAATTGTTGAATGTGCTGGAAACGGGAAGCGGTAGAGTTGTAGTTGCTTCTTCACGAGAAGATGAATATTCTTATACAGGTCAGCCTTATAGCGCTTTTACCGATTGCTTGCTGGAAGCCTTGCAAGGGAAAGCTGCGGTGAATAAAGATGGCTATGCTCGGATTCTTGATATTTTAGTGTACTTATTTGACCAAGTACCCAAAAGAGCTTCCGGTCCACAACACCCATTTGTGAATAAGGTGCTGGATTTGGGCGATAATTTTCCCCTAAGTTACTATGCTGGTGGGAGCAAATTTTTACCTGGGGAAGCTGCAAGTCTACAAACTAGCCTAATTTCTCTGGGTTTAACGGCTGGACAACGCAGGCGATCGCAGCAGAAATTATATACACTACAAGCTGAATGGAATACCCGTACTGAGAAAGTAAAGCAGATGCGGCAAGGTTTAGCAATTGAAGCTGGCACAGCAATTAAGTTTCAATTAGAACAGCAGCTACTTCAGGAAGAGGCAAAATTGGCTCATCTAGGCGATGAACTCGATCGCCTTGAGTCGGTATTGCAATGATCGGCACTGAAATGATTAGATACAGTTAATCAGTGACGATTTATACGATTTCCGGTTTTTAGAATGGTTATACTCGTTTCTAGGTTCTACCTGGGAATTACGAAGTGGCTTTGCCACTTCTTTTTATGTCAATGGTAGCCCAAAAAATAATTAAAAACAAAATACAAGAATTTCACCATAAATTTATTTAAATTTCAGCTTTTATCTGCTGTATCTGAAAAACCGTACTCAAGGATAGCAATATTGTTACAGAGAGTTGTTATTAGTCATTCAGTGCATCTCGCCATTTATCTCGATTATCTCTGCTTTCTTCATCATGGAGCGATGTCTTCTCTTCGAGACGCTGCGCGAACGACAACTCCTTGGAAGAACGCGTTTGTTGCCAAGTTCCCCAACATAGGGCTGTTTGTCTTTCAAGATGGTTGATAAACTGCATGATTGGCTGATCTGCTTTGATAGGAGTTTTCAAATTAAACTGCATTTTCTCAAACAGCTTTGCATCACCTTTGAGAAAACGTTGACCTAAAAGATTAGCTAGCCATAGCACAATTTGATTGCATAACCAACCAAGGATTCCGTGATGTTTTTTCATCATCAATAGAGTACTTCCTTCTGTCTTTCCTCCTTCTATGAGGCGGAGGATAAACATAATATGCAAATGGAGAAAATCGGGACCCAATGTTACCATGCTAGTGCTGCCGTACCAATAACAAACACTATAAGTAACAGCATTTTTGTAGAACGGACGAATGATCTTGATTAAAAAAGAACTTTCTCTACCTCGTGTAGTGTTGCTAAAGGTAATAGCATTTTGATTCAGTTCTTGTTTTTCAAAGATAATTTCTAATGGCAATCTATGAACTGTATTGAAATGTTGGGTATCTATGGCATTAATAATTACTACATTGGGATGGCAGTTAGTTACAAAATGAGAAACAATAGCGACATGACATTCTTTTTGCTCTAACTCTGGTACAAAGGGTAGAGGTTGTAATGGAATTTCCCCAGTCCAAACCCAAATCATCCCGTATTTCTCTGCGGTAGGCCAAGCTTTTAACTTTATAGGAAGCGGTTCATCTAAACAGGGAATATCAACACAAAATCCTTCATGATCAAATTTCCATTGGTGGAAAAAACAGCGTAGTTCATTACCCTCAACTTTACCTTCACCAAGATGGGCACCCATATGTGGACAGTAGGCATCAATAGTAACAGCTTTTCTATCTTTACCCCGATAAATTACTAGATCCCTGCCTAATAAAGTGATAGACTTAACTTCACCTATCCGCAGATTATCAGATGGTATTGCCCAATACCATCCCTCGATAAAACGCTCTGGATTATTAAAAGTTTTAGGCTTACGGTTTGAGCTAACATTCTGCAAGTTAAAGTTCATTTTTAGGGTTTCACGGAAAGTGAAGGCTTCATTATATAGTTCATATTCAGCGGTCCTAAAAATGTAATGGGAGTTACTTCTAAGATTTCCTTACAAAATGAATTGATAATCTTTATCTGCTTGCTGACTAATTTTTACATTCTGGATACCCTAATTGAAAATTTGGCAATGATGAAATCTTTAATGTGAGGCTGTTTGAAAAAACTCTGGATGAACTTAGAGAAAAATCTGTATCAGTTTTTTCCCATAAATTTCGGTAATCCTATTTCAATATGATAAGTTTCGTATAAACAAAATATTGAGTAGCAATAATGAATTGCGTACACTAGCACGAATTAAAAGTCTATTTTTTGTGTATCTTAGTGAATCAATACTGTAGGCGACTGATATTAGCGAGTCATCGATTATCATCCGAAGGGTGGTTCAAGATTTTTTAACACCAAGGCGCATAGAATCCTTCAAGGCAGCTTCTCCGAGGATAGATAAGCTGTTCCACATTTAACTTACAATAACAGCGTTACCCTTGTTTTTGACTTTTCGCT
>NZ_MTAV01000148.1 GCF_002154695.1 Nostoc sp. T09
TATGGTTAGACGACTTGCATGATTTTTTACCTGCTTGGACTTTTCAAACAACCTCTTAGAGAAAGATGGTAGTAGTAATCTCACTGAACAGCAAAAAGTATTACGTCCAGTAATCCGCTTATTAAAAAAGTACAAATTAGTAATTATTGGGGATAGGGAATTTCACAGCATAGAACTAGCGCAATGGCTCCACAAGCAGAACCAGAGTTTTGTATTTCGTCAGAAAAAGGATACTACTTTCCGCCAAAAATGGCAAAAATTTCAGCCCTTAAGTAGCATTGAGATTTATCCAGGCATCCGCCAGTTTTATCCCAATGTTAATTTTACTCAAAAACGGGGTTTTGGTAGGTTTAACTTAGGAGTCTACTGGAAAAGAAAGTACAGGGGTAAACAAGAAAAAGAAGCTTGGTACTTGTTAACTAATTTACCTGATTTAAACACTGCCATCAAAATATATGCTCAACGTTTTGGCATTGAAGCGATGTTCAAAGATTGCAAAACAGGTGGTTATAATCTAGAAGCTTCTCAAGCCAACCCTGATAGACTTGTACGTTTGATTTTCTTAATTGCTTTAGCTATGACTAGTGCTTGGTTACATGGACAAAGGACTAAATTTCAAAAACAAGAATCATATATTTGTCGTAGCCAAGAAAAAAATAGAAATGAGAAACGTCACAGTAATTTCTGGATAGGTTTATATGGTGAGTCAGCGCTGGGGGAGGGTTTCCCTCCGCAGGCGACTGCGAACCCGAAGGGTCAAAATTGGATAATTGCTTGGCATGAGTGTCAAGCATGGGTCGAGGAACTGGTCGGTTTCAGTCGCAATAAGCAAGCATATTATCAACGAGGTTTAAGGGCTATGAAGCTTATACAGCAAGCTCTTTAGCTCGCTTGTCGCCCCTTGAAGCCTTATCCTCTAATAGAATACTTAGTGACTAGGACTGGCATACCATACGAACTGTCAAACCGCTTGTAGGTTTGCTGTTAAATCAGGATGGAGATCAGCCTTCAGCCAGCTACTTTGTAGCAAAAATTACCGCAGTAGAAGAACAACCCAACGGTAAAATTGCGATCGAGTTTCATTTTCCTGAGAAATTTAAGCAACGCCAAGACACCAAAATTAAACAGCTGTTGCAAATCCTGTAGTTATAACTACTGCATCGGAATCAGCATGAAAGTTATTTTGACAGATTACAGGTAGTTAAGGCGATCGCATTCAAAAATTATCAAGGTTTTTTTTATCGGCTTTGCCAAGTAGGGGCGGGGTTTACCTGCCTTTTACTTTAAGACAATCCATGAGACACAATCATTGATTAAATCGGTATTAGGATCACATCCAGACGCACAGGCGCAGAGAATAAGAGTTTGAGAGATTGAATTTTTGAATTTCATGTCCACAGAAAATTTCTCTATTTGATTCAGCCTGGGGACTGTTGAAGAGGTCACATAATCCCATAAGCTGAACTTAAAGCGATTTTTTGCCACAGGTTGTCTTGGTGTTTCAGGAATACAGGCTTTGTCTGTTAGGTAACGGCTGGTAAAATATCGCTTAAGCTGTATTATCACTGAGTCCTTAATCCCCAGTTTCAAAATGCCTCTAAAAATTGTCCAGAACTTTGATAGTAGTTTTACTCTTGAGCCCCAAGCTCAAGAAAATCTATTCAAATTATTAACAAATGAAAATTTTATTAGCCAGATTTGTCAACAATTACAATGTCAAAAAGTCGAATTTACCGAATTACTTTTTCAGCCAGTTCCTTATAGTTTAAGTACTCCTAAAGGAATGCCAGCAGACTTTGAAAAATATCATACATCTGACGAATACGCTATCATCAACGTACCGCCGAATTTTATGTTTAATGCTAAGGTTGTTCACCCCAGTCGCTTGTGTGCAATATACCGGATTGGGTAATTCCGATTTACTGTTCACTAAGAATTATGGATTTAGCTTATGAATATTGAAACAAATATTCCTGTATTGGCAACACTGGAATATATTCCTTACATAGATGATACTGGCCAACTACCGGAACAATTTCAGGCTAAAATTGGAGTTTACGCAATTTTTGACCAAGAAAAAGTATTGCAATTTATAGGCTATTCTCGTGATGTTTATCTAAGCCTTAAGCAGCATTTAGTACGTCAGCCACAACAATGCTATTGGTTGAAAGTTCAAACTATTGACCGTCCTAGCCGTACTGCTTTAGAAAGTATCGAGCAGGCTTGGATTGCTGAAAATGGCACTGTGCCGTTAGGTAATGGCGAACACAAAGAAAAATGGATAAATCCCATCAATGTTAAAGTACTAATGACAACTGAAGAAAGGGAAAATTATCAAAAGCCAGTCAATGACGAATTAGCACAAATAAAAATCCTGAAAAATGTAGCACGTCGAGTAGAGGCGGATATTTTAGCTGTATTAGAAACCCGTGGTTGCCAGATGCAAATTCGCTTTAATCCTAAGTTGAAAGAAGAAGGACTGCTTGATTTGAAATGAGAGTGGTTTTCCCGACATTTAACTTCATAACTTAAAGCGTAACTATGCAGTCACAAAGGCTCCACAAAACCTATTTGGGTATTAAGATTTAATTGTTTAATTAAATTTAGATGCCGATTTTATGCTATTAGGGTGCCTAAGATGACAAATACGCCACCTCCCGATCCTGAGTCATCACAAAAAAATGCCCTTGGCTTTGATGAATTTATAGCCGTTCTGGTTGCTTTCACCACTATTGGCACAATTCTATTTTGGTCATTGTCCCGTAAGGACTCTGGCTGGAATTTAAACGCGGTACTGTCTCCAACTGCCTCACCTAATATTGGTATAAATCAAGGGTTAGCCTCTCCTACGCTTAAGCAACTGCCAAATCAAGGTACGTTACCATCACCTCTGTCTACACCTATTGTTGAACCTAGTAGTGTTCCACTAATTATTGACCAGGTGCCTTCCACTTCAGTTTTGCCACCCACTCATATCACCCCAAGCTTTCCCGCGCAGGAACAAGCACCTTTGCCGTCATCTAGCAAAGTCATACCAAAACCATTTTCTTTGGTGACCCCTTCAAAGAAAAAGTCAATAATTCCGCCACCTATTGCATTTAACGATGTACCGACTGATTTTTGGGGTCGGCGTTTTATCAATGTTCTTTCTTCCCGTGGTATCATCAAGGGCTTTCCAGATTATTCTTTTAGACCAAATCAGCCTGTAAAACGCGCTGAATTTGCTGCCATACTGCAACAAGCGTTTGAAAATAAGCCTACTAAAAATACGCTTAAGTTTAAGGATGTCAAAGAAAAATTTTGGGCAACTCCAGCAATTAACCAAGCTATCAGTACAGGATTTTTGAAAGGTTACCCTAACCAAACCTTTCAACCAGAACAAAAAATTTCGCGAGTGCAAGTTTTAGTAGCTTTGGTTAGCGGGTTGAATCTCAAAACATCTACATCCCCAGAGATAGTTTTAAAAACTTATAAAGATGCTAAAGATATTCCTAAATATGCCACTGCTAAGATAGCATCTGCCACAGCTAATGAACTAGTTGTCAATTATCCCAATCCGGAGGTATTGGCCCCCAACAAAGAAGCTACCCGTGCTGAGGTAGCTGCTATGGTCTATCAAGCTTTAGTTAGAATGGGACGATTTGAGGAAATTCCCTCTAAAAACATTGTGCGCTTGCCGCCGTAAATCTGGGAGTACTCAAAAGTGAAAGTAATTGAGTATTTTTTGATTTTGCGGGACCACATTCACTACGGTTCGGATAAGCCTACAGGCTGAAGTCTTGATCTAAGTTTTTATAGCCGCACCCTTGAGGGTAGCGGCTACAGCTAAACCGTATTGTGACCACTTTCACTAATATTTATCCCTAACAGTAGCACTGAGCATACACATTAGGTTGAAAACTGTGGTCAGCGATACATTAGTCTGGAGAGCCTTTACCCACAACCTGTGATTTGAGGGTTGTAATTTCGTTGGTTAACTCTTTCCTAGTTGAAGCTTTGAGTAAATAGCGATAAACAAACCAGGCGGAGTAACCAATACCAATCAATTCAAAGGTAGGTGCTACTAAAGGAATATCGTTCAAAGAATCTAAGATTGCCAAGAGTACCTTAACCGCGACAATTGCTCCCACAATTAAACCGACGGAAATTAAGGGCTGCTTGTATTGATTAAAGAAGTTTCCGAGATAATCAGGTAGTGTTCCTAAAAAGCCAGAAATTTGTTCTCCGTATTTTAGCCATTGCTCTTGAGACTGCACAGGAGGCTGGAGTTTAGTGATGGTTCCTGTTTGATTGTTGATATCTGTCATCGTGGTCTCTGAAGACTTGGTTTCTGTGAATTCCGGTTCTTGCATTTTCGCTTCCATAAATTGTAACAGTTGAGTTTCTCTAATCTGGACAATTACAACCAAAAGGCTGTTGATTAGGTGATGCATGAGAGCATCAGTACAACTGAGTTTGGGTTCAAAAGGGTTTTAGTGCCCTATCACCATAATTGTCCTTTAACCACTACTTCATCAACTACCAGCTAGCAAGTCAGTAGGAGGATAAATGTCAAAAGGCGGCAGGAGCTATAAAAAATCAGCTTTCTGAGTTCTGTTTTTTAAATCAACTGGAATCCTCAGGTTGCTATTATCCCATGTTGTGTCAGTTGCCCATTATCGTACTCATTAGAAGTACAAATCATGCAAAAGTCAGTCCACCTCTTACTTATACAAGCTTAAAACCCGATTTTATCGGATATTAAAGCTATCTTAAGCAGTATTCGTCAATTAACTCATTCCTAGCGATATTAATACGGAATAAAAGTTTTTATGTATTTGAATGGGCTAGACAGAAAAATTATTTTATGATATGTACCTATGTTAGTTTGATGATTGGAAAAAACCTAGATTTGTTTTATTTCCTTTTGTCTCATAGATATGTAAGCTACATCAGCAGCCAATGAAATGTTTTTATTTATGGGTGAGGCTGGTTAGCAGATTGCAGCCAAAAATAGTATTAGGCTGATGTCTATCTATCTCATACACTTCTACTTATTCTTTTCGTACTAGAAAAAATAAAGTTTTAGGTCTCAAATATAAGAATGTTGAGAATATTCTCATAATGCTTTAGAGAGAGATTTAGGATCAGGTTGGCTAAAATTCAGTTTTTCTTATCCTAAATCTCTTAAGTGCAAGTTATGTTAATACTTACTCAGTTCAGCATTATTTCCAATCGGGAATTTCTGCATCCTCTCCACCAATGCCGATTCCGGTATGATATATTTCTGCATCCGTGATAGTTAGGTTATTCATTGATGCTTTATACACATTAGAATCGTAAATTTTAGCACGAGTCAAATTGACATTATTGAGATTGGCTTGCTTTAAATTTACATTGGTTATGTACGCTGAAGTTAAGTTAGCACCTGCTAAGTTTGCGCCAGTGAGATCGGCACCTTCAAGATTAGCTCCAGTGAGATTTGCGTTCTGGAGATTTGCACCTCTAAGATCCGCACCAATCAAATGAGCGCTACTGAGGTTGGCTCCTGATAGATTACACCCGATACATTCCCCAGTTGCCAACAATTTTTGTAAATCTTGCGGATTATCAGCTTTCACTACGTTAGTGAAAAATAGGGGAGTTGCTAAGGCTAGAACCGCTAATAGCTGGAGTTTCATAATTTCCCCCTTTATACTCAAGTTATGTCCGTTCTTTTCCTCACAATTATATTATCTCACTAAATTTTTCTAATTATGTTAATTGAGTACACAAGGTGGTAAGGGAATGAAACTTCTTTAGTATTGATGCTAATAGGCTAATTAATTAAGGCTTTGGCGTGATACATGAAGAGGAAATTATGAAAACTTGTCTATGTTAAATTCCTATTAAATCTTATTAAGGGATTGCACAAATCGACATATTTTGTCATGGAAATTTAATAGGAACTTTTATGTTGGCTAGTAGTACTCTTGACAACTAATTGCTGAGCCTTTAAAGAGTTAAAAAATCTCGAATGTACTGATTCACTAAATCTGGTTTTTCTTGCTGCACCCAATGGCTACAGTTAGAAATATATTTAATTTGAAAGTTCTTGACATAGGCTTCTGTACCGTAACTTAGTTCTTTACCTAAAGCCGTATCATTTTCACCCCAAATCATCAGTGTTGGCACTTCCAAAATCCCCCAATTTATTTTTAAGATTCTCTGCTGAAAAACATTGCGGTAATAATTTAACATTGCTGTAAGAGCACCACTTTTAGCAGCAGCATGTTTGAAAGCGTCAATATCTGCTTGAGTAAAAATATTTTTGTCAACTGCCATACCTTTAAAAGCTTTTTCAACTGCTGCATAGTCTGAGCTTTTTATGGTTAATTCCGGTAGCCAAGGTAGTTGAAAAAAGAAAATATAAGAGCTACGGAGTAGTTGTTGAGGAGTCAGTAAACCTTGGGAAAATTTTGCCGGATGAGGTAGATTGAGTATAATTAATTGCTCTAACATATCTGGGTGAGCATAAGCAAAATTCCACGCGATCGCACCTCCCCAATCATGTCCAACTAAAACACATTTTTCATAGCCTAAGCCTTTAATTACACCCTCAATATCTTTCACAAATTCATCCATCACATAAGCAGATTTCTCTTTTGGTTTATCGCTATCATTGTAACCACGCAAATCAAGGGCAACTACCTTAAAATATTTTGCAAATTCTGGGATTTGATGTCGCCAAGAATACCAAAATTCTGGAAATCCATGTAACATCAGCATCAAAGGACCTTCGCCTTGAGTGACGTAGTGTAGTTTCACTCCATTAGTGGTGATATATTCGTGTGTCCAAGAAGGTTGTATAACAGCCGTCATTAATCCTACTCCATTTAAATAAGATACTGTCAAATTCTCTAAAAGATAATTGAATTATGCTATCTAATTATTTGCGGTAACATCTGTTAAAAGAAAAGGTTTGTTCAAAATTTTCTAAAAAATAATCTGCAAAAATATCTCTTTAATAATCGTAAGTTTTGCCATTAGATAGATGTAGATATTAGGTAAATCTTGCTAAAAAATCTCATATATCCAGGCAAATACTATGACACAACATCTTATAGATCATCCTTCATCATGGGTAGAAAGACTGGCAAGATTTGGTTATGCATCTAAGGGAGTAGTTTACGGTATCGTTGGGTTACTAGCAGCTCAGGCAGCTTTTGGTACAGGTGGTAGAACGACTGATACAAAAGGAGCTTTACAAACACTTGTAGAACAACCATTTGGTAAATTTCTACTGGCTTTGGTGGCAATTGGCTTAATAGGATACGTAATTTGGCGCTTTGTGCAGGCAATAAAAGATCCAGAAAATAAAGGCAAAGATGCCAAAGGTTTGGCACAGCGAGTTGGTTATGCCATTAATGGTGTGTTATACGGGAGTTTAGCCTATAGCGCTGTACAAATTGTTCTTGGTTCTGGAGGTAGTGGTAATAGTAACTCTACCCAAGATTGGACAGCACACTTACTTTCTCAACCCTTTGGTCAATGGTTAGTAGGAACTTTAGGGGCATTAATTATTGGATTAGGTTTTTATCAGTTTTATAAAGCTTACAGCGCCAAGTTTCGCAGAAAACTCAATTTAACTGAGTTAAGCAATACAGAACGTAAGTGGGTGATGGCCATTTGCCGATTTGGTTTGCTAGCAAGGGGCATTGTATTCTGCATTATTGGCTGGTTTTTCATTCAAGCAGCAACTCAATATAACGCCCAAGCTGCTGGAGGTTTAGATGAGGCATTACAGGCTTTGGCACAACAACCTTACGGCCCTTGGCTTTTAGGCTTTGTAGCACTGGGTTTAGTTGCTTATGGTATTTATATGGTGATTAAAGCGCGGTATAGTCAGCTAGTCGTGAATTGAAAATCGCGAACGCACGCATTGTTTTTAGATACGCACATGAGCTTAATAGAAACACGCGGTGTCTGGCTTACCAATACCGATAGTAAAGTACTTAAGTCACAGCAGCGCATTGCTGAGGCAATGAATTTGCTTGCTGATACGGGATTTAATGTAGTGTTTCCTGTGGTTTGGAATAAGGGAGTCACTCTGTATCCTAGCCAAACGATGCAGCAGACATTTGGTGTCGAAATTGATCCCAGCTTTGCCGCTCGCGATCCTTTGGCAGAAGTAATTGTAGAGGCGCGACGGGTTGGGCTAAAAGTCATTCCTTGGTTTGAATACGGCTTTGCAAGTTCTTATAACTCGAATGGCGGGATGCTGTTGCAGACAAAACCAGAATGGGCTGCGCGCGATCGCAACGGTAAGTTATTAAAGAAAAATGGTTTTGAGTGGATGAATGCCCTTGACTCCCAAGTGCAAGAATTTCTGTTGAACTTAGTGTTGGAAGTAGTGAAAAATTATGATGTTGATGGCATTCAAGGTGACGATCGCTTTCCTGCTTTACCCTGTGAAGGTGGCTACGATGAGCGAACTATGGCACTTTATCGTCAGCAGTTCCACCAAAATCCGCCCCAAAATCCTCAAGATAGGCAATGGCTACAATGGCGTGCTGATATTCTGACTGAATTCTTAGCCCGTCTCTACCAAGAAGTTAAAGAAGTTAACCCTAATTTAATCGTGTCAATTTCTCCTAATATTTATGATTGGGGATTGAAAGAGTATCTACAAGATTCAGTCACTTGGCTAAATCGCGGCATCGTTGATATGATTCATCCGCAAATTTATCGCCGCGACTTCCTCAGCTATAAATGTATTGTTAATAAATTGGTAAACGAACAGTTCACAGATGCGACAATACCAAAGTTAGCACCAGGAATTTTAATGAAGCTTGGTTCTTATTGTATTACTCCTGAATATCTGATGAAAGCAATTGAATGCAACCGTAAACGCGGCATTAGAGGAGAAGTATTCTTTTTCTATGAGGGTTTGCGAGAAAATGATTATGCTCTAGCTAAATCATTACGGAATGGTCCGTATGCTCAGTCTGCATCATTTCCTACTTTGTCAGATTTGAGTAGAAGTGAAGTGAATAGCACGAGGACAGCTTCAATTTGGCAGAAGTTGCTAAGGTTTTTCCGAAATCTCTTTTAATCAGGTACGTGGAATATCAATGCAGATAGAACAGGTAATTGAAACTCTCAAAAATGATTTGCCGACTCTTTTTGAGAAAGATATTTCTTATGATATATATACTCAGGATATCTACTTTCGAGATCCAGTAAATAAATTCAAATATAAATTTAACTATCGGATTATATTTTGGACTTTGCGATTTCACGCTCGACTATTTTTTACTCAAATTTCCTTTGATTTACATGAAGTCTATCAGTCAGCCGAGAACACAATCTTAGCTAAATGGACAGTGCGTGGTGTATTGCGTGTTCCGTGGAAAGCGAAGATATTTTTCAATGGCTATTCAAATTATAAATTTAATCAAGATGGACTAATCTATGAGCATATCGATACTTGGGATAGAAAACCAGGAAAAATTTTGCGACAGTTTATAGATAAAGGTGAAGACAGATAAATTGAGCGATCGCATAGTTTCTAATGCTTGTTTAATCAATATTAGGTAAATTTTTTAGGACAGAATTACTTACTCAAATCTGTCTTCAGTCTGCTATACTAATTTGGAACTTTCGGTTCAAATATCAGGTAAGTTCCTCCTAAACCTTCTACAATTGTGCGCGTATTGGCAGCCATCATATTTTGATAGCTTTCTCCGTCAGTTCCTCCTTCCCCTAGCCCATCAGCATAAAGTTTTCTTTCAGAAACCTTAACTGTAGTTTCTTCAGCTACAGACTGAAAAACATCAGATTTAATTGCTATCTCAGGAAAAATTGTTGGCACTTTAGCCTGCTGAATATTCTTCGTCAAATTTTTTACTTGTGTATCTGTAGCTCTTTCATTAGTGTTAATACCTTCTAAAGTACCTGCTAATGAAATGCCGTAAGCTATGGTGTAATAACTCATTCCATTATGAGTTGTAATTAATCTGCGTTGATTAGTGGGAATACTACTAATTCTGGACTTTATCCAGCGATCTAGTTGGATGAGTTCGTTGTTAATTTTTACCTTGTTATTACTATAAGTTTGGGCATTGCTAGGATCTAATTTGCCCAAGTTGCTGCTAATTACTTCTACCATCCTGATAGCATTCCTCACATTGTGCCAGATGTGAGGATCGGTAACTATATTGCCATCTTCCCGAAACTTCTGGGGCTTTGGAAGTGCAAGTGGCGCAACAGCAATTTTAGGTGCAGTGCTCTTAGTAGCTTTAATTAGTTTGATTAATCCTGGTTCCAAGTTATAGCCGTTATAAAGAATCAGATTCGCTTGTTCAAGAGCTTTACGATCTTCAGGCTTTGGTCGATAAAGATGGGGGTCTGCATTTGGGGGAATCAAGCAAGTAAGATTAATTGTATTCCTCGCAATCTGTTTAGTTAAGTCGCATATTATACTTGTAGTGGCAACCACTTGTGGAAGGTTATAGTTAACCCTAGTGGTAGTTTGAGTAAACGAAGTACTTTGGGCTTGGTTTACACAGCCAACAAATCCCATTGTCAATGTGAGCGTAACAGCACGTGTAAAACCAATATTAAGTAATTTATTTAACATAATTTGCTCCAGTAGATTTGAAAATAAAGATAAATATGATCGTTAGTTAATTAGTGAAATACTCAAATTTCACGACTTGCTGTCAAATGTTGACACTTTATAGTCTGATCGCCAAATGGATGCAAGAGTAAGTTGCGAAAATAAAGACCAGCAGGGTTTAGCCCCTGTATTCATTAGCGGATAGAGATTTTATCGCCATCTGTTAAAGCAACAACTATGCGATCGCGCTAATAGACTACAAAGGATACAAACTGATAGAGTTACTCTGGTTAAGGTGGTGAATTTGGTAATCGGAAGCCGTATTGCTCATATAGATTGGGTTAGTTTTGCAAGCATAGTACCGTTACGAGAAATTCAAACAGCTTGTATTATAGGCTTTCGGGCTGTTTTGTAGATGCAACGGGTATGTTGATTTGTTGTCCCGTTTGACTAGTCCTGATTTAAGGAAATTGTAGCGATGACTTAGCCACCTGTGGCGATATTGACTGAGATTTCCATCAAGTTAGTAACTTGACAAATTCAACACGAGTCGATGCTAGTTTAGCAGGTTATGTGTTTACTAACCGTCTCATAGCAGACTTAAACATCACTGTACTGTTGCTACAAGCAGCAAAAACTGACAAGCAGCAAAAAATACATATTCGTACTTATTTCCTGAAACTGTTTAAAAGCAGCACTAATGCCCAACAATTATAGTTGCTGAAAAAGCTACTGGTCTGATTAATAATTAGTGATAAATTGAAATTTTATACTTTAGATTGGTTTAATATTTATACTTCACAAATGAGGATAAACCCTCAGGTGAATTAACTACACGGATTATAAAATATAAAGATATCAGTTGTTTGCTCAGGGAAAAATTTTACCAATGTCTGCTCTGTAGAGAGACTATTCTAATCACGATCTAAGGTTAAAAATCTACTTTAGTATAAGCAAAATAAAATTCTTTTTAAGAAGAGTTGTTTATTGATTATTGGCAAACAAGAGGTTTTTGGTTTAAGGAGTGCATATTTCCTTCGAGCTAAATCTAAGTAGCAATTAATATGTGGTTTGCGACCTCAGCATTATACTATTTATAATGCCATTTTTTCGAGCAGCAGACTTGTCCTAGAATCGCACCGCTAACGCAAGCAAGTGAAGCAAAGTTATGGTTAAGTCTTTTGATTCCCGTCCTGATATTTTATGGCGGCAAGTTTGGGGATTAGCTGCTTTACTGGCTGGAATCATCTTTAGTTGGATGGCTTACAGTTTTTATCAACCAAAAATTTTACAAAAGCTAGGATTTGTAGAATTAGCAGGTTGGTTGGGAATAATGCAAGGGTTACTCGCTACAGTTATCGAACCTTTTGTGGGGCAATTTTCCGATCGCATCCAACAGCGCTTAGGTAATCGCTTACCAATGATTAGTATAGGAGTAACACTGGCAGGTTCGACTTTTGTAAGTGTTTCGCTGTTAGTAGAACAGAATTTGCTAGGAGCTATACGTTGGTTAGTACCTGTGCTGATGACTGTGTGGGTAATAGCCATAATTTTTTTTCGGGCCCCAGCGATCGCATTATTAACACAGTTCGTACCTGCAACCGAATTACCCCAAGCTAGTGCTGTTTTAGTATTCGTATTTGGATTCATCGGAGCCATTGAGCCAGTATTAAAAATTTTTATCAATAGTATCGGTGCATCAATGACTTTTCTGTTAGGAGCGATCGCCTTGGTGATGGGAGGATATATTTTGCGATCGCTAACTCCTGTACATACCTTGAAGCCCTATACTATCCATGAAGATATCTCATCTAGCGCTCCTACTTTATTATTAATTTTAATTTTTGTGGTTGGTTTGGGGGTAGGCTTAGAAGTAAACCTATTAATGTCGATATTTCCGCAAGAATTACAAATTCAATTCCCTGGTATTAGATTAGAATTTATTACCTCTGGCATACTTTTAGTATCTGCGATCGCTTCAGTTGTTTTGGGAGAATGGACAGCACAAATAGGAGCGAATAAAGCAATGCTACTAGGCTTGGGTACAATGACCGGCTTAATGGGACTAGCATTGTTAAACGACATCGACACATTCGTAGTAGGTTTTATAGTTACTTTTGGTATTAGTTTTAGCTTAATTTTTGTCAGCATGATTCCTTTTTGCTTAGGAAAAGTTCCCTCTCATCAAGCTGGCTTAGCCACTGGTTTATATTTTTCTGGTAGCGCTGGAGCTACTGCTTTAGTATCACTTTTAATTAAACAAGGGATGATTGCATCCTTGGGAGCATTTTTATTAGCTGAGTTTGCTTTCTTCGTAGTAGCTGGATGTATTGTGATTACTAAGAAAATACAAATTAGCTAATTCCTTCACGCTTCTGGCTCTATTTTAACAAAATTAGTTAGACCGCAAAACTCCTATCCCAGCTTTGGTTTCAATGTAATCAGCTAAGCTAATAAAATCCTCACGCGGATAGCATCTTCCACCGATGAGATCAAATGCTAATCTACTGGCAGGATTGTCTGGGTTTTCGAGAATATGTATACCCCAGTAGTAAAGTAAGTCACTAGCTCGGATACAAACTTCCTCCGGGTCTATACAATGAAATTTATCATCTGTTTTACTAATTTCTTTATAAGCATCAAAATAGACATCTTTGAGAAGCTTGAAACGCCTTATACCAGGGTCTTTAAAGTTGTTAACTAGCACAAACAAATGAGCATTCTTATTGATTTCACGTATTTCTCTGACAGTCTCTTGAATAACTTTGCCATGCTTATTAATTCCTAGCGGATTTAGAGTGGTTGGGATAATGCAATAGTCTAATCGTCTAACTAGTTCTTCAGGATTACGTTCTAATGCAGGTGAGCAATCACAAATTACTATTTGACAATCACGCGCGGAATCTTCATGCCAATTTTCTGCTTGAAATACTTGAATATTTGTACCAACACCTTTTGGATTAGGAACAAAAACACCATCTCCTACTAACTTTTGGAGATTTTCTTCTGGATCTAAGTCCACAATAGCAACATTAAATCCTTGCAGTGCTAATGCTCCTGCTAAGTGTGCTGCTACGGTTGTTTTACCCACCCCTCCTTTGCAAGTGAAAACTCCAAAATAAACTTTTTTTGATAGATTTTCTGGGTTATCTCCCGTATTACCTCCGACATCAATCTCAATAACACCATCAACCCCAACCAGCTTATTTTCTAAGGCTATTCCACAGCGAATTTTACTATTTTTATCCCAGGATCTGATTAATGCCTGTGCTGGGCCACCGAAACCTTTTGTAGTTATGAACCAACCAAAATTAAATTTTTGACCTTCGTCACTATCTAAAAAATTAGCAAAACTTAAAAGCTGCGGTGCTGTCACATTACTTTTGAGCCATTTAACTTGAACAGCACCAACAAGGTTTCCTTTTTTTACAACTAAATCATAACCACGCTGGTTAGGCTTAGCAGTTTCAACTTTCCAACCTGCTCTATAAATCAGTTTGGCTACGTGCTGCTCAAAATGTGTAAAGTCTTGAATGTATTCTTGCTCTAAAGATGATGGCATAAATAACAGCTTTTGGTTTTGTGCTTTAGAATGATGAGTTAGTGTGCTTAAGTACGCTGTCTAAGCGAAATGCGATTTAATTATAGTAAATTTATACAGGCAATCTAAATTACCTTCTAGGAAAACCCTCTTGCAGTCTAAAATCCACCTTTAAATTGCTATTGCTATACTCCAGCTTAGTATAACTTGATAGCCCAGCTAGATTTAGATGATTTCCTAAGTATAAATACATAAAAAAGCGATCGCATTCATGAACTTTTCAAGAAGTTGTTTAAGCTGAACAGGCGATCGCATGATTTTTAGTTAAGCTATAAGCGCTAATATTCAGGATTTTGAGCGCTTTATGCACTGGTTACTATCTGGGCCGTTGAGTACGCAGCAATTAACGGTTAAGATTGCAGACTTACCTGCATCCTTACATGGTAAAAAGCTGGTGCAGATGTCGGATTTTCATTATGATGGTTTGCGGCTGTCAGAAGCAATGCTAGAAAAAGCGATCGCAGTTAGCAATCAGGTCGAACCTGATTTAGTTTTATTGACTGGTGACTATGTAACTACCAGCCCAAAACCAATTCACGACTTAGCTTTACGGCTCAAAAATCTCCAAAGTCGTGCTGGTATTTATGCTGTATTGGGCAACCACGATATATGTTACAAACACTCAAGAACAGAAATTACAGACGCCTTAAATAAAATTGGTGTTCACGTTCTGTGGAATGAAATTGCCTACCCATTAGGAAAAGAATTGCCCTTGGTAGGATTAGCGGATCGTTACTCAAGGGAATTTAACCCTGTAGCAGTGATGAACCAGCTAAACGTCGCTACTCCTAGAATTGTTTTATCTCACAATCCTGATACTGCGGAAATCTTGCAAGCTTGGCGAGTGGATTTACAATTATCTGGTCATACTCATGGTGGTCAAATTGTGATTCCAGGATTGGGAACTGGAGTACTCTATTATAGAAAAATTGTGCGAAAAATCCCCGTAAAATTACGCCGTCGGATTCCATATTTGAAAAATGATTTCTCTTTTATCCGTCATTGGGAATGGGCACAGGGTTTACATCAGATAGGAAAAAATCAACTATATGTTAATCGTGGTTTGGGAACTTATCTCCCTGGACGTTTATTTTGTCCTCCGGAAGTTACTATTATTACGTTACAAAGTGAGTAATCTAGAGGCAAAATTTCAAACAAATTACTAATTAAATTTATTTTTTATGACATCAGGCATTTTCAAACGTATTACATATTGGTGATTGTACAGACACAATATATTGTGTCTTCTATCTGTAGCCTATCCAAATAAAAATTGCTGCAATTTATAGTAATTAATCAAGATGGATTTTATTTTTTGGTAAGCTGTAAGCGCTGCTATCAGGAGTGTCTGTTGCGCTATGCATTGGTTATTTACAGGACATTTAAGAGTAGATAAAATAACGGTTAAGATTGCAGATTTACCTGTGTCTTTAGAAGGCACAAAGCTGGTGCAATTGTCAGATTTTCATTACGATGGATTGCGGCTGTCGGAAGAAATGCTAGAAGAAGCGATCGCACTGAGTAATGAAGCGGAACCAGATTTAGTAGTATTAACTGGTGACTATGTGACCGACGATCCTACCCCTATTCACAAATTGGCGCAACGACTTAAATATTTAGAAAGTCGTTATGGTATCTACGCCATACTTGGTAACCATGACATCCATTACAGCCACTCCAAAGCAGAAGTTACAAACGCTTTTACTAGCATTGGAATTCATGTCTTGTGGAATGAAATCGCCTATCCCCTAGGAAAAGAATTGCCATTCGTAGGATTAGCTGATTATTGGTCACGAGATTTTCAACCTGCACCAGTAATCACTCAACTAGATTCTGCCATACCCCGTATCGTTTTATCTCACAATCCAGATACTGCCAAGATATTGCAACAATGGCGAGTAGATTTACAGTTATCTGGTCATACTCATGGAGGGCATATCATATTGCCAGGAATTGGCCCTCTAGTGTTCCATTATAAAAAGCTTTTGAAAAAACTACCCAAAAAATTGCGGCGTTGGGTTCCGTTCTTACTAGGAGACTTCTCGAAAGTAGTGCGATATTGGGAGTGGGCCCAAGGATTTCACAAAGTAGGAAATAATCAGTTATACGTTAATCGTGGCTTAGGGACTTATCGACCAGGACGCTTATTTTGTCCACCAGAAGTCACTGTAATTACTTTAATTAGCCAATAGTCATTGGTCATTTGTCCTCTCTTACAAAGTTCTGTTCGTCGAAGACGTTGGCGTTCGCGCAGCGTCTCCCTTAGGAGAAGCCATCGCCGGAAGTCGGCGCTCCGACTTTGCGCTTTGTCATTGGACTGTTGACTCTTGACTTATCATAGTTGAAACCGCCTCAAGCTACGATGGGAGAATATCGGCAGCTTAGGGCGGTTCGTGGAATATGCAATCGTTCGAGAAAATTTTAAAAATCAGAGGGAATATAGCTAAACTAAGGTGAACTTACAAACAATCTTCGCAACTCTATCTCTCCAGAACTACTTGTGCATCCTTGATCCAACTAGGCAGGTATTTCTGGCTGTGCGTTCGATCACCTCCACAACAATTATCGATGAGTTTAAGGCGAAAACACTTTCAACGGATGCGACAACTGAGTAGCGATTGCGAGGACATTAGAGCAGGAGGTACAGGCTCTAATTTGAAAGGTTGTGATGAACTTTTAACCTTATTTGTACCCTGTTCTTAATGTAGCACCTACTTTTTAATGCATCACCATGTATTTACCAAACTTGAAAGGTAGTAATTTTCTGCAACAATTTGGCAATCTTTCTTAATTAATAGAGGATAGCCATCAGAATTCAGCCAACCGCAGAGTTAAACTCTGGCTTAAAAATGCAGTAGCCTTCTCCAAAGGTGGAAAAGGCTACCGAGCTAGAAACTTAGTTATTACTGAGCAGCACCGTCAGTGTTGCTGTTTCCAGAAGATGAAGAACCGTTGCTATTAGTGTTTGACTTGTCTGCGCCTGTAAGCGGAGAAGTTTTCGGGGTGTCGCTCTTGTTATCTTCAGCAGGAGATTTAGTACTAGGACTTTGTTGGCTGGGAATAATCGGTGATGTAGTTGGGGCTTTTTCAGCAGCAGGTCGCTGAGAGGGAACAGTGATATTAATATTTGGTTGTGTAGGCGCGGATGGTGCTGGAGCCTGCTGTTGTGGAATTACAACAGGTACTTCTCTGGTTCTTTCAATGATTGTGGTTCGTGATTGAGGAGATTGGCTAGCAGCCGGAGAAGGACTAGCGTTATTTGGTACAGGTACAGGAACTACTACTGGCGTACCATTGTCAACCGCTGCATTGTTGCGTTGGTTGAAGTACCAAAATGCTCCTACGCCCAAAGTAACTAGGGAAGTGAGGATAACGCCTATTAGTAAGCCATTAGCAGCATTAGCATTATCACGCTCTGCTAAATTAGCTTGCTGATATCTGCGCTCAGTATCGCGACCAGTTACATAACCGCTGCCGTAAGCATTAGGATTAGGGGTGTTGTTAACTGTTTCAGTAGTTCTTTGCACGTGAGTCCGAATCTCACCGTTAGCATCAGTATAGGTTTCTTGTCGATTTTCGCTGCGATAATTTTCGCGATCGCCTGGATTATTCATAGTCATTATTTCACTCCTCGATTGGAAAAAATTGACAAACTAAACTTTGCAATAACCAAAGGTTTTAATGCATTTGAAAATCTTTTTATGTAGGTTTTAAATAGTGTTCTATTTGTTACCTAACGCCTTTACTTGATTCAGAATAACCTCTGCGATCGCGTCAATGGCTCTATCGTGGGTAGGGAGTTTTTCCTCCATCCAAAGGAGGAATATGGGCAAGAGTTTGATAACTATTAGCTTATTAACGGGTTAGTTATCTAATAGTTTTGCTAATTTATGAAATCTTTAAACGTAAAAGCTTCTATCAAGGTGCAATCTTTACAATTGTAAAATTGAAATTTGATTTTTATATACAGGTAATCAAAAATACTCAATCTGCAATATTAGTCCTCGCTTTCTCCTGGACATTACCTACGTTATATCCAGTCTTGCTATCTGAAGTGTTGGTTCAAGTTCACAGAACTCTGGAAACTATTTGCATTTCATCCCCAACGCCAGTTTAGCTTCAACCAACTTTTAATTTTCTGGCACCATCTTTTGACTAAAGGTCGGGAATTTGATGCAGGTCTTGATGGCGTTGACCATCTTGAAGATGACGATGCAAACGGACTGTTTGAACCTGTTAAATCTTGTTCTAGCTGTGCAGCTTTATTTAAATCTGATGTAGCTCGATATTCATATCCTAGTTGAGAGCAAGCTAGCCCACGGTATTTGTATGCATCAATGTAGCGAGGGTTGAGGCGAATTGCTCTGGTAAAGTCTGCGATCGCTTCCTGATATCTTCCTTGGCTAGCGTTCTGCACGCCCAAATTATAAAAAGTTTCTGCATCCCAGCGATTAGTAGCTACTTTGGTGCGATTTGTTGGCGAAGCTGGAGGTTCAACAGTAGTAGGTAGCTGTTCAGATTTGAGATGATTGTAAGCGATGTTGATTTGTTTAATTTTTTCCTCAGCTTCCTGTTTTTGCTGTAAGTCAAAAAAGCGATCGGGATGCCAAGTTTTTACCAACTTACGGTAAGCTTGCTTTACCTGCGTCTGCGATGCACCGGGTTTTAGCCCTAGAATTTCCAAAGAATCATTGATATTAAGGTGTAAATGCGATCGCGGCTGGTCATTTGACATATCGCAGACTGAAGAAATAGGTAACTATGTAAATCTATGCTAACGATTCAGAGAAATTTCTTGGACTTTAGCCAAACTGCTTTCATCTGTGAACGAACGATTGGCGATGTCTTCTCTACCCTGCGGGAACGACTTCGTCGAACGAGACGCTGCGCGAACGACAACCCCTTTGGGGAACGCATCATACTAAACATCGCGCTGCCAAATTTTAATTGTCATATCTCGGCTACCACTTGCAAGGGTTTTACCATCAGGGCTGAAAGCGATGGAATTAACCCAGTCTGAATGATTGCCCAATGTGTAAACCTGTTGTCCTGTTTTAACGTGCCACATTTTCACAGTTTGGTCTGCGCTACCACTAGCAAGATACTCACCATCGGGGCTGAATGCAACAGACCAAACATAGCTGTGATGACCTGCAAAAGTATTAATTTCCTTACCTGTACTTATATTCCATAGCTTGATAGTCTGGTCATAACTACCACTAGCGACAATTTGCTCATTAGGGCTGATAGCAACAGAATTTACCCAGCTTGAATGCCCAGTGAAAGTATGCAACAGCTTCTTATTTCTCAAATTCCATATTTTAATAGTGCGATCGCCACTACCACTAACTAAAATCTCCTGCTTAGAACAAATAGCCAGGGAGTGAATCACATCAGAATGTCCCTTCAGGATGTGTAGTAATTGCCCCATACCTATATGCGAAATCTTGATCACAGTATCACTACCACCACTGAACAGAGTTTGACCATCTGAACTTATAGCGACAGCAATAACAGGGGTTGAATGAACCTTGAGAGTGCTGGCTAATTTACCAGTAGATACTTGCCAAACCATAATGGTAGAGTCATTACTACCACTTACTAAAGTTCGGTTATCTGGGCTAAAGCAAAGGCATCTGACCGACTTAGTATGACCAGTCAGAGTATGTAGTAATTTTCCTGTTTTGAGATGCCAAATTTTAACAGTGTTGTCACTACTACCGCTGGCGAGTAATTGCCCATCTGGACTAATTGCAGTTGCACAAACCCAATTCAAATGATTTAAGGTATGTACACATTTCCAAGGCGAAGCTTGAGTTTTTGCTTCAGATGTGGGTGGCTGTGGTGGTGAAGATGCAGCTTTGGGCTGTGTTATTCTCTGTTGAAGTTCCAGCTGTATTGCATTTCTAAAATCAGATTTCGCTCTATTCTCGTATCCTAATTTTGAGCAGGCTAGTCCACGATATTTATAAGCTTCAAAATAGTGGGGGTTAAGGCGAATTGCTTGGGTAAATTCCTCAATTGCTTCAGTATATCTTCCTTGTTGAGCATTCTCCATGCCACGTTTGTAGAAAGTTTCGGCATTGGATGTATTAATATCAACCTTTGTTTGATGAGGTGGCGGAGATTGCTTGATCGCCTCTGTTTGATTAGACTTTAACCTGTCATAAGCTTGATTGATTTCTTTAATTTTTTCTTCTGCAACCAGCTTTTGCTGAGGTTCAAGAAAACTATCTGGATGCCAAATTTTAGCCAAACGACGGTAAGCTTGCTTGATTTCCTGTGGTGATGCATCAGCTTTCAACTCCAGGATTTCGTAGGCATGATTCATATCAAGGCGCATACTGGAAAATAGGCAACACATTGAAACTATGCTTAGTATTCCCAGAAATTTACTCGATACCACCCAAACACCCCATTCTGGTTATCACTGGGATGGTAGTAACCGCCGCTTCTTTGAAGGCTGGTATTATCGCGTCACCTTACCTGATTGCGGCCAAACCTTTGCCTTTATGTACTCTATTGAAGACCCTATTGGCAATCAGCCTCACAGTGGCGGTGCAGCCCAAGTCTTAGGGCCAAACGATGAATATCTGTGTCGTACTTTCCCTGATGTCAACAAGTTTTGGGCGAGTCGAGATGTCTTAGCTTTAGGCCATTGGGGCAAAACAGATTTACCAACCCAACCCTTCTACCTCCTCCCAGCAGAGTTTGAACACCATGTTCAAGAAGGCTATCAAGCTACAGCCACTTTAAATCAAGGAATAATTAGCGACCCTGCTACTGGTAATTATTGCCGTTGGCAGTATGAAATTAAGCCAGTGTATGGTTGGGGTAATCATGGCAGTATGCAACAGTCAACCGCTGGCTGGCTATCATTTTTGCAGATTTTTGAACCCGGATGGCAAATCTTAATGGCTCACGGTTTGGCTAGTGGCTGGATTGATTGGAATGGCAAAATCTACGAATTCACCAACGCCCCAGCTTACAGTGAGAAGAATTGGGGCGGTGCTTTTCCTCAAAGATGGTTTTGGCTAAATTGTAATAGCTTCCACAACGAACCTGACTTGGCATTAACTGCTGGTGGTGGACGGCGCGGCGTGCTGTGGTGGATGGAATCTGTAGCGATGATTGGCTTGCATTATCAGGGCAAGTTTTATGAATTTGTTCCCTGGAACTCACAAGTTAGTTGGAATATACAGCCTTGGGGTAGATGGGAAATGCAAGCCCGAAACTCACATTATGAAATTGACTTAATCGGAACAACAGGTTTACCTGGTACACCTTTACGTGCGCCCACAGCCAACGGTTTAATCTACTGTTGTCGAGACACCATGCAAGGACAACTAGATTTGCAGTTGCGAGAAATCTCTGACGGAAAACCTCAAATCATCTTGAAAGCACAAAGTTCTTTGTGTGGCGTAGAAACTGGTGGCGGTCCTTGGGATGATTCTTGGCAGTCTGGTTAAAACTACTGCTATCATTATATATGCTTCATCCTTGGGGCTGTAGCTCAGTTGGATAGAGCGAGCGCCTCCTAAGCGCTAGGTCGTGCGTTCGAGACGCACCAGTCCCGTACTCTTTTGTAGGGTGCGTTATGGCGTTTAGCCTAACGCACCTTAATTATAGTGAAGCATAGCGATCGCTTTTTTTGGAGCTTTCTGCGTGAGTAGTTATGAGGATAACAGGATTTTAACAATCTCCTGTCTGGAAGTTGCAATGATAATGGAAATCAGAGGGGAAGGGGACAAGGGAAGAATGAAATAATTAATAACTCTACTGAGAGACAGAAAGCAATGGTTAGCAGCCTTAAAGAACTCTTAGACGACCCAGAACTTGCTCATATTGATGACCCAGAGGAAAAATTTGTCACTAGTGGCGTAAGTTGGCAAATGTACGAAGCGCTATTAGCCAAACTAGAAGACAACTCTCATTACCGTGTCACTTACTGGGATGGAATCTTAGAAATTGTGTCACCGTCTATCAGATATGAAAATATCAAAAAACGTTTGGCTATTCCATCGATAGTTGGTTTAACTTCAATTGCTTTCATGCTTTTGAATGCGATCGCCTTCATTAATTAGTATGACCTTTACAGCGCTCCAAGTTTTGTTAAGCATCATTTATAAGTTTTATTTAAGCTGTGGTAACAATAACATAAGCATTCTGAACCAAACAACTTGTGTTGTGAACAAGCGCACAAATTTTCTGTAACAACGGACAAGCATTCTGGACGAAACAACTTGTGTTGTGAACGAGCGCACAAGTTTTCTGTAACAACGGATAAGCATTTTGAACGAAACGAGTTGTGTTGTTAACGAGCGCACAAGTTGTGGTAACGAAAACAACTTTATTCTTAACGTCCGCTTCTGTTTTGGTAACAAATTGACAAGCTGTTGCGTCGCGGGAACTTTCTTTGTAACGTAGCTACTGCAAAAATACTTAAATTATTCTTGTGAAGAGGATTTTCTTTAAGCTTTGCATTGTACGAGTAGCAAAATTACGCTGATGCCAAGCTTGATACAAATCGGGGTAAGGCATATTCTGAGCACATTCCCAGACTAAATCGTAGCAGTAATCATCCAATGGCCAATAACCACTTAAAGCTTTGACTACTGCAAAGCGCTGCTTATTATTCTGTATAATTTTCCCTAAGCAATATGATGCCTTACTACGGGTGTCGTCATTCACAGTAGTTGATTGCAGCAGTTGCACCAAGGCGGCGATCGCAATTTCATTGCCAGTGCCGATTTGCCCTAAGCGTAATGCTGTCCCCCTGAGGGTGTAGTCATGCACAGTAGTTGATTGCAGCAGTTGCACCAAGGCAGCGATCGCAATTTCATTGCCAGGGTCGATTTGCCCTAAGCTTTCTGCTGCCTGCCTACGGATCTCGTCATACACAGTAGTTGATTGCAGCAGTTGCACCAAGGCGGCGATCACAATTTCATTGCCAGTGCCGATTTGCCCTAAGCTTTCTGCTGCCTGCCTACGGGTGTAGCCATCCACAGTAGTTGATTGCAGCAGTTGCACCAAGGCGGCGATCGCAATTTCATTGCCAGGGTCGATTTGCCCTAAGCTTAATGCTGCCCCCCTACAGGTGTAGTCATCAGTAGTTGATTGCAGCAGTTGCACCAAGGCGGCGATTGCAATTTCATTACCAGTGCCGATTTGCCCTAAGCTTTCTGCTGCCTGCCTACGGGTGGAG
>NZ_MTAV01000014.1 GCF_002154695.1 Nostoc sp. T09
CCTCCGGTACAGGACTAATTAAATCCTGGGGTTGTATGAAGGTAGCTTCATCTGCAATCGTTGTACCTACATTCACACCTGCATCATCAAGATCTGTGGGAACTTCACTGACTTCCTCAGGAGTTTCGATAATGTTGTCGAGTGCGTTTATTGCCTCTTCTAATTCTGAGATTTGTACTTCACTTTGAGGTTGAATAAGTTCATCATTAGTTACTGAATTAACCTGTTGTGGAACTTCGCTA
The DNA here is from genome assembly GCF_002154695.1 of Nostoc sp. T09. Lineage (GTDB taxonomy): Bacteria > Cyanobacteriota > Cyanobacteriia > Cyanobacteriales > Nostocaceae > Aulosira. The sequence goes on from NZ_MTAV01000014.1 coordinate 243, forward strand.
ATTACTTCTGAGGGTTGATTGACAACATTAATATTGTTTAAATTCTCATTTCCTCGCCACCCGGAAAACAGTGCCGGATCTATAGTTCTAAATACTGTTTCTGGCAATTGTTCAGACAAAGGAACCATGTCTTCCACTGTCATAACGTAATCGCCAATACGGATAACGTCTTTATCTTTCAACAAAACTGGTTTATTTTTTTCAGCCAGTTTGCCATTAATTATTGAGCCATTTCTACTACCAAGATCGCAGAAGTAATAATTGCCATTTTGAAGAAAGAATTTGCCGTGTACCCTACTAACATCAGGACTGTCCAACACTAAATCAGATTCCGGAGCACGACCAATAATATACTCTCCTTTTGGTGTAGTTGCTAATGCTAAATCAAGTTCGTTAACTTCATTTAGTGTTGGTGAGTAGTTAACTTTTACTTTCATATTAATTTTTCGTTAATTTTATTAATTTCTGTAACCCAGCGCTGACGGGTTTTATGCTCTAAATTTAAAATATCATTTTGTGACCAGTGGAAATGGTAAGCAATAAAAGCTACCTCCTCATATAGAGTATCAGAGGGGTAGCTTACGACTCCCCCGCTAGTTTTAACTCCACTGAATATTGAGTATTGCAATGGGGACATTGTGTGGGTATTTGTACATTTCCTTGCTGATTAATACGATTATAAAATTCTCTGAGATAGGCAATATCATGAAGGAGCAGTCCTTCTAATAAATTGGGGCTAACAGAATTTAAACTACCTAAGCGGGTAATAACCCGTGCCAGCATTACCAAGACACCGTAAGCAGGGTTTTCCTGAACTTTGCGTTCTTGTTGTACCAAAATTTCATCTTTAGCGGTAGCTAAACGCATCACACCATGACGATGGACTCGGTTTTGGCTATCAATCAACCCTCGAGGAAGAATGAAGGCAAATTCAGTGCTGAGAGTATCCTGCTTGCGACCCATAATTTGTCTAGGTTTTTAAATATATATAACCACAGATAAACAACGGACACTTGCTTCAACGCCGATAACCCGCGCAACGCAGTGTCCTCCAGATAAACACAGATAAATATCTGTGTTCATCGGTGTTTATCTGTGGTTCCATTGTTAAGAAGCTGAATTTTGCAAGACGTTGACTGTATCTTCTGATTGGGAAATTGTACTCTCCAAGCCGTTGATTTGACGGTAAAAATCTTGGAGATAATTTAGATCTTGGGAGAAAAAGTTTTCCACGATCGCAGGAGTTACTTCCGATAGAGCACCCAAGCGAGTAATGACGCGTGACAAAATAATAATTGTGGCATAAGCTTCATTAGCTTTAACTCGTGGGTCACGCAATGGTGCAATCTCGTCTATCGCTGTTGATAACCGCATTACACCCTTGCGGTGGAGGTTGCCTTCAGAGTCTAGATACCCCTTAGGCAGTGTAAATTCAAACTCTGTCGGAAACATAATCCTCCTGATTACTTCACGCGTTTAAATTCCTCGAAAGCAATCTCCAGTTCTTCAATATGTAGGTCGGTACTACGGGCATTGAAATCAGCCATTTTATAACTAGCAGGCCAAGCACCTGCCAATTCAAATCTAGCTTCTTCTTGATTTCTTTGATTGTAAATAGACAAAGCCATGAGTTTCCGTTGCTTTGCCCATTTACCATTTTGCACTTCCTCAAACCATTTCCAAAAAACCATAGAGTTAGCGATCGTACCTCTACGTAGAGTGATGTTGCCACTTTTAACATTTCCAGGAAGCTTGGTTCTAACCACCTGACCTTTAACCGCCGCACCCCACTTGTTAGAAGTAACTTCAGCAATTTCAATTGCATCCTGTGTTCTTTTAAAGCCTTGACACTCTAAAAAGTAACAATCGATATTATCTTTTTGTCCATCTAGTGTCAGTCCTAAATAGAACCGATGGGCTGCTAAAATTTCCGGTAGCTTTTCAGTTGCTGGAACCATTTTTCTTTACAGGTTTAATTTTAGTTAACGCGTTCAACACCCTCATGAACTAATTCGACTGTTTCGTTTGCCATATCACCGCTAGAAGCTGTTAATGTTGGACCTGTATATTTCACAGGGTAGCAATTAATAATATTCCAACGAGCTACTTCTTTGAGTTGTTGATTGTAAGCAACTACCGAAGCTGATTTACGATTTTGATCCCACTGGCGAGGTTTTCCCATATCCTCGTTACACTTTTTGTACCATTGGTAAAGGTCTACATCAGCAGTGGCAATCACCTTAAGTGTGATATTCGTAAACTTGGTAACGGTAGGAGTTGCTTGCCGCCAAATTTTACCGCCTTTAGTAGATCCGTGTACTTCTTGAGCGGGGGTATTTTCTACACCTAAACCGCTGATTTCTTTAATAGACTTCTCTGTAATTCCGTCGGCTTCAAAATAAAACAGACAAGCAGATAATAACTCAGGTTGACCCGGCATGACTAAACTCCTTATGAATTAATAATTAGTAAACAGTAAACAAAGAAATGCTATTTATTCTTCGTCTTCGATGCCATTCCATTGGCTAATTCGGAAGATGACAAACTCGGCTGGTCTGACTGGACAAACACCAACTTCGATATATAAACGCCCCAAAATTCTCGTTTCTGGTGGGTTTAATTCCTCATCGCACTTGACATAAAATGCTTGTTCTGGTGAAGCACCAAATAAAGCTCCTTCACGCCAAATTCGCTCTAAAAAGTTACTGACAGTGCGTTTTACCCTTGCCCACAAATCTTCATCGTTGGGTTCAAAAACGACCCACTGCGTACCTAGTTCAATTGATTTTTCTATATAGCTAATTAACCGCCGCACACTGATATAACGCCACTCAGTTTTATCTGGCTCAACGAGAGTTCTTGCGCCCCATATGCGGATACCGCGATTGGGGAAGCTGCGAATGCAGTTAATTCCCAAGGGGTTTAAAAGTTCTTGTTCGCGGAAATTAGTTTCATAACCCAAACCAATTACACCTCTGGGTACCTCGTTAGCAGGTGCTTTATAAACGCCTCTGGTTTCGTCGGTGCGTGCCCAAACACCCATGACGTGACCGCAAGGAGGTATGAGAATGGGATTACCGCGATCGCGGGGATTAGGAACTTTGATCCAAGGATAATAGAGGGCCGCAAACATGGAACGGCGGTTAAATCTGTTCAACCACTCCACTACCTGTTGGGGTTTAGTCTGTTCTGGTGGTGGGTCGATTAAAACCATGCGGTTGGGTGGGTTGGGAATATCACCACTAGCAGAACCCTCACACATGCTAATCATCAGTTCCATGATGCCGTGGATTTGATCCAAGTTCATCACTTGCGCTTGATAAGCCCGCATTAAATCGGGACAAGCTAGCATGGTGATTTCATCAATTTCAAAAATCCCTCTTACCCCTGTTCGGTCATCACGTACCCCTTCAAAATCCCGTGAAAATCTATCAACTGTCTGGGCAACAATTGGCGGCGCTAGTTCATATTGACCATTGGTCGGACGACGAGATAAAGGCTGTCCAGTTTGAGAAATATCTTCTACGTTAATATACATAGAATTTCTCAAAGCTGTTAATGCGTAAGTTGCTACCTGAGCCGGAACTTCGCGGTTCATGGTTAAGTTCTCATATTGCTCTAGAACTTCATCTCCCCGGCGAATTTGCACTGTAAAGTATTCACCTGTATTGGGAGGTGCTTCTCCTTCAGTTCCTTCAGGTAGGGCACGAGGGCCACTATCAGTGATCAAAATATCGATGGCTCCGCCTGCTGCTTGTTCTGGGCGCAAACTAAAGCGCAGCGTTGGACGATTACCGCGACCGCTAATTCGGAGAGTGGCAGGTTCTTGGCTTGGGGGCTTGGGTGCGCCTGGTAACTGCGTACCAATACTGGTCACCCAGCAGCGACCGCCACCATTCATAAAGTAGCCATAGACGGCAAAGGGTAAATAGGCGTTGAAATCGGTGAAACCGTCGGAGTTGGGACGGGCAAAGTAGTTGAGATATTGCGTCCAATTGGTCACCAGCATGGGCTTCAATAGTTCAGCCCCATCGCGAATATCTTCTGTAAAGCCGACAAAACCACCAACCGCAGTGCTGACACCTTCTATCGGTCGGCTACCTCGGTCAATTTCTTCGACATAGACACCAGGTGCAAAGTAATCAAGTCTAGCCATGAAATTCTCTCCAAGTCAGTTAAAAAGTAATTATTCAGGAGTTAGTAAGATTTCTTTGAAGCTATAACTTTGGCTATCCACCAAGACATTGACATTCTGGGGTAAATAGCCAGGACAATTAACTGTCAAAACATAATTACCTATACGAATGTCTTCAAAAAAGAACAGTCCTTCTTTATTGCTTACCGCTGATTTTTTAGTTCTTTGCACAGTTACTTCTGCCGCCAGCAGTGGCAGATTGGTGACTGCACTTTTGACCATACCTGCGATCGCTACCCGCCTGGTGACAACTGTGCTGTTGCCATTCTCACTCAATTGGTTTTGCAAATTGAAAATTCGTTCCCAAACTAAAGGTACGAGAGTAGATTGCGGCTCAACGGGTATCATTGCAGTCACATACAAAGCGGAACGCAAAGGTACATTTAGCGCGCTCCATAATGAACCAATCTCAATCGCCGGATCTAAGGCAACTGTTAAAGATAAATTGCCATAACCTCGCAACTCCGGAACCAAATAGTCTTCTTGCAAAGACCGATGGCGCAGCAGTACAGTTAATGCTTCGCTGAGAAGGTGATGTTCACCTAAAGCTGTTCGATCCCAGGCTGTTATTAGCATTGAGACATCAAACCAATTAGGTGACCAACTTACAGATGTCGGTTGCAGACCCCGTGACGGTTTACGTTCAACTTGCCTACCGGATTGTTGAAACTGCTTACTCTCACGAATGTCATAAACATACAAATTGAGAGTTGGTCCTGCACCCTCTTCGCGACGATTACTAGGATGACTAAAGTCAATTTGCTCTGTACTGGTGAGTGAGGTTCCTCCAGCTAGAATTTCTGCTAAGGTTTGAAGAACGAAGATAAGCATGAAGGTGTTGTGCTGGTAGCTAATCCAGATGTATCTAGACTATATGTACCCACCATCTGAGTTAATTAGACTTTTGTCGAGATTTTTAGTATCGTTCGCGTCAGGGATGTTATTTTAATTTTTAGTTATTTTTATCATGAGTTAGTAACACTCTAGGTTTGGAAACCGAGGTCAGGAATTTACATATAAAGCAACGTTGATGCTAGTAAGACAGAATAAATAAGACCTAAGTCGTGTATTTTTTCTTAATTAAAACTCATCTCTGGGTTGCGAATAATCATAATTCGGAGAACTTTAGCAGTCCTATTTCATTTGTGCAACAAACAAGGTACATTTGTAGATCCTTCTTTGCTGTTCCTTGTTCCCTAAGTAAACGAGTAATTTCACAACTCCTATACGGATTGCTATAAGTAATTAAATATAGTTAAAATTATTACTTTCACAGGAATTACGCAAAATCATGAAAAAATGAACCGCAAAGGACACGAAGGAAAGAGGGTTTTTGCGTAAGTCTTATTTTAAGAATATCGTCTTTTAAAGAAACCAGCCTTCTCGGTTTTTATTAAGGTTGTATAAGTATACAATATTAGTTAATTCAATGGCAATTTTACTGTAATATTCATCTTTTACCTAGTTCTTTGTGCTAAAGTCTTAAAGCTTGAGCAGATAGTTATTAGCAAAAATGAGCTAGCAAAATAAAACTGTGTAAACTACCATACGATAGTTTACTTCTTGCACAAAAGAACGTAAACTTATGTGAATGCTAAAACACCCTGAGTAAGGGTGTAGCACAGATATCTTTAATTATAAATATCATTCTTGGGTAATTTTTAAGACCAAGTTATGAAATAATTAACTTGTTTTAATCACATGCGTATATTAATTACTGCGATTTTTACTGTTGCGGCTTTAGCTTTACAGGAGTTTAGCTATGAGGCTAAAGCAGCTCCTAAACAGACGGGGTTGATCAAACAGTCTTCTCAATTAATTGAAAATCTAGATCGGCAAGCCAATACAACCACAGCACGTAGTTCTCAAAATTTGCGACAAGCTGCCAACCAGTCTGGTCAGGTTATCAATAGTGGAGTTCCAGATTCTCCGCCTACTGCTGATATTTTTACACCTTATCTCAAGGAGATTGCAGCTAGTTTATCACCCGGCTGGGTAATGCGCTTACCATCTCATATATTACTCGATAAAAACTTAGCAGAGGAAGCTAGCAAATATAGTATTAAAGTTGCTACCTCAATCTCTAAGTCTAGCCTCACAGTTAATATTTTTTCTTGCAAACGACAAGAAGTTTCTTGCTTAGTTGGCATTATTAGTGCATTTCAGATAAATAAAGATGCTGAAAAAGCATTCAAGCAATATCAAAACATAGCTGAATCTATTATTATAAATCAAAATCTAAAAGGGTATTTCTTAGAAGCACAAAAACAAAATAATCCGACAGATTTATCTCATTTGATATGGCAACAAGATAACCAATTTTATAAAGTCAGTTTTAGAACAAAGTCTCAGCAAAAGCTGTTAGCAATAGTAAATTCAATGGTTGAGGCTACACCGATTCTCAGCGCTAATAGCTTAGGTGAAGTCAGCTCACTACCAAGTAAACTACAAGCAGAAATTGAAGAATCACCAAAGAGTAGTTTAGTTATTCCTAGCCGTCGTCTTGTACTAACCACAGCGGAGCAGTTGCGACAAGGAGAGATTTTAACAACTATCCGACAACGCCGCTTTTTAGTACCTGGAGGAGAACGTCGTAGCGGACTTACCGATCAACCTACTGTTGGGTTTAGCTGGGGTGTTACCAATAACCTAGAACTTACCTTAGACGCACAGACAATTGATAATTCTGGTCCCATCAAACAAGGTGGTTTTAATACTCAACGCGTCAATCGCAATAGAGACACTAATAGAAATAACGGTACTAACTTCTTTCAGGAGTTCACCTTGCAAGCCAAACAAAGGCTTTGGCAGAGTGAAAATGCGACGCAGGCTCTCGGCGGTGTAATTGCTGTTTCTGTAGGAAATGGAGGTCGTCCCTTCCAATTTTCTAATGATATTGATGTTGTAGCAACAGGAAAAAATCAACAAACAGTTTTTTCTCTAGAACTGCCATATACCATTACACCTGATGAAAATTGGCAATTTACTCTATCGCCTAAGATAGCTTTTTTACCCGAAGATAATGCCTTATATTTAACTAAACTTCCTTTGCCAAATTCTGGATCTTTTGGTACTACATTTGGGCTGGCTGGCGGTGTAAGTTATAAGCTCAATTCACGTTTAATATTGTGGGGTGATGCCTTTATACCATTTGCAGGTAATAACACAATTAACCGTGATACAGGCTTACCTAGTCGCACTGTTGCTTACAATGCGGGTTTAAGGTACATAGTTAATCCTCGATTATCTACAGATTTATTTGTTTCTAATACTTTAGGTAATACAGGACCTTTGTCTATAGTGGCAGATAGAGAGTACACTGCCATAGGATTTGGTGTGACTGTGTTACCAGGTATCACCAGCGCCAACCGCCGCTACCCAGAACATTTTGGACCAACCCAGCAACCACCGCCAACTACATACGCTGGATTTAGCTTTTTAGATGGAGGTACAGTTCCCCATAATCAATTATTACTAAGTTTACAAGGGGGAGGGCAGGGAATATTATCTGCAATTCGCTACGGGTTATTAGATGATTTAGAAATTGGTGCTTTTCTTGATTATGTTCCAGGTACTATAGATGAGTCGTTATTAGGGTTCAGTGGAAAGATTCGTTATTTGCATCAAGCTGACGGCGATCCATTTACTTTAAGTATTGCAGGAACAATAGCAAGGGCGAATAACCCTTTTGTGAACTTTACTGAAAACAATCGTAATAAATTCCAACAACTAGGATTGCAAAAGGCGGGATTTGCCTTGAGTAACGAAAAGGATGAACAAGGCGAATTATTTGTCGTTACTATTTCTACTCCCATGCATTACCAATTTCCAGGCGGAAGTGCAACTTGGCTAACTCCGATTTTGGGATTTGTACAACGCAGAGGATTAGAAATTGCGGGGTTTAATATTGGCGGATCGGTTCCTTTGTTGAACAACTTGCAGGCGATCGCAGAGGTAGGTTTAGACTTAGCAGATAAAGGTAACGGCTTTATTGGTAACCAGCGCCAAACAATTATTCCTTGGACTCTAGGTCTGCGTTGGCATCCTGGTTTGTTTTCAGGGCTGCAATTAGAAGCATACCTCACTAATCGACTTGGTTCTAGCCCTTTTGATAGCTTAAGAGTCAAAGCTGATAATGAAACGACAATAGGTGTTGGTCTACTGTTACCTATTCAGTTCTAGGAACGTGCATTAGTCATTTATTATTTGTGTGGTCTTCACAAATAAAGTGCAAATTGTTTTTTGTCAGCAAACTATTACCAATTTACTTGGTAGCTTTGCGGTTCTCCTGGTAGGATTTTACCAACCATTAACTCAAGAAAAAAACCGCGATCGCACTTTGACTATGAACAGAAGACGAATTCTAGCCTTGATTGGTACAGCAATTGCTAGCTTGGTATTGGCAGTTACCTTGCCGACGTTTGCACCCTCGCCTGTAGTAGCCCAGTCTAATACCAACCTTCTGGTGTCTGCTGCTGCTAGCTTGAAAGATGCATTGGCAGAAATTAAGCTTCTGTACCAACAAAGTCAACCAAACGTCAATATTAATTATAATTTTGGGGCTTCTGGCGCTTTGCAACAACAAATTGAGCAAGGCGCACCCGCAGACATATTTGTTTCTGCTGGTAAAAAGCAGGTTGACGCTTTAGAAGAGAAAGGACTCTTGCTTACAGGTAGCCGTACTATTCTTGCCAAGAACCGCCTGGTTTTGGTTGTACCTAAGAATAGTGTAGGTATCACCAGTTTTTACAATCTCAAAGACCCCAAAATTAAAAAAATTGCGATCGGTGAACCTAGGAGTGTACCCGCCGGACAATATGGCGAACAAGTGCTTCAGAAATTGAAAATTTTGCCACAAGTCAAATCGAAATTAGTCTACGCTAACAATGTACGCCAAGTTTTAGCTGCTGTAGAAAGTGGCAACGCCGATGCAGGACTAGTTTACATCACTGATGCCAAAATCTCTGACAAAGTAAAAGTCGTAGTTGCGGCTGACGAAAAATACCATTCTGCGATCGTTTATCCGCTAGCAGTGCTCAAAGGTAGTAAAAACGCTGGTGCTGCCAAAGAGTTTGCCCAGTATTTAACTAGTACTCAAGCCAAAGCTGTACTTCAAAAATTTGGCTTTATTCTGCCTTAATCAACCCAATTCTCCTGGAAGTAACTGCTACCATCTGAAACATAAGGCATTTGATAGGTTTGTAGTCAGGACTTTAGCCCCCAAATTATTGAAGCACTAAAGTCTCCACTACACCATATTTAACCCGCAAAATTAATGCGATAGACCAGTAGGTTACTAAAAATTAAAATTTTTTTGTGACAGGCGCGAATAACATTGCGCCTGTACAATGCTGTTCGTCTAGGTCTAGTTTTATCCAACTTTACAAGAAGCCGCCTAGCAGGCGTCTACAGAAACGTCTTAGGAAATGCCTGGGGCGAAGGCCAAAACCCCACGTATTCCTAGGTATTTTAACTATTTTTAATGGCATTTGGCGTTATAGAATTTTGCGATTATAACTGAATAGTGAATTTACTGCTGTCCATAAGCTGCGTTCATGAATAGGGACAGATCATCTACTCAAGGCTACGGGTTGGTCCAACTCTTCACTCGTTAGACAGTTACATTCTGCTTAACCGTGTGACAAAGTATTCCAGTATTAATTACTTGTTTACTTAGATAAAAACGCTAGTCTTTATTAAGAATAGTACGGTTAAATATTTACAGCGACAAATACTACGTAACCTTAGCTATCTAAATAGCTAAGGCTAGCGAGCGTCGATGTTAAATCTCATGAATCCTTGTTTTAGAAAGCTAGGAGCTTTTTTGTGTATCCGTATGATAAAACTGTTTGTTAGCCTATCTTGTATTTATAAATACTTTAATATAGGATGAATCAACTCTAGTGTAACGTTATATTTTTTTTAAAGTGTGAGGAATTTACTGTGATGAAAGAAAAATTAGTAAGTATATTATTACTCAAGAGAGTACAGTATATTTTTTCTGGTTTAGGAAGAACTTTAATAACTAGCCTTTTGCTGACTACAGCTATATCCACTCATTCTGCCGCTGCCGAAGATAAGTTGATAGCTGACAATCCAAGTAGTGAATTCAGTTTTGCGGAAACACCACAAGAGGATTCTGCCACTTTTGAAAATGTTGCAGAGCAAGATACAAACTGGGGGCAGGTAATTGTGGAAGATCACAATCCCAGTGTTGAATTCAGTTCTTTGCAAACACCAAAACAATTTTCTGTCAGTTCTGATATTGCAGAAAAGCACAATGCAGACTTCAAGCAAAAATTGGTTGCTTCCCAAAATATAGATCCTAGGAATAAGCAAAAACAACCTCAGCTAATTGCGCAAACAGATTCTTCCAGTGCTGGGTATGATAGCCTTACTAAGCAGCTAATGCTATCAGACATTCAGGGCAATTGGGCTCAAAGTTTCATTGAATTTTTGAATCAACGAGGGATTATTCTGGGATTTCCAGATGGCTCTTTCCGTCCAGACGAACCAGTAACACGCGCTCAGTTTGCAGCCATGCTTCAGAAAGCTTTTCAGAAAGCTCCTGTCCGCAATGCTATTCAATTTGTAGATACGCCTGACAATTATTGGGGTAAAGATGCAATCGAAGCAGCCTACAAGAGTGGTTTTCTAGAAGGTTATCCTGGCAGTGTCTTTAAGCCTGACCAAAATATCCCTCGTGTTCAAGCATTGGTTGCTCTGGCTACTGGTCTGAATCTTTCTGCCGACACGCCAATGCCAACGGTTTTGAATACCTATTTTCAGGATGCTTCTCAAATTCCTGATTATGCTCTTAAACAAGTCACTGGTGCTTTAGAGAGCAATTTGATTGTCAATTATCCCAATGTACAGATTCTAAATCCGAATCAGGTAGCTACCAGGGCAGAGGTAGCAGCGTTTATCTATCAAGCTTTAGTCAAGAATGGAAATGCTCCGGAGCTAACAGCCTCTGAAACTGCAACTCAATATATTGTGGGTTACAAACCATCGGAAAACACCGCTCAAACGCCACCCTCACTTGAAGAGTTACGGCAACGTTTTCGTGTTCCATCACTAACCTCACAAGAACTGAGGGTAATTACATCAGGAATTGTGAGTATACCTGGCTCATCTGTAACGAGTCCTACTGCGTTCGGTGCAGAATTTGGGGATGTTTTTGCTGGTGTTAGTTACCAATCTAGGACACGCTATAGCAATAGGGATGATGGTGGGCTAGTGTTTGGGTTTGGTCTGGGAGAACGGCAAAAGGTAGCTTTAGAAGTCGCAGTTTCTTCTTTTTCCACTTTTAGGCAAGGTTTTTTTGAGAATGGTGGTGTTAGCTTGAAGCTTCACCATTCATTCTCCAATGGCATGGCGATCGCTGCTGGAGTAGAAAATGCACTTACGGTTGGTTCTCCGGATGCTGGAAGCAGTGTCTATGGTGTTGTTAGTAAAATCTTTCCGTTGAAAAACGACCCTACTCAACCATTTAGCTCTGTTACCTTGTCTTTGGGTTTAGGGGGTGGTCGTTTTCGCTCAGAACAGGATACAAAAAAAGGCATAGACTCAGTTAATGTGTTTGGTAGTGTTGGGGTAAGAGTATTGGAACCAATATCCCTAATTGCAGACTGGACTGGTCAAGATTTGACAGTAGGTGCTTCCATTGCCCCTTTCCGAAATTTCCCAATGGTTATTACTCCAGCTGTAGCTGATATTACAGGCAATGCTGGTGATGGTGCTAGATTTATTCTAGGAGTGGGTTTTGGCTATTCTTTCTAAATCCATTGACATAAACAGAATCATGAATATTAAACATTTTCCATTTCATCTGGGTCTGAGCTTTACTTTTGCATTGGCTTTAATAACTTGTCAAACATCGCAGCCTGCTTCTGCCCAAGCTTTCAATCAACAAACAGATGTCACGGGTAATATTATTACAACTGGCGACATCACAGGTGGTACTTTCCAAAATCCACCAACTAACACTGGTGGGACTGTAACAATCGGTGACATCCAAGGAGGTACTTTGCCCTACTCGGTTACAGGAGGAAGGGATATCAAGGAAGTAGTATTTAAATCTCCTTCTATTCAAGCATCTGTCAATAATACTGCTCTTGAGATAGTCAGTAAGCTCGATACGAATAGCTTAACTTCACTAACAGGGCAACCGATTGCTTCAGAGACGCAAAAGAATTTACGGAGTGTTCTAACAGGATCAGAATGTGTGCCAAGTACGGACGAAGATCGTAAGAAAATTACAGACGCAGGTAATAGGGACAATACAAACGCATGTACTGGGCAAATTACGGCCGCATTAAGTAGTGTTCAAGGAAATCCTGGATTGGATCAGGTTCAGCAACTAGCCAATAAACTACAAGGTTTGTTAAAAACTAATCAATCTAAACAAGTCGATCCAATTCGATTAGTGAATGTTGTGAATGCTTACAACAATTTAATTGATAATAGCTCGGCAGAGTTTCTCAATAATCCACCACCTGAACTACAAGCTATTCAATCGGTACTGTTGCAATTAGTTAATAGTGTAGTTGCAAATAATCAATGATTGGTCAATAGTATTCAAGGCTGAATTTGACTCTGCAAATATACCTGTATAGACACAGAAGCCCATGAGCACAATAGTTTTAATTGTTGAGTCAAAATTGTGTAGCTATGTAGGTTTTTGATGCCTGCAAGCGTTCCGTAAGGTTGATGCAGGCACATTGCCAATCATATTGAATCTACAAGGTTCTGTGCGATCGCTTGCGTCAGCTATTACTTATACATGGGTACAAGTTTTCAAGCTAAACCCATAAAAAAATCATACCATCAAACGTGAAAGTATGATACTTTTGGTAGCGATATTAGTAATATAATTAGATTGCTACTTAATTCTCAGCCACAAGATCTGTTAACCCATCAGAAACAAGAAAACCGTTACTAGCAAGCCTGCCATCAACAATTTCTAGCTCTGAGCCATAATTATTAATTAATGGCAATGAACTATCATTTAAGTGCATCGATTGCAAATAAGTATTGATACTAGAAACTGCTAAATTATATGCCGCTATTTTTTGTGTAACTAGGCTTAGTAAACGATGATTATTCAGAATTTTTTCCTCAGCTTCTTGCTCTAGGGTTGTCTCTAAATAATCACGTGCATGAGGATACTGTTGCAATATATCTTCTGCTTGCTTGTCTGCCATTTCTAACAACTTATTTTTGAATATTTGATTGATGGTTTGGCGGAAAGACTTACGAATAGTTTGAGAGACTTTTGGTTCAAAATCTAATTTTAATAACTGTCTAATTGCTGGTTCTGCTTCTACCATACTTTCGCAATCGTAACCTTGAGAAGTTTGCTGCAATGTTTGACGAAACTGATATATAGAAAAAGTACCTTCATCGTAAAATCTAGGGCTTTCTCTGACAAAGCGATCGCACTCTACACTAGCTGCACTTATTAAGGCTTGAGAAACTTGTTTTTCAACAATCTTAATCTCTTGCTCAATGCCACCATCGTGACCTAAGAGACGATATAATTGGCGATAATATTCTGATTTACGAATCTTTTCCATTAGCTGCTGAAATAGATTCGCGACTAATTGTTGGGAAGATAATATCAAAATATCTTCCAACTGATTAGCTAGATAATAAAATGCCTCTACTAAAATAGCGATTAAAGGTGCAGTAGCATTGCGAGGATGACTCAGGGTTGCACGTCGATACGCCTCAGCAACAGAAAAGGTATCTAGCAATTCATCCAAACGGCGAATCATCCGTGATTGTAATTGCCGAAAATCCGTCTCAAAATTATCACAAGTGTTATTAATGACTTGGTTTACTTCTTCTGTAATATGCTGGGTAAAGTCTTTAGCAACTTGCTGTAATTGCTGATTGAGGCGTTGCAACTCATGCACTTTCATTGTTTCAATTTCTCGCGGTTGACTATCTAAATGCCGATATACCGCTTGATAATGTTTTTGCAATTTAATACACATATCTTGCAAATCCTCAGCCAGATTTCTAAAAAGCTGAGGGCGTTTCTCATGGGTAAGATAGCGAGTAATAGCAGTTCTAAATTCTTCAATTCCACTATCTTGAATTAGCTGGTTAATTAGTGGCGTACCCTGTGCAGCTAAAATTCTGACATAATTTATATTTGCAGGATCGTTGGTGACTGCAATAGAGAACTTACTAGTAGATAGCTTGCCAGAAATACAATATCGCAGAAACTCATTAACAAATTGTGGTGTTTCCTCTCTACCATCTAAAGCTTTAACACTTGCAGCAAAGATAGAATCTAAGCCAAATCTATCTTTCTCACTTGTCTGTTTAATTTGACTCCCGTAAAATCCCAGTAAACCACTGGTTTTATAAACCCGATTCGTATCCCGAAACTGCCCGTTAATTAAATCCTCTAATCGTTGCCTTAGTTGGGCATTATACCAAGTTTCATCGATGCGGTTAAAGACATAGAAAACGCGATCGCGAATTCCCCCATTTCCCCGCGTAGTCTCCAAAAGTTCCGTTTCTTCTTTTGTCATGTCGCCGGCTGAAGCAGGTTTCAGCACACACACTACGGCTGAAGTCTCAGGATGTTGAATTTTTTCATAAGTCAGTAGTGCATCCTTCTGTACAGGTGCATCAATTCCTGGCGTATCAATAATGACATTACCATCTTGTAACAGAGAATGGTTGCAGTAATATTCAATCCGTTTTAAAACAGCACTGTTACTACCACGACGCGCATAACTAGCAGCTTCCTTAATATTAGAAAAATTAAATTGTGCCATCGAATAAGTGGCATTATTAACAGTGTGGATGTGTTGATGATTTACTACATAACCCTCAAGCAATAACATTAACGCCTTTGCTTGTTTTGCACGTTCCGATTTACTCTCACCACCCTCTTGTTGAAGAATAGCATCACAGCCTTGATTAAGTAAGTTGATTACATCAGTTTGATCAATATTCGCAACTGTCTTAAATCCTAGCTGTTTACATAAAGAAATTGCTTGATCTCGAATTTCTGCTTCACTCAAAAAAGTTAAAACAACACGTTCTTGATCTACTTCTGCGTATTCAATTTTGCACTCTGTACCTGTAGCGTGTCCTTCTGCACTGTATAGCAATTCTCTTTCTAAAAGGGCATTAATGAGCATTGATTTACCCGCACTAAATGCACCTGCAAAGACAATTTCAAATCTAGGAGAAATCGCTTTATTTAAAGAAGTTTGCACAGGCGTAATGTCATAAGAGCGTAATCTAGGTTCTTGGTCTAAAAGATGTAATATATACTCAACTTGTTCTTTTAAATTTTGAGAATGAAGCGACAAGTCTGACATATTTAGTATCCTGAGCATATTTTATGTATATGCTATGAAATTTTGTATTTAAAATAAATCAGTGTAATTACTGATAAACTTGCCTAAACCTTGGTTGTCAGGGCAATATACAAACTACTGCTGAAAAATTTATGAAAATATTTGCAATCAGACTTAAACCCAATGAAGATTTAAGAGAAAGCCTCAAAAACTTTGCCATTCAGCAAAATATCCAAGCAGGGTTTATATTAAGTGCAATTGGTAGCCTGAAAGAAGCAAAAATTCGATTTGCTAATCAAGAAAATAGTACAGTCTTTAGTGACAAGTTTGAAATACTTGCTCTTAATGGTACGGTAGCAATCACAGGTGTACATTTGCATATTGCCATTGCTGATCGGCAAGGTAAAACTATTGGAGGACATCTTGATAATGGATGCATTATTTATACAACTGCCGAAATAGTCATTGGTGCAACTGAAGAGTTTAGTTTCAAGAGAACTTTTGATGAGCAGACGGGATATCAAGAATTAGAGATTGAAACGCAGAGTAACGCTGAGGAAATCGCAGAGTAACGCTAAGAAGCGGTACGAACTCTATGTTCTATGAAATTTGTCTAAAACCGAGTTGATGATAAATATCTTCATCTACTTCTTTAGGCTCACCTTCTTCTGTATTTTTGAAAAGCACCGTGAACGCACCAGCACCTAATCTATCTTGAGGAAAGAGTCGATAACAAGGCATTTCTGTTAAATGTGATTGATAATCTTGTAAATGGCTAACTTGGATTGGCTGAAATTGGGGAAAGCGTTGCAAAAACCATGCGCAAACTTCCTCATTTTCTTCAGGAGAGTAAGTACAAGTCATATAGGCAAGATAGCCTTGAGGTGCCACAATTTGAGCGGAGTTCGCTATAATGCGTTTTTGCCGATTGGCACATTTATTAATATTAGTTGGATGAAAACATCCCGGTGCTGTTTCACATTTAGCTAATAAAGATTGCCCAGTGCAAGGAGCATCTACTAGAACTAAATCACTAGATAAAGGTATAGCTTCGGCAAATATGCTCGAATCTCGATTAGCTACAAAACTAGGTTGGATTTGGCAACGTTTTAAATTAGAAATTAGCATTCCCAGACGTTTGCCAATTACTTCATTACTGATGAGTAAATCAGGTTGTAACGCTTTCCAGGCAAAGATACTCTTTCCTCCTGGTGCAGCGCACATATCAAAAAATAAATGTACTGATTGCGGAATTGCTAACAAGGTAGTAGCCGCAAATACTGAAGAAAAATCCAGGCAATAAAAATTTCCTTGGTTATGTAGAGGATGTTTACCAGGCTTTTGTCCCCAGTGTAATCTGTCTACAAATTGGGGTTGCCAATTCATTGGTATTTCTACAGCAAAAGGTGGAATATCTGGTCTTTTTTGACACCAAAGAATGCAAGGTGGGAAAGGTTGAGGATTAATTAGCGCCTGAATAAACTTTTCTTGAATATCAAGGTTTTCAAACAAACGTCGCGAGAGTTTAAGTAATAGATTTGAAGGTTTTTCCATTGGGAATTGAAACTGTTATGGAAGAACAATGCCATGCCAGGGTTTGGCTGCATACTGAAAAATAATGACCGCCATTCTAATCATCGCAAAGTGCGACCAGCATAAGCTTCCAGCGTTGAACTGGAAGCTGTTGCCTTTAAGGACGCATTCAAGCGCGCTAAACTACACCACTTCACTGGAGAGGGTCATGATCTTAGATGATTTTCAGCGAAAAATACGCAAAGAAGCACAACTATGGAGAGACGAAGGCATAATTAGTTCCTCACAGTACCAACAGCTAGCAGACCGTTATCAATTTAACAATATAGAAGCTGCTGCGCGCGATCGCTCTCGAATGACTGCGATCGCAATCGGCGGTATTCTGTTAGTCTTAGGTGCGATCATTTTTATCGCTGCTAGCCGGCAGGAATGGTCACGGGATGTCAAGTTTATCTTAATGATGAGTTTGTTTTTCTCCGTTACTATCACTGGTTTTTACACCTGGCGAGAACCTGCACTTCGTAAAGCTGAAGGTAAAAAGCCACAACGCAGCAAACGCATATTAGGAGAGGCGTTGCTGATATTAGGCGCTTTTATTTTAGGCGCAAATATCCTGTTGATGGCTCAAGCCTTCAATATTGCTGGTTCCACTTCGGAACTTTTTCTCGCCTGGGGATTTGGTGTTTTGGTGATGGCTTACAGCCTGTCTTTAAATTCCTTGGGTATTTTGGCTATTGTCCTCATCCAGATTGGCTATTGGAGTGGATTGGGAGACTGGTGGTACACTCCCAACGAATGGACTTGGGCGCGGTTAATCGTGCGACATATG
Organism: Nostoc sp. T09; assembly: GCF_002154695.1. Lineage (GTDB taxonomy): Bacteria > Cyanobacteriota > Cyanobacteriia > Cyanobacteriales > Nostocaceae > Aulosira. The sequence continues at coordinate 18,127 of NZ_MTAV01000014.1, forward strand.
CCTCTGGTGTCATGGTTACTGTTTGTACCCTTAGCTTATATTTGTCGATCGCGCTGGATTTTTGGACTAGCAGTCTTTGCCTTTACAACTTCCTTGCAATTCAACCTCAATCCCTTGCAAGTCCTGACTTATTCTGATATCGCACCGTGGGTAGCATCGTTTGCCTTTGCACTTCCGCCAGCCTTATTGTGGAGTTACGATGACCTATTATTTCCCACAGTCAATTATAGGTTGTTTCAACCCTTGGCGCGTACCTTAGCTTTAGTATGTTTTGGCTTTGCCTTTTATATCTTGTCCTTCCGTTGGCAATGGCAATTTCCAGATTATGGTTATTCTCCACCAACCACTAACAGCAACATCCTTAGAACTCTTCCCATAATTGATGTGGGGATTCTCAGTGGTTTGGCAGTTTTACAATGGTTGTTTCTGCTGCGTCAACGAAACAACGCTCCACGCCGGGAAATGGTTTTTACTCTGGTTTTAGTTGGCACATTTATTGCGATCACGGCTGTAGTACCTTTCTGGCATCAAGGTATTACCAGAATTAGTGAACTGGGAATTTTTGTATTCAATGTCCTGCTGGTAATCTTAGCTTGGGGGCTAATTCAAGAAGGATTGAAGTTAAATGATCGACGTTCCTTCTGGGGCGGTATGCTATTGTTAACTTTACAAGTTCTCAGTCGGGTGTGGGAATACAATACAGACTTGCTGTTCAAGTCCCTTGTGTTTGTGATGTGCGGTTCTGTGCTAATTAGCTCTGGACTATGGTTTGAACGCCGCCTATCTGAAGTGAAAAGTAAAAAAAGTAACTCTTGACTTTTTACTGATGATCTAAATTCAGTTTAATTGCTTATGATCTCTGCGTATTCCTATATTTAGTATTTAGTGTCTCTCTGCGTCAGTCCTAATCCTGGGTTCTCAACCAGACTCTTGTCGCCCCTTCTTTTAGGACTACGCCCATGAAAAGTAACTCCTCTGAATCGAATAAATCGAATAATTCTGAATCAAAAAAATCCAGTACCTCTGAATCAAGTAAATCTAATAAATCCTGGTCTCCCGAAGCCGAATTCTCTGGCAAGCTGACTTTTAGAGACTATCTAATTGCAACTGAACAGAAAGCAAACAAGCCTCTACCTTTTTGGCGGCTACTGGTTCCCCTAGCGCTGCAAACAGGGTTAATCATGGCTGTACCTACTCAAGCTTTGTATACAGATGTTGCAGGTAAGACGGTGATTCTGCAAAGTGCGCCTGTAGATCCTGATGATGTGCGGCAAAACTACGCTCTCAATTTGGACTATAACATATCCCGCATCTCAACTTTGAGAAGGCTGCCAGGCTGGGAGGAGTTACTGCGGCAAAATCGCGGTAGAAATAGGCAATTGGCTCAAGGAACCAACTTGTATGTCACTTTGCAAGAGAGAGAATCCTTTGATCGTGGTGTGCCTCGGGCTTGGAGACTGGTGCGGGTAAGTGGTAAACGCCCCTCTAACCTTGCAAACGATCAGGTCGCCTTAAAAGGCGTATATCGCGATGGAATTGTTAATTATGGTATGGAAAGATATTACATCCCAGAAGAGCAACGGGAGCGATTTAGTAGAGATATTTCCCGTGCTTTAGAAAGCCGAGAGGGACGACGCCAACCAATAGTAGTAAAAGTTAAAGTCGATCCCCAAGGTAACGCAGTACCCATTAGTTTGTGGGTGCGCGATCGCAATTACCGCTTTTAATCATGCTGCCGTAACTGCCAAGCTACGCCGCAAGCTGCTCCAGCGCCGGCTACCAAGCCGGTACTCATTCCTTGGATTGTTTTTTGAATTGGGTCTTGGGTTAAACAATCACTGGTGACTGTCTTGGCGTTCAAGCACATACTGCTTTCTGCCCAGCTAGTAGTTCCCCCTAAAATTACACCTGTCAGACTACAGAAAACAACAAGCAGCAAGAGGCGTTTGGTTTTTTTCTCCATATCAGGATGCGTTAAATAATTGCAGTTAATAAATAATCCTCAACTACTTTACACATCCTGGGAGAGATTGTCAGCTGTATCAAGTTATGGTTTACAGTTTTTTCAGTTCTTTTGGAATTGCACAAGTGACTAATTGCGATCGCTAGAAAAAATCAGCCCCACAAGGAGAGATAAATCGCTATTGGAGTTAGAGACACTTCTGATGCGATCACTGTTGCTTGTTGGATATCTGCTTTGGCTTGTACTTGTGTCATCATTTATTAATCCTAACGCCGTCGGCGATCGGCTCAATTGCCACCCTGGATAATTACTGATTTACATACCAGATACAAATGATGGCAAATAATAAGGATGATCTAATCGATAGGGTGTTACTACATTGATTCTTGTGATCCGTGAACCTGCTACAAAACAGCAGATTGAGGAAATGCTCGAAACCTGGGGAGTGTTTATCAAAATAGTTGTGGATATCGAGCGCGAAATTTTGGCAGGTGGTGGAGAACGTCACTATAAATGCGAGCAAGAATTATTGAAAGATGGCAGCAGACAACGAGATCTTTGGGGTGCAGATTCGAGTCCTTACACTCAAGAAATAGTGTTTGAATCGATTATTAACATCCGTCCAAGTGAAAATAATCGTAGTATGGAGATTCAATCTCCTTTAATTCGAGAGCGTGTTACTCAGATTACACAACGATTGCTAGGAGGATTATGATGCCGAACTGGAGCGTAATTGAAGCAAGTTTTTTACGTCAATCCTATCCACAACAATTAGGAGAATTGGCAGCCTCTTTAGCACGTCTCAAATCCTGGTGTCAAAAGAATGCTAGTCGTGAATTAATCCCAGTGTTGCTTTCCGAAAACCTGCTATACGTCAATTTATTACAACAAGAAAGCCATATCAATAATGTTGAATTAACCCAACTCCAAGAATTACTACAAAACTGGCTGCAAGATTGGGTAACTATTTGCGATAAACCAACCGAAATAGCTTCTTTAGCTGATGTTGCGGCTACTTGGTCAAAGCGAGTGTTGGATATGTCGGGGTTATTGTCAAAAGCAGTTATGTAGCTAAGTTAATACTTTTAAGACAGAAGAATAGCGATCGCCCTACTTTCCCCCAACACTAAAGAGCGATCGCAACTTCTTGGCAAAATGGGCGATCGCTAACGAGAACCTGCTTTACACCACGCCCTGATCAGCAACAAAAAACCCTAGCAATTTGAGCTGAGGCAAGAAAGTCAAAATAATATGATGGGAGATTCCGATAACGAAGATAAAAATCTAGACTACACTCAAGGCAAGCCAAATTAGAGCAATGACTTTCTACACCTCCTATGCCGAACGTGCACAAGCTAAATCACGTATTAGCTGAGTTCTGGAGAATAGGTAAGCGTTTACAGAATTCATTTCTTCACTGCTGAGTGCTTGTATGCTTTCAAGCTGTCTCAACAACTGGTTGACTAAATCTGGATCGCTGAGTCCAACAAGAGTACTGGTCTGAGTTTGCTCAACCACAGACCAAAGTTGACGTAATATTTTTGAGTTTACAAGACATCCCTTCATGACAACCGCTCCAACTCTTGTGAATCCAACACAGTGTTGCGAAGAATCTAAAGAAAATCTTAAATTACAAATCTAAAGAAAATCTTAAATCTTACAAAACTTAAATATTTAGATGAAGATCTAAATGCCTAAGATGAGAAAAGTTGTGCGATCGCTTGCAGTTGTGTAGTTTTCGATTGATTTCCCATGATGAGATGAGCGCAAGTTTTTGGCGGAATGGGCGATCGCTTTCATAATTTAGGTTATTGCTCTGCTTAGGATTGTCTGATTTTTCTTCTACCCAGTTGCTCAAACTGCTTTGCGGCCTGTCTATAGTATGCGTGGAATGCAGCTTGGTCTTGGTAAAGGGCGAGTAGGTAGTTAAACATAATTAATTACACAATGTCATTGCGAATGTAGCGTTCGCGTTGGCGTAGCCTCTCGTAGAGAAGCGTCCCGAAGGGAAGCGAAATGAAGCAATCCCCGCCCTTGCGATTGCTTCGCTTCGCTCGCAATGACTGTAATTAATTTTGCATCGTTACTTAGTTTTGAAAGATGGCGATCAGGCATAAGTCGCTTTGGTAGGGCTGTGAAGATAAATTCTGCTCAACAATCACTTTTATCTATCATTTTAAAAAGAAAGAGTATTTGCTCCTATCGTTGGGTCAGCATACATTGAAAGTCATCAGGTTAAACACAAACTGAAATGACGCGAGCAGGTGCAACATGAATAACGTGAAAAAAGTATTATCAAACAATGTTGATGCAAAAGCAGTTCAAAACCCCAATATTGTAGAAATACCGCAATCAGCAGATCAAAGCACCTCAACAGAAAATTGGACTCGCGGACAGCGCCTTGCCGACAAATTAGCTTCTCACGTCGGTTCTTGGAAATTTCTGATTTGCCAAAGTACTGTTTTGGCAGGATGGGTTGGGATGAACTTAATGCCTGGGGTTCCTCACTGGGATGAGTCACCATTCATCATGCTCAACTTAGTATTTTCATTTGCTTCAGCCTACACAGCTCCCATCGTTTTGATGAGTCAGAATCGCCAGTCTGATACAGATCGTAGAAATGCTGAAATTGACCACCAAGTGAATTTGAGAGCTGGACAAAATATTGAACTGCTGCATGAAAAGTTTGATGCATTACACACTCAACAGCTAAACGAACTGACTGAGATTATCAAACAACAGCAACGAGTTCTCAATGAACTAAAAGTAAATTTAGCACCTGAATCTAAACAGATTAAAGATATTAAAGTCAGCCTAGTACCAGGTTTGCATATCCAAACTAACAGCAAATTTCCCAAAGAAGCTTCTAGTAATAAACCTTTTACTGTTGACCAACCAATCGGGGATAACAGCAAAGTTGTTGAGAAACTGAATCGTCGCTAAGTATTGAGCCATAGTACCTATTTCATTGCCGCGATCGCATAAGAGCCTGAAGATTACATTACTCGATGCATTTCTAGTCAGAACCATCCTTTAAGCATTTTGATCAAAAAGAATATTTGCATTAGTTCTGCTAGTTCACAGAACCCAAGAGGGTACAGGCTACCCGTTGAATTGGAAACGCAATACTTTCACACATAACTAAGTAGAATTTCCTAAACATTTGCAGACATTAACCAACGTTACTTAGACAGCAGCAGCGATAAGATTGAGGATAGATAGAAATGAACGAACTCTTCATTGCCATTTCCACTGGAATTACAGCTTTTACAGCCACAAACTTGGATGATTTAGTCATCCTGACGCTATTGTTTTCTCAGGTGAATGCAACTTTCCGTCGTCGGCACATCGTAATTGGTCAATACTTGGGCTTTTGCACTTTGGTCATTGCCAGCCTAGTAGGTTTTTTGGGAGGCTTGGTATTACCATCCCATTGGATTGGACTTCTAGGCTTGGTGCCTATTACTATCGGGTTAAATCGTTTGCTGAATTCAGATAGCGATTCATCGTCAGATACCCAATTAGAAAGCGACTTTTCTCATTCTTCTGCCTTAGCTAGTTTTCTGTCTCCCCAGGCTTATAGTGTGGCGGCTATTACTATCGCCAATGGCAGTGATAATGTCAGCATCTATATGCCATTATTTGCTAATACGGCCCTCTCGAGTTTGCTGGTGATTGTAGGAGTGTTTCTGTTACTAGTTGGGGTTTGGTGCTACGTGACATACAAGCTGACTTGCCAAGTTGCGATCGCCAATTTACTAACCCGCTACGGCAACAATTTTGTTCCCTTTGTATTGATAGGCTTAGGTGTGTTTATTATCCTAGACAGCGCTTCACTAACTCCAATTGCCTTAGTAGTTAGCTGTCTGTGCTTGGTAGGACTTATCAAAACAATTCAAAATTCCAAATTCAAAACTGAAAGTTTGTAATCGTAAAAAAGATGAAAGTTTTTCCAATTTCTCTGGTGGTGTTAGTACTTGTAATCAACTTAGTAGTTTCTAGCCCTTCTTGGGCAGATAGCTCATCTTCTTTAATGAGCAATCATGACTATTTTGAAGTAGGGCAAAAAGTTATTTGGCTTTACAAGCCTCGTGCAGATTCTACTGATGTCCAAAGAATTCCCGCCGAGATAGTTAAGTTAGGCACCAAGCAAGTGCAAATCAAGGTGCCTAAACATAATAACGAAGTTGTCAATCGGTGGGTGAATCGAAACAGGCTTGAGAATTTCCCCAAGATGAAATAGCTAGTAGACAAAGCATTAAAAGTCTTTCTAAATTCCACCATACTTCTAGTGTCAGCGATCTGAACCATATATTTCTGCACTTTAGAGATTCGCTTAACAATTAATCATTTTTATTTATTAAATTAACAACAAAGACTGTTTGCTTTTATTAAAGTAACTTACTTAAACTTAAAGTTATAAAATACCAGTGAGATTCACTATTACTTACAATTTTTCTAGGCTAATAAACCAATAGAAATCTCTAGAGAAGCATCAGCCTTCTGATAATTCTGCTTTCATACCCTCTGACTCTAACTTATTCAGTATCTTCCAACTTCCTCATCACATTCTTTATTGGAAAGCAACACCAATCTTAAGCAAAGAAGAAAAATATGCAGTTTCTCAAAATTGTTCTTGTCGCTCTCGTGTTTATTGTGAACCTGGCGATCGCTCAGCCTTCTTGGGCTGGCAAGGATTTTACCAAGGGTGCTGACTATGCAGAAGTAACTCAAGCACTTAATCAACTTTTAACTGTGAAGGATGCACCTGAGCAATCTGGTTATACACCTGAGCAATTTCAGCAGCGACTAGCACAGTTGCAGTCTCAAAAATATATCATAGAAACAGCCAGAAAGCGGGCGCAGTGCCGCAATGAAACGGGCAAGACTTTGGCTGTCTATGCTAATAAACCGAAAAAATATCCAACTCAACTCTACTTCTTAGCCGCAGGGCAAATCACGGATGATGATTGGGATTGCGATGGTATTTACTTACCCGCAGGTAGCCAGGTACTTCTCAGTCCCGGTAGCCAAGTACAACAGCTGACTGAACCAATAGCTGTTAAGTTTGTTGATGGTACACAATCGATTGCTAGAACCAATCCCGCAACTGGTGCGATTGAATTGAATGTTGAACCTGCTAAAGTATTCAAGACGGGTGAAAGTAACTGGTTACTCCCGACGTTATCTCAAGCAGATATCGACAGACAAATTCCCAGCCCCCAACTCATTGACTAATCTTTCTGAGTTATAGCGATTTTCGAGATCAATCCATAGATGGACACAGATAAACATCGATTATTTGTGTCCATCAGTGCTGCAAAAGCCCGGAATACAATTGTTTTGACTTTTGACTTACTCGGCAGCGGTACTAGACTGGCAAAGCTTGTCGCACTTCGATTGGTTCACCAGTCAAGCTAAAAGCACGAACTTCGGTAATTTTGACCTTCACCAATTGCCCTTTGAGTTCCTTGATGTTACCAGTGAAGAAAGTCAGACGATTACCTCCTGTGCGTCCCATTACCTGAGTTGGATCTTTGGGATTTTGGTCTTCTACCAACACTTCCTCAATGCGTCCAAAGTAACGTTGCGATCGCTCGGCTGCTTTAATGCCTACTAAATGATTTAATCTTTGTAGGCGATCGCTTTTTACTTCTTCACTCAGTTGATTTGTCCACAAAGCCGCAGGTGTTCCCGGACGTGGGGAATATGCGGCTGTATTCAACATATCAAAACCAATATCTTCTACCAGTTTCAAGGTATTTTCAAACTGTGCTTCTGTCTCCCCAGGAAAACCCACGATCGCATCTGCACTAATCGATGCATCCGGCATATAACGGCGAATTGTATCGATAATCCGGCGGTATTTCTCATGGGTATAACCCCGTGCCATTGCCTTCAACAGTTCGTTATCCCCAGATTGAAAGGGAATATGGAAGTGTTTGCAAACCTTGGGTAATTCCGCACAAGCTTTAATTAGACGCTCAGTAAAATAACGGGGATGACTAGTAGCAAACCGTAGTCTTTCAATACCTGGCACATCATGCACATAATACAGTAAATCTGTGAATGTATGCAGATGTCGCCCCTCTGGAGTCACTCCTGGCAAGTCACGACCATAGGCGTCAATATTTTGACCAAGTAGAGTAATTTCTTTGTAACCTTGCTTTCCTAGTTCTACCATTTCGGTGCGAATGGCTTCCGGTGTGCGGGATTGTTCTACACCACGCACGTTGGGAACTACGCAATAGGTGCAGCGTTCGTTACAGCCATAAATTACATTCACCCACGCCGTAACTTTGCTATCGCGTCGTGGCTGGGTGATATCTTCCATAATGTGAACTGGCTCGGTAGCCACAACTTGATTGCCCTCAAATACCGATTGCAGCAAATCTTTGAGACGGTTGGCGTGTTGCGGCCCCATAACCAAATCTAATTCTGGCACGCGACGCAATAGGCTCTCGCCTTCCTGTTGGGCAACGCATCCAGCAACAATTAATGTTAAATCAGGCTGTTCGTGTTTGCGCTTCGCCTGTCTACCCAGGTAAGAATATACTTTTTGCTCGGCATTATCCCGAATCGTACAGGTATTGTAGAGAATTACATCTGCATGATTAGGGTCTTCTGAAAACTCAAAGCCCATGTCTTCTAAAATGCCAGCCATGCGCTCTGAGTCGGCTTTATTCATTTGACAACCAAAAGTAGTGATGTGATAGCGGCGTTTAGAAGTGGTCATGGGGAATTATGCTTAATCAGCGTAAGTTATATAAGCTTTATTTCTATTCTATTAAAGTATAGAAAAGTCCACCGGAAGCAGGAGGCGATCGCACTAATGGTTCAAGAAGCTTTACTAACTGATATTGCTCCCGCCCCATTTAAAGGGAGTAAAACCTAACGTCTACAGGGCTTTTTAGCGAAAACTGGCACAGCGTTAAAGACATTTAATGAGGCGAAGGGGAATGGTCTATCTCGGTTAAATGCTGTCTACGGCTCGCTGTTTCCCAAAACTGCTTCTAAAGTCGTTATCAGATCTTCTCGGGTGTAAGGCTTATTCAAAACAGCTTTAACACTTGCTCTGAGAGCTTCATCAAGTTGCTCATTCGATTCCACTCCATTGAGTGCAATAATCTTAACTTGCGTATTGATTATTCGCATTGTCCGAACTACCTTTGGTGCATCAAGTTCTGGAATTCTCATATTAAGCAGAACCAAACTGACCTCCGATTGATGCTCAGCATAAAGTGAGAGCGCTTCAATTCCGTTAGTTGCAGTCATAATTCTATAGCCACAACTTTCTAGCAGTGTCTTCATAATCTGGCGGGAATCATTTTCACCATCAGCAACCAGAATCAGCCTTGCATCTCCTATCGATTGTGTCTGTTCAAAGGATGTGGACTCAGGTGTTGCTCTTAAGTAGATTTTGAATTGAGATCCCGTTCCCACCTCACTCAACACATCGACTGCACCCCCATGACCTTTGATAATTCCTATTACCGCCGATAGTCCTAACCCTGCTCTCTGTCCAAAAGCTTTTGTTGTGAAGAAGGGGTCGAAAATCCGGTTCAAATTTTCTGGAGGAATGCCAATACCAGTATCAGAGACTGTAATCACAATGTAAGGACCAATACCAGCACCTAAAGGGATACGAGCGATACTCTCTTCCATCCAAGTATTTTCTGCGGTAATGCGTAAGATGCCACCATCGGGCATAGCATCACGAGCATTATTGCACAGGTGTATTAACACCTCGCGTAGTTGGTCTGGATCTCCAGAAATCTTCCACAAGTCCGTTACAGGTGCTTTTGTCCGAACTAATATGTCTGGTGGAAATTTTTGTTGAACGTATTTTTTAACTTCTAAAAGCAATTGGTTTACATCTAAAATCCTCTTTTGACCCTTAGTCCCTTGGGCAAAATTCAGCACCTGCTTCAGCATATTGGCACTGCGCTTGGTATTCTCCTCTAAGATCGCTAATAATTGCTGGCTCTGCTCATCTTGAAGATTTTCAGAGAGCAGTTGTACAGCCAATAAAATCGGCGACAGAGCATTATTGAGGTCAGCAGCCAGACCTGTTGCCATTGTGCTGATGCCCTCTAAGCGTTGAGTTTGTAACCGTTGAGTTTCAGTTTGTTTTCTTTGTGTAATATCTGTATTGGCAATCAAAATCGATTTAGATTTGCCATTTTGAAAAATCAATTTCCAACGGCTTTCAAGCGTTAGTCGCTTACCATCTTTCGTCCGTTGCTGAAGTTCACCCTGCCACTCACCCTTTTGATGAACCGCTTTTTGAGCTGTTTTGAGTAGCAGAGAAAAATCTTCAAACAGCAGTTCATCTAGATAACGCCCTAAGGCTTCATTCGCCGTCCAACCAAATAGATTTGTTGCACCACTATTCCAGAAAAGAATGCGATTTTCTAAATCCACAACTACAATGGCATCCTGAGATCGATTAAAGAGCATTGCTTGCTCTCGCATTTGCTCTTGGGTCTGTTCCCGCTGTGTAATATCGGTTTGAATGCCAACAAAATAAAGCAGGTCACCAATACTTGAAGAGACCGGAGCAATTTTTAATTCATTCCAAAAGGGTTGATTGTCTTTGCGATAGTTCAAGAGGGTGGTCTGTATCTCTCGTCTTTGCGCGATCGCCTCGCGGATCTGAGCCACAACGTTCCAATCGGTGTCCTCCCCTTGTAAAAATCGGCAGTTGCAACCCAGAATCTCCTCAGAAGAGTAACCCGTAATTCTAGTAAAAGCGGGATTTGAGTAGATAATTGGGTTATCTTCCTGATTGGGGTCGGTTATGATAATCCCATCAGAAGCGGAATCAATTGCTTGTACCAGCCCTAACTTAGCGATCGCGGCTGTTTCGCCTTTGTCTTGATTAGTTTGGGGTTCCGTCGTACTTATTTGTTCTACCGGGCTTAACGACTCCTGCTGAACCCTACTCCAGTAGGTGTTGAAGAAGTCTACAAGACGAGGTTCCTCCACGGTTAAATCACTGAAGTGTTCTTGAACGCGCTTATCAGTTTCGTATCTCACTTCAGGATGAGCTTTCATCCACTCATGGCAAGTTTTAACATAAGCAATAAATGTAACTAAGTAATCGTAATTCTCATCTCCCAAAATATGGCGTAGCTCATCTCGGTAGTCTTCAGACAGATCGGTTTTCAGTGCGATAAAGATTGAGCAGCAAAGTAAACTTTCTTCGAGGATCGAATTTAAATCAGATAAAATCTTCAGTACGTCTGCCTGTGCTGCAAGCAAATGCAGATGCCGCTCAACCTCTTGTTCATCTGGAGGGGCTGACTCAAGAAAGGTGAGGATCTCTTGTGCCTGCATTCCCAACTCACGCAGTGAGCAACTATGGCAGACCAAGCAGTATGGGACGGGGCAAAAACGCGACAGGTAGGCAGAAAGTTTTTCCTTAAATAAAGATGGTAAAGGATTCTCGACATAGGCAGCAAGCGTTTGCTGCCACAAATTCTCCAATATCTTTGGAGTTGCTAATGCTGGAGAGAAAAAAGGCGGAAAGAAACCAAACTTTTCTTCAATTTCTGTAGTGATTTGTCTACTTGTTCGCATAAACTGGACTGATCTGAACAGAATTTAGTGCAAGAGTAATTAGTAGCAAGAGATATTAAAGTAATTACTTTAAGAATTTACTTTTTATAATACATTTTAAGAATGCGCTTATTCTGTCTTGGAGGGATCTGCCAGGAGATAGACTTGAGCGAGAACACTCCTCTCGACTCTAACATTCGTCTCATCTCCTAATTAAAAGCTGGCTCGATTTTTCCAAGTATCCCACTTAACTATCTACTTGATGGATAGTTGGCAGACAATCGGCTTTGTGTAATTGTAAAAAATGAAAATTAATTCGGTGAAGATGTTTATTGTTAGTAATTGAAAGGTTTTTTACAAGAACTAGCGGGAGCGTAAAAGCTGACTCTTTCTAGGCATGGGATGAAGCTGTAGCTTTACCTGAAGGATGCTACTCAAATAGCACGCATTGAAACCCAGTTTGCTGCTTTATTACTTGTTTATAGCCCGCCAATGTAGTATTTAAGCGTGTAACATCAGATTCTTTGATGCCTTTGACATATATACACGATTTATCTGCCCAGAGTTCATAACCCGCTTCACTGCGACCCTTAAAAGTTCTTTGCTCGGTAGTGGTAGCCTTAGCTACTACTGGTGTAGGAAGTCTGTAGGAAACATCGCTGATAGCAATTATGCCGCCAATCAAACCCACCAAAACTGCACTCACCACTTGCACAAGATTTGTATTATCTACATACTTATCAGAATGAAGTGCAAAATATCTGTTCCAATTGATTCCAGCTATGTGAATTGATTTAATTGGCAACTGGATTTCTTCAAGCACTTGAATAATTCGGACGCAAACCTTGGGATCAGCGGATTTAATTTTTAACAATAAAGCCACCCGATATTGTATTTTGGGTTCCACTTTTGTACTAATTGCTTGTTCTATTAAAGACGCGATCGCCTGGATGTCTCCACTGCGAGCTAATTCGAGTATATTATCTTGCATAATGAAATAAAAGTGCGTAATCCAGTTTATTAGTGGCAGGCTATGATTGGTGCCGTAGGTTTAGCGAATTTTCTTTTGTTGATATATAAGAAAATATATTTTGGTTCTTCAGTACCTAGTATGCTAAATTTACGTGAGAAAATCTCAAAAAGCTTGGTATACATGGGAAATCATGCTTATTTGTCAGATTATTTCTTAATATTGCCTCTTTCCCCTGTTCCCTCTTAAAGACTATGAATTTAGCATAACAAGTACGGTAGAGCCTATATTTTTAGCTTCTCATTGCATATTCATCAGCAAATTATGCTAGAGCAATTGCATCCAGCATCGTTAAAGTTAGTTAATGATTAGCTTTAATGTCTTTAACTAGGGATTGGCGTTTATACTGATTTCCAAGTTGGATAATTCTAGTTGACGAACGGGTTGATCGTCTAGGCGATCGCTAACAAAATTCTCTAAAATTATTTTTTGTAATACAATAAATATTACAAAATGAATTGTTAGGATATTTTCGCTATTTATGGACGCAGTAGATAGCAACATCAATGAGTGGACGTACCTCAGCTATGAAAAGATTCCGGAGAATTTCAATAAATGGGGTTTGACAGAAGCCGATTATCGCCTTTTCAACAAAACAGATTGGGTGGTAACGGAAAAAATTCATGGTGCTAATTTTGGTATAACTACCAATGGTTCACAAGTCCGCTTTGCCAAAAGAAAAGAGTTTTTACAGCCAGAAGACGATTTTTTTGATTATCAATCTTTAAAAGATAAATTAGCGCACCAGGTAAAAGAGATATTCCAAATTTTGCAGTCCGAAGCTCCGTTGCAAAGAATATATGTTTATGGTGAATTGTTTGGCGGAGAGTATCCCCACCCAGATGTACCTGCTGTTAATCGTATTCAGGCTGTACAAACTGGTGTTTATTACTCACCAAAAATAGAATATTGTGCTTTTGATATTGTTGGGTTAGAGAGTCAAAATCTAGCATTAAGATATTATCTAGATTATCAAATATCGCTCAAGCTGTTTCAGCAAGTGGGAATAATAGCAGCAGAACCATTATTTATCGGTAAATATGAAAAAGCTTTAGCATATAATATTGAGTTTGAGTCTACAATTCCAGCAGCTTTAGGTTTGCCTAAGCTACCTTTTGTGAATAAGGCTGAGGGAGTTGTAATTAAACCACTTCATTCTATTTATATAGAGACAGGTAAACAAAGAATTCGTCCAATTCTGAAAAAGAAGATTCCGGAATTTGCAGAAGATAGCCGATTTCATCAGGCGCAAAAATGGACTGTGCAACAACAGCCAATAATTACTCAACAGATGAGTATAGAAGAGGAATTGACTCAGGAAATGCTGGCTTTAGTAACGCCTACCAGGTTGAACAATGTTATTTCTAAATTGGGTAGAGTTTCTGTAAACAAATTAGTGGAATTATTAGTTAAAGATGTATTAGAAAGCTTCCAAGAAGAGTACGAAAGTATTTTCAATGCATTAGAAGATGCTGATCGGCAAAATATGATTGAGCGATTAAATCAAGCATCGCAACAGTTAGTTGATGATTACTTCCAATAACTTTTAGATGCCCGACTTCTTGAAGAAGTTGGGCATCTTAGAAACCTGCAAAATTAATTTGGTTTCCATGTACCGTGAAAACTTGGAGGAATAACGCTAGGTAATCCTAGTTTACAAACAGGCGGTTCATCCAGGCGATCGCTATCAAATACCCAAACTTCACTACTATCAGAATTACCGTCATAGACAACGGTTACCAGCCAACTTTGCTCTTGATTTTGCGCATCTTGAACGTAAATGGGTTCTGAACAATAGCAGTTTTCGCCTAAATCTGCTTCGGTAAAGGTTTCAGTTTGGTGATCGAAACGGGCGATCGTGTTTAATATTTCTTGACTAATATCTGATTCTTGGCGGAATGAAGACATATATGTATACCGTGAGACTTGCCCAACATTTTGCTGAGGTACACCCGGAAATTCACAATGTCTGTCTATTAGTTCTTGAATTGCTGTAACTTTACCTGTGTCGGGATGTAGATGAACGCGCGTTAGCGTGCTCTTAGCAGGAGTGTGAGTTTCTCCTGTGGCTACTTCTTTAAGGTACTGGTTAGTCTGAAAATCTTGATAACGGGCGATATCAACAATTACTGTACCGCTAGCATCAACATAACCGTTGGCAAAATGCCATTGAAACCAAGGTTCGGTTTGTCCCCGACTTACCAAAGATAAGTTTTCACGGTCAATCACCAAAATTTGAGTACCTACTTCTGGGTGCCATTTTAGTGAATCGCTATATGGGCTGGTCCCAAACAGAAGAGGCCAAATATTTACCCGCACAGCTGGGGCAAAAAATACAAGATACTGACCCGCTAGTACAAAATCATGGATTAAGGGTACACCTTCTACAGTGAACTTGGCTTTTTGGAGAATTTTGCCAGTAAAATCGCTCTTGTAAACATTGAGCGTAGCATTTGGCCCAGGACTAACGCCAAAGTTAAAAATCTCTTTAGTTTGGTAGTCAACTTTGGGATGAGCAGAATAAGGTAATCCCTTATCCAAAGCACCTAAATTATCTAAACCTCTAGTTTCCAAGGTTTGAAGGTCAAGGGCATAGGGGTTATCACCTTCCCAAAGTGCCAGTAGTTTATCAGGTAATGCCAATACTGAGGTATTAGCTGAATTCTTGACTGGTCTGCGCCACTGATTCCAAATTGCCCCTGGTGCGGTCATGCCATAGTTACCGTAAAGCAGTGTACCTGAGGCTGCTTCTTCTTGATAACCAGTGGTTTGCACGTAGCGATAAACTCCGGTTGCTCCTGCATCGGTAAAATTCACAGCTAGAATTGCCCCATCTCCATCAAACCAGTGTCCTACATGAATCCCGCCACGTTCTAGGCGTGCAGGGCCATTGCGGTAAAGTGTGCCGCGTAAACCTTGCGGGATGTTGCCAGAAAGAATCGATAATTCCGTAGAAGGAAATTCGGTCGCAGGTTGAGCGATCGCCTGAGACCAAGCTCTTTTCGTTGACTTTCTCTCAAGTGTATGCATATAAACTTTGCTCTCCAAATTAAAGGAACTTCTACAAGGATTTAGGCGTGACGATTGAGTCAATTAAGTTTAGTAAAATTGAGCGAAAGAATAATCACTCCCAATGTAGTGAAAGAGGAGAAAATTTCTATCTTTTTGTCTTAAACCTTTTATTACCTTGCGTAATTTGTGCGCTCACAACTTTTATGATTACAGCCCTAACTCACATTTTCTCAAATCACTACAAAACTAGTGCAGTGCTGGCAGTCATAGCCGCATCTATCCTTTCTACAACTAGTGTAACTGCTCAAATACCGTCAGATAATCTAGCCCGGATTTCTTACTTGTGAGAAATCCAGGTCATAGCCGTTGTCATGCTCAAATAAAAACTCAAGGTGCTAAAAATAGATTTTGAGTATAAACTAAAACCAATTTT
The DNA here is from genome assembly GCF_002154695.1 of Nostoc sp. T09. Lineage (GTDB taxonomy): Bacteria > Cyanobacteriota > Cyanobacteriia > Cyanobacteriales > Nostocaceae > Aulosira. The sequence goes on from NZ_MTAV01000014.1 coordinate 34,126, forward strand.
CCAGAATTGGTAACTAGGTGCAATAATGTCTACTGCTACGGTTAAGGCTTGTAGTTTGGAGCGAAAAATTTATCTTAACGCCCACAGCTTTGGCAGAGCGATCGCTTTATTAATGATGCTGTGGGGGTGTGCAGCACCTGGTTTTAATGCCTCTAATGTCACTTGGAAGACTTATACTAATACCCGGTACGGCTTTGAGTTTCCCTATCCTAGCAACTGGAATGCTTTACCACCACCAGAAAATGATGATGGGGTTGCCTTTGTCTCTTCAGAAAAAAATACAGTAGAAATTCGCTCTTGGGCGGGTAACCGGCTACCAGAGTCTTTCAACCGGAATACTAAAGTTACCGTCAATCCCAACTTTAAGACGGCCCAAGGAATACCTGGGGTAATCGTTGTAGAAGTGGGTCAGCAAGTAAGTTCAATGACTCTCACAATTACTCAGGGACAAGTTAAATACTACTGGCAAGGCCGAAGCCAAAGCCAAGATTTTACTGATTACTACCGTTTTTTTTACTACGTTGCCCAGCAGTACAAAGTTCCTAAGTAATTAATTATACAATTTGTCATAAATTTCCTTGACAAATGCCTTGACAAAATTTCGGCTCATCAGCACCAATTATGAAATTTTCTGTAGAAGTTGGGCAAAGCACAGCAAAGAAAAAAGCTGAAGCAAAAAAGAATAGAATTTTCCTTTTGCCTTTAAAACCTTTTCCCAGCTATGGCAAACAGCACTTTGAAAAAACATCTGTTGAGTAGTTTACCCCTTTGGATAGTTGAGAGGTGACACAAACCTGGTAGATTTAGCTTACAGCGAGTGAAAACTGGTAAAAATGAAAGTCCTGGTTATTGGTGGCGATGGGTATTGTGGTTGGGCGACTGCTCTTTACCTTTCAAATCAAGGTTATGAGGTCGGGATTTTAGATAGTTTAGTGCGGCGGCACTGGGATAACGAGCTAGGTGTCGAAACTCTCACTCCGATCGCGCCAATTCAGCAACGTCTCCAGCGCTGGTACGACTTAACTGGTAAATCCATAGACTTGTTTGTTGGCGATATTACTAATTACGAATTCCTCAACAAAGCACTGCACAAATTCCAACCCAGTGCCATAGTTCATTTTGGGGAACAGCGTTCGGCTCCATTTTCAATGATTGACCGCGAACATGCAGTTCTAACTCAGGTCAATAATGTAGTCGGCACTTTGAATTTGCTTTATGCGATGCGGGAAGATTTCCCAGACTGTCATCTGGTGAAGTTGGGAACAATGGGTGAATATGGTACACCCAACATCGACATCGAAGAAGGCTACATCACCATTGAACACAACGGGCGCAAAGATACATTGCCTTATCCCAAACAACCGGGTTCAATGTATCACCTCAGCAAAGTCCATGACAGTCACAACATCCATTTTGCTTGCCGAATTTGGGGGTTGCGGGCTACAGACTTAAATCAGGGTGTAGTTTATGGCGTCTTAACCGAAGAAACGGGAATGGACGAATTGTTAATCAACCGCCTTGATTACGATGGGGTGTTTGGTACAGCACTTAACCGCTTCTGCATTCAAGCAGCTATTGGTCATCCCCTCACTGTTTACGGTAAAGGCGGACAAACCCGCGGGTTTTTAGATATTCGGGATACAGTCCGGTGTGTAGAATTAGCGATCGCAAATCCTGCTCAACCTGGTGAATTCCGCGTCTTTAACCAATTTACCGAACTATTCAGTGTTGGTGAATTGGCAGTGATGGTGAAAAAAGCCGGGAACGCTATGGGATTGAATGTGGAAGTAAATCACTTAGAAAATCCCAGAGTTGAGAAAGAAGAACATTATTTCAACGCTAAAAACACCAAACTACTCGATTTAGGTTTACAACCGCACTATCTCTCTGATTCTCTACTTGATTCTCTGTTAAACTTTGCCATTAAGTATCAGAAACGAGTTGATAATCAGCAAATTCTGCCTAAAGTCTCTTGGCATAGAAAGTAGGATGAAGAGTCCTGAGTACCGAGTCCTGAGTGCTGAGTAGGGTAAATTCTGTGTGCGGCTGATTACAGAACCTTATTTAAGTCAAGTAAGTCGCTGGCCAAAAACTGGTCGTCATATCCTAGCGCAATATGATGACCAGTCAATTATTGTTTATCAAGCGTATCGTCCAGCTATTGGTAACTTCGCTGCTGCACACGGTTATTTTGGTGGCGAATTTAGTCTAGATCGCATGAGTTGGATCAAGCCTAATTTCTTGTGGATGATGTACCGTTCCGGTTGGGGTACAAAAGCAGGACAAGAGGTGGTATTGGCTATTTGGATTAAACGCTCGGCTTTTGATGAAATTTTAGCGATGGCTATTCATTCCAGCTATATTCTAGAACTTTATCCCAATAGAAATGCATGGCAAACAGCCCTGAAGCAGTCACAGGTTCGCTTACAATGGGACCCCGATCGTTACCCATCTGGAGCCAAGTTAGAGCGCCGTGCTATTCAGTTAGGGTTACGAGGAAAAGTGCTAGCTACTTATGCTAAAGATTGGATTTTGAATATTGAGGACATCTCCGATTTTGTCCAAAAACAGCGACAAAACATTAATTCTGACTGTACAGAATTGATTACGCCACGGGAGACAGTTTACGCTGTGATTGAGAAAGAAACGCAAAAGAAGCTGGAATTATCTGCTTGGACTGAATAGTTGTTCATGAAAATAGCCCTATTCACTGAAACCTTTTTGCCTAAGGTTGATGGCATTGTAACGCGCCTGCGTCACACCGTTGACCACCTACAGCGTCATGGAAATCAAGTCCTAGTGATTGCCCCGGAAGGCGGGATCACCGAACATAAAGGAGCGAAAGTTTATGGCGTGACTGGCTTTCCTTTGCCATTGTATCCAGAATTAAAAATGGCTTTACCGCGACCAGCCATTGGTTACGCCTTAGAAGAATTTCAACCAGATATCATCCATGTCGTAAATCCAGCAGTTTTGGGATTGTCTGGGATATTTTATAGCAAAGTCCTCAAAATTCCTTTAGTGGCGTCTTACCATACCCATTTACCCCAATATCTCCAACATTACGGCTTGGGGATGCTGGAAGGCTTGCTCTGGGAATTACTTAAAGGCGCTCACAATCAAGCCGAGTTAAATCTATGTACTTCCACAGCGATGGTGGAAGAATTAACAGCACATGGTATTGAACGGGTAGATTTATGGCAAAGGGGGGTGGATACAGAATTATTTCATCCTGATTTAGCTAGTGTCGAGATGCGATCGCGTTTAACACAGAATCACCCAGAAAGTCCGTTGCTACTCTACGTTGGTCGTCTATCTGCCGAGAAAGAAATTGAGCGCATCAAACCGATTTTAGAGGCAATTCCAGAAGCACGGTTGGCATTGGTAGGAGATGGCCCTCACCGCCAAGCGCTAGAAAAACACTTTGCTGGCACGAACACCAACTTTGTCGGTTATCTCATGGGACGGGAGTTAGGTTCTGCCTTTGCGAGTGCAGATGCTTTTATCTTTCCTTCCCGTACAGAAACACTGGGATTAGTTCTACTAGAAGCAATGGCGGCTGGTTGTCCAGTAGTCGCAGCTCGTTCGGGCGGAATTCCTGATATTGTTACAGACGGGGTTAATGGCTATCTCTTTGAGCCAACAGCAGATATTCAAGGTGCAATTACCGCTACTGTTCGCCTTTTACAGGAGAAACAAGAATGTGACCTAATCCGTCAAAATGCTCGTAGAGAAGCCGAAAGGTGGGGATGGGCAAACGCCACACGCCAGCTACAAGATTACTATCAAAAGGTGCTGTTTTCTCAAAAGTTAACTAGAGCTATCTAGCTAAGCATTTGAACACAAATGGTACTAAGTTAACCCATAGGACGGATGCGCAAAAGCAAGATGCGGGGACATTGAGAGATTTTGAGAAAAATTATCTTCGCGTCCCCCTTCGGCTGATTTTTGTGTGCTGTGGTAATTCTCAGTTAAATGGTGTATAGCAATATAAATCTAAAATCTAAAATCTAAAATCTAAAACTAAAATTCCCATGACACTCCCTAATCCTGGTAGCGTCCTGGCTACATTAACTGAACTGACTCAAGTTAATCGTACCCACGCTTTATTGCGTCGTGTTAAAGATCTTTCTGTTAACGAATTTGTTTGTTTACTCGATTTTATTACTGCTGAGTTCCAGCAATTTCTTAGAGCAATTGAACTGATCAATAATGAAGCTCTAGAAACTATGTTGGAGAAAGTCCTAGAAGCGATCACACTAAAAATTGGTCAAATTCTCCAAGCAGAGCACACGGCAATTTTTTTAGTAGATTATGACAAAGGCCAGCTGTGGTCAAAAGTTCCCCAAGATAACAGCCAAAAATTCTTAGAAATTCGCACTCCAATTACAGTTGGTATTCCTGGTCATGTTGCTAGCACTGGTCAATATTTAAATATATCTGAAACCGCTACTCATCCCTTATTTAGCCCAGAACTAGAAAAACAAATGGGCTACAAAATCCGGAATCTTTTATGTATGCCAGTTGTTAGTAGCAAAAGCCAAACCGTAGCAGTGGTACAACTGGCTAATAAAGCGGGAGATCTTCCCTTTAATCATGATGATGAGGAACGATTTCGAGATTTTGCAGCTTCGATTGGTATTATCTTGGAAAGCTGCCAAACTTTCTATGTAGCAGCTCGCAATCAACGGGGAGCCACAGCACTTTTACGGGCAACTCAAACCCTAGGGCAAAGTTTAGATTTAGAAGCAACTTTGCAAATAGTGATGGAGCAAGCCCGGATCTTAATGCAAGCAGACCGCAGCACGCTATTTCTATATCGTAAAGAAATGGGGGAACTCTGGACAAAAGTAGCGGCGGCAGCAGATGGCACAAACTCAATTGAAATCCGGATGCCATCCAATCGCGGCATTGTTGGCTATGTGGCTTCCACTGGTGAAGCTGTGAATATCCCAGATGCTTATAAAGATCCCCGCTTCGATCCATCTACAGATAGAAAGACTGGGTATGTAACTCGCAATATTTTATGTTTGCCAGTCTTTAATTCCGCGAATGAATTAATTGGTGTCACCCAGTTGATTAATAAGCAACAAGGTAGTTTTACTGCCTCTGATGAAGAATTTATGCGAGCTTTTAATATCCAAGCCGGAATTGCTCTGGAAAACGCTCGCCTTTTTGAAAATGTGTTGTTAGAAAAACAGTATCAAAAAGACATTTTGCAAAGTTTGTCTGATGCTGTAATTTCTACAGATATGGCAGGTCGAATTGTCACTATTAATGATGCCGCACTGGAATTACTTGGTTGTCCGATAGGAGATACTCATCAAAAAAGTAATAAACATTTGTGGGAACAAAATTTGCTTGGGCGCTTAGTTTGGGAAGTAGTGCCCATTGAAAATTTGCAAATGCGGCTGGAAGATAGTCTAAAAACCGGAGCAAAACATTACGTTCCCGAGCAAAGTTTAACTGTGGGACTGTACCACGTCCAAAGTTCTGAGTGCCGAGTACCAAGTGAAATGGATGCGGGATGGACACAGCAACGTCAGAACCAAAGTAATACGCCGCCACTGGGGGAACTCTTTTACACCCCTGGTTCCTTAATTTTGGCAGTGAGCGATCGCCAAAATCTAGATGTTTTTATTCCCTGGAATCTACCCCTGACACCCCAATCTAAGTTTTTGAGTGCAAGTGAGGTGCAAAAAGTCGAACGCAGCACCAATCTGACTGTGAATCCCTTAACCAACCCAGAAGGTGGAGTTAGGGGTGGTTTGGTGGTGTTGGAAGACATCAGCCAGGAAAAACGCTTGAAAACTACCATGTACCGCTACCTCACACCCCATGTAGCTGAGCAAGTTATGGCTTTGGGGGAAGATGCCTTAATGGTGGGAGAACGCAAGGAAGTAACGATTTTGTTTTCTGATATCCGTGGCTACACCACACTTACAGAAAATCTCGGTGCAGCTGAGGTGGTATCGTTACTTAACCAGTATTTTGAAACAATGGTAGAGGCAGTTTTTAACCATGAAGGCACCTTAGATAAGTTTATTGGCGATGCTTTAATGGCAGTGTTTGGTGCGCCTTTACCCCTCACAGAAAATCATGCTTGGCGAGCCGTACAAGCAGCATTGGATATGCGCCAACGGTTAGCAGAATTTAATCAGCGCCGGATTATTCAAGCACAGCCACAAATTCATATTGGCATTGGGATTAGTTCGGGAGAAGTGGTTTCTGGTAATATCGGCTCCCACAAACGCATGGATTATACCGTCATTGGCGATGGCGTCAATTTAAGTTCCCGCTTGGAAGGTGTGACAAAAGAATATGGTTGTGACATCGTTTTGAGTGAATTTACTTATCAACTCTGTAGCGATCGCATTTGGACACGCCAGTTAGATAAAATTCGCGTCAAAGGTAAGTATCAAGCAGTAAATATCTATGAGTTAATTAGCGATCGCACTACTCCTCTAGATGATGCCACTCAAGATTTTTTGTTCTACTATCAGTCTGGAAGGATGGCTTATTTAGCCCATAACTTCCAACGTGCGATCGTTTGCTTTGAAGCTGCCAAAAATATTCGCCCTCAAGACCAAGCCGTAAATATCCACTTAGAACGCGCTCATAATTATCAAAAAACACCACCCCCTGATTCTTGGGATGGTGTCTGGACAATGACTGCTAAGTAACTGAAGTTTAATTAATAAAGCTACTTAACAAGCAAATTGATATCTTAAATTTTTACCAACAATTTATTGACTTTTACTTAGTACCGCGATCGCGGGCATGAAGACAATATACCCTGCGCTTTGGAGCCAAAGATTCTCGCAGAGTAAACCCGGAGCCTCTAAAAACTCATTCTTATTGAGAATTCCGCTTGCTCCGGAGGGTAGTGTTAGTAATTTTTCTGGCTTTATCCTTGAGGCTGATCCTGGTTACCCTGGTCATCCTGAAAAGGGCTTTCACCAATTTTTAGTTGTTTTTTTGTACGTTTTAACTGTTTCCAAAGCTCTTTTATTTGTTCATAAGCTTCTTCTGGCGGTAATTTCCCCCCTGTTTCTAAGTTACAAATATAACTTACTTTCTGGGCGAATTCCTGTAGATTTGCATTGAAAACTAAGTTTTCTGGCTTTACGTGACCGTAGTAGCGGCCACGAGGATAGAGAAAATCATCTTTACTCACTATTTTTTTCTCCACTTATTCAACTCCCCCTGTGTTTATATCTGAAGCTGAATCACTAGCCGCTCTAAATCTCTGTTTTATTCAGTCGGGAGTAATTAAAAAATTAAATCCCTCTTGTTTAAACCTTTTGGGCAAAATTGTCAATTTTAATTTTTGACAGAGATTATCAAAGCTAAAAATCATTAAATATTAGGATTTACCAAGACAGGTTTTTAATTAACGTTGCAAACTAGGTAGGATAGTTTACTCCTGCTAGTTACCAATTCATTACATCTTAGTGCATGATTGCACGAAATAACGACTACCATTAACTACGCTAAAAGCCTTATTGACAAGGTATTAATATATACTATCTTGCCAATTTAAAATATTTTTCCTTGCATATAGAAAATTAATTACATTGTCAAAAAATACACTTTATTCAAAAATTTAGCTTGCGCCAAAGATAATTTAACACTGCTATGGAAATCTGGTTTGATTAAAAATAGACCTAATGCTGAACCTCCTTTCTTTCCTGGGGATTGTTTGTTGCTCTTCTGATTCGCCAGTCGCTCAGAGGAGGGCTGTGCGTTACGGGGTTTTCAAGGCAGTCTCGATGAAAAAAATTCATCGCTATGTATGAAAAAGGGACAAGGTGAGACAGCGCTGCGGGAGGGGAGCCACTCCGTTGGTGTTAGCGTAGCGGTGAGCCAGTCCGGTGGACGGGTTTCCTAGCTTGTACTCCAAAGGAGAACCCGTTCGCGTAGCGTCTCCGTTAGGAGAAGGGTAGCAAGTAGCGTTTTCCCTCCGCAGGCGACTGCGTTAGCGAGGTACGAGCGCTACCCGAAGGCAGGAATTGGGAGATAATTAATTACTCTTAACTCTGTACTCAGCACTCAGCATTCTTTCAAGGCAGTCGCTGCTAGGGAGACCAGCACTGCCTTGAAAGAGTTTTCCTCCGTAGGGAACTAGCATTAGCAAGGTAATAGCGTCGCGTAAGGGATGTTCTCCGTCGTAGCACATGGCGTGGGAAACCCAATACTGGGCTGGCTCAGATTTTACCTATTGCCTACCTTTACGAGTAAATTCATCAATCAAATAAGAGTGCGAACTGCCTGTTGTGATTGACCGTTGATTCATAAGCAATGGCTAATTACTAATAACTAAAGATAAAATGGTTTAGCTTTAAGAGCCAAATCTGCCCATCACCTGTAAATTTACTGCTCGCCATGTCTGTTTATTCCAAGCTATACGAAGGCAAAGCAAAAATCCTCTACAAGACGGATGATCCTGAAGTCTTGTTGGCTGATTTCAAAGACGATGCCACGGCCTTTAATGCCCAAAAACGTGGCAGTATCATAGGTAAGGGAAATATTAACTGTAGTATTTCCAGTCAACTGTTTCAGCAGCTAGAAAAACAAGGTATAAAAACTCACTATATTGACAGCCCTGCCCCACATCAAATGCGGGTAAAGGCAGTGAAAATTTTGCCATTAGAAGTCGTTGTGCGAAATGTTGCAGCTGGTAGTCTGTGTGAGCAAACAGGGCTGTCATTGGGCACAATACTAAAGCAGCCGTTGGTAGAGTTTTATTACAAAAACGATCACTTAGGTGATCCGTTACTGACTCGCGATCGCCTCTACCTGCTGGAACTAGCTACTCCGGAACAAGTTGAGACAATTACCCATCTAGCATTGCAAATCAATGAGTTTCTGCGCAGCTTTTGGCAGCGTTGCGGTATTACCCTAGTAGACTTCAAACTAGAGTTTGGCTTGGACTCAAAAGGGCAAGTGCTTTTAGCAGACGAAATTAGCCCCGACACTTGCCGTTTGTGGGACACAGCCCAAGAGGATAGTAACCGCCGGGTAATGGACAAAGACCGCTTTCGCAAAGACTTAGGAAATGTAGAAAACGCCTACCAGGAGGTTTTACAAAGAGTATTACAAGCAGTGGAAAGCCTAAATTAAATAAAATCGGTAAAAATACCATTTTTATTTTTTACCTTTTACATGAGAGCATGATTGCCTTGTGATGGTGTGTGGACGAGAAGAGGAAGTGAAATAAAATGCGTTTATCTCCCGTATTAGTGGCAGCGGTAACAATTGCAGCCCCTTTGGGTGCTCCGCTAAGTGCAAATGCACAAGCCACTAACAATTTCCAACAGACAGCAGAGGTGTTTACACCGACGACAAATCAGCAGTCTGAAAATGACATCGGTCAAGAACACTCTAGTGAAAATGTGGAATCTTCCGCGCACTCCCCAGCGGTTTCGGTATTGGAAGGTCTCCATTCTCCTGCTGTCGTGGCAGTATTCCCCAATCCCTCATTGGGGGCTACGACACCAGCAGTAATAGTGCCAACCACAACAACGCCAAAAACTACACAAATTCCTCAAACACCCCCTAGCGCCGGGGTAAGGGCACTGAAGGGACTCCAGCCCCGTACTCTCGTGGCAGCATTCCCCAATCGCTCAGCTGGGACGATAACGCCGACAACGATACAAGTGCAAAAACCCCCTAGTGCAGGGGTAAAAGCATTAGAAGGTCTCCAGCCTCGGACGATCGCTACATTACCAAATCAGTCAGCGGAGACTGGGACCCCAGAAGTATTGGTGCCAAGCACGACAACACCAAAAACTGCACAACTTACCCAAGAAACGCCACAACCGACTCTCCAACTTACTCCCCAGCCAATTCCACAACAAACAACCCCACAGCCTACTCCCCAACAAACACCAGTTCCCAACATTCCGTCCCCAGGTACGCAACAACCAGCACCTGCTCCGGCTCCTGGTAACAATCCATCCCAAGACAATACCAACCCACCAGTAGGGGCACCTATATTTCCCAGTAATCCAGAAACTACTCCAGAATCGAGTGAACCCCGCGTATTGGTATCAGAAGTAGCGGTGAGAACTCAATCTGGGCAACTAGTACCAGAACTGGAAAATCAAGTTTACTCAGTGATTCGTACCCAACCGGGGAGGACAACCACCCGTTCCCAACTTCAAGAAGATATCAATGCTATCTTTGGTACAGGTTTCTTCTCGAATGTCCAAGCAGTGCCAGAAGATACACCTTTAGGAGTAAGGGTAAGTTTTATAGTCCAACCAAACCCAGTCCTCACTAAGGTACAAATCCAAGCAAATCCTGGTACAGGTGTGACTTCCGTACTCCCGCAAACTACTGCGGATGAAGTTTTTCGCGATCAGTATGGCAAGATCCTCAACTTGCGTGACTTGCAGGAAGGTATCAAGCAATTAACCAAGCGGTATCAAGACAAAGGATACGTACTAGCGAATGTCATCGGAGCGCCCCAAGTCTCAGAAAATGGAGTTGTTACCTTACAGGTAGCAGAAGGGGTAGTTGAGAACATTAGAGTCCGGTTTCGCAATAAAGAAGGTCAGGATACAGACGAGAAGGGCCAACCAATCCGGGGACGAACACAGACATATATCGTCACGCGAGAGTTGGAGTTGAAGCCAGGACAGGTATTCAACCGCAACACCGTACAAAAAGACCTACAACGGGTATATGGGTTGGGCATCTTTGAAGATGTGAACGTTTCCCTTGACCCTGGTAGTGACCCCAGCAAAGTAGATGTAGTAGTGAATGTGGCTGAACGCAATAGCGGTTCTATTGCCGCAGGTGCGGGGATTAGTTCTGCTAGCGGACTATTCGGCACCATTAGTTATCAGCAGCAAAACTTCAATGGTAGAAACCAAAGACTAGGAGCTGAGTTACAAGTAGGTGAACGGGAACTGCTGTTTGACCTGCGCTTTACAGATCCTTGGATTGCCGGCGATCCATACCGGACTTCTTACACAGCTAATATTTTCCGTCGCCGTTCAATTTCCTTAATTTTTGATGGCAAAGATCAAAATATTGAGACCTTTGCACCAGGAGATACTGAAGGCGATCGCCCCCGTGTTGTTCGTTTAGGTGGCGGTCTCACTTTTACCCGTCCGCTTTCGGCTAATCCCTACGCAAGTTCTGAATGGACTGCTTCAGCGGGTTTCCAATATCAACGAGTTTCCACCAAAGATGCTGATGGCAATAGCAGAAACCAAGGCACAGTCTACAGGGATGGACTGCCGACAGAACTAATTCCCCTAACCCAATCTGGGACAGGTGATGACGATTTGTTGCTACTTCAACTGGGAGCACAGCGCGATCGCCGTAATAACCCCTTGCAACCCACTAGTGGTTCTTATCTTCGTTTTGGGGTCGATCAGTCAGTTCCCATAGGACAAGGTAGTATTTTCCTCACACGGTTACGGGGTAGCTACAGCCAATATCTTCCGGTCAGCTTAATTAGCCTCAGCAAAGGACCGCAAACTCTGGCTTTTAACTTGCAAGGAGGTACTGTTTTAGGTGACTTGCCCCCCTATGAAGCCTTTACCTTAGGTGGTAGTAACTCTGTGCGTGGTTATGAAGAAGGTACGCTAGCCAGTTCCCGCAGTTATGTGCAAGCCTCTGTTGAGTATCGTTTTCCCGTGTTCTCAGTAGTCAGTGGGGCACTATTTTTCGATTTTGGTACAGATTTAGGAACCAATACCAGAGCCGCTGAATTACTGAACAAAAATGGTACTGGCTATGGCTATGGTCTTGGTGTTCGTGTGCAATCACCATTAGGACCAATTCGTATTGACTACGGTCTCAACGATGACGGTGACAGCCGGATCAATTTTGGGATTGGCGAAAGATTTTAACTTTAGTCAAGAGTCCAAAGTCAAAGAACTTTTGACCGCTAAACGCCATTTGCTCTACTTGAGCAGATCCCAAGACCGCAGTGGCTCCTCTTGACTGTTGACCATTGACGAGGAATTATTAATATTTTCAGGTGCAGTTCGCAGGTTTAACTAAATCTGAACATGAACAATACCAACCGCAAGATATTGACTTTTTGCTTATGCAACAACACACAATAGCCGCACCAATCACTCAAACCGGAGTGGGGCTGCATAGCGGTGTGAGTACCCAAGTTCGGATACTACCAGCCGATGTGGGTAGTGGGCGCTACTTTGTGCGAGTAGATTTAGCAAATTCGCCAATTATTCCAGCGCAAGTTGCAGCAGTTAGTCAAACTCTGCTCTCAACCCAATTGGGTAAAGGTGAGGCGTGCATCCGTACTGTCGAGCATTTATTGGCATCTCTTACGGGTATGGGTATAAATAACGCCCGGATTGAAATTGATGGACCGGAAGTGCCACTGCTGGATGGTTCGGCAAGGGTATGGGCAGAAAGCATCGCCCAAGCTGGCTTGCGATCGCAAGCCGTAACTGACGGCGAAGTATCTGTAGCTATTAAAGAGCCAATTTGGATTTATGAGGGAGATACCTTTGTTGCTGCTATCCCCGCACCAGAAACCCGCTTTAGTTACGGTATTGACTTTGATCTGCCTGCTATTGGTAACCAATGGCACAGCTGGTCACTAACTGCCGATCTGGAAAATGCCTCTGCTAGCTTTGCTACAGAGGTTGCTCCCGCACGCACCTTTGGTTTGCTGCATCAAATCGAACATTTGCAACAGTCTGGCTTAATCAAAGGTGGCAGCTTGGAGAATGCACTCGTCTGCGGCCCTGATGGGTGGTTAAATCCACCATTAAGATTTGCAAATGAGCCAGTACGTCATAAAATCTTGGATTTAGTAGGAGATTTGAGTTTACTGGGTAATATTCCTCGTGCTCACTTCTTAGCGTATAAGGCCAGCCACAATTTACATATTCAACTGGCACAAAGGATTTTAGATTTTAGATTTTAGATTTTGGATTGATTCACAAATCTTAACCTTCAAATTTAAAATTCCTTCGCTGCTCGATTCCAGATTGAAAAACAAGCGCACAGCCAATGACAACCCTCACCGAAGCCGATAGCATTAAAGCTCAAAGCACACCGGAACCGAAAAAAATCTTCACCACTGAAGAAATTCAAAACCTCCTGCCTCACCGCTACCCGTTTTTACTGGTAGATAAAATTATTGACTATGTTCCAGGAAAACTAGCGGTAGGTGTGAAAAACGTCACTGTCAATGAACCCCAATTTCAAGGTCATTTCCCAGGAAGGCCACTGATGCCAGGAGTGCTAATTGTCGAAGCAATGGCACAAGTAGGCGGTATAGTCCTGACGCAACTACCAGATTATGAAGCAGGTGGACTATTCGTGTTTGCTGGTATCGATAAAGTCCGCTTTCGTCGCCAAGTAGTTCCAGGAGATCAGCTAATCATGACGGTGGAACTGTTGTGGGTAAAACAGCGTCGTTTCGGTAAAATGCAGGGTCGTGCTGAAGTTGACGGTCAGATAGCTGCTGAAGGCGAATTAATGTTTTCTTTAGTAAACTAAAAACCTGCTCTTGTGGTAGGGGCACAGCCGTGAAGTGCCTTTACTGAAACCTGAAAAAGGATAGCAGTAAAACTAACTAGCCACAAGAGTAATTTATAATTTCTTAATTTCGTCGCCCTCACACTTAACTTGCTTTGCCCGACACTTTCGGTAACTGAATACTTAGTGTTCAGTTACTGAGAGCTTAAATGTTCCGCAACGCCAGTCGCCTCAACGGGGAAACCCTAGCAGTACGCTGCCAGCCCAACCCAGAAAGGCGCAGGCTCTCAAGACAGTTCTGGAGATTCACCCTTGAAGACGCTTATTCACCCAACTGCTGTAATTCATCCTAACTCGGAACTCCACCCATCAGTGCAAGTCGGTGCCTATGCTGTGATTGGAGCGCATGTTAAAGTAGGTCCTGAAACAATAATTGGCGCTCATGTAGTGCTAGAAGGACCCTGTGAAATTGGGGCGCGAAATCAGATTTTCCCTGGTGCAACTATCGGCATGGAACCCCAGGATCTCAAATATGTGGGAGAACCTACCTGGGTCAAAATTGGTGACAATAACCAAATTCGTGAGTACGTCACCATTAACCGCGCTACTGGTGCAGGGGAAGCGACAGTCATTGGCAACGGCAACCTATTGATGGCTTATGTCCATGTGGCTCATAACTGCGTTATTGAAGACCATGTGATTATTCCCAACTCCGTAGCGCTCGCGGGTCATGTTCATATAGAATCACGCGCTAGACTAGGCGGGGTTTTGGGAGTCCATCAATTTGTGCGTATTGGCAAGCACTCCATGATCGGGGGTATGGCACGTATTGACCGGGATGTGCCGCCATATATGCTTGTAGAGGGAAATCCAGCACGAGTGCGTACCCTCAACTTGGTAGGGCTAAAACGCTCTGGTATGAACCCGGGCGAGTTGCAAACCCTAAAAAAAGCTTTTCGGATTCTCTATCGCTCTAACTTAACCTTTAAAGAGGCTTTGGAACAGCTAGAACTGCTGGGTGATACCGAACAGCTACAACACCTGCGCCGCTTCCTGCTACTTTCTAAGATGCCAGGAAGACGTGGTTTAATTCCTGGAAAGGGTAGACCAAGCGCTAGTGATGAGTCCTGAGTCAGTTAGAAGTTTGAGTTGAGGTCTGAATCCCCGACTCAAACTAAGAATAACGTAGACGCGTACTCCTTCAAAGAAGCAAGCTACGCGGAGCGTTGCCGCAGGCTAGCGGCTTCCCGTTCCCTCGTAAAGCCCTTCGGGCATAGCTGCGCTTACCGCGTTAGCGTCTCCGTAGGAGAAGAGGGTTCCCGCAGGGTAGGGTACCACAAAGGACACAAAGGTCACGTTCGCCGGAGGCGTTCTTGAAGGGTAGAAATAAGAGTTTGAAAGAGATTTTGCGTAAGTACAAGATTACTCTGTTGCGTTTTTCTCTGCGACTCTGAGACTCTGCGTGAGATAAAAAAGATGTTTTCCTGTCCCTTATTTTCTTCCTAATTACTAAATGCGGATATTTATCAGCACTGGCGAAGTGTCTGGCGATTTGCAAGGTTCTTTACTAATTGCGGCGCTGAAGCGTCAAGCTGTGGCTGCTGGCTGGGAATTAGAGATTGTGGCACTTGGTGGCGAAAAAATGGCAGAGGTAGGAGCAACGATACTGGGCGATACTAGTCATATTGGCTCAATGGGTCTTCTAGAAGGCCTGCCTTATCTTGTACCTACTCTCCAGGTACAACGAAAAGCGATCGCCTACTTGAAGCAAAATCCCCCTGACCTGGTGCTGCTAATTGACTACATGAGTCCAAATCTCGGCATTGGTACCTATATGCAACAGCATTTACCAAAAGTGCCAGTAGTTTATTACATCGCTCCCCAAGAGTGGGTATGGTCTGTCAGTGTGCGTAACACCAACCGCATTGTCGGGTTTACAAATAAGCTTTTAGCCATCTTCCCCGAAGAAGCCCGTTATTTTAGCCAGCAAGGTGCCGACGTTACCTGGGTGGGGCATCCACTAGTCGATCGGATGCAAACTGCCCCCAGTCGCCAGAAAGCCCGCGCTCAATTGGGAATTGACCCAGAGACGATCGCGATCGCTCTCCTACCCGCTTCTCGTCGTCAAGAAGTAAAATATCTTTTACCTGTAATTTTTCAAGCTGCCCAAACTATTCAAGCTAAATTACCAGAGGTGCATTTCTGGATTCCCTTATCTTTAGAAGAATTTAGAAAGCCCATTGCAGCAGGAATTCAGAGTTATGGTTTGCGCGCGACAATTGTATCGGGTCAACAAAAAGAAGTTTTTGCTGCTGCTGATTTTGCTATTACCAAATCAGGCACTGTCAACCTGGAACTTGCCCTGTTAAATGTACCGCAAGTGGTTGTCTATCGCCTAAACCCAATTACAGCTTGGATTGCTCGTAACATCCTTAAAGGTTCTATCCCCTTTGCATCGCCAACCAATTTGCTGGTGATGCGGGAAATTGTGCCAGAGTTTTTACAAGAGCAAGCTACAGCAGAGAATATTATCCAAGCCACGATGGAATTACTGCTCAATCCTGATAAGAGACAGCAAACCTTAGCAGATTATCAAGAAATGCGGCAGGGTTTGGGAGAATTAGGAGTATGCGATCGCGCTGCTCAAGAAATTTTGCAAATGCTACCGGATATGGGAGTTTAGATTTTAGATTGGGAGTTATTTGTAGAAATTTCAGAGTCAGCTTAGAGGTGTCATGGCTCATGAGTTGAGAAAACAACGACCAATCGCAGTTGACTTGTTCGCCGGTGCAGGTGGGATGACTCTTGGCTTTGAACAAGCTGGCTTTGATGTACTCGCATCGGTGGAAATTGACCCCATTCATTGTGCAATCCACGAATTTAACTTTCCCTTCTGGACGGTCTTATGCCAAAGCGTTGTAGACACAACTGGGGATGAAATTAGAAAGCGATCGCAGATTGGCGATCGTGAAATTGATGTAGTCATTTGTGGGAGTCCTTATAACAACAACAATTTTATATTACACAATTTAGAAAAACAACAACAAATAGCTTATTCTTCATGGTAAAGTTACTATAGTAAAACTTCCACGAAGTAGAAAGTGATAAGCCTAGAAAGAGCAATTAATCCTCAAACAGAGGAAAGATTTTGCTGCGTATTTGACACAGAAACTGGCTTGCCAATAGAACCAATCCAGCGATACTTAAACTACTGCCGTAAGCGTCAATTAGCAGCTAACACAGTTAACACTTATGCTTGTCGATTAGTAGATTTCTGGCAGTGGCTAGAATATAAATCTCTTAGCTGGCAAGATGTAGGACTCCAAGAACTGGCTGATTTTGTTAACTGGTATCTCCTTGGTGGCGAAGTAGAAGTTATCTCCGAAGAAGTACGTGAAATAGTTTCCAAACGTAGCCCAAAAACAGTCAATCAAGCAGTTACAGCTATACAAGGACTCTATGAATTCCACATTGTAGAAGGTAGGATTGACGAAAAAGTTTTTGCTAAATTGGTTCATGGATGGGGCAAACGAGGTGGCTTCTTACGAGGCATAGTTAAAAGCACCCCAGAAAAACGCAAACGGATTAAAGTAAAAGAGCCAAAAATATTCCCTGGTTGTCTGACCGACGAACAAGTAGGTCAACTAGCAAATGCCTGTTACAGCTACAGAGACAGGCTGATAGTCATGCTACTGAGAGAAACGGGATTGCGGAGAGGAGAATTATTAGGCTTACATTTAGTAGACGTACAGGACTTTGATACTAGAGGAAGAATTAGAGTTGTAAGGCGGGACAATAATCCCAATGGCGCAATAGCTAAAGGCACAGAAAGAGAAATAGCAGTCCTTCATAACAGAGAGTCGGTTCAAGAAACTTTTCATGCTTATCTATTAGAAGAATATCCCTCAGAAGCAGAAAAACTCGGACATGGGATGCTGTTCGTTAATTTGGATGGCAAGTATATTGGAAAACCCATGACCAGTGCAAGGTTAAATAGTCTGTTTTATCAACTAAAAGATCGAACAGGAATTGAAGCACATCCTCATTTATTCAGACATACTTTCGCTACTAGGATGCTCCAAGCGGGTTATGCAGATCACTACGTACAGCAACTATTAGGGCATAGTTCGATTGTGACTACTAAAGATATCTATTCTCATGTACTGAATGAAATGAGTCTAGATGCTTATTTATCAGCAGATGAGCAAAAATAATTATGTTATCTCTAGAAGTCTTAAAAGAAAAGATAGCAAAATCAGAATTGGGACCAAAATGGCTATATCTCCCTTTTTTTGAGAGAGATATTTGGTCTCTTGAAGAACTTAGTTACACAGAAGAAGAACGTAAATTTATTGGACACAGCAATCTTTATTTCAAGGGGTTTTCACTACTTTGGCTTAAGTTGTTGGCAAAATTAACCGTTTTAGCAACCTTTAGACAAAAACAATCATTGGATAATATTAGACATCGAATTACTTACTTAAGACAATTGGATGAGTTTTTGATGGCTAAAGGCTATAGTCAGCCAGAAGATTTAACCGATACTCTATTGCGAGAGTATGTATCTCAAAGAATGACAAAAGCTCGTCAACAATGTATAGCCTATGCAGTCAAATTATGGGCTGAAGAAGGATGGTTGAAATTAACTTATACTCATTTTAAAATTAAAAAAAAAGTTCCTAAACTAGAGACAATTCCAGAAGAAGTTCTTTATCAAATTTATGAGAATTTTGATCTTTTCCCACCGCAACTAGAAAGATTATTTAGACTCCAACTTGTTTTGGGATGTCGCATCGGAGAAATGCTCAGGATACCTCGCCAATGTTTGAAACAAGAAGACGATAAGTGGTTTATGCTGCGTTGGGTAGAGAAACGCAAACAATGGCGGTTCTATCAAATTCATTATTTGTTAGCTGAATTGGTTCAAGAGCAACAGAAATTTTTAGATGGTAAATTTGGTGCTAATTCCAAATTTGATAAATTGTTTTGTAAAGTTGATGTTTCATCTCATCGTTATAAAGGAAGATTTCACGTAGAGCCAGTTTATCAACCTGAAATTCTATCTTTTGCAACAACTGCACTTTGGTTAAGTGAATTTCGAGAAGAGGCTGACCTAAAAGATAAACACGGTAATAGATTTAAACTCACTAGCCATCATTTCCGCCGTACTAAAGCTAGTATCATGGCTTATTGTGAAGCAGAAGATGAATATATTGCTGCGGTTTTAGGTCATGCTTCTTTGGATATGCTGCCACATTATCGTAAGCGTTCTTTAGAGCGATTGGAGAAAGAGGCTAATTCTCAAGGATATGTCAATAAGTATGGTCAAGTTAGTAGCTTTAAACCTAGAAAACATAGATACGAGAAACTAGCTGAAATTTTAAAAGTTAGCACTCCGCTAGGAGAATGCCACCGACCAAGTATATTAGGTGATTGCCAGTCCCGTTATGCCTGTCTAAGTTGCGATCACCATCGAGTTACTCTAGATGACAAGGCTAAGTTAGAGGCTGATTGCGAAAGCTTACAACAAGATTTAGAGCAAGCAAAAACTGTAGGGCAAGAAAGAAGAATTACTGAAATTAATCGATTAATAGATTTGCTTAAAGTTCGATTAAAAGGCTTAGTAGAACTACAAAATTTGAAGATGGATGCAATATAATGACTCAACAGATATCTAATACAATTTCTATTCATCCTACTTTATATGGACAATTAGAAGTAGATTGGAATAAAGAATATCAAGGTGAATTTATTTGCCCCAATTGTCAGAAAACCAATCTGAAGAAAACTTCCTATAAAGAAAATTCAATATGTAAACTTAGATTTATTTGTAATACCTGCAATAAACGGATCTCTCTGACTTGTCTAGTTCCTGCCTTTATTTACAAATACCGCTCTGATATAGAATGTCCCAACCCACTTTGTACTCAATTAGGACATGATGGGCAAAAAGGATGGATATATACAATAAGAAATATATATGAACAGTGTAAATGTCGCTATTGCGGTGTTGGCTTTGAGCCTCAATCAACTGCCGCATCAAGCTGGGTTAATAGGACAACGGAAGGTCAATTATTACCTTTTTGTTTTGAGGATGACATTTGGTATTTAAGACATTTCTACGATAATCCTTTTCCGCAATCAATTAGTTTTCAAAACATATCGCCGCAATGGTATCTATTAGAAGTTAAAAAATATATTCAATATTTACTCAAATCTAGAGTGTATTCTTCACCATCAGGAGTTAGACATACTCTAACAAATTTAAAGCAATTTGGAAAAATTCTAGACACTTATAAAATAAAACAAACTGCTGATATCAGTCGCGAAGCTGTACTCAGATTTTTAGATAATTACAAAAATTGCGATAACAAAACAATCAATCATAAATTAAGCTACATAAAATCTTTTTTTGAATGGTTAGAACTTGATGCATCACACCTAATTCGTAGCCGTGATTACCTTAAAGAATCAAAAAATGATGCTGACTGGTTGGATGAAGTAACGCGCACATCTATTAAAGAACATTTGTCGAAAATTCCTGCACCTATTGCTCGCCATTACCTGGTACAGGAGTACACTGCTGCTCGTCCAGGAGATATTTGCCAATTAATTTTTGATTGCTTAGTAGAGGAAAATAGCAAATGGTATATCAAATTCTATCAACATAAAACTAAGCGTTGGCATCAAGTACCTGCTACCCGTGAAATTAGGCAATTAATTGAGGAACAACAACAATGGATAAGACAAGAAATTGGTCTAGAATATTCATATTTATTTTGTCATTTCAGGAATATCAGGATCAAAAATTACCCTACTTTTACTACTATGAAGCCTTTGCCAATACCACCTCCGTTAACTATAAATGATAATAGGATGGTAGCCATTATTCGTTTACTGATAGAAAAAGAAGACATCCGTGATGCTAATGGGCAGAGACCCCACTTCACAGGTAAAATCACTCGCCATAACAGGTTACAAGAAGTACGAGTAAAACATGGTATTGAAGCTGCTCAACTTTATGCTGACCATGTTAGAAGTACTACTACTTTTCAAAACTATACACCTCCTACTAGAGAACAAGTAGCAGCAGTAGACTTGCCTTTTCAGGAACTGTTAATGAACCTGGATAACAAGTTCCTCCCTTGGCAATCTTTGCCAGAAAGCCTACTCAACAACCCTAAAGCACACGAACTCGATCTCGAAATTGCACCACGCTTAGTGGTCTATGGACACTGTGCCCTCGACCCGAAAACGCCCTGTCCTGTTAATCTTTACCCCAAATGCTATGGCTGTTCCAGTTTTCGCCCTAGCACTGGTAAATTACCTCTCTATGAACGTCAATATAACGGAGAACAACAAAGACTAACTGAAGCAGAACAAGCTGGTGCAGAATTAGCAAAAGAAGAAGCCAAAGCCACCATCGAGGCGATGGATAAATGGCTACCAGAACTAAGAAATTTAGCACATGGCTAAAAAACATAATCGCGATAAACAAGCTGAAGTTCTGCGTCGTACTCAAGCTCAAAGAAAGGAACAAAAAAAAGAACAAGTATTAAAAGCTATTAAAGTAATACTTGATCAAAAACAGCCATTGACATTTGCAAAGATTGCTAATGTTTCTGGCTGTTCTATTTCTTATCTCTATAAATGGGATGAGATTAAGGCATATATCCACGAACTTCAACAGGAAAAGGAGACTAAACTAAATCCCTTAGAAGAAAAAGACCCAAGACCCCATAGCCTTAAAACTCTACATGAAGTTGCTAGGCAAAGAATTAGAGAACTGGAAGCGGAGATTAGGGAACTCAAACACCAGAATGAAAAACTCAGAGGTCATGTCGCAGAAATCTATGAACTTAAAGATGAGTGCGATCGCCTACGATCGCAGTTACGAGAGAAAGCTTCTGCTGATTCATCGACAAAGATAATTTCCTTAAGAATAAATAAACCTGAGACAAGTTCCTCTACACCTGATATACCTAAACCCAGTGAAGTTCATACTGCTGATATTCAACTAGAAGACTCGGATATCTTTCAATTAATTAACGAAATGGGGATTAAGATGAATTCAAAACTAAAGCAAGAAATAGCAAGTCGTGAATATCATAAAGTTAAGTTATCAATTGAAGCTTTTCAAGAGTATCGTAGTAAAACTGATATAGAGAATCCTGCTGCTTGCTTACTAACCATGATACGTGATGAAGCAAAGCCTAATATCCCCGAAGGATCGACACTTAAACCATCAAGTAAATCTTCAGTTGCTATGCATAATAATCAAAAAAAATTAATTTCTCACGATAAGCTCAAACAACTTAGCAAGTTATTTAACGAAAAGAATGAAGAGTAAGCTAAAAAGACCAATAGCAATAGATCTATTTGCTGGTGCGGGAGGGCTAAGTTTAGGATTTGAGCAAGCTGGATTTGATGTAAAAGCTGCTGTTGAAATCGATCCAGTTCATGCTGCTGTTCATAAGTTTAATTTTCCTTATTGCGTTGTATTACCTTGTTCGATCACTGAGTTATCAGGGAAAGATATTCGAGAAAGAAGTGGAATTGGCAACCAAAATATAGAAATTATTATTTCTGGGTCTCCCTGCCAAGGTTACTCCTATATGGGTCGTCGAGTATTAGACGATCCAAGAAATTTTTTAGTAAAAGATTTTATAAGATTAGTCTTAGAGCTAAAGCCTTCTTATTTCGTTTTTGAAAACGTCAAAGGTTTTACAGTTAGTAAATATCAATCATTTTTAGATGAATTAATTGAAACTTTCAGTAATAATAATTATCAAATCTGTTTACCCTGGAAAGTCCTTAATGCTGCTTATTATGGAATACCACAAAAGAGAGAAAGACTATTTCTAATTGGTGCAAAGAAAGGTTGTGTCTTGCCTGAGTATCCTGCTCCATGTAGCCAACCACTTTTTGCAAAGTTAGCCAATCCTATCTTACCTCCTACTCCATCTTGTTGGGATGCCCTCAAAGATTTACCAGAAGCAGAAGAATTTGAGGAATTACTATATAGTGATTGCGTAGAAACGGGACAATGGAGCAATCCCAGCCACTATGGGCGAGAAATGAGATGTTTAGATGATAGTAGCTGGCATTTTGGCTATAGGAGAAATTGGAATCCCTTTCTTTTGACTTCTAGCATAAGAACTAATCATTCGCCAATCTCACGAGCTAGATTTCATGCCACAGTACAGGGAAAGAAAGAACCTGTTTCTCACTTCTTCAAATTGGCACAAGATGGCATAGCTAATACCTTAAGGGCAGGAACTGATGCTGCTCATGGCTCACACACATCTCCAAGACCTATTCATTACAGTAGTCCTCGCTGTATTACTGTACGAGAAATGGCACGATTACATGGGTTTCCTGATTGGTTTCGTTTTCACATCACAAAATGGCATGGTGCGAGACAGGTAGGAAATTCAGTTCCGCCACCATTGGCGAGAGCAATTGGTACAGAAATTATGAAATGTTTGGGAATGAATCCAACTACTCCTGAAGATGTTTTGGATCTGGGAGATCCCAAACTTTTATCAATGACTATGAAACAAGCTGCAAATTATTGGCAGCTTACTATACCAACTAAAGATATTATCAATGTCTAAGAGTAACCAGTTTTTAGGAAACTTAGAAGCAGAAGAAGCCATACTAGGGGGTATCTTACTTGACCCTAATGCTATTAGCATAGTTGCTAATATTCTTCCTGTAGAGGCTTTTGGTACTCATGGTAATCAACAAATTTATAAGGCAGCTTTAGAGTTATATCAAAATAATAAGCAAACAGATTTAATGACTATTTCTACTTGGTTGTCAGACCATAAAGTATTAGAAAAAATAGGAGGTAATAATAAACTATCTCAACTTCTTACCCGTACTGTATCAGCAGTAAATATAGACCATTATGCTGCCCTAGTACTGGATAAATACCAACGCCGTCAATTAGTAGCAGTAGGACATACCATAGTTGATTTAGGTTGCGATACTAGCATTGAATTAGAACAAGTATTTGAGCAATCTGAACAAAAACTATTTAATCTCACAACTAACAAGAAAGCTAGATTTCAACCCAAACCTATTCATGAGTGTTTAGCTAATGTCCTGAATAAGATAGAGCAAGGTTCATCTCCTGCTTATCCTACGGGTTTAGTAGACTTAGATGCTCTCATTGGTGGCTTAATTAAACAAGACTTGATTGTGGTTGCTGCTAGACCATCTATGGGTAAAAGCTGGTTCGGCTGTTATCTGACTAATTATATTGCAAGCAGTATTCAGAAGCCAGTATTGTTCTTTAGTGCAGAGATGTCTGAGGAACAACTGACTAAAAGATTCCTCTCTATGCACACAGGTATTGATTCCCAAAGACTCATGCACAATCAAATTTATGAGGAGGAATATGATTCTTTAGTACAAGGTTTATCTAATCTAGGTAAACTGCCCATTATCATTGATGATACTCCAGCAAGTGAATTAACTCCCACTAAAATTCGTTCTGCACTTCGTAGAATAGAATCTGAAAGAGGAGAGTTAGGATTAGTAGTATTAGACTACATTCAAA
Organism: Nostoc sp. T09; assembly: GCF_002154695.1. Lineage (GTDB taxonomy): Bacteria > Cyanobacteriota > Cyanobacteriia > Cyanobacteriales > Nostocaceae > Aulosira. The sequence continues at coordinate 58,169 of NZ_MTAV01000014.1, forward strand.
AGCTTGGAGATAGAGCAGCAGGTAATAGAGCGCAAGCAATTGGTAAATATTGTGGTGCTTGTAAGGATATTGCTAAAACCTTCAATGTCCCATTTGTAGTTCTGGCTCAAATTAATCGTGGTGTAGAAGGTCAAAGTAATAAACGTCCTTCTATGGCTGATATAAAGGACTCTGGCGATATTGAACAGGACATGGACTTAGGACTACTACTTTATCGAGATGAATATTACAACTCGAATACTAGCGATCAAGGAATTATGGAGATAATAGTCGCTAAAAATAGAAATGGTATAACAGATACTTGTAAGGTGGTGTTTGACCCTAGTATTGGTAACTTCTCTGATTACAAAAATTAGCTAAATCATGAAACTGTAGGATTTAATGTGGAAGTCACCCAGTACAAGAGTAAAAGCGATCGCATCCCATAATCTTTTCTTTCCCTCACGCGAGCCAATTTTTACAAAATAATTCTATTTATTGGAAGACTGTCAGTCTTTAGCTAGCATCTTGTGTCAACCTATGATATACCTTCTCTAGTATCCAGTCCTTCACTGCTCCGCCAAATTCTTTGTCATCTATAATTTTCGCAAATATATCTTGGTTTAAATCCATGCGCTCAATCAGTTTTGTGAGAAAAATATCCTCAAATCCATATTTGAAGTTCTGAATTGAGTTGCTTTTAGCTTGTTGTGATAGTACTTCATCTTGAACTAATGCTTCCTCAATTTGGCTAAAAAAGTATTTATCTGCTTCCGTAAAATCGGTACGAAATCTTTGGTTGAGGATGTCTATAATTTCTGAGAGTTTAGCTTGTGTCTCTTTTTCTCTAGGTATGCCAGCTTCAGTTATTGGTTGCAGATGTGATTCTGCATTTTTTTCTAAGACAATTCTACCTTCTCTGATTTTTTGTAATCGATAATATTCCAGTGCAACTTCATCAGTGAGTTTAAAAACTTCGCTTTGGCTGCGTTTTGGTAATTTAGTTTGCAGTAGACGAGCAAAAGCATAGAATTTTTCTAGTTCTTCATCTGCAAAGGGCATAATCTGGGACAAGAAAGCATATAGCCTGATGAATGTAGTTAAACTATTTTTAAATTCATCTTGTTGTTCTTCGCCTAATGCCTTAAAACGGTCAACAGCAGGATCAACTAGGGAATGAAGCCTACTGTGATCTTGCTTGTTTGTCTTTTCCTGAGATTTAAAAAATACCTGCGTGAAAGCATCTACATCGCTATTCCAAATGATTTGGTAGCTATCTAGCCTATTTTTTAAGTCATATAGTCGGTTAGGATCTGTGGTTGATGCTAGTGTAGTTTGTTCATAATAAAGCTGGAAAGCATCAATAATTTCTTGCTCTGAATTAGCAAAATCTAAAACAAAGGTATCTTCTTTGCCTGAAAAAGTGCGATTCAAGCGAGATAAAGTTTGTACGGCTTTGACTCCAGACAGTTTTTTATCCACGTACATGGTGTGTAACAATGGCTGGTCAAAACCAGTTTGATACTTGTCTGCGACAATCAAGAGTTGATATTCACCAGACTCAAACTTTTCCGGTAATTCCCGTTCACCAAAACCGTTGAGATCATATTCAGTGTATTTAATAGCTGTTTCTCGATCAGTGAAACTGGTAAAAGCTACCAATGCTTTGATATCAACATAACCTTGCTTTCTTAAATAGTTATCAAATTCTTCTTTATAGCGCACTACGTGAGGACGAGAAGCAGTAACTACCATTGCCTTTGCTTTTCCACCAATTTTGTGCATGACGCATTGGCGAAAATGTTCGATGATCACTTCAGTTTTTTGAGCTAAGTTATGTGGATGCAGAGATAAAAACCTGGCTATAGCCCGACTTGCTTTCTTCGCATTAATTTTAGGGTCATCTGCGATCGCTTTAGAAATTTGGAAATAAGTTTTATAGGTTGTGTAATTCTGCAACACATCCATAATGAACCCTTCTTCAATTGCTTGGCGCATGGAATACAAATGAAAGGGTTCTGGAAGACCTTGGGCATTAATTTGACCAAATTCTTCCAAGGTTTTTTGCTTTGGTGTGGCAGTGAAAGCAAAGAAGCTCAAGTTCGGTTGTTTACCACGAATATGCATCTCTTTGCGGATATTGTCTTCAATATCTTCTTCTTCTGTCATGCTTTCCTCTTTAGCTGAACGGCTGAGGTCATTGACAGAAAGGACTTCTTTCATTTTCTTGGATGCTTCGCCACTTTGAGAACTATGGGCTTCATCCACTATTAAAGCGTAATTGCGTTTTGGTAGTTGGGCAATGTTGTTTTTTTCTAAGATTTCCCGAATCTTATCCAAGACGAAAGGAAATTTTTGCAAGGTAGTAATAACAATATTAGTTCCAGAAACCAAAGCTTCGGCTAGTTGGGTAGAGTTTTTATCAATTTTTTGCACAACACCTTGCTTATGCTCAAATTGATAAATTGTGTCTTGTAGCTGCTGATCTAGTACCCTCCTATCAGTGATAACGATGACTAAATCAAAAACTCGCTCATTTTGGTTGTTGTATAAACTAGCAAGTTGATATGCTAACCAGGCAATGGAGTTACTTTTGCCACTACCAGCAGAATGCTGAATTAGGTAATCATGTCCTGGTCCCTTAACTTTTGCATCTGCGGTCAACTTGCGAACCACATCTAATTGGTGAAATCGAGGGAATATAAGGGTTTCTTTTTTGGCGGATTTACCATTGAGTTTAATGTTTTGCTGCTCAAGGTGCAAAAAACGACCCACGATGTCTAGCCAACTGTCTTTCGCCCATATATCTTCCCAGAGATAGGCGGTTTTGTAGCCGTTGGGGTTGGGAGGGTTGCCTGCACCTTTGTTGAAGCCTTTGTTGAATGGTAGAAAGCGGGTATTACTACCTTCAATGCGGGTAGTCATCCAGACTTCATCCGGGTCTACAGCAAAATGTACCAAAGTACGACGCTTAAATTGAAATAATAAATCTCGGTTATCCCGGTCTTGGATATACTGGCGCTTGGCTTTATCTACATCTTGTCTGGTAAATTGGTTTTTTAGTTCTACTGTGGCGACTGGCAAACCATTGATACTTAACAGTAGATCTATTGAGTTTCCATGTTGATCACTGTAGTGTACCTGACGAGTTACTGTGAGGATATTTTGGTTATAAAGTACTAGAGTATCGGGGTTTAGTCCACTTGCGGGTTTGAAGAATGCTAATTTGAAGCGTACACTGTAGTCAATGATACCATATCGCAGTACATCTAACATCCCACGATTATTCAATTCTTGATACAGCCTTTGCATGAACTTAGGTTCAACCTCAGCACCATGAATGTCTGTCAGATGTTGCCATGCTTCCATCTGAGAAGTTTGAATAAACCTCAGTAGAGTGGCTTGATCGAGTGCTAGTTCTTGAATAAAATTGCTAGCATACCCTTCTTCATAGCCACCATTACTTAATAAGCTGGCAATGATTGCATTTTCAAAAGCTTTTTCGGTTGTCTGAACAGTTGCAGTCATAGTTGTGCCTCGGTCTGTTCAATTATTTTTACAGTATTTAAGAATTGCTCATAGGCAACCTGACGGAGGATTTCTTGTAATTTGCCCCTTTGAAATTCATTTAAATCTAACTTGAGATTATCCTCTTCGTTGTAGCAAAGGTTGACAAAAGTGATTTCATCGGTATGTAAAAATTTTGCTACATCTGGTTTTTTATCAGGCAGATTGTTAATTAATTCGCAGGTATCTGGGTCAAAATACAGATGCACTAAATTTTGAATGCCAACAACAGGGCGACCTTGATAGTGGGGCTTGCCATCACTAGATTGCCACAGAACACCAAAGACTTTGCAATTTCCAGAACGGTAGACTTTCCCGATTTGTGGTGCACCTCTAATACTAGATGAGGGTCGTGAAGTATCCCGAATTTTTCTGATGAGTAGTTTTAAGGGTTGCATATCTAGCTTGATATCTGTCATCCCCACAACTTCATAAAGTTCTAAAATCAAATCGTCACTTTCAATATCTCCAATAAAGCAGACTGGCTCAGAATCATCTAGATAGCAACGTTCGGCTGTAAATACTTCTACTTTTAGATCATAGAACAGTCGCCAAACATAAAACTCACTGGTTTGCCAGCGCCAACCCCCGAATATAAATTGAGCTTCACTTCTCGCTTCATCGTAGTTTGGGCGGTTAATTTCACTGAGATCAATGGCTTGAGCAAGATCAGTAAAGAGAGCTTTTGTGTGGTTGAGGATGTCTAATAAATCTGTCTGCGGATTTTTCAGAGCAGGAGAAGTATTGATTGTCTGAATTAGGTTGAGAATCATGGGGTATGCACGATTGGTTTCTCCTGCAAAACAGATGAAACAGTCTCTGCGGGGCAATTCAAAAAGTTTTACTCCCGCTTCCCATCGTTCACCCGCAGAAAGACAACTATCGGTTGCAAATACTAATTCTTGATCGCCTGTCGGTGTATGACGTACCCAGGCTGCACATAAAGTCATGCAGTAACCTCCTCCCTAACATCAATTTTGCCTGTTACTGCTGCTGTGATAAGGGTCTGGCGATATTCTTGCAGTTTTTCTATAGTTTCCTTGTTTTTAGTAATAATTTTGTCAATCATTACTGTTGACTTTTGAATAAATGAAACAATATCCTCTTGTTCTTTATAAGGTGGTTCAACAATTGGTAAGGTTTGCAAGATAGGAACGCTTAAATTAACTTGTGCTGATCCCCAACCTTCAACTGTAAAGAATGACTGAGCAAATGAGGAGTTAATATAATAACTATAAAAGAGGGGAAATTGCTGAGGATTAAGTGTAGCTATTAGTAAAGTAAAACATTGAGCATGATTTAGTTCTTCAGGAACTACAGCAGTCATGCCAGCGTTTGCACCTGTGCGAACAGTCAAAATATCTCCTTTACGAAGATACTTAGAGCGATTTTTTTCTGCAAACCACTCCTCAATATAAAGAATATCGCTGAAATCAATATAATTTTTTTTTACATTACCAGAGCGAACGATAGGAACTCCTTGGAGTGTATAAGCGTGAGTTGCTGCTTCTGCAATTCCGACTTCAATACGTGATGTAACACGTTTAAAAATTTTTACTCGCCAATGTTCAGGAACTTCACCAATCCCAGAAATACCAGAATCTTTCATCGGAACATTTGGGTTTAGCCCTTTGGTTACAGCTTGGTTAATCAGAGCATTGCGTTTTTCTTCGAGTAGTTCGATGAGACGTTGTTTTTTGTCAATAAGGGTAGCGATCGCAACAGTTTTGCGATCAAGGAAAGAGGCGATTGCACTTTGCTGCTCAAGAGGAAGCACAGGAATAGAAATTGAACCAATCTCAGAGGCATTAGTTGCTGGGTAACTCACTCCAATAGAACGAGCACATATTTCATCAACTACAAAACTAGAACGCATCCAGTAATATAGGTAACGAGGATTTAGTATATTGCCTATTGGAGAAAGAACAGCAAATCCTGTTGAGGCAATTAGGCTGGGATTATTCTCTTCAACATAGCTAATGGCTTTCAGGTATGTTCTAACAGTAGAAACAATCGTGTCTCCTTGAATCACTTTTCGTCTTGCTCTTGATGGTGAATTCTCGAAAACGAATTCACTCATTTGTAAGATTTTTCCAGTAGAATCAACGCTTCCAATATCTATGTATTTTATGGGAAAATCGGACGGAGTTGATTCCGGTAGAGTTTTTGCATTAATTTGAGTTACATACTTCAATGGCATTAAGGTAACTGATTTTTCTAAGTCTCCAAGCCATAGAAGATTTCGGTCACAGCTAACTAAGGCTTTCATGGTTAATTTATAACCTCCTTCAGCATTCCCTGAATTTCATCTTCTAAATCTTTAATTTCCTGTTCAATTTTCTCCAACGGTCTAGGTGGTACATATTCATAAAAATGCCGTGTAAACGGTATTTCATAACCAATCTTCGTCTTACTCCCATCTACCCATGCATCTGGCACATGGGGTAAAACTTCGCGCTTCATATACTCATCAATATCTTCTTTCAATGGCACATTTTCGTAATCTCTAAGGTCTGAGTCTGGTTCTGGGTTGCCATCTTTATCAATACAGATATCAGCTGTTTCATCTCGTTCAGCTAAAGCATTTATAATTGCTTTCTTCACCGGAGCTGCTACTTTCACATCAGCCACTTTCAATGCAGCCGTCAAATCTGTTTCAAACTCATCCCGCTTTTTGTATAGAATATCTCCTAAATTACGCAATGCTTCTTTAATAGTCTCCTGTAACTGCTTCCCTTCTTCAATTTCTCGTAAAGCAACCCCACCGCGTTTTTTAGACTCAGCTAAATTTATAAAGGCAGTTTCAGTTTCTAGCTTGGCAATACGTTCATCACTCACCTGAAAATTTAACCTTAGCGGACGTTCTACTGTGATGCGCCAATAACCAAAGTCTTCATTATCAAAAATTTTGCTAACAATAATATCTTGTTCTTTACCATCTACCTCAAGTTTGCGTTTAACATACTGATGAAACTCGCCCTCGCCGTAAATGCAGGTAATTTCTGCTATTTGATTGGGCTTGCCATCTTCACCATCCCCAATTTCATTACGCTTATTTCCCAAACTACGGGTCATTTTTTTGTAATAATGGATGCCATTAACAAGCTGTATTTTACCTTTACGTTTTGGAACTTTACAATTGGTTACAATCCAAATATATGTATAAATTCCAGTGTTATAAAACAATTGGTCTGGCATAGCAACAATCGCTTCTAGCATATCGTTTTCGATAAGCCATTTGCGAATTTCACTTTCGCCACTACCAGCACTGCCTGAAAATAGCGGTGAGCCGTTGAATACAATGGCAATTCGAGAACCACCATTATCAAGCTTCATCTTAGAAATCATGTGTTGTAGGAACAAGAAAGAACCATCAGAAATCCTCGGTAATCCGGCTCCAAAACGTCCATCAAATCCTTTCTTCTCATACTCATTTTTGACATATGTTTGCACCTTCTTCCATTCCACACCAAAGGGCGGATTAGACAACATATAATCAAATGTTTCGTGTGCCAAACCATCATTAGTAAAAGTATTTCCAAACTTAATATTGCTGATATCTTGACCTTTAATCAACATATCAGATTTACAAATTGCGTAAGATTCTGGGTTGAGTTCTTGACCAAAAACCACAGGCTTAGAATATTCGTTAAGTTCTTTAATGTACTCTTCTGCTACAGACAGCATCCCACCAGTTCCACAAGCAGGATCGTAGATAGTTTTGACAATACCTTTTTGGATTAGAATATCTTTATCATTGATAAACAGAAGGTTAACCATTAGTCGGATAACTTCACGCGGTGTAAAGTGTTCCCCCGCAGTTTCATTAGATAATTCTGAAAATTTGCGAATTAACTCCTCAAAAACATATCCCATCTCCGTGCTGTTTGCTTCTTTTGGATGAAGATCAACTTCAGCAAAATTTTTAACAATTAAAAATAGCAGATTAGCTTCATCTAAACGATTAATTTGGTCATTGAAGTTAAAATATTCGATGATTTCTCTGCCTGCGGCAGAGAAGCCATTAATAAAGTTTTTGAGATTAGCGGCTAAATTATCTGGATCTGCTTTGAGTTTTTGAAAGGTAAACTGGCTAATATTGTGAAAAGGTACGCCAGCTTTTTGGTTTAGTAAAGGCTCAGGATTCTTCAGATTCTTCATAGACTTTACTTTCGTTTCGTAAAAGTCCATCACAGATACTTTTGTTGGCTCTAAAATGCAGTCTAATCGACGCAACACTGTGAATGGCAGTATGACTTTGCCATAGTCAGCTTGCTTATAATCACCGCGTAAAAGTTCAGCAATACTCCAAATAAAACCAACAAGCTTTCTTACTTTTTCCGTTCGCGCCATTCACAACTCCACGGTAGACTAATTATCTGTCATATTTAGCAGTACTTAGCACAAACAATTTTTAGTCGTGTTGTGCTAAATGTATTCATGGTCAAATTACACAACTAATCCTCTAACTAATCTGTATGTGCTGCCAAATTGTCCATTATCTAGTAAACCATTATTAAGTCCAATCTCTTCTAATACGAGTTACCGCCTGGTTTAACCCTTCACTATGAATCCAACCGACAAACCCGCCGTAAATCATTCTGTCATTGACATCGCCTAAAAAAACATGGTCAACACCAACGGGGTTTTTCCAAGTTCTTACCACTGTCCCATCTCTCAGCTTCATGATGGGAATTGACCACTGAAAATCTCTGTGGTTTGCAGGAGTCATGCCAGGGACATTCTCTAAAATAGCCATTACCTCTTGAGTGACATTTTTGGTGTAAGTTTTTACCGTAGCTTTGAGCCGTTCTTTAAGGTTTCTGTCAAACAATAGTAAAAAATCAATTTCTTTAAAAAGCTTGGTATGTGATTGAGTCTGCCGTCTGTGGCTATAAATACCTGTTAAGAAACCTTCCAGAATTACTTTTGCCAAAGCATGGCTAATCAAACCTATTAGTCCTAAGGCAGCAATTCCACCCACCATCCCTGCTGGACCTCCCAGGAATGCTAAAGCTGTGGTGATAGCAGCGGCATCTTTTAAACCTGTAGTCGCCATTAATACCGCCAAGATAATACAAGGTAATCCGATAGCAGCAAGTTTTTTGACGACTTCATCCATACCCTTTCACCGCAAGACAAGATTCATGCTGAAGTCTTTTTTAACACATATGAAAGTTAAAATTGCTGAAATTGCAGTAATCCTTTATGGCGGGAATCACAATCTCGACTTTGCGATCGCATTTTTATCAACAGCAACGCAAAATTCAGATTATCTAAAGGAGACTCAATTTCACTCCAAATCCTTATAGTTTGTAAACTGTAGTAGCTCAAAATTTTATATTTTGTTTACTGCTGTAGCTATTATATGAGCAATAAGGACGATAAAAAAACCAGAATGTATATTTATGTTGCAGATGTTGTAGCGGTTGCTTGGAACAAAGAGAGAGGAATGCTTTTAAAGCGATTGCGGGGAAAAAAATCACGTCAAAAACTAGCTGATGAAATTGCAGCCAGGGGAGGAGAATGCTCCCATCAAAATCTCAAGAAACTAGAGTACGGTGAGTCCGAAAGTGTCTCAACCAAAGTATTAGAGGCTGTTTGTGCTGCATTAGATATTTCTTTAAGTGACTTTCTCAGTACTGTCGAAGTGACTAATTAAAGTTTTGAATATTCTTCTTGTTATTAGCTACTAAAGTATCTAATATATTTGATGAAATCAAAAAGACGATCGTCCTCCGGCAAGAGTATGCGATCGCCTTTTAAACCCCGTTAATGAGGTTACTTAAATGATTGTACAAGAAGAGTTCGATGACGAAACCTCGGCTCAATCAGAGTTTGAGGAATACATTGACCAGCTTGCTCAAACAGTACCGCCAGAAATTGAAATCGATTCAGTACCAGATGATTTTGGAGAACTGTATCGAGTGTGGAACAGCTATCATCTGCTAGGAACTTTTTATCAGAATCTTGAAGGCAAATGGGTAGCACAATGCTGTAACACAGATGAAAGACCTTGTTGTGACACCCCTGAATTAGCACAGCTTTTCATCATTGCTGTGAACGGGTTACTAGTTGCAGATGTAGCGTAATACGTAATTACTTTTTATACATCAATTTTCCATCACCTAGAGACGTGCATTTAAGCACGTCTCTTTATTGTTTAAAGCTTCTTATAAATAGAACTATCTCCAATAATTAAATAAATATAAAATTGGATTTTTCATAGCTTGATTTAGCTTACTTTGTAGAAGGTAAATCTAAAATACTTGATTTGACGTAATTTTACATTGTGGAATAGATATAAGCGGGGATGGGAAAACGCGGAGATTTATATATAGCGAGATTTTAGAGCAAGGCTATAATGCCACAAATTGCCCAAATTTCCGATTTAGAAAGGTTCACAGCGATTTTGCGGACATTGCTCCTAACTAAGTGCAATCAGACTGCATAAACTAGCGATCGCTAACCTATTGATTGAGTGAAGGGGTTGAAACCTTGCAAACACTGCTCACATCAAAAGGAAAACGGTCATGAAAACGCAAATTTTGTTAAGCCTTGCTTGTTCTTTGTCTCTGTTGGGTGCTGTTACAGTACCAGCTAGTGCTCAACCTACTGTGCAGCCTCAGCCCCAAGCAGTAAGTCAAGATCTAACTATTCCTCAAGATACAGCCATTATCGTTTCATTTCCCGCATCTGTGACTGTAGATGTTGGGCAAAAGAAAGATTATCCTTTGACACTTCCTTTAGCTAGTGCAATTAAAGATGCTCAAGGTAATGTTGTAGCACCGGAAAATACTCCCGTCACCATTGTTCTTAAACCTACTGATGGGGGCGCTAAAATTGTCGCACAATCGCTGGTAATTAATGGTCGAATTGTCTCAATTAAAGCATCGAGTCAGATGATTCCTGGCACTACTATCACCCAAAAGCGAGCTAATGATAAAGCTGTAGAAAACGGTTCTGTTTGGGGTAGACTAACCGGAAGTACCTTGGGCTTTTTGAGCAATGGAGATCCTGAACAGTTTGACCGAGGTGCAATGCTAGGGAGCGCCATTGGATTAGTCTCAGGCTTGCGTTCGGCAGAAAATACTCGTATTGTCCAAATTGCCCAAAGCAGTGTTTATGTTTTGTCGCTTGAAGCTCCTATCCAATTGTCTGCTCGCTAATTTCATCTTCAGTAGAAAAAGCAGATTCCTTAGGATGCAGTATTGTTAAATGAAAGCCATGTCGAGTTTCGGTTTTCAGATATCGCTCCTGTAATGGTTGCCACTGCTGCCACAATTGGTAACGATTTTCTGCTAATAATTTAGTCAGCCCATGCAGATGAGTATGCATGTCTGACTTAAAGACATCCTCTAGCCACTCAGTCAATACCACACCATCATGCATCGCACCCAAGATGTCTTGGATACTTTTCACATCTGCAATATAAGCTGCGTAAAACTCGTTGTATAAATCAGAAAATAAATCCATTTGATAGCGTACGCGTTTGGCTTGTTTGCGTAAACTATGAAGTGTTTCACCTTTATTAGCTAATTCTTGTTCTACTTTTTCTGCTTCCCAGCCTTTGCGGATTTTTAACTCCGATTCTCCAACTTCGGTTCCCACTAGCCAACCGGGATGTAACAGGAATTGACTCACTTCTGGTAACAGTAAATCTGGTAGAACTTGCTGAATGGTAATAGATGCTAAATCTTTATAGCTTGGCTTTTCTAACCACTCTTCCATTGACTGTTTTAAAGACTTGTAAGATTCATCTTTTAATGTTGTCTGTACTGTAGCTAGCGCGTGTTCACGTTGTTTAGCTAAAGCATCAAAGGCTGTATGTAAATATTTCTGTTCTTTATTAGATAAACGCGGTTTATAATCTTTTTCTATGGTTTGTTTGAGTACATCTAAATCTCGGAGATTCCCAAGCCGACGAGCAATTTTACCGATATTTTTATCACTGATCGGCTTCGATAAATCTAAGGCTATGACAAACCTACTGACAGAAGTCCGTAGCCGACGCATCCCTACTCGCATTTGATGCAATGCTTCTGGATCTTCATCTTTCTTAACTGATTTTTCCCACTTTAATGTTTTCTTATAATGTTTTTGAATCGCCTGGTAAGCGTAGTCTCCGAGCGTTTGCGCTGTTGTATTTGTATCTAATTTCATAATCTACAGCAATCTCATACTGAATCAGGTTATTGCATGATAGCATTAGTCAAAAAATTGCATATATAACTTTTGATATTTTTTTTAACTTAAATTTTTATAAAAAATTTTAATATAACATTGAATAAGTTATTGTCTGAAAATCTGCTGTAAATTTCACACCTATTTTTGTGGCGATCTCTGAGCTTAAATCAACTATTATTAAGTTGTAAAAATGTGAATAAACTGGTGTTTATCTAGGAAAAATTAGTAGTATTTAAAACATTAAAACAATCATCAAAGCGCCAAATACTTAAAAAGATTGTCAAATGTATAACAGTTATTCAATAGCCCAAGTCTTTCTGACGTTTACAAAGAGTTTTCAAAAACACAGAAAAGACCTTTCGGCATTACTGCTCACCTCACACAAGTATCTCTGGTTGGGTTCGGATGAAACATCAACCATTGAAAGGCTCTCTTTAATAGATCCTAACAACTTTGCAGACCACCAGCACTTTCGAGTGGCAGAATTTATTAGTTTACCTGCACCAGAAACGGATGAGATTGATATTGAAGGGTTTGCTTATGCAGATTATTACTTATGGTTCGTAGGTTCCCACAGCTACAAGCGTAAAAAACCTAAATCTAATAAGACCGATGTAAAAAATATTCAAAGGCTAGCAACTGTTATCACAGAACCTAACCGTTACATTCTAGGAAGAATTCCCTTGATAGAGGGAAATTTATTTTCATCTTGCCTACACCCGCACAATCCAGATGTGCAGTTAACAGCCGCTAAACTAGAGTTGGCTAACCAGAGTAATTTGCTGATGACTGCCTTAGTAGATGACCCCCATTTGGGCTGGGCGATTAAAGCAGCAATTCCAGGGAAAGACAATGGCTTTGATATCGAAGGTATAAGTATTTATCAAAACCGGATTTTTTTAGGTTTACGAGGCCCAGTATTGCGGGGTTGGGCTGTAATTCTAGAAATAGAATTAATTGATTCTTCCCCAGGATTGATGACACTACAACCAATTGGGGAAGAAAAGAAAGGGTATAAAAAGCATTTTCTCTGGTTGAATGGTTTGGGAATTCGAGATTTATTGCTAGATGGTGAAGACTTGTTAATTTTAGCCGGGCCGACGATGGACTTAGATGGGCCAGTGCAAGTTTATCGTTGGAAAAATGGCGTTAATTCAGCAGAAAATCTTCTTAGTTACCCAGAGCTTGTACAAGACATTCCCTATGGGAATAGAGAAGATCATGCTGAGGGTATGACCTTATTTAATGATGTAGTTGGGAAACCTTCATTGTTAGTAGTTTATGACTCTCCAGCCAAGAATCGGCTGGTAGGCGATAGCACAGTCATAGCTGATGTGTTCAACTTGAGCTAGTACCAAAAGGTATAGAAGCAGGGGGACAACTTAACTATTGACTCCCCGAAAGTGCAGTCAATTCAAAGATTGGTGGAAATCGCCTGCACAGGACAAGTAGGGATACACTGTTCACAGACAATACAGCGCGATCGCGTAAATGTCAGCTTGTATGTCTCTGGGTTAAGGGTAAGGGCTTCAGTCGGACAAACCCCAGTACACAAACCACAGTCAACACAGGCCTCTTCATCAATGATAATTTCGCCCAATGTATGAGAAACATTGATATTTTGCGATCGCATCCACTCGATAGCAGCATCTAACTGATCGATGTCTCCTGATAGTTCTACTACCAGTTTGCCAATTTGATTCGGAGCGACTTGGGCACGGATAATATTGGCAGCGACATTGAACTCTTTTGCCAGCCGATAAGTAACTGGCATTTGTATGGCACGTTTGGGAAAAGTGAGAGTAACTCGTTTTTTCACTGATTTCGCAGAGACTTTATCTCTGTTCTAGCGTATCTTTATTTCTGTCGCGCTGTATAATCCTCCTTGCCCTCCTCATTTCCCTCATCCCCAATCCCCGTTAAACTGAAGATGATACTGCTTAATAAGTTTTAATAATTCTGTTATGACACCGGATTCACCTGTTAATTCTCCAGCAAAGCCTGAATCTACTATAGGGACGCGTGTGAGAAATTTCTTAATTGCGATAGTCGCGATCGCCCTCAGCGTTGCTCTAGTTTTAGGACTACGAACTGAGACAACTTCGGCTTCCCTGACTAAGTTAGATGAAGCCTCTATACCCTTAGAAGTCGCTATCAGCAACGGTAAGCCCTCACTGGTGGAGTTTTATGCTGATTGGTGTACTGTCTGCCAAAAAATGGCACCAGATATCGCTGAGTTAGAACAGCAATATGCTGACAAGCTAAATTTTGTCATGCTGAATGTGGATAACACCAAGTGGCTGCCGGAAATGTTGAAATATCGGGTTGATGGAATTCCCCATTTTGTATTCTTGGGTAAGAACGGCGAAACTATAGCGCAGGCGATCGGCGATCAACCACGCGCTGTCATGGCTAGTAACTTAGAAGCTTTAGTAACTGATTCCTCCCTACCTTACGCGCAAGCTAGCGGGCAAGTTTCTAAATTCTCAGCACCAGTTGCACCAACAACTAGTCAAGATGATCCGCGCAGTCATGGTAGCCAAGTGGTAAATTAGCAACGTAATTATTTATAGAAGTTTTTACTTCGATAAACCACAGAAAACAGGCAATAGGTAAGCATTGCCTTAAAATTTTGTACTTTACTCAATTAGAAATTACATATTTTAACCCTCTTAGGTAGGCAATAAATATGAAGAAATTGCCAATTGTCTAAGAGGATTTTTCTTGTAATTTTAATTACTGATTAATTTTTCTACCTATATAAATATCCATATATGAACCTGTTAATAATAAAACATCAGTCTTGGATAAGTTTTTTCAAATATATGTAAATATGAAAACTCAGAGTAAAAACACCAATGTCTAAAAAATTAGGGCATCTTAGCATATATCAGGTGAGGAAAACCCTAAAATTCAAAAACTCACCCTACGGATTGTCAGGATAAAAATTTGGTAGTAGATAAAATTTTTATTAGCAAGCCATAACTTTATAAAATTTTCAGTTTGTTCTCATAAATACAATAGCTTTCTATTCAGCAAAGTATATTCAAAATAGACTGGCTTAAATCCTGGCTTTTCTAACTAATAATCTAAAAATTTAACTGAAAGTTTGAGATTTCGTTAAATCTTCTCTGGCAATTTACTAGAGTCTCATGCGTACAAGGTGAACATCACTTATCCAAGTGTTTAACTTGCTACAAAAATTTAATCCTTAACTACAGCATCAAAGAACTATTTAAAAGAGTAATGACCCAAAATATTTTTTGTTAGTTCCAAGATTATTGTTAATAGTCTCTATGGCAGTAGAGCAGCATTAGAAATCTATGAAAGCCTCATCAAGTAAAACTCACATATTTTCTAATATGAACACAACACACCAACGTCAGCCTAAAAAAACTGCTCTTATTACTGGAGCAGCTAATGGGATTGGCTACGAACTAGCATATATTTTTGCCCTTAATGGCTACAATCTGGTATTAGTAGACAGAATGGCAGAAAAATTGGCTGAAGTTGCTAATAAATTCCAAGACGAACTTGGTATTTCTGTTAAAGCTATTGTCAAAGATTTATCTATAAAAACATCACCTGAAGAGATTTTTACTGAGTTACAACAAGAATTTATCAAGGTTGATGTGCTAGTCAATAATGCTGGATTTGGTATTCATGGATTATTTAATGAAACCAACTTGAATACTGAACTAGAAATGCTACAGGTAAATTTAGTATGTCTCACCCATTTAACTAAGTTATTCTTGAAAGATATGGTAAAGCAAGGCGAAGGGAAAGTATTAAATCTTTCTTCTGCTGCTGCTTTTCAACCAGGCCCTTTAATGGCAGTTTATTTCGCTACTAAAGCCTATATCTTATCATTTTCACAAGCCCTGGCGAGCGAATTAGAAGGTACAGGTGTTACTGTAACGGCCCTTTGTCCTGGCCCAACAGAATCAGCCTTTCATGAAAGAACAGGGATTGCGGGTGCTAAACAGGTAGAGAATAATAACATGATGGACGCAGCAACAGTAGCCAAAATCGGTTATCGCGCTTTAATGGAAGGTAAAACTGTTGCTATTCCTGGGTTTAAAAATAGATTACTTGCTGAAATCGTTAGATTTACACCGAGAAATCTAGTAACGAAAATAGTGAAAAATATGCAAGAAATCAAATAATAGGAACTAGATACTAGCGATCGCCCCTGACTTGGCTTTGTTGTCACAGCTTTACAAGAGCGATCGCAGATTGCTTTGTTTCTCTTCTATGTCTTTGCTAAGACAAAGATTAGCTTAAATCCAATACCCCTTATGGCATAGGATGGAAAAGCAGATCTGGAAAAATAAAGTTAAACACTGCCCAAGTAGAAAAGGCAATTGATATCGACAGAACCGCAAGCACAGGTGCGAGAGAAAGGTATTTCAGGAAATAGCCTTGTTGGTTATTTGCTTTTTGCATACAGTAACCTCTCAAACAAGTATGGTAATTAAATTGAAATAGTGCAGGAAAAATAAAAATCCTTCATCTGTGATATGTATGTCACTGAAAAATGGCTCTGGTTATTTTTGAAAAGCAAAATTTTCAGAATCAGAAATTTAAGTTAACTGCACAACAAATAGATTAATTATTAATTTTTAATTAAACTTCTAACTAAAGTGCTATTTTGTATTAAGTTGATTTGTAATTTCATGTACTATAAATATATCTTATAATTCATTTTCATACCCCTAAAGGTTGAGGAGAAATTAATAATGATGTGCAAATAATGTGTAAAAATTAAATGTTTAATTCTAACAAGTAGGTTTAGCTTGTTTAGGCGTGACCCCAATCAAAGCAGGAAATCAGAAATTTTTAGACATCCTACGAGATTTAAATATGGACGTGAGTAGATGAATATACATAAACATCACTATATTTTACTTGGGGAAAGTAAAAACACCTTCCCCTAAAAACAACTGTAAATACTTAGGTTTAATTCCACCAACCTACTTATCAATTGTCTAAAGTGTTACTTTGATATGAATCTAAAATGCCACTACGAATAATTAGTTGCGGCCAGATTAATAGAAAAAAGCCCATCCATATCAATATAGGTATAGAGATTAGAACTGTAAGCCAGATGGTTTTAAATATTAACCAACTACCACTAATTATGGTTACACCTGTGAGCAGTATAGACCAGGGCTGACACCACCACGGTTTGTAATTCCAAGGACTTACGGGCTTTTTTTCGGACATTGTTGTGAGCGACCAAAGTTGAGTATTATCTTTTAACAAGTTTTAGCTTAACAGCTATTTGGTTACTGCATCTCAATGTGTAGCGAAAGCCCACTAATTACTAGATTCCCGACTTCCTGAAGAAGTCGGGAATCTCACTACCTATCAAAAGTCGATATTCAAAATATCAAAGCACAGATATTTATCTGTTTTAATCTGCGGCTAACAGAGCGATCGCTGTTTGAAAATCAGTTAGGTTTCCATTCTTGTAATGATATATATTCATCCTTGAGAATATCGTAAACTTGGATGACACCAGTAGGATTCAAGACACGAAATAGGTATATTGTGTCAACATGGTCTACATGATTTTCCACTACTCGAATTGTGTAGTAAGGTGTCTCTGGAGTTGGTGAACTATCGACAATCGCTGCAACGCGGATAGTTCCTTTAGAAAGCCGTTCAATTTCTTTGGCTTTGCGTTTGACTTGGGGTAGTTTCCAAACTAAGTTAAAAGCTGCTTTTTCATCAATTACACTAGTCGCCTGAGAAACATTTATATCAGTATTCTTGTCTAACTCAGTAGATATTTGTGAATACTTGATCCCCATTTGAGCATGATTTATCGGACTTTGCGCCATAGCGGACTGTCCTGCTATTGCTAGGAGAAATGTAATAATTAAAGGACTACAGGTCAATCGTTGTATGACGCTACTTGTAAGCATTCTGGTTCGCTCTAAATGCAAATTCGTTATAAATTAAGCATATCGGCAGAGGAATCGAAATGTCATCTTCATTTGGCATAATACTGATGATTCTGATAAAGATTGGATAAAGGTGAAAGAAAAGCTCTCCAAATGGGTGTGAGGAGAAATGTATTTATTTAAAAGCAAACAATAATAAATCAGCGTTTACAAGTGGCGATCGCTTTTTTATGTAGCTGCTGTACTTAATGGTTTTATTCTCATGTTTCAAAGATGGCGGCTCGATCCAATTCTCCAGGTTAGTCAACTTCTGCTTGTAGAAATTACTGGTTTCTATAAAGTTGAAAGCATCTATTTACGCTATTAAAAGGCCATAAAAATTCGAGCCGAAGATTTAGTAGAGAATTTGATTGCAGCACAAGTCAAAATTTTGGCTTGTGCAGTGATGTTACTAATCATGCTTATTAAACTTCATAGTTCTAATTGTGTTGATATCCATAACAGTTCTAACCATAATTGAGGATGATTCTGCTTGAGGTTAGATAGAGGATCGCGCACCAAGTGTGTGGCATTTAAGCAAATAACCTCAACCAATCCCACAAATCTTGCTACTTCTCTGAGGAGATTTTTTTCAGCCGCTACAGCCGTGATTAATCTATCAGGGCAATAAATTCCAATGAATGGCACATGGGGAACTCGTGCTCGTGTTTTATAAGGATTAATCACTTTTACATAGCAATGGCGTAGCAACTTCCATACTTGTGGGTGAGCTTGCTCAACAATTGCCGTAAACTGCTGGGCTAAGTTTTCTTCAATAATCATACTTTTTCCCAATTTTTATGCAAAAACTGTAACTTTCTCTCATTTTTGTACAGTTTTGTAAATACCTTATGCTTAGAATCTCGCCGCGTTCCCACATCAGCCTCAACGACAAGCCTTTAAGCGGGGTATGATTTGCGATCGCCTGATTGCTCTTAATGTCTGCATTAGAATATAGCGATCGCATCTGTAATATCATGTTTGGCAAATTACTTGTGATATTGTCCGCAGCGAGTGCAACGAAGTGGAGCGTAGACGCGCAGAGGCTTCCCGCAAGATAGCAATCACAAGTTTTCTGCAATTACTGTTTTACTGCTTACCCTACTCTACCTTCTCGTAAGAGAAACACTACGCTTATCTGTAGGTTCTTTGTTGAAAACTAGTATAGGGCTAGTTTCTTTGTATCCCTCATATTTTCTAAATATTTCAATGTTAGAGTAGATAATTTTGAAGTATGCAGAGTTAATTAATATTTAACATGCTCGCGAGATAGCCTCTTAAATTACTAGAGAAATATGTGAACTGTAGATATTTTTAAATTGTTAATTGCGTACAATTTTTGGGAACAATATTTTTAATGTAAGGTGCGGCTGAAGTATGTGGTAATGCCTTCAAGGGTAGCGCTATTGCAGATTTGGTGCGTGGAACTACTTCTGAGCAAGCGCCCCTCATTTAGTTATTACTGAATTCAGCTTTATGATTGCTGAGTTTTACTAGTTAAGTAGCATACCTAATTGAAGAAGTGTGATGCAAAAAATTTCTATTCACAAAAGATTTAAATTCATTTTTGAGCGCACTGTATTACTAGCATGTATTATTCTTCCTGTTATTCACTTTTGTCTTGGTAAGTTATCAGCAACAATCGCTTTTCAAGATGGAACAGCGCCAATTTGGCCATCAACAGGTGTCTATTTAGGTACTATTCTAGTGCTGGGATACCGTATTTGGCCCGCTATTCTTTTGAGTGAATTAATTGCTAATTTTTTAATTTTTTATCAAAATAGCTTGCTAAGCAGTATCATCATCTCCTTGATCGATATGAGCGATCCGTTAATGATGGCTTTGTTAATCAATCGCTTTATCGGTCCTCGCAATTTGCTGGACAGGGCACAGGATGTTTTCAAATTTGTGGTGCTGATTGTACCTTATCCTGTGATTAGCTCTACTGTTGCCATTGGTGTACTCTGTCTAACTGGCAGTACTCCTTGGGCAGAATATGGAAATGTCTGGCGGGCTTGGTTGACAGCGGTTCTTGCCGGTACACTGATCGTTACACCAGTAGTCCTAGCATGGTTACTAGAGCCACAACAGCAGCAAAGGCTCCAAAAACAACAGATTATAGAGTTTGCACTGTTACTGTTATCGTTGATTGCGATCAGTCGGATAGCCTTTTGGGGTGGATTTCCTGTGGAATATATGATGATTCCACTGTTACTCTGGTCAGCTTTTAGATTTAGACAACGGGAATCAACTCTGCTTGTGATTGTCATCTCAGCGATCGCAGTTTTTGGAACAGCTCGCGGTTTTGGATCTTTTGCAAAAGAATCAGTATATCAATCTCTTTTGCTACTGCAATCTTTTATATGTGTTGTTGCCTTAACTACCTTTGTACTCTCGGCTGTACTCAACGAAAATAGGAAAGCACAAGCAAAACTCAAACAAGCAAAAGATGAATTAGAACAACGGGTAGAAGAGCGTACTGCTGAACTCAAAGCAGCTAAAATTTTGGCTGATGGTGCAAGCCAAGCCAAAAGCGAATTCTTGGCAAACATGAGTCATGAACTACGTACCCCCCTCAACGGTATCCTCGGCTACGCTCAAATCTTCCAACGCTCCCAAACCTTAACAGAGAAGGAACACAAAGGTATTGATATCATTCATCAGTGTGCTTCTCATCTACTGACACTAATTAACGATATCCTTGACCTCTCGAAAATCGAAGCCAGAAAAATGGAACTCCATCCTCAAGATTTTCCATTTCTCAACTTCCTGCAAGGTGTAGTGGAAATTTGCCGCATCCGGGCTGAACAGAAGGGAATTTACTTCATTTATCAGCCAAGTAAACAACTTCCTCGAAACATCTGTGCTGATGAAAAACGTCTGCGACAGGTTTTGATTAACCTCTTGGGTAATGCGATTAAGTTCACCGATCGCGGTGGCGTTACTTTTAAAGTTGAGGTCGTAGGCGATCGCCAACAAAATCTGCAAAAAATTCGCTTTCAAATTGCAGACACCGGCGTAGGTATGACTCCCCAACAACTAGAGAAAATCTTCCGGCCCTTTGAGCAAGCTGGTAGCGTTGAACAGCAAGCAGAAGGTACAGGGTTAGGGTTAGCTATTAGCCAAAAGGTTGTGGCTCTCATGGGCAGTACAATTAATGTGCAAAGTCAATACAAAGAAGGTAGCGTTTTCTGGTTTGAGGTAGAGCTAGCTGAAACTGAAGAATGGACACAAGCATCTATCATTGCTCCTAAAAGTACTATTGTCGGTTTTCAAGGCGAAACCAGGAAAATCTTGATTGTGGATGATCGTTGGGAAAATCGTTCGGTTGTAGTGAATTTACTCGAACCCATCGGTTTTGAAATTTTTGAAGCTAGCAACGGTCAAGAAGGTTTAGAACAAGCTGCCAAACTTCTGCCAGACTTAATAATTACCGACTTGGCAATGCCTGTCATGGATGGGTTGACGATGACTCAACACCTACGCCAGTCAAAGGCTCTGCAAAATGCGATCGTCATAAGTTCTTCAGCAAGTGTATTTGACATCGATCGCCAAAAAGCTCTAGACGCTGGCTGCAATGATTTTCTGCCTAAACCCATACAAGCTCAAGAGTTGCTGGATAAATTACAAAACCATTTGCAGTTGGCATGGATTTATGAATATGAAAATCAAAATGCTTCAGCTTCGGTTACAGAAATGGTTATACCTCCCGCATCCGAACTCATGGCGCTTTATCAAGCTGTTCAACGTTGTGATGTTGCCAATATCCAATTAGAGACTAACCACATCAAGCAAATAGATACGAAGTATACAGCTTTTGCTGATAAGTTATTGGCGCTTGCTGAGGAGTTTGAAATAGAAGCGATCGCTTCCTTAGTCGAAGTATATATATCAAATAAATAAATTATGGAAACTGTTGAAAAAAACTCTATTTTAATTGTTGACGATACTCCAATGAATATCCGGTTGCTATTTGATATTTTACACGCAGATGGCTTCGATATTTCAGTCGTTAAGAGTGGTGAAATGGCATTAGAAAAAGTACCAGTAATCCAGCCAGATCTGATTTTACTAGATGTGATGATGCCTGGTATTGATGGATTTGAAACCTGCCGACGTTTGAAAGCAGATGCAAGCCTAAAAGATATTCCTATAATGTTTATGACTGCTTTATCTGATGTAGAGCATAAAGTAAAAGGGCTACAAATGGGAGCAGTAGATTACATTACTAAACCAATTCAAGTTGAAGAAGTTCTAGCCCGTGTTAATGTTCACTTAGCACTTAGGAATGCTCAAGAAAAATTGCTCCAAGAAGTAACAGAACGCAGACAAGCAGAAATTGAACTCCAGAAAATACTCCAAGAATTACAACAAGCACAAACCCAGCTTATCCAGAGTGAGAAGATGTCTAGCCTGGGTGAATTGGTAGCAGGTGTGGCCCATGAAATTAACAACCCAGTTAATTTTATCTATGGCAACCTCACCTATGCTCAAGAATATATTCATAACTTACTTAGAATAGTACAAGTTTATCAACAGTATTACCCCAATCCTGTTTCTGAGGTTCAGGCAGAAATAGAAGCAAACGATTTGAATTTCCTCATTGAGGACTTACCCAAATTACTCGACTCAATGAAAATTGGAGCGAAACGGATTCGAGATATTGTCCTTTCTTTGCGAATTTTTTCTCGCTTAGACGAATCGGAAATTAAAGATGTTGATATTCATGAGGGTATTGATAGTACACTGATGATCCTGGGGCATAGGCTGAAGGGTAAGCCTGGTAAATCTGGAATTCAGGTCATTAAAGAATACGGCAGCCTGCCCCTAGTAGAGTGTTTTGCTGGGCAAATAAATCAGGTATTCATGAATATTATTAGTAATGCTATTGATGCTTTGGAAGAATCATTACTTAGTTGCCCATTATTAACTATCAGTCAGAAAAATAATGAACCTCCCACAATTCACATTCATACTGAAGCAACAGACAAACAAGTTCTAATTCGCATTGCTGATAATGGACCAGGAATACCAAAAGAGCTTCAAAAAAAGATATTTGATCCCTTTTTTACAACTAAACCAATTGGCGTAGGAACTGGAATGGGATTGGCAATCAGTTATCAGATTGTTAAAGAAAAACATGGTGGTTCATTACAATGCGTCTCGCGTCCAGAAGGTGGCACTGAATTTATAATTTCGATTCCCCAAAATTTAGATTTTTCATAAAATTCCAGTTCTGATTTTAGTTTATTCCATCAAAATCAAGCGTAGGGAATCTAAACGCACATACCAAGGAAAAGGCTGGTCTTTCATAGTTGCCCATTTTTCTTTGAAAACTTCTGCTTGTAAATGATAATCATGAGGGCTAGTAGCAGGAGAATGCAGTTTTAAAAACAAAGTCATCCGATGAGGTGTTTCACTAGTTCTCACTAACCAGCAAGGAAATGTATTTTCTTGGTTGGAGTCTTTGGTAAAGGTGATTTGATGGGCACGAATACCGACGTGAGATAATTCCTCAGGAATGGGTTCCAGAACTTGGAGGCTACAGCCCCAATCAATCGCTTCTATTTGTGATGCTTGCAAAAGCACTGCACGGGAAAAGTTTTTGCAACCGGTGATTTGAGCAACACTTACAGTTACAGGATGCTCGAAAATATCGTATTTGGAATCATGTTGAACTGCCCGACCATGTTCTAATACCAATAAATTAGGACAAATGCGGTAAGCTTCTTCCATATTATGAGTAACAAACAAAGTTACACCTTGGTAATTAGCCAGAGTTTCCGTCATTTGCTGTTCTAGTTGACTCCGCAGGTGGGTATCGAGTGCAGAGAAAGGTTCATCTAAAAGCAATGCTTCCGGCTGACTCGCTAACGCCCTTGCTAAAGCTACTCTTTGCTGCTGTCCTCCAGAAAGCTGGTGTGGATAACGTTCACTCAATCCCTGTAACTGCATAGCTAATAATTGATCTTCTACCTGTACGCGGATACTGCCGTTAGATAGCCCCTTGGGTACACCAAAAGCGATATTTTCAGCCACAGTCATGTGTGGGAACAGAGCATAATTCTGCACTAAAAAACCGATGCGGCGATCGCGGCTAGGCAGATTAATTCCTTGTTCTGAGTCAAACAGTACTCTACCATTTAAAACTATGCGTCCTCTGGTTGGTGTTTCTATCCCAGCAATACAACGCAGAATCATGCTTTTACCTGCACCAGATCCCCCCAACAATCCCAAGGGTTGCCGATCAGTATTAAAGGCAACTTTGAGATGAAAACTCGGCAGTCGTTTTTCGATATCTACAAATAGCCCTACTGAAGAGGATGGTGTATATAACAAAGATAATTCACTCCCCTGTCCCCCTT
The DNA here is from genome assembly GCF_002154695.1 of Nostoc sp. T09. Classification (GTDB taxonomy): domain Bacteria; phylum Cyanobacteriota; class Cyanobacteriia; order Cyanobacteriales; family Nostocaceae; genus Aulosira. The sequence goes on from NZ_MTAV01000014.1 coordinate 82,215, forward strand.
GTCCTCTTGTCCCTTTGTCCTTTAGCCTCCCAATCCCCCTAACTTCCTGCCAGAAATTGGCTGCAATAATTCCCGATAGAGAAATTACCATAATTGCGATCGCCCAAAACCAAGCCTCATCCATTGCACCTGCTTCTACGGCAAAGTAAATCGCCATTGGGATTGTCTGGGTTTGTCCGGGAATGTTACCAGCCAACATCAAGGTTGCACCAAATTCTCCCAAAGCCCTTGCAAAAGCCAGAGTTGTGGCGGCGATAATTCCTGGCAGTGCTAAGGGTAAACTGATACGCCAAAATATAATATTCTCTGTAGCACCCAAAGTTTTCGCTACTCGCAGTAGATTTCTATCAATCTGTTCAAAGGCTCCTAATGCAGTTTTATACATTAAGGGAAAAGATACAACTGTAGCTGCGATCGCTGCACCATACCAAGTAAAGACGATGGTGAAGTCAAACTGCTGCATAAGTTTTCCTACAGGGCCATTTTTGCCAAAAAACAGCAGTAACAAAAAGCCGACAACTGTAGGAGGCAAAATTAAAGGCGCAATAAATATACCCTCAATTAATGATTTACCTTTGCCGCGATATTCCAACATCCAATAGGCAGCAGCAATACCTAAAAAGAAAGTAATGAATGTTGCTAACAAAGAAGTTTTCAGTGATATCCAGAGAGGAGATAAATCCTGGGGCATAGCTGTTTATGGAGAATTTCAGTAGAAGGTAGAGTTGTCAAGTGGGCAATACTCACCATAATTCTTCGTCTAACTTTTAAGGCTTAAAAAAGTACTAAAGTAATTAATACATAGCCGTCAAAAATTCTCGTTTTTCAACTTCCAGCTAGGCTAAAACCCTGTTTTTCAAATACATTATTGGCTGTATTTCCAGATAAAAATTGCACAAAATTTTTCGCAGCATCAAGATGCTTACTGCTTTTGAGTACAGCAATGGGATAAACAATGGGGGAATGGCTATTTTCAGGTGCAGTTGCTACAACTTTTGCTTTTTGAGTGCTTTTCGTGTCTGAAAGGTAGACTATCCCAGCATCAGCATTACCAGACTCTACATAATTAAGGGCTTGACGAACGTCTTTGGCATAAACTGATTTGCTTTTGATTTGGTCGGCAATTTTTAAGGAAGTGAGAACTTGTTGAGCATATTGTCCCGCCGGTACACTCTTGGGTTCACCTAAAGCAATTTTCTTAATGCGTGAGGAAGTTAAATCTTTGAAATCAGTTACATCATTAGAACTTTGAGACACAATTAACACTAATTTATTTTTTAATAAGTCTTTGCGGGTGCCATCAACTAATAAACCTTTTTGATTTAAGGCATCTATTTGCTTATTTGCTGCTGAAATGAAAATGTCAACTCCTGCACCTTGTTCAATCTGTTGTTGCAAAGCACCTGATGAACCAAAGTTATAGGTGAGTTTTACCGTTGGCTGCTCTTTGCTGTAAAGAGGCTTGATTTCGTCCATTGCATCTTTTAAGCTAGCGGCGGCTGATACCGTCAAACTTACCGCTTGGGCTTTTGGATTAGCAATTGAGGTAGGGTTAGGTGTACTCGTCTGATTGCAGGCAATGAATAGTACCAACGAGGCCACCACCCAACTTACAAAAGCCAAGATACGTTTACTATGCATTTACAGTATCTCAAGGTTTTTTAATTTATTAGTTCATAATTTACCAACTAAAAGTTCCAAAAAGTTGGTAAAGCCCAATAAATTACTGAATAATCAAGAAATCCTCACAGCAGGATATTAAACCCAAACACTTACAAAATAAGCTTCTGGGCAATATTTATAATTCACCTTACCTAATTTAAAGTGCGATCGCTTCTGGATTTTTGGGAAAAGCGATCGCTCTTTGTACACCTGGAGCGTGCAAGTTAATCTTAATCAAACTAGCTGTTCTAAACCGGGATGATCTTTTGTTCCTTCAGATAGCTCATTAACTTTACAATCTCCTCGCCGCTGTCGAAGTGCATCTCGTGAAAACCAAAGCGCCGCGCCTTATTCACGTCGAAGAAAGCGTCATTCTCAACGTTGAAGATGAAGTCGCCAAACGGCCAGTTGGCAAGGTCTTTCAGTGAATTTGGTGCCAGTCCATATTTTTGCACCATCTCAAACCAGATTGGTTCCTTATCCTGCATCACCTCAGTCAGCGAGAACGTCTGCGGCTCGGCGCATTTGATGCCAAAGGATTCGGCAATCTGTGGGAAGACTTGGCTCCAGCGAAACACGTCGCCATTGGTGATGTTGAAAATCTCGCCATAGCACGCTTCGTTCAACGCCGCCCATTCCATCGCTTTCGCTAGCAAGGTTGCGTCAGTGCCATTGGCGAGAATCTGGTAGGCTTTAGGGCTAGCGGGATAGCGCAACGGCACGCCTAGCTCCTTGCACAGGCTCGCATAGACGGCAATCAAGTTGCCGAGATTCATCGGGTTGCCAACTGCAAACCCAAAGATGATGTCAGGTCGCAGCGCCGTCCATCCCCAACGCTTGCCCTTGGCTGCATCGCGCAGGTAATCTTCTTGGTCGTAGTAGAAGTTAGGCGGGAAATGGCGTGGGTCGGTTTCCTTCGCTGGCGTTTTGTACAGTCCGAAATGCGCGCCATAAGCCTTGCCACCCTGGATAAATGTGATATGGCGGAAGCCGTCTGCTGCCTTTTCCACCGCTTCGACAATATTACGCAGCATACCAACGTTATATTTCGATAGATCGGCAGCAGTCTTGTATTCTTGATAGGCAGCATAAAAAATATGTGTAATGTCCTTGAGCCAGTCGTGTTTCTTGGCGATCGCATCTGGATCGAGTAAATCGATAGATTGAAAATCTGCCCGCGTTGCAAAACCAGGAGCGCGGCGGGAGATTGCCTTGATTTGCCATGATTCCTTCTCTTCAAGGTAATGGATCAAATTGCGCCCAATAATGCCTTGTCCACCCAGTACCAGCGCCGTATTCTTCGCTGTCATGTATCTGCTCCTTTTGTGGATTGCTTCGGCAAATGTAAAGCTTGGTATTCGCCAATCCAAGTCTGGTTAAAACTTTTACCAGCTTATACTATTTTTAATTTTAGATTTTGGTACGTGCTGATTTGACATATGGATTCTATTTCAGGCAAAGTAGCACTTGTCACTGGGGCAAATCGAGGAATTGGGCGAGCAATTGCTCACGCTTTGGCTCAAGTTGGAGCTAACGTCGCGGTTAACTATCGCAATGGTGAGCACGAAGCAAATAGCCTCTGCGAGCAAATCGAACAATTCGGCGGTCGCTCAATTGCCGTGCAAGCGGATGTCTCAAACCCGGCTGATGTCGATCGCCTTGTGGAAACAATTGAGCAAAGTTTGGGAACAGTGGCGATTCTCGTCAACAACGCAGGTATTGCACGTCCTCAACCATTAGAGGCGATCGGCGTTGCCGATTGGGATGAATTAATTAACGTGAACCTTAAATCTGCTTTTTTGGTCACTCAGGCAGTTTTACCGCCTATGCGACAGCAGCAATGGGGCCGAATTATCAATTTGTCTTCGGTTGCGGCTCAAGTAGGTGGGGTGATTGGTCCGCACTATGCTGCTTCCAAAGCTGGTCTTCTGGGACTAACGCACGCTTATGCCTCTATTTTGGCGAAAGAAGGAATTACAGTTAATGCGATCGCTCCTGCACTGATTGCTACAGACATGATCTCCGATAATCCTCGCATCCGTCCTGACCTAATTCCAGTCGGTCGATTTGGCGAGGTTGAAGAAGTGGCAGACGTGGCAGTGATGCTTGCCCGAAATGCTTACATCACCGGGCAAACAATAAACGTCAATGGTGGTTGGTACATGAGTTGAGGCATCATTGGCTTTCAAATCAGCATCATCCGCATGACGTTATTAATATCGCGGCAATCATTACTAATACCAATTTGAAAAATGATTGCGACAGATGGATTTGCAGAAGCTATACACAGAAAGCATTTCACAATCCAAAATCTAAAATGGTATAACATCACGGCTAGCGGCTGATGTCTCATTGGTGATTCTTCTACTATTCTTTTAGGCGTAGTTCATCTCAAATGTGTCCAGAACCACTGGTGTTGAGACTAACACAAGGAGAAAAAACTTATGGGACTTTTTGATCAAATTCTCGGTGCCGTTGCTAATCCCAATCAACAAGGCAGTTTAGGGCAATTGGGAAGTATTATTAGCACTGTAGATCAGTTGAGTAATCGTACTGGTGTAGACCCTTCTACTATCCAATCGGTGTTGTCAGTTGTGGGTAGTCAAGTGCGATCGTCTTTACAACAAAAACAAGCCACACAGGGAAATGAAGAAGTGCAATTTATAGTAAATCAATTCGCAGGTACTTCTCCTAACTCTCAAGCTGTTGATTCAGTATTTGGTGGTGGTATTCAACAACAGGTGGCTGAGGTTGTTGCCCAGCGTACTGGCTTGGATACTGGTATGATTCAACAATTACTACCTTATGTAGTACCTGTTGTGCTGAATTTCTTACAGTCTGGTGCGAACGCACAAAATCCTCAATCGGGCGGAAATCCAGTGCTTAACTCATTCCTGGATGCAGACAATGATGGCGATGTTGATATCTCTGACGCCATCCAACTGGCTAGTCGTCATATGGGACGGTAGTTGAATCAATTTGTTACTTCGTTGGTGAAATCGGGTTTTCTGTCAGGATCGGAAAAAGAAGAAACAGGAGAGAGGAAGACGAGGAGGACAAGGGGAATTTATTGAAGAAGTTCCTCTGTGGTTTTCCTTGTGTTCCCTCTGTCTGTTGATCGTGAGACAACAAGAATGGCAGACATGACCGGAAATCCGCAGTCGAGAATGGAGGGCAAGAAAGCCGAATTACCAATGACAAACAACAAATGACAAATGCCCAATTTAAGCATTCTCATCCAGAATTGTGCCTTCCAAATTAGCTTTCTCTAAATTTGCACCGCTTAAATTGGCTTGATTCAAGTCTGCTTGAGCAAGATTCGCCTGAGTTAGATCGGCTACAGTTAAGTCTGCACCACTTAAATCGGCTCCATCTAAATTTGCCGCTACCAAAGTTGCTTCATGTAACTCCGCCTCGCTTAGGTTAGCATCAATCAGCTTGGCAACAGTTAAATCAGCCTGACTCAAATTTGCTCCATCCAAAACTGCACCATCTAAAATGGCTCCATCTAAGATGGCTCCAGTTAGATTACTGCCAGTCAGATCGGCATTGCTTAAATCGGCTCCATTCAGATCTGCCTCAATCAAGCTAGTTTTGCTTAAATTAGCATGGCTGAGCTTAGCACCATCTAAAATTGCTCTATTTAAAATTGCTCCACTCAGATTGGCTTCTCTCAAATTTGCTTCGCTAAGGTTAACACCAGTAAAGTCTCTTGTGCCTGCGGCATAGTTTTTTAGAAGTTCATTTGGCTTCATAGATTATGCTCCGCTAGTTTTTATTGCTTTTCGAGTCACGGCAATCTATTACCCAGCATTGGCAACAGAGGATTTCAAAGTATAGTTAAGCTATGTTAGCTATTTTGAATTTTTTCTGTAACTAGCTAAAGTTGCTAGTTAATTTCATCCCTAAGATAGTGGACGTTGCTATAACAAGAAATGAAATTTCGGCATTAAAATCTCAAAACCCTCATCTTCTCTGTGTCTAAAGCGTTATACCAATTCTGTATGAAGATACGCCAAATTACGCCAAACTTATAGATGAGTGCATTGAGTAATTTTGTGCTGAGTCGTCTATTCCAAATTGAGATTTCAGAAAGCCGAGAAGAATTGGAGAAAGTCCTTAGACATGCGACAACGGCAAGCAGCGGTTCAGACTTAGAACGATTAAAAAAGCGGTTGCAGGAACCATCTGGGATTCAAAGCTATGGTCAAATTCAAAAATGGCTCAAGAGTGAATTAGGGCTTTGAGTTGTGTACAAAACAGTCATTGATATGACATTTCTGTTGTTGCTTGAGTACCATCTATGAACCTAAAATTTGTCTTAAATAAACCTTATTGAAATATAAAATCTATATTTTGGCGATAATCTCTGCTCAATCAATAGTCAAAAGTCCAGAATCTCATGACTAATGACTATTGACAATTGACTAATGACTATTAACTAATGACTAAACTCGGCCAGTCTGGTTGGCGGTAATAGCGTGTCATGTCGTCAAATTTTCTCAGTTCAACACGATCTACCAAAAATCCTGGTGAGTTTAATAGCCATTGTTGATTTAAATCAGAGAGCATGGTGCTAAAGCTTGTACGATCTAGTTCGGGTGAAATCTCTCCAAAATAGCCTAATGTAATATGGGCAGTGAAGTGATAATGTTGTTCAATACCCAAAGCCATTAGTTGGGGATTTTGATAAACAGTGCGGCGAAATTTAATCACCTGTTCGTAGGAACTTTCATCCTGCGGTACTAAACAAACTCCTATAGCTCTTGGCATGACTATCAATCCCAGCACTTGCCAATATATAGGTTGATTATCGGTTGCGATCGCTTTTTGATAGTCCTGAAATATTTCCGCCAAGCAAGAACGTAATTGCAGTTCAAATTCGGGGTTTTTCTCGCAGGCGTCACGGTAAGCACTATCCCAAATCAAGTCTGCTAACGTCAAATGAAAGCTAGTATCTGGTACAGGCACAATCAAATCACTGTTGGCAGACAACTGCAACAATTGTTGTTGATAACTTTGTAACTGGGCGTAGAAACCAGAGTTTTCTGTTGCTTCTACCGCAGGTGGAGTAATTAGCGAGTAGCCGGGAAATGGTACTGCTTGCCTCAACCCAGAATCTGGCTGAAATTTAGAAGACTCCTGAATATGCTGGACTTGGGATCTGTAAGCTTCTGGTAGCATCATTCGTGCTACCCGATTCAAGTAAGTTTGATAATTGTCGTCCAATCTCGTTGGCCTCGCGCTCTCACTGGATAGATTTTAGCTGAATAGGCGGTAAACCCTGCACTCTAGCTGCAAGGCTAAGCTTCTAAATCAGAGTCTGTGAAATTTATCCGGTTAAACAGACTTTACCAAAAACTTTGTGAAAGCGATCGCAGTTGAGTAATCCACCAGGGAGGTACTGCCCCTCCTGTATCTGTGTTATCAGCACAGCGCCTCACTTTTCGGCTTCTGGTGGAAGGCGGAAGATGGAGGAATCGAACCCCTAGGTATTACCCTACCCCGGTTTTCAAGACCGGTTGCCGACCATTCAGCGGCATCTTCCATTCAGGGGTGTCTGAGGAGGCTTGAACTCCCTAATGACTGGTTCCACAAACCAGCGCCGCGACCACTTTGGCTTCAGACACCACAGTGGAGCCAAGGGGATTTGAACCCCTAACCTTCCGCTTGCAAGGCGGATGCTCTAGCCAGTTGAGCTATGGTCCCATTTGGCAGGAGTGGTAGGACTTGAACCTACATCGGTAGATTTAGAAGATCGATGCCCATCCATTAGGCGACACTCCCATAAATTGGTAGCCCTGACAGGAATTGTAGACGCGGAGCGGCTTCCCGAAGGGTACCTGCGACTTCCTCTTTGTAAGAGAGGCACTCTCCCCACTGAGTTACAGGGCTACGAGAGCGAGTGATGGGACTCGAACCCATGCGCTGAGTGTGGCGCACTCAGATGCTAGCCACTACATCACACCCGCATTGAAGAACCTATACGGTTCAGAGCGATCGACGAGACTCGAACTCGTACCGTGAGTTTGGAAGACTCTGATGCTGCCTTTACACCACGATCGCATTAAGCTGGTAACAGGAATTGTAGACGCGAAGCGGCTTCCCGAAGGGTACCTGCAACCTACTAATTACAAGTCAGTTGCTCTGCCAGATTGAGCTACACCAGCATTTGTGGATCTGAGAGTAGAAATTGTAGTCGCTCTTTTGGGCGACTACCCGCTCCATCTCAGCCATACCCCTGACTGGATTTGAACCAGCATCCTCTTTATTTTAAATAAAGCGCCTCGTACCAATTGGGCTACAGGGGCAAAAATCAAAAAATATCAATCACATCTAAAGCTTGGAATGTTGTTTTTTCGCCCAATAACCTCTAGGCGGTTTTTCAATACCGTAAGCTTTACACCATTTTTCCACCGCCTTATCGCTCACACCAAAATCTTTTGCTATTTGAGAAGTTGGTTTAGTCCAAATCATTTTTTTTAGTTCTTCTTTAGAAGGTCTTACAGTTCGTCTACATGCTAATTTAGAGCATTGCTGAGAACAGTAAGTATCTTGATCTGGGTTAGTTAGTAGCTTGCCACAGTACAAGCAAGTTCCGTGTGCAAATTGACAACTATAAATACCATTTCCATTGTTAATAAGTTGTCTTAGTACTAGTGGTATTTTGTGCCAACGATCGCGACTTTCTGCACTATCAAACACCAAAACGCTGATGACACGCTCGTTAGCCTCAGTCTCATTTATTGATTCTGACGATTTTAACTTTCGCTCTAAATCTTTGTGAGCCTTGCCTGCATGGTTATCCGTCAAAGCGTGACAGTTAGGACATAATAGCAGGAGATTTTCTAATCTATTGTCATGTCGATCGCCATTGATATGATGGAGTTCTAAAGGAATAGTGCCATCAAGCCAAGCGTTGGCGTAACAAGACTCGCACTTTGGAACTTTGAGACCATCCCTAATCAGCTTGAGTTTCAAACTATGGGTCTGAATGGTTGACCCTTTGTAACAGTAATCACTTGCTGGCTTTAGCCTATTTGATTTGCGTCCTTTTCCACCTTGATTTCCTTTATAGACAATGTTCAATTTAGCTAGATAAAAGTCTAAAGTAAGAGGTTTGCAATTTAATTGACGACAAATAAAAGCTTTAGAACGATGCTCGTCAATCCATTGCCTAATTTGTGCTTCTTTTTTTAGGATGTCATTTCTTCTCATACCTCCGTATCATATCATACGTTACTTTATTTATTCTTAATACGTCTACCTTGAAATTTATGGCAGCTACATAATTTTCCTCATTTTAGTAAATTTATGGGGTATACAGGAGTCGAACCTGTCTGAGTCGGATTAAAAATCCGATGCACTTGCCGCTATGCCAATACCCCATACACAAGGCCGTTATTTACCCGCTCTGGCAACGACCCAATTTGGTACTCCCGACAGGAATCGAACCTGCAAAAATTCCGTCCCTCAAACGGAAGCGTTTACCAATTTCGCCACGGGAGTATCAGTACCCCTGACAGGAGTCGAACCTGCAAAACACTCGGTCTAAACGAGCGACGGTTTCCAATTACGTCACAGGGGCAAATGGTCGGGATGGTAGGATTTGAACCTACGACTCCTTGTCCCCAAAACAAGGCTTCTAGACCACTGAATTACATCCCGATATCTGGTACTCCTGACAGGATTTGAAAGAGCAACACATCGCTTCTGGCGCGATCGCCTCTTCCAATTGGGCTACAGGAGCATAATTTGGCTGCCCTGCCAGGGTTTGAACCTGGAGTCTCCTCGTTCAAAGCGAGGGATGTTGCCAGTTACACTACAGGGCAATAATTGGCTGCCGAGGTTGGGGTCGAACCAACATCTCCGTGATTCAGAGTCACAGCGACTTTCCAAGTCGTCCACTCGGCAATGAATGGCTGCCCCAGTAGGATTTGAACCTACAACCTCGCGGTTAACAGCCGCTTGCTCTGCCATTGAGCTATGGGGCAATGTGCCAGTCCCCCAGATCCGGATTGAACGGATGACCTCCTGTTCTTCAGACAGGCGCTACTACCAACTGAGCTACCAGGGGATAAGGCGAGAACGGAGGGACTTGAACCCCCACTCTTCAGGTTCGTAATCTGAGATGTTATCCAGTTACACCACGTTCTCATAAGGCGGAGAGAGAGGGAGTTGAACCCACAGTGGACTTGCATCCACGACTGTTTAGCAAACAGCTTGCCCTGCCAATAACAATCTCTCCATGATGGGTCGGGCTGGAATTGAACCAGCAACGCAAACGCGGCGGTTTTACAGACCGTTGCCCACACCAGTAGGCGAGCCGACCCATATATATTTGAGTAATTACTTGAGATTTCTGGGTGAAATAAAGGAATGGAGAGACCAGTCTTCCTGCTCTCTGCCATCCCAACTCAAGTCAGCAGTGCCGACGGGGATTGAACCCGCAATCTCCTGCTTGAAAGACAGGTGGCTTTACCAATTTGCCTACGGCACCAAGCTGAAATTTCTACCACATACAAGTTTGAGAAGCTGTTTTTTCAGCCCCCTGGTTTGGTGGAGGCTGTAGGAGTCGAACCTACTCTGATTGGGAAAATCAGATGACCAGTTTGTAAGCTTCTTATGTTGGGGCACGCGATAGAACGCACAGACAAGGATTTGAACCCTGACCAAAGGTTTTGGAGACCCTGGTGCTGCCGTTACACCATCTGTGCATTGGTCGCAGCGGTGGGAGTTGAACCCACATATCCTCGGTTATGAGCCGAGTACCCTACCGTTAGGTTACACTGCAACGTTTGGAGTCCGAGGTGGGAATTGAACCCACGATGATTGATTTTGCAGACCAACGCCTTTCCACTTGGCTACTCGGACATTTTTGGAAGCCTCGACGGGAGTTGCACCCGCTTCTCTCTGACTGAGAATCAGAGCGACTTTTCTATTCGTCCACAAGGCTACACGGGGATGATGGGATTTGAACCCACGTTCTTTCGCTCGACAGGCGACTGCTTTAAACCAGACTAAGCTACACCCCCACGTTGGGTGGCAATTATTCAGTTTTCATGGTTCAGAGGTGTTAGCGCTGTGCCTTTTGCAGAGGCTCTTTTGCTTCACTACATATATACTACATAAATACTACAAAAGTGTCAAGGGCATACTACAAATTTTTTTTAGAAATGAGAGGGCGGTGTTATTGAATCGCGCTCATTGCCCTCTCTGGCTGGGTTTAAGGGAGTGAATTACTCATTCTCAGTTAGGCGTTGTGCGTTCCAGAACTGTTCGGCAAATGCAACCGCTGGGTGGATTGGCGCTTTGGGTTTGGTTTTGAGTACCATTCCTGCTTCATGTGGAAGGCGATCGCTCTTGGTTGAGTTGCACTTTTCACAAGCGGTTACAACGTTGTCCCAGGTATGCTGTCCACCTTTGGAACGAGGAATTACGTGATCGAGGGTGAGACGTTTGGTGCTACCGCAGTATTGGCAGGTATGGTTATCACGCTTGAGTACTTCACGTCGGTTTACAGGTGGTACTTTCCAATGACGTTCGGGATTGCCAACAGTTAGACGAATGTGTTCGGGAACTTGTAGTACGATGCTGGGTGAACGAACTTCCCAAAGCCTTGTGCTGCTGAACTCCAACGACTCTGCTTGACCTGTAACTAATAGAACAACAGCGCGTTTAATGTTGACGCGTGCTAGTGGTAGGTAGTTCTTAGAGAAGACTACCACCGAATTTTGTAATATCTGTGGTTCCTGAGCTTGTGGTTGAGCTTGCATACCTTAATTAACTCCTCAAAAAAACAACCCCCGCCTCTGATTACCAGGAGCGGGGGTTAAGTAGTTGATACTTCTTGCCTTATATGGGTGCTAGAGAACACTTGCACCTCCCGCTGTGGATAATTTGATCTGGATTCAGCCATCCAGCGATCGCTCCAAAAATGCCAACAATTGCAGATTTCCCGCCGCGAAACTGATATGTTTCTTCAAATGCTAACAGCGCCATCGCACTGCTCGAACCTTTGCTGGGTCGGCAATGTATCGCACTATGTAAAGCTGAGGAAAATCTGTGTCTCATCGAATTTCTGTAGTATTTGTAATCGGATAAATTAATAATACAGTTGTAGTATATATTTGTCTACTTTTCAATGGTGCTTTAGATAAAGCCTCCCATAGCATTTGGGCGATCGCTCATTGCCAACGTCTTTCCATAGAAGACGAAGAAATTGTTGTCATTGAGGCGATCGCATCTCCCAACATCCAAATCAAACAAGCTTGATATGACTACCAATAAGCTCTTTCTCAAGCTGTACAAGTGCAATTTCTTCTTGACCAGGAACACCGAAACGGCGAAGATTAACACTGCTGTTAGCTGCCTCACGTTCGCCAACAACGGCGATAAAGGGAACTTTGCGTGCTGAGAGTTCGCGAATTTTGTTAGAGATCGTGCGATCGCTTTTGTGCAGTTCCACTCTCATACCGATAGCTCTCAATCTTTGTACTACAACCTCTGCCCAATCTACAGATTTTTCCGAAATCGAGGCTACCGCAACCTGTACAGGCGCAAGCCACAAAGGTAAAGCTCCTCCTTGGTTCTCAAGCAGAATACCAATCCAGCGCTCAATAGAACCTAAAACTGCCTGATGTAGAATCACTGGCTGCTCAAAATCACCACTGCTGCTAGCAAAGGAAAGGTCAAAAATCTCTGGGAGATTAAAATCTATTTGGATCGTGCCACATTGCCAAGCTCGCCCAAGTCGGTCTTCTAGGCTCACCTCAATCTTAGGGCCATAAAATGCCCCTTCACCTGGTGACAGTTCGTAGGCATAGCCTAAGGCATTGCAGGATTCTATAAGTAGAGCTTCTGCTTTATCCCATTGCGCATCGCTACCTAAACGCTTTTCTGGACGGAGAGCAATTTTTAAATGAAAATTCTCATAACCAAATGCTTGATAAACCTCACTTACCATCCTCAAAAAGTTGCGAATCTCATTATGAATGTCAGCTTCCTGGCAAAATATATGAGCATCATCTTGCACAAACTGACGTAAACGCATACAACCAGATAGCGTTCCTGAAGGTTCATAACGATGTACCATACCAAACTCCATCATGCGGATTGGCAGATCGCGGTAACTCCGTAAATGTGATTTGTATATGGCAATGTGAGCCGGACAAGACATAGGCTTTAGAGCATAATCGGCGCTGACTTGATTTAAATCGGCATCCTCTGTTGCTACATCTTTATCTAAGCTACCGACAACAAAGATATTTTCACGGAACTTTTCCCAATGGCCTGACTTCTCCCAAAGAACGCGACTCAACATTAGGGGCGAACGTACTTCTTCAAATCCGTAAACTTCGTAAACTTGTCGCATGAAGTCTTCAATTACCCGAAACATCCGCAAACCCAGAGGATGCCAAAAAACCATACCTGGGCTGTGTTCTTCAAAATGGAACAAGTCCATTACTTTTGCAAGTTCTCGATGGTCGTACATAATTATTCTCCTGTTGATTAATTTGCTTGTAATTGCATAAATGCCAATTCCTGATACCACTTTGAAAAGTGATTGCAACAGATGGATTCACACAGCCTGGACATAAAAGGCGATTCCCAATCCAAAATCTAAAATTCAAAGTTGTATGAGGTGAGCAGCCAACAATGAAAAACCCCTCTAAGAGTTACCTAGAGGGGTTTTGTCTCCGTATCTGTACACGACAAATTACGTCACCTCCCTCCAGGCGTGATAGTAGTGGTTGTAGTGGTAGTTATGACCAAGCTGCTGATATAGCTCATGTACTTAATATTTCCTAGTTGATAATTTCCAAATCATGTCTATATACACTAAAATCCCCTCAAGGTATGACCTTGAGGGGTGAGTTGATTGCTTCACTGTTTACGCCAGCAGTTTACGACCCCCCTTGGTTTGTAGTTCGGGTAGTGCTAGTAGTGGTCATAAAACTAAACTGGCTGGCAATTGCTAGTGACACGTTTTTAATTAAGGAAAAGCTTTGTATTTATCAACCAATTTTAGCAAAGATGAATTGCTTGTCAACCTAAGTTCTAAAAGCTGATTTCAAATACATTTAACCCTTTGCGCCCTCTGCTTTCTACTTAATACGCCTCTAGAATGATGAATGCTCAAAAATACTAGGCTGAACTAGTAGTCAAACATAAGGGAATTAGTTGCATTCAATTTGCAGCTATTCCCACAGAAATGTTAGATGTGTTCACTAAATAAAGAAGTGTGTGATGGACGAAGCTAGAAAACTTGTCCTGCCTACAGACAGCAGCACGCCAGATTTTGCAAGTGGTGAAATCTTATTTATTGGTACTGCAACTGTGCTTTTGCGCTATGCGGGATTCACAATTCTCACCGACCCGAACTTTCTGCATAAAGGAGAGCATGTACATCTACATTATGGTATCCGCTCGGCTCGTAGAACGAATCCAGCAATAGAATTAACAGAGTTGCCACAGCTTGATTTAATTGTGCTGTCGCATATGCATGAGGATCATTTTGACCGTGTAGTAGAGCAAAAACTTGATAAAAACTTGCCGATTGTCACGACTCCTCATGCAGCAACTAAGCTACAACAAAAAGGATTTCAGGCAACGCAGGCGCTTGATACTTGGGAAACATTGACTGTTACCAAGGGCGATAATTTACTTAAGATTAGCGCTATGCCAGGAAGGCACGGCCCAGGTGTTATTAATGCCTTACTTCCGCCTGTTATGGGAAGTATGCTGGAATTCCAGAATTCTCAGGCAGAGACTAAGTATCGGCTTTATATTACTGGCGATACACTTTTGTACGAACAGTTGCAAGAAATTCCCCAAAGGTATCCTGATATTGATCTAGCTTTACTACACTTAGGAGGAACAAGGATATTTGGTGTACTCCTAACTATGGATGCTATGCAAGGGGTAGAGGCAATCAAAATTATTGCTCCCGATATGGCGATCCCGATTCATTACAACGATTACACGGTTTTTAAGTCGCCGCTTGAGGATTTTATGAAAGCAGTGACAGCAGCAGGTTTAGAAAGTCAAGTTAGATACTTGAGTCATGGTGAAACTTATAAGTTCACTGTGAAATAAGTTCTGCTGATAATACATTACACGCCTAGACTAGGGCATTAATCACTATTGACTCTTTCAAGAGGCTTCAAGTAAGCTACCTGCAAATGCGATCGCCTCTTGTGGCGTTGAGATTTTACCTTCAGCTTGTGCTATGGCAATTTCTGTAAGAAGTTTGCCAATTAATGGTGAAGGCGGGACTTTTAATGCTATAATGATTTCCTTCCCACTCACGATTGGAGCGGGATGAGCGACCAGATCATCAGGGTTCAGGTAGCGGCCGATCAAAGGTGCGTAAACGTTAAGTAGTTTATCGCCAGGCATCGCCCCTACCAGATTATCGCAAGCTAAGGCCAACGCTACAGCAGTACTAAATCCAGTGCCTGCTTCCTGAAAGAGAAAATATTGTTCTCTCAAAGACATATTTGCTACTTTTAGCCGGGGGATCAGTCTCAAGGCTGTGGTAACAGATTGAATTTCAGCACGGCTGTAGGTTAGTTGCATTAGCTCAATTTCCGCAGCTTCGGGATCGGGGTGGACGAGACAAGCAAGTTTGGCGATACCTAAGCGAGTGATTTTGACGGTATCGCGGATATAATCTTGCAGCTCCACCCCTAAAGGCTGCCAATTTTTTGCTATAGAGGCGGTGGCTGTATCAACTGCGGCTAGTTTTTGAAAGCTTTCAGGCGTGGCGTTTTTCCAGAAAGGTGCAAGTACACCATCTTCCCAAGCAGTTGCGATCGCAGAAGTACCTTCAGGAATCGCCAACAAATAGCTGATTTCTACTCTGACTCGTTCTGCGGCTACTTTTGTAATGTGTGGTGCTAAAGAACGAATCATTTCTTGGGTAGCTGGCTCAATCGTAAAACCAAGTTGGGCTGCTTGGCGATAGGCTCGCATTAACCGTAAAGGATCGTCTTCTAAGTTGGCAGGTGAGATCATGCGTAAAACACGCTGTTGTAAGTCAGCCAAGCCTTGCAGGGGATCGATGATTTCTTGGGTATGGGGATTATAAGCGATCGCATTGACTGTAAAATCTCGTCTGTGCAAATCGGTTTCTAAACTAGCTCCTTCTTGTTGGGCAATATCAACTGTGGCGTTGGGAAAGACTACACGGGCAATTTGCCGTTGAGGATCGAGTAAGACAAAACCCGCTTGATAATGTTGAGCGATCGCTCTGGCTACCTTCACTGCATCCGTTGGAATCACAAAATCTAAATCTAGGTATTCACGACTTCTACCCAAAAAGGCATCTCGTACTGCACCACCTACCATATATGCAGGTTGTGGCAATAATGCCAGACTAAAGGGCCAAGTTTCAGGAGCTAAGGTAGAAGAAACTGAAGGATGCATTGTAATAAAAATCAACCCAGCAACTAATGAATATTAGTTTGCCTTAAGCTAGATTAACAATAAAGGTTCCTGGAGTTGGTTCTATTATGTGTATTTGCGTGAACTGCCACTATGTAGACCGCTGTTTAACCTATAATGCCGTAGAAACGCAGCATCAACAGCCCCATTTGACTGAAACACCCAATTTTGACCCTAATGAACCTTCGATCAATGTCAACATCCGCACCAAAGGAGAAATCATTGAGATGGAATGGGATGTAGTTGGTTGTCTCAGCTTTAAGCAAGAAACTGGTAAGTGGGCGAAGTTACGTCCAGGTGAATTAGTGCCAACGTGACGTTATAAATTATAAGTGTTGCGGGGCGGGGGATTGGAAACAAATATACCCGACTTTTTTGAAGATGCATCTACTGAATAGTAGGCCTGACCTGTCAATGCTGATACAAATAGTTTTGTGGTTACCCGACATACCGCCCGCAGGCTGGAAGCTTGGGGCTATCTTTACAAAGCCTGCCTACGCAGCCTGAATGTCTTTAGCCCACGTAGGTAGGCTTTGTATGATTAGCCGCACCATTCTCTGGTGAAGGCGAGATTTCGGGATAGTGAAGAGTTTTAGCGTTGATTTGCTAAGTGCATCCTTTGACGGGAGTATCTAAGTTTTGCAATTTTCACAAATCAGATAGTATTCCTATAGTTATGAGTTATTGACTTTTAAATACTCTTTTTTCTAAAGTTAGAAAGCTCATAGATATTTGAATTAATTTTGACTACTGAACTACAAAAACTTGCAGTTACACAATACGGTTTGACACTGCACACCACAACGCCTGAATTAGGTTTGGCAATTAATAATTTTGCAGGTGACACTCGCACTCAAGTATGGGATTTAGGGCGCGATTTGTCCAGTCTTGTACATCAATACTTAATCGAATTTATCCAGCCACAAACTTGGTCAGATCTAGCATTCCTGGCGGTAGCAAAAGGACCTGGTGGCTTTACAGGAACGCGGATTGGGGTTGTTCTGGCTCGGACTTTGGGGCAACAATTAGAGATTCCTGTATTTGCGGTTTCCACCTTAGCCGCTGTCGCTTGGTCAGAAATAGGCAAAGGCCAAAAAAAAGATGCGATCGCTATTCAAATGCCAGCCCAACGTGGTCAAGTTTTTGGTGCAATTTATCAACCTAGCCCTGATGGTTTAGGACTCACAGCTTTATTAGCAGATACTGTGTTTACACCAGAAGCATGGCAGGAAACTCTAGCGAATTGGCAGACAACTTACCAACTAATTGAAGCAAAATCTGCGTTAGCGATGACGGTAACAAGTATTTTGGAACTAGCTTATCTAGACTGGCAACAAGGCAAGCGTCCTCATTGGTCTGAAGCTTTACCTTACTATGGGCAGCATCCTGTAGAAGTTTGATCCACTATGCATCAACATTTGAATATGGATACGCTACGGAAACACCAAGGACGAACGCAATAAAAACTGTTCAACCAGACATGATATTACCTCACACCTGATGAGTCTGAATAACCACTTGGGTGTTTTTGTTCGTGTGGTGATTGATATCCAGCCAATTTAGCCATAGTCAAGCCTAATGTCATAATCAAAACACAAGTTATAAAAAACTCCATATTAAAAAATTGGTGCAAAAGCCACTTCATGTAAGCCACCATTGTTTTTGCCTCCAGCATTGCACTGGCAAAATAAGCAAAATAATTTTTACAGAATATGTATTAATACAATTCAGTTAATAAAATTTTGTATTTTAATATCTGCCAAAAACCATTGATATTCAAAGGTTAAGAGGGCTTAACTGAATTATATTTATCTGTGGTATGCACCCAAAATTTATTTTAAAAATCGGTAATCTATTCAGTTTAAATAATAATTATTTAATTTTTTAATAACATCTATCATTAGATATACAATATTTCATAATTCATAAACAAAATATTGATTTTCCAAGCCATAAATCAGTAAATACTTATTGTATTTATTGTAATTAAAAGCAGAATTGACAAATTCTATTTCCAGTAAATTAGATAATTAAGACATCCAAAACTTTGGCACAGGCCACGATAACTCACAAAGAGTACCTCTAGGATAAAGGGCAACTCGCCGAAATTTCCCTTTAAGTTGTCGAGCCAAATTTCTAAATTGTTGTGTTCCTCTACCTTCTCTATATGAGTTGAAAGCTAATGCATCATCTACAATACTGAGAGTCTGCCAGCCTTCAAATAAAGAACAGGTAACTTCCAAGCGTGTGACCCCAGTTGCGTGTTTGCCAACATTACATAAAGCTTCTTCTATAAATCGGCAAAGTCCTCGCTTATGTTCAATACTTAAATATCGCTCATCTATTGGTTCAAATGTGCGGATTTTTACTCTGAGAGTTTTAAAGCAGGGAAAGTCTCGCTCTAAGGTATAGCTGTAAACTTGATAAAGAATTTCATGAACAGGGTCTTGTAAATTAATTACTAGGCCTTTTCCTAGATATAAACTACTATCTTGATTTACAGGTTCACGTTGCAAAAATTCATAAATTCCCCGGAGATCCTGATTCAATTTTTCCAGTTCTTTTTGAACTTCTGGCAGTAATTTGTCTGTAGGTAAGTTATGATCGCGAACCAACTTCAAAACTTTAGCAAGAGTTTGCAGCGGTCCATTATGAATTGTTTCAAATGTCAATTCCATCATGGAATGTCGAGCATTTATTCCAGAGCGCAAAGCTTGTTCATATTGATAGAAAGCTGTGAGACCTAGGGCATTTAAAGTATAAATAATTATTGCTGGTGTGACTGGTATCCACCAACCCCAAGTTAAGAATAAACAACTAACGAACATTAGGATAAAGCTAACAAGACTAATAGCTAAAATATTGATTAAAGGAAATTTAGTTAGTCTAGCGTGAGCAATTCCTAAAAAACCCCAAGCGAAAATCCAGATATATTCCCATTCATCTGGCCAAGTATTTAAGAGTGGTCGAGAATTCAATACTGCACTGATAATTTGGCTAACAGCATGGGCATGAATTTCTACGCCATAAACTTGGCCTGGTGGTGCAAATTTGGCAGATGGAATTGCGGAAGTCGTGGTAAAGTCTTTAGCACTAGGAGCAGTCATCCCAACAATCACAATGCGATCGCGTATCCAATCTGGTGGGACTTTCCCTGCTTTGATATCCTCAAGCGTAATTGTTCTAAATCGTTCTCCACCACTGCGAAAATTGAATAGTACCTGGAACCCGCCTGCATCGGTTCGCACATATCCCCCAGAGTTATTGAAGATGCGAGGTAGTTCAGTATTACCGACTTTGATAAATTCGCGATCGCCAGTCCCATTTTCTAAATTAATACCTTGAGGAGCTAAATAAGCCTCTGCCAAAAGTAGGGACAAGGCGAATTTGTATCCTTGATGTGTTGTGATTCTTAATAAACTGCGTCTTAACTTACCATCAACATCCGGAATTTGATCTACAAAACCTACTTGTTCAGTGGGTAAATCTGGTGGTGGCTTAACTGTCTCAGGTAATACTTTTTCAATACCAATTAAATTTTTACTATTCTTAAATATGTTTTCCAATTCTGAGTGTCCAGGTTCAACTGGTATATCCCTAACAACATCAAGGCCAATAACTCTAGGCGCGTAAGCTTGTAACTTTCTTAGTAGTTCCGCCATCTCCTTATCTGGTACAGGATAGCCTACACGATGGATATCATCTTCGTTAATCCCTACAATCAGAATTCGTTCATCTATATTCTCTGCAAGACGCAGACGGAGAAAAGTATCAAAAACTAGCCATTCTAAAGATTGCATTGAACCAGTAAGCCGAGCAATAATCACCAGACAAAGAACTACAATGCCTGGTAATACACCTACACGCCAGATGGCCAGTTCTGATGTGATTCTTTTCCAAAGTCCAGGCTGCATAAGCTGATTTCCTAGTCTTTAGGGTTGTGTTGCACAAACTGCTTGGAAGCAAATTCCCTGTATAAACTGGAGTGCCCTATACATCTATCTGTACTCAAAATGCTCTAAATCCTTGCGCTACCGACATTAAAGCAATTGTAAGTTTATACACCTAACCATATCTAATGTAGGCATCTCCATTGCACAATTTAGAACACGCTCTGAGCCTTAATATCTCAGGCGAGCACAAACTGGCAGAATAACCAAATATAGATACAGGGTTTTCTTAACAATCTGTCAAAGTCAGATATTAAATGGTTTTTAGAGTTATGTAGTACAGTTGTCCGAGAACGTCAGTATCAATCAAAACTAGCTATATCATCCCAAGATTTCAGCAACAAAGTTAAGCTTCAGGTTTCTCTACCTAATGCCAAATTGCAAAATGTTGGCGACAGAGCGATTCATAAAACCCAGACACAGAGAGCGATTTTCAATCCAAAACCTATCTTGAATAGTTTACTCTAGTCGAGGAACCCGTCAAACGTACTGGCTCAACTTTTCGCAAAATCCAAAATAGTGTGAGATGTTTCTATAACTAAAAAATAGGTTATAACCTTAAGGAACTTGTGAGGATATATAGTAATATTACTTAATTTTATTTTTTACTATGTGGTGTTTTTTGAGCAAGCAATATCCACTTTCCTCTTCTTTCACATCAAGCCTCTAAGCGAAGTCATTAGTTCATAGATTGCCCACAACCCAAGGAGTGAAGGACACTTGCTACACGCAGTTTCTCATGACTACTTAATCAATCAATCCCTCGGCTCTAGCTTGCATTTCCGTTTGAATACGGATATTTTTACCTTCTTCAGGATAAACATCTAAAGCGTCTTGGAGTTTACTCCAATAATGACGCACCATGCGTTCAGATATACACATTCTTTCAGCAATTGCTTTATCTTGTAATCCTTCTTCAAATGCTAGAGTCAACACTCTGAGCCATTCTGGTTTGACTTCTAATCCAGAATGGATACTTTTAATGTCTTTCGTATGAGTCAATCCTTGCAATGCCCAATCAACTCTAGTCAACATTTCCTGAGTGGAAAGACTTTTATCTGCAACTGTAAAGCCGCCTTTATGGCTATCGATATCAGGTCTAATGCGTACAAGTGTTCTTACATGAGCGCTTTGAACAACAATATTTAGATGAGGATAATGTTTCATCAAATTTTTGAGAAGTTGAAGACCTGTATCAGGACGTGCTATCAATCCAAGATTTTCTGGAATTGAAAGATCCATAACCACGAGATCCGGCTGCGAGTTCATTACTTGATCTATAGCCTGCTTAGCATTTATGGCAGTGATAAATTCAGCCCCAGGATATTTTTTTCGCAACACATCAACTGTGCCACCTAAAACTGATTCATGGTCATCAATCACCAGAATTGTTAGCAACTGCTTTTCAACTAAAGCTTGTTTCATAATTCCTACCTTAATTAGAGAAGTCTATTATTAGAATATGAAGTTTTTTAGGCTAAAAATCCAACTATCTATAAAACTTTATACTAATGAACTATCTTATTTATTATTAGAATAGTTAATTTTTACTTATAGAGAATTAGAATCAACTATAATTGCTTATCAGCTATTTTTACCAACGGAAATACCAAGCCACCCTGAGGTTTTTAGTACGACGAAAGCATTTACCTGATGTTAAAAAGCAAAAACTGTCGCAAAGATATTGTAATTCTGGGAGAGTAGAGTAATTAATCAATGTAGACAAATCAGGGTAAGTAATTTCTATGTTTAAATTACTAAGATTCTTCTGCTGTTTTAAATATATATGAATTGATATCGGCATTACAACCTCTGGTACGATCATTGTTAATAACTCTTCTACAGTTATTAAAACTATGAGACTATGTTTGGCTGTTTCATTGTGCCAGTCAGGTGGCATATCGATATGGAAATATAGGTGAGGATTAGATGTATCCCAGGGTTCTAATAAGCATCCAATGGCTAAAGGCAAACTATATTGAAGATGAAATGGAAATAAGCGATCGCTTAAACTCACCAAAGATTGATGAAAATGATCAATCTTTTGGAGGAACTCTTGCGTTTTATTGAGTGATAAATCAACATTATCTGTTGACAAAATGTCTAGATTGCGACGAATAGTAAACGAATCCTGCAACAAATCGTCCCGAATTTTCTCTGCTTCTAAGAAGAGTTTGACTGACTGCCTATAAGACCACCACTGCAATGCTTGTTGAATTCTATGATAAAGAAACAAAAACCAGACAAGAGTCATGGTGTAGACAATTAACAGCGTAATTTGTGTACACAATTTCCGGCTCACAAGATAACTCTATGGTCGTTAGACTACTAGCATAAGAGCAAAACACCAAGAATAACATCTTATATTTGTGCCAAATAAAATGTCTAAATAATACAAGAGAATTGTTAAATTGTGCCATTCTTATTACCCAAAGATACATGATTTTGATAACTAATGTTGTTTTGCTTCATATTAAGATGCTCTCTAGTAAGCCTAAAAAGTTAGATTGAACAGAAAGTTACTGAACTTTAAATAACTAATTAGGTTTACAAATCAGTTATTAATCTTGCTTTTCTCAGCATAAATTGCAGTGCTGTCTCTTCTTTAGAAATAATGTCAGCTTTAGCATCCATACCTGATTGGATGTGGCATTGGTGATTGTTATTTCCAAATGCTATACTTTCCGGTTGGATGTTTACTTCAAAATAACTAGCAGAGGGAGTAGTAGTTGCTATTGCTGCACCTGTATTGTTACTTTGAGGTGTTATAACATCTGGAGAAATAGCATTAACAACACCTTTAAGAGTACCATAATCAGGATAGGCGCAGGCATCAACACGCAATTGTACTTTTTGTCCAACTGCAACATTTTTAATTTCAGCAGTAGGAATTACAGCTTTAATTACTAGAGGTGCATCTTGAGGAACAATCTCAGCAATAGGTTCGCTAATACGTACCACTTGCCCCGGATTTCGCAAATTGAGCTTGAGGATAATACCGTCACTAGTGGCACGAATAATACTACTTTTTAATTGATTTTCAATTTGTTGAATTTCTTTTACAGATTGACTGAATTGATTTTGCATATCAATTCGGTGTTGCATTAAAGCTTGCTTTTCTTTTTCTAATGTAGCAATAGTTGCTTCGCCCCTAGCAGTTTCTTGGGCAATACGTTCTTGAGCAATAACCACTGTTGCTTTAGTTGGATTGACCGCAGCTTTGGCTGATTGAACTTTGGCTTTAGCAATATCAATACTTCTTTTTTCACCTTCTATTGTTGATTTTATCTGCTCAACAATTAGTTTTTTTTCTTCATATTCACGCCGACCAATAGCTCCACTACTTGCAAGTTGCTCATAGCGATCGCGATCTAATTTAGCAAAGTCTAAATCGGCATAAGCTTTTTGCAGATCGGCATAAGCTTTTTGTAGATTGGCTGCTGCTGCTTGGAATTCGCTTTGCGAGTTAATTTGGCGTTCTTCGTAGTCTCTCTGGTTGCGTGCTAAATCTGATTGAGCAGAAGAAACGGTTTTCTCTATTACTCTTTTCTCGGCGATAATTTGAGTATCTAAAGAGTTGATTTGCGCATCAATTTGAATTAATTGCAATCTACCTTGTTGGAGATTTCCTAGTAGTTGACTCTTTTTGATGCGCAATTGTTCAACATCAAGGTAAGCGATTACATCTCCCTGCTTAACAATCTGATTTTCTTTAACTAGGATGTTTTTAACAGTTCCTTCCATTTTTGGCTGGACTAATCGAATATCACCAATAGGACGGACAGTTGCAGCAGCTTTAACTGTAACGTTGTATTTCACCCATGAAGAGAGGCCAATAGCAGAACCGACAGTCCCCACAAGAAACATTCCTGCTAAGGATGTCCAAGCACTTACAGGAGGAATAAAATCTTCTTGAACTTCCGGTAGGATTTTCTGATTATGGGTATAGAGCATATCCCCTCCCCTCTGAAAAATTAATATTAAGGAATTAAAAAATCTAAATGGTCTCCTGGCTTAGTTCGCAAATCCTCCAATGATCCTTGAAGTTTCAATTTGCCGTTTTCCAATAATACGACCCAATCAGCTCGATTAATTACTTTGGGACGGTGAGTAATTAAAATTGTGGTTTTACCTTGGCGATGCTTAAACAATTTTTCCAGAACTTGTGCTTCACTGACTGGATCAAGTCCACCAGTGGATTCATCCAAAATTAAAACTGGCGGTTCTGTAACAATCGCGCGGGCGATCGCCAATCTTTGACGTTGTCCTCCAGATATATTTGCGCCAAATTCTCCTAAAATAGTCTGATATTTGTCAGGTAGTTTACTAATAAACTCATCAGCACCAGCAATTTGGCAGGCTCTGACAATCTGCTCAAAGCTAATATGTGGTGTTCCTAAACGAAAGTTTTCTACAATAGAACGATTCCAAAAGTGAGCATCTTGGGGAATTAGCACTACCTGTTGACGCAAACAATCTAGAGCAAGATCTTGTATGTGATATATTCCAATTTGGATATTACCAGATTGTAGTGGATATAATCCAGCAATTAGTTTAGCAAGTGTACTTTTACCACAACCAGATTTGCCAATCAGAGCAACAACTTGACCGCCAGGAATTGTTAACGAAAAATTGTCTAATAGGTCAAGACGACCAGCATAATGGAAGCCAACATTGCTACAAATAATATCAGCATCACCTGGAATATAAACTAAAGGCTTTTTCCCATCGCCTTCATTCTCTGGTGTAGCATCGATAACTTCTGTTAAGCGTTGTGTGGCGGTTTTAGCACGTGTAAATTCTTCAACAAAACTAATAACAGTACCAATTAAACCAAGATAATTGGCATTCATTGAGTTAAATGCCATTAGTTGCCCAATACTTAAGTGTTCAACGGGGTTAATTACCAAGTTACCGCCAAACCAGAGCAAAATAACAGCACCAATAGCAGAAATAAATCCCGAAAAAGTATTATTAATAATCCCAATCTGCATAGTGCGAAATGTGAGATTACCAAGACGACCAAATCGACTTTTTAATTCATCCCAAAATTGCGGAGCGGAGGCAGTGGTTTTTAAAGTAAGTGCGCCTTTAAATGTTTCTACTAAAAGACCTTGCGTTTCTGCTTCTGTGACTAATAGTTCTCGAGTTTTTCGCTGTAAAGTCGGCTGGAATATAATCGTAGATAGAGTCATCACTACGGAAATAAATAACGCTACTACGGTCAGTTTCCAGCTGTAAAAAATCATGAAGCCCAAAGAAACCAGCGCAATAAAAAATCGGCTAGGTAAACCAACAACTACTTGAGCAACCAATTGATTAATTTGTTCAATATCTTGTAGGCGGCTAACTATTTCTCCACTGCGACGAGATTCATAATAACTTAAAGGTAATCGGAGAATTTGCCGCCCAAATTCCATAACTAGCCCTAATTGTAGGCGTTGAGCAAAATTAGCAATTAAATTAGATTGTACAAATGCTAGGCTACTAGAAATAAAATTCATCACTACGACAGAAATAGCCACAGTAGTGAGTAAATTTGTATCACCTCGAACTAGTACATCGTCTGTGAGTATTTGTAGTAAAAATGGGGAAGCTAAAGACAGCAAGCCCAAGATTAAATTAATAGGTAAAGCTTGTGCTAGGATTGCACGATAATTCCAGACACGTTTAAAGAAGCGCCAAAAGCCACCAATTTGATCGTCCTTTTGGGCAAAAAACCTCACCGGATCGGGTTCCAGTAAAAGCATCAACCAATCTGTCCAACCCTCTGCTAAATCTTTTTTAGACAGATGACGCATACCTACAGCCGGATCGGCAATTAAACATTTTTTGCCTTTCTTACCGTATAAAACAACCCAATGATTTCCTTTCCAGTGAATAATTGCCGGTAAGGGCGCTTCATGCATTCGATCGAGGAGTTCGGGTGAAGTTTTCACTGGACGAGTATTAAAGCCCAGTGTTTCTGCTCCTCGCCTCAACCCTAATAAAGTAGTGCCAAATTGTCCAGTACCTACAGCTTCCCGGATGTGGCTTAGAGTAAAATTATGTCCATAATATTTAGCGATCGCTGCAAGGCAAGCAGCCCCGCAATCTTCTTCACTATGCTGTTTAACAAATTGATATTTCATGAACAAAAAACTCTAGAGAATGGCCGCTACAAACCTAGAAGTATTGTTAAATTCTTGGCAGATTATTCAAATTAGTTAAATTAGCTATATGAGGCTTATTTAATTTTTGTGAGGCTAGGTACACCTTTATTACTTCTTCTCTGCCCCCTGTCTCTACAAGTGCTTCAGGAATTAAATTAGATTGCTATAAATTCCAGCTATGAAATTACTAGGAATTCATAAACACGAATAAAAAACGTAATAAGCTATTCAAACTGCTATTTCTACCCCTATTCCTACTATTGCCGAAGAAAGACGGGTTCAGTCCGATGGTAAGTTGTGAGAGTGTATAGCTACTATCTGAACTGACAGAAATGTTATTACCGCCATCTGAATAATTCATTTTATTATTGGCTAAAGAAACTATTTTTGTCATCTGCAAATAAAAAGCAAAGTTGGAAGACGACAATCCACCAGATACAGCCTCTTGCTCTGGTGCAGATATTTCTGTAAATAATTCTGGGCTTTGAAGTTTTATGTCGTTAGACACGGTCTTTCCTGTCTGATTAATCTCTGCGTTGGAAATGGTAAAGCACCCTATGGCTAAGTAGTTAGGGACGATCAAATAACTCGTAAAAACACATTCTGTAAGTTAACTCTGGGCTACCAAATGTAAACCCTCAAAGTCACGCTTGAGTTGTGATAGTGATGCCAGATTTTATCTCACACATCTTTAGCCCTCATAAAGAGGACTAAAGATGAGCTTTTGTCTAAGCTTGAATTCTGCTTATTTCAAATTAAACAGTAATTCCAGCCAACAAACTAGATAAAGACTCTAAGGTTATAGTTCTAGAAGCACCACCAAAGGTGAAAGTTGAACCAGCCGGAGTATTAGTGGATGCTACTGGTCCGAGGACTGCGATATCTGATGTCTTCAAAGTAGCGAGCTGTGCTAACGCACCAACAATTCCGCCACTAACTAGTTCTTGTTCTTCAACGCTTACTTCAACAAACAATTGGTTAGACATGATTGGAATCTCCTGGATTTTAAGAGTTTCGCGAGTTGCTTGCCACTTGTTGGCTGCTTCTCTCCTCGCTTGATTAATACGATATAAGGAAGTACCCAGGTGAGTCATTCTCATTTTCTGCAAACTTAATTACCAAAGTTAGAAAATCCTATTGCCGAAATACGTAAGTGTAACTACCGAAAAGTACATATAATAATTACACTATATTTCACTGAATCTTATCAAAAAACTGGAGAAATTTTTTACTAGCTTTAAAAAAATATTTTATATATGTGGCACTAAAAACTTGATATATAGGAGTTTATCAAAAAAATATAGAAAATTATTACTGCCTTTAAGAAAAATATTTTGAAATCGGATAATCAACGACTAGTGTTAAATTTAACAGTAGCCGTTTGTATGGAATAGACGTTTTCTACAGAAATGGGCGGTTAGAAACCGCGTCTACACAGACAAAACCCGCGCAGGCGGGTTTCAAATTCTTTAATTGACCAAAGTCCGCGGAGGCGGACTTTGTTTGTATAGCCGCGAATTCTATTCGCCAGGACTTCTTATACCGTGACAGTAGCTAAGGCTTTGTCAACAGCTTGCAAGGCTGTATTGACTTCTGCCTCTGTGACAATTAGTGGTGGTACAAACCGAACGACTTTTGGCCCAGCTGGTACAAGCAGTACGCCTTCTGCGATCGCAACTTTGACAATATCAGCTGCGGTTAGCTGGATATCGGCTGGCAATTCTAATCCGTTGATTAAACCCCATCCCCGAACATCGGCAATGTAATTAGGATATTTGGCCGCGATCGCTCTTAATCCATCTCGCAGTTGTTCACCTCGCTGCTGTACATTCTGCAAAATATTTTCTTTCTCTAATGTTTGGCAAACCGCCAGCGCTACTCCACAAGCAAAAGGATTGCCACCAAAGGTACTGGCGTGTTCCCCAGGCTGGAACACATCGCAGAATTTCTTACTCATCATGGCACCGATGGGGATACCACCACCCAGCCCTTTGGCACTGGTGAAGATATCCGGCTCAACGCCGAGAGTTTCATAACCCCATAACTTACCACTGCGTCCCATGCCAACTTGCACTTCATCGAATATTAGCAAAACGCCAGTTTCATCACAGATTTGCCGCAGCTTTTGGAAGTAAGCAACATCACCTGGACAGACACCGCCTTCTCCTTGCAAAGGCTCTAATAAAATTGCGGCGACACGGTAATCACCTTCATCTAGTTCGCTAATCGCTGCTTCCACTGCGCCAATATCGTTGTAAGGTACATAGTGAAAACCAGGAACCAAGGGATCAAAGTATTTTTGATACTTTGGTTGTCCGGTAGCAGTAATCGTTGCTAAAGTCCGCCCGTGGAAACTAGCATTGGCAGTTAAGATAATTGGTCGTTCAATTTCTAGTACAGTATGGGCGTATTTCCGTGCTAATTTTATTGCCGCTTCGTTAGCCTCAGCACCAGAGTTGCAGAAAAAGACGCGATCGGCACAGGAATGTTGAATGATCCATTTTGCCAATTCACCTTGTTCGGGAATGTAGTACAAATTAGAGACGTGATGCAGCTTCTGGATTTGGCGTGTGACTGCTTCTACCATTGCTGGGTGGGCATGTCCTAAAGTACAAGTGGCAATTCCGGCCACAAAGTCCAGATATTCCCGCCCCTGAGTATCCCAAACCCGGCATCCTGCTCCCCGTTCTAGGGCTAGAGGAAACCGGGCATAGGTCGACATAACAGCTTCATCGAAGCTGTTTGGCTCAAAGGGGCTAGATGGTAAAGTATCTGACTGTGGGGGGATGGTGGCTTCTTCAACTAAAGTTTGTCTGCTCACTACCTCTCCTTCGGAAAATCTTTTGATCGTATAGTTATCTACTAGTGTCCTAGAAATTTATTAAAAATTTCGACTATTTTCTGCAACTATCATTTTTTTTAAGGCTAAGCCTCAGATATTCTCAAACGAGTGGCAGTGGTGAAAAATTTTGTATTTAAGGCCTGAGCAAACATATCAACGTATTCAAAAAGAGCTAATGGCTGGGGCGATCGCTCTTGGCTGTGTGTTCTTAATTGGGACTTTGTGGTACTGCTTGGTAGAAGGCTGGTCATGGGAAGATGCAGCTTACATGACGGTAATTACCTTGGCTACAGTCGGATATGGGGAAACACACCCCTTAGGTAACCGCGGAAGATTGTTTACCATTGCCTTAATTTTGATGGGTGTGATCAATATCGGTTACATTGTCAATAGATTTACAGAAGCTGTAATTCAAGGCTACTTTCAAGAAGGAATTCGACTACGGCAACAGAGGCGGTTAATGGAATCCCTATCAGGACATTACATTATTTGTGGATTTAGTCGCACAGGTCGCCAAATTGCCAAAGAGTTTCGGGCAGAAGGTGTATCTTTTGTTGTGATTGATTCTGAGCCGGAATCTGTGCAAAGAGCGCAAGTAGAAGGTTATATAGTATACCTTGGTGATGCAACGTTAGATGAATCACTATTAAGAGTGGGTATAGAGCGAGCGATTTGTCTGGTAGCGGCACTGCCTTCAGACGCAGAAAATTTATATACAGTCTTATCAGCAAAAACACTAAATCCAGGAATTCGGGCGATCGCTAGAGCAAGTACAGAAGAAGCTTTACAAAAATTACAACGTGGTGGTGCAGATGCGGTGATTTCTCCTTATATTACTGGTGGGAAAAGAATGGCAGCAGCAGCCCTCAGACCCCAGGTTTTGGATTTTGTCGATGGTATTCTTTCAGGTTCAGACCGCCAATTGTACATGGAAGAATTTTTGCTCGACCCAGCTTTTTGTCCTTTTGTTGGACAAACCCTACAAAAAGCCAAATTGCGATCGCAAACTGGGGCGTTAGTTTTAGCTATTCGCCGCACTGATGGGAATTTGATTGGTGGTCCGACTGGTGAAACTGTTTTAATGCCAGGAGATACCTTAATCTGCATGGGTACAGCTGAACAATTGCGTAGCCTCAACCAAGTTCTGGGTCCAATTATGTCCCAAAAATTGCGTAAACCTAAAAATAGCTGATCGGGATATCGATCAGCCAATGTGTTGCACTCTGCACGTTATAGATACCCCTAGATACAGAGCGGTTAAAGGCAGGATAGCAAATAGCGTGGGACTACCAACCCTACAGCCAAAAACTGTCATTCCTCTTTTACAAAATTATTTTTAATGTACAAATAAGAAAAAAGGTTTGGCTGGTTACCAGACCTCTATATAAATCCAGTGCATAACAACATCCCGGATCAATTTACTCTTTATTTTTTAGTACAGCATCTTCCTATAGGATGTGTTCAAATCATTTGAAAGCTGATAGTACGTAAATCTATAGCAACGTCTATTTGAATTTGTAAATTTCCTAACAGAGGCAGGTAACATAATATCAAACGTTAGCAATTAAATATTTAGATAAAAGTAATCCAAAACAGCCTGAAAGCAAAATAAAAGACGGGTATTATCCCGCCGAGATAGCTTGAAAGTGGTAATACACCTTGGACTCTGGAAAAATTACACAAATAAATTAAATAGGTTGTCAAGATTATCAAGGATACGAACTAAAAAACGGTTATTTGTGCCGTATTTGATGTTGTAATCCGGTTAATCTTTTCAATTTTTATGAACATAACATAGCTAAATTTTGACAAGTTGCCAAAATGCCGAATAGTCAAACAGCAAAAAAGACGGAGTTTAACCCGCCTTTAAGAGAGTAAGTGAAAACATCTTGGTAATATCTGCAATATATCAAGTGAATTTGCCTGCTAGTTGCCAAAGTGCCGAATTGTCAAAAATAAAACAATTACGTTAATTAATTTACGATTACATGAAGTTATGTATGTCATAAAAATTTAACTTTTGCAAAATGCGGAATGTAGCAATGGCATTGTGTAATCAATCATGATTAGCTACTTAATCAAATCTACTTGCCATTGCTAAAGGATAAACGGAGGGATAAATTTTCTAGTGCAGTATTGCATTAATAACTATAGAGTTAAAAACAAATCAAGGTTAATGTTCTTAGCAGGCTTGCTTTCGCTTAGTCCATCAGAATGTTATCTAAACCAATAAAGTTGGACAGCATAGATTATGTTCTTGCACTAGCGATCGCCTGTAAAAACTCACAGGCTGGTATCAGTGTGAAAAATCTGCCAATTAGAGGTTGGCTTCTCTAGGCTAATTTAGATTTTAGCCATCAAAACCAGTCTCTAGAAGGATTTCGTGGCATCCTAACTTTTGCAACGCAACCGTCATTGGAGACATGCTTGCTATATCCTAAGTATAAACATAGACAATGGCTTGTTTGACAAGCATGAGTCAGTTAACAGGTAACTAAATACGTAACTCTTGTTTATGAATAGTGCGCGTCTTGAACAAACTAGCATCTACTTATCTATCGGTGGTGCTTTATTTCTAGCGATTTTGGGCATTTGCTTCGGATTAGCCGTCCAATCGGGAGCAGTATTGCTTGATGCTTTCTTTAATGTGATTACTTTTGTAATGGCATTAACCACATTGTGGATTTCTCGGCTATTGAAACGCCCAGAGGGACGAAAGTTTCAATTTGGTTATAAGGGCTTTAGTCCCTTGCTTAACTTATGCAAGTCACTACTGATTGCTGGATTGTCCATGTTTGCCTTTGCTTCTTCAGCGGCTGCGTTGTTACATGGTGGCAGACATATTGATGCAGGAGTAGTAGTAATTTATGCCGTGATTGCTGCATTTACCTGTCTCATCATTTCAATTACACATACCGTTATCGCTAAAAAGACGGGATCTCCAATAGTACGTGTAGATGCAAAAAATTGGATGATTAACGGGATAATTGGTCTTTCTGTTGGGATTGTATTTAGTATTGTCACACTAATTAAACAAACCTCTTTTGCTTGGTTTGTGCCCTATGCAGACCCCACAATTGTGATCATATTAGTGCTACTGACTGTGCCTATACCTGCTAAAGTTATACTTGAAAGTTTGAATCAACTTTTGTTGGGTGCTCCCCAAGCAGCTTTGCAAAAACGTATCAATGATTTACTTGATGTTGCAACAACAAAATTTCCTTGTGCCAAGCGTTATTTGAGAATGACAGAAGTAGGAGAGGCTTTATATCTCCATCTTTACTGGCTAGTACCTAATGATGAGAAATTAACTAGTATCGAAGCAATCGATGCCATGCGACACCAAATCACCGATATTGTGAAACAAGAATTTCCTAATGTCACCCTCGATATTCTTTTTACCCAAGATGAGCAATGGTTTCGTACCATGAATCCCGGATAAATTTTGCAGCATTTTCGATCAGAATAGGGTGACTGCAAAAATTAGCACTAGTGAATTTTATTCTTGAAAAAGCCACATCTTCGACAGCCAAGTACACAGGTTCATCAGAGAGAAAATATTTACCCCAGAGCAATTAATAAGGTAATTTTACGGTTACCATTTTTTAATTAAAAGCAAAAAGCGGTTTGGATTTTCCAGCCGCTTTTTTATGTTGGTGACTTACTCTGCTTGCAAGCGAATCTTTAAGAAGCGATCGCACTTTAATTGTTGCCCCTGACAAGTAACTTCTGCATCATCTACCCAAGCTTGCTGAAGTTTCAACCCATGCAAATGGATCTGTACGCTTGTGTAAGGGAAAGGGTAATCTCCTTGTTCTTCCCAAGTAAATTCTAAACCGTTTGCCAATCTTAGCAGATGGAATTTATCCAGTCGGGATGCTCCATAACCATCACCCGCATCGCTGTATAGCTGAGTAAAACTTTTACCTTGTGTAGGTGGGTAAAGGTGAAGAGTAAGTTGCTTATTTTCTTCCATAGGTAAGATACTCCCGGCTTTAACCAACACAGGAATGCTTTCTAGCGGTGCTGAAAGACTTACCTGTTGTCCACCCTCAAATACTGTGTCATCCCAAAAACTATACCAACGTCCTGGGGGTAAAATAACTTGCCGTGATTTCCCTCCCTCTTCAACAATGGGACAAACCAGTAAAGCATCACCTAACAAGAAAGCATCTTCTACATCCCACAGTGTTGTATCATCGCTACCAGCCCAAAACAGCGGGCGCACAGGCGGATAACCCTTCTGTGCCGCTTCCCAGGATAGAGTATAAAAGTAAGGTAGCAGGCGGTAGCGCAATTCCATGAAGGAGCGAATGATACTTAGGTAAGGTTCGCCGTAAGTCCAGGGCGTGCGGTGTTCTACATTATTAGAAGAGTGAGTCCGATAAAATGTGAAGAAGCTTGCCATCTGGAACCAACGTAAGTATAGTTCCGCACTCGGATTACCCTGGAAACCACCAATATCCGGCCCACTGTAGGGAATCCCAGAAAGCCCTAAGCCAACAATTGTTGATATTGTTTGGCGTAACGCACTCCAACTAGATTCAATATCCCCAGTCCAAGTCCAAGCATAGCGCTGAAGTCCTGCCCAACCTGCACGGGAAACTATAAAAGGTCGTTTCTCTGGGCGGTATTGACGCAAACTTTCGTAGCCGGCTTCTGCTTGCAACAAACCGTAAATATTATGAGCTTCGCGGTGATCGCCACCTCTACCTTCCATAAAATGTTGAGTGACTTTTGGCAAAGAGCGATCGCCGGAAGTAATAAAAGCAGCAGGTTCGTTCATATCATGCCAAAAACCTGCCACACCCACATCCAGCAAATATGCATACTGCCGACTCCACCAACTGCGAACCTTGGGATTGGTAAAATCTGGAAATACGCACCAACCAGGCCATACAGGCGCAACTACAAGTTTGCCATTTGGGAGTTTACAAAACCCATCTAATATTTGACCTTCTAAAAATAGGTTGCTGTGGCGACTGTACTTAATTCCTGGGTTGAGAATTGCGATAAATTGCACTCCCAGTACGGCTAATTCTTGTGTAAAACTCGCCAATTTCGGAAACCGTTCTGGGTCGATTGTGAAAGCCCGGTATCCAACTTGACAGTCAATATCCAGATGAATAGCACTTAAGGGTAATTTTTGATGTTGAAAAGCTCTAGCTTCTTCTCTCACCGCAGATTCTGTACGATACCCCCATTTAGACTGATGATAGCCTAATGCCCATCGCGGAGGTAGGGGCGCACGTCCAGTTAATTCGGTATAACGCTCTAGTAATTGTCTCGGTGAACCAGAGGTAAAATAATAACGCAGCGATCCTCCTGTAAAGTCAGCTGTGGCAGTTTCCGCAAATGTAAAATTGGCATCAAAAGAATTCTCATAAAAAATTAGATAACTGCCAACCGAGTGGAGACCTAAATATACAGGAATGCACAGATACATCGGATCTGAGCCTGGAGGATACATCCCCGCAGCATCGTAGTTCCATATGCGATAGATTTTACTTTGTTGCTGCTCATCTTTGGCGGCCCGGAGATTTAGCGATGAAGCCCGTTCTCCTAGCCCGTAAATGCGTTCTTCTGGGCGCAGTTGTGCTTGATGAATCCATCCTTGGTTTTTGCTCTGGGGTGGTAGTTCTTCGCGGATAATTTGCCCTGAGCGATCGCAGAATTTGAGACTACCATCTACTTCAATATATCCATCATTAATTTGCTCCAATAATCAGGCAAATTCAATCCTTTTGAGCAAGCTTGTCTTAGGCAGATTGAAGGTCAAGCCTGAGAGTTATGATTCTGCTGCGTTATCCCTAGCCAGTTATAGATCGCATATTACAGCAACCAATCAGCCCTGATTTAAGACTCTTCTACACACGTCATCATTTCAGAAAAGCCAACTCTTCAATAATTTGCTAAGTTTAGACAAAAAGTTAATTCACCCTAGGTATGATTTATTGTTTTTAATTGCTCAATGAGTCTTAAGTCTCTAGATTTATTGCTAAAAGCTGCTAATTTGTATTAAATTTGTAGTAAATATAACAAGATAATTTAATGAAAAAAATATATGTTGCAACAACAGACACAAAATGGGAAAAAGTTGCATTAAATATAACTTTTCTTACTGGCTATGAAAATAGAGTCAGTAAGTCGCTTTAATTTCTCGGGTCTATTTCCATCTCAGTGGACATCATTAAAGTCAGATGCCAAACTTTGTAAATTCTTTATGAAGACGATTTCCGCTTCTGCTTTCTACCATCTACTTACTTATAGCTTGGCATTGTTTGTAAACTTTGCTACTTTTAAACTAATAGTAAATAAGCGGCGCAGCTGTTATCAATCTGCGAGTTAAGGTTTTAGAGCCAAAAAAGCTGAAAATTCATCGTTAACTAAGTATAAATCCGTAGCTGTTATAAAAAATTTACTATATACAATTTAGAATGTGAAATCCTGCTAACGGTTTGAACAAGATAATATGAATCTTATTTAAAAAATGAACAACTTTACCAAATTAATACGTGACACTCCCCCAGGAAAATGCTACTTATTACTGTAAATAATTTTGGCTGCACTTAATACAGTCATGTTTAAGGTAGTAAATATAGTGCAATACTCAAGATGTTAGGAGAAAAGGAAAAAAATATTACGCATCTCCTCCAGAGGAGACTTACTTATTACCTGGAGAGGTTGTCAATCAGCCGACAAAGCCAAAATCATCAAGAAGAGCTAACTTGCTTAAGTCAGCTAGCAGCTATATATGAAAGACTATTTAAGTTTTCCCAAGCGTTGGAATACCATAAGCTACTTCTTGCCTTATCTCAGCGGATGGGTGCTGAAAATTGGCAGGAGGTTGCACTATACAACATAGGTAATTGTTATCGTCAACTAAGTCAATGTCATGAGTCTATTAAATATTTTACACAACTGCTAAAAATTACTTATAAGACAGGAAATAGGAGTTTACATATTGCAGGGTTATGGCGGCTAGGAAATAATTATCACAATCTTGGTCAGTATCAAAAAGCAATTGAGTGTTTCCAAAATCAGTTAGCTATTAGTTGCGAAATAAATGAGCGTATTTGCCAAAAAAGTGCTTTAGGATCGCTAGCAAATGTTTACCAGTGTTTAGGAGATTATCAACAGGCACTTAAGTATGAACAAAAGGCTCTTCTAATTGCTCATGAAATGGAAGATATTAAAGCCATAGGAGACTCGCTAGCAAATATTGGTGGGATTTATCTTCAGTTACAGCAGTGGCAAAAAACAATTACTTTTTGTAATCAATCACTTTTGCTCGCCAGAGAAATTGAAAACCAAAGCCTTGTGATGATTAGCCTTCACAATCTCGGTCAGGCATATAAAGGAATTGATCAGTATGAAAAAGCAATGGATTTTTTGACAACAGCCTTAGATATTTCTGATGAGATCGGCGACAAAAGAGTCAGAAGTGCTATTTTAAAAAGCTTAAGTAATTTGTGCAGCCAAATAAATTTGCTTGAGCAAGCAATTGAATACAATATCGAATCTTTAAGTATTAATCGCCAAACGGGTAATTAATTTAGATGAAGCATCTTTCCTAGTAAGGATTGGAACTACATAGCAACACTTGGGTAGTAATGCTCAAGCTTTAGCATACTATAAATAGTTTTATTGTCGTTGCTCGCGCATAGACACGCAAGGGCTTCCCGCAGGTTAAGCGTGTTCCTCGCGCTCACAAAACCATCGCAAACGACCTTCAAACCGCTGCAAACTGTTAGGGTGTTGCTGCCCAATAATATAGTTCTAGAGTAGCGTTTGAAAAGTGCGTGCTTCAATAAATAAATCCAATACCCGATCATCAATTTTCATACGGTAGCCGTTGAGTGCTGCATTGGCTCGCTCTACATCCTTGCCAAAGACGCGAGATGAGGCAACAAAACAGGCAATGTCCCAAACGATGGGTGCAATAAATGTGTCCTCCCAGTCAGCCCATAACACTCCACGTATGGTATTTAATACATTCGACGGGTTTGAGTCGCCGTGAACGGGTTGCATGGGTAACTCTAGTTGTGGGAACTTAGTTTTTAATCTTTCGTTCACTTGTAGGAGCATGTCTGCGTCCGCAGGGCTGAATACCCCCTGGCTGCGGAGTTGCGAGAAAATCGGCTCAGACTCAGACAACGCATCAAGGACGGGAAGCTCACCGTCGAAGTCTACCAGTGCTTCGTGACACTCACGCAAAGCTTTTCCGGCAGTGGTTGGATTTACTGGCTCGTCTAATTCTTGCACAAATTCCCAAAAGCTTAATACCAAACCCTTGTGGTGGTATGGACCAGGTGAAACTACTGTACTTGGAGGTATAACAGGTGCGCCTACTGCTGCCTGATGACTCGCGATCGCAACTGATATCCCAGCTAACTTTACTACTACCAAATCCCCATCAGTAGGGTAAAGGGTATGCAGCATTTTTGACAGCCTGAAGCAGAGGATCGCGAATCTCGGCTTCAGGTAGCCAACCAGCGCCAAGATCCCAAATAATCACGCCACCTAAGCCATTATTTGCCACATAATCAATCTTCGCCTGAACAGATATTTCGTCGTCATAGGAGATAAAACCGTCCGTAGCTGAACCCAGTGTATTAATTCTTAAATAGGCTGCCTGAGCAGTTTTATCCCAGTGGTAGACTTGTTTTTTGTAATAGCGATTGATAATTTCAAAGTATGGAATTGCTCCAAATGTGGGTATCTGGGTTTTATCCCATTTCTGTAGTGGCTCAAAAACACCACCCCACTTTTTCCCTTCAAAATCAATGCCAATCGCTAACTTGTTTGCTGGTACGCCTGCATCGATAAAGGCTTTAACAAGACCATCAGCAGAAGGAAGCAACTTACCAGTCGTAGGAAACTTGTTACCACCGTCATAAATTGGTGCATTGTGCCAAGTAACCCAACCAGGCCAATTTCCCGCTAAGTTATAGGAAATAATATTGATTTGCTCAAATTGGTGTTGCAACTTTGCAAATAGCTCGGGTCGGTCTTTGACAGCAGCAGTTAATATCGGCCTAGGAGTAATCAAGCTTAATTTCTGACTCAAAAGATTAATGAGCGCAGCATACTGCTGTTCATCCTCTTCTTTTACAGGTTGCCAATCAATATCAATACCATCATATTGTTCGCCACCATAGCCTGTATTATCATTGGTTAAAAATTTGACAAGATTATTAGTGAAAGCTTCAAGATTTTCTGAGCTGGTAGCGGCTCTAAATCTATTGCGTGTCGCTCCGTAAACTTCTCCTTGACCGTCTCTTCCTCCGAGAGCAAATAGAACTTTGGTTCCTGCGGCATGAGCTGCTTTCAACAGCGCCGCTGAGTTATCTGGGGTAATTTGATTAGTTTCAAAGTCCAAGCCTGCTGGGTCAGATAACAGACCATGCTGTTTATTCCCAGGTTTTACAGCAAAATGGATGATAGCAGTTACAGCGCTGTAATCAATATTCTGAGGATGTAAATATTCTTGTCTCCAACCGGGGTAATAGGCGCTAGTCCATCCAAGAATGCGTTTGCCAATAACTGGAATACTGTCGTCAGTTGTGTTCATACTGCCTCTTGAACCTACAAATTCTGCGATCGCTATCAAGTATCAGAACAAACTAAGCTACAAACGACATTGGTATTATTCCAGAACTAGCCTAATCAGATTTTTAGACAAAAATTGGGTGAACAAAGAAAGCCTACCAGTAGTAACCTGATTTTTTTGCAATTCAGGTTACTACTCTTTTCACATGGAATAAAACATCCAAGCTACCCTTTAAAGTTGATGGGAAGCCAGAAAAGCTTCGACTTCAGCCGCAGTTGGTTGGGAGGCGATCGCGCCTGGTTTAATAGTAGTCAAAGCACCCACAGCACTCGCATAGGTGACAATGCGTTTTACTGTTTCTGCATTGCTCAAGCTTTGGATACCATGCTGAAGTACTTGGTGAATAAACCCTGCCAAAAAGCTATCCCCCGCACCTGTTGTATCTACAACAGGCATAGAAAATGAGGGTAATTTGCCTTCATTCTCACCCAAGCAATAGGCACAACCGTTTTCGCCATCTGTCACCAGCACTCCTTCCAGTGAATCCCTACGATAAGTAATTGCGCCAGGGTCTTTTGTATCGAATAACCATTCCGCTTCTTCTTTGGAGAGTTTGACAAAATCGACTTGCTTAAATATTTCTTCAATTTTTTGCCGAGCAATTTTGGCATCTTCCCAAAAAACAGGACGCCAATTCACATCCAGCAAAATTTTTAGATCGTAATATTCTGCTAATTCTAGAGCGCGGCGAATTGCCTTTTCACTTTCTGGATAAGCTAATTCCAAAGTACCTAAAACTAGAAAATCAGCCTCTTGAAACAGGGAGTGGGGCAATTTTTCTGCTTGCAGGCGCGTATCAGCAAATTCAGTGGTATTATACTTGCCGAATCCAGCAAAAGTGCGATCGCCTGCCAAATCTCTGGTTACATAAACTTGTCGCGTTGGTGCTGTGGGATGACGTTGCACTCCTGCTGTGTCTACGCCTAGTTCTTGTAACAGCTTTACCAATTCATTCCCTGGTTGATCTTCACCAACAGATCCAATAAAACCCGCTGGCGTCCCCAGCTTTACTAAAGCACAGGCTACGTTAGCTGGTGCTCCTCCTGGGTAAGGAGTCCAGGACTTAACTTCTTCTAGCTTTAGCCCCAATTGATCGGCTAAACAATCAAATAAAATTTCACCGAGACATAAAACACGGGGATTGCTCATTTCATTTTAGGTTTTCGATTTGGGTGGAAGATTTTCCAGTATAAAATCTACAATAATCTGTGCTATCTGTCGCCCGTCCTTCATAGAATGAAATAGCAATTTTTGCTACTAATATTAAGATGTATATGCTTTTGCCCCCA
Organism: Nostoc sp. T09; assembly: GCF_002154695.1. Lineage (GTDB taxonomy): Bacteria > Cyanobacteriota > Cyanobacteriia > Cyanobacteriales > Nostocaceae > Aulosira. The sequence continues at coordinate 122,171 of NZ_MTAV01000014.1, forward strand.
CGTTTCCTGGCATCTGTAAAAAGGCTGATTTTAACTAACAAATGGTAGTATTTAGTACAAGCATTTTGTCAATTTCATTACTATGAAGCAAAAATAAAAGGAAAATAATGGCAATTGTTATGCTAATAGCACTGAAAACACCTGCCTATAAAAGAATCTTCTAGAATTAGAGAGAGCGATTAAGTACATATACCAAGGGAGGATAGAATAAGTCATGGCTGCTGGCGAGTCTCAGACCCCTGTTAGTCTGTCAGACAGAGAACTGCAAATTATCGACTTAGTGGCCGCTGGCTTAACTAACCAAGAGATTGCAGGAAAACTGGAAATTAGCAAACGCACAGTTGATAACCATATCAGCAATATTCTCACTAAAACCCAGACGGAAAACCGAGTAGCTCTTGTGCGCTGGGCCTTACAGTGGGGCAAAGTCTGTTTGAATGATGTCAATTGCTGTCCTCTGCCTAACCATAACGATTAGACAAGTTGCTAGTAAGGACGCGATCGATGGCGTCTAATCCGGACATCATTGATTGCGTTATCACGTTCAAGTTCTTTTGGTTTACAGCCAAGGCAATGTGACGCTTAACAAAGAGTTCTGCTCTTCACGCCTTTGTTTCAGTGTGAACCTCTACCACAAACTGTTATTAGCGTCGCAATCAACCAGATTAGGACTGACGCAGGCTAGATGTAAGGGTGTAAGGGTTTTGAATACCTAAGCCCCTATCCCCTTATATCCCTGCACCCCTTGCTTAAATCCTTAATTTTTTCTTACTCATGCGTAAGTACTACAATAATTAATAGAGATGGGCTTTTATTGCCCAACTGTAAACTGCTATGTCTACTCATCAATAAAAATTAGCAATAATATTTTGCCGCAAGCGCTACATTTGAAAGAAATCTATGTTGCTCCATCGGCTTAGGGAGCAGTGTTCCTATGAATACTTCTACTTTTTTTTCAAGTGGCTTGTCTCCCTTTGACTTTTTCAGCTTTGATTTAACAGCACCTCTGACTGGAAACTTTCCAAAAGTTGCAGATCAAGCTACCCTGACACCAAGACGTACTCCACCCTTCGGGAACGCCTACCCCTTAAAAAGGGTTACGCCCAACCTCGAACGAGAAGCCTCACCTCGTGCGTCTACAGATTTTCCACAATCTACGCAAGACGCCGATCTACTCAAGCAGCTATCATTTATCCCTGGATTGAAAGAAATTTTGATGCTGCGACAAGTTCATGCCTTAGAACACGCTACTGTTTGGGTTTTGAGTGAATCAAATAGTGCCTATACTCCCAGCAGAGAATCTACCAATGTTCAAGTTGATAACGAACTATTAGGTGGTTTGTCTACAGAGCATGGATTCTACCTCTATGGTGAAGTGAATATCAGTGATTTAAGACGTGCAGTCACCCTGGCGTTACATCGCCTTACTAGTGGTGAATGGGATTTAGCTGTACATCCCCGTTGCGGCACCAATTTATCAGTAGCTATGCTGTTAACAGCTGGACTAGCTGTAAGTGTGCATTTTTTGCTACCATTCCGGCCAATTGAGCAACTAATAGGTTTGGGATTAGCCGCCACGACAGCAGCTGAACTCGCACCAGATTTAGGTTCTATGGCACAGCGCTACCTTACAACTGCTATTCCCTTTAATCTCAAAATTGAAAATATTATCCGTAAACGCGACGTTTGGGGACGCGAGGCACATTTTGTCCAGGTTAATTGGCAAGAGTAAGTAGTTAGTGGTGAATATCTGAATATTATTTATTCCGCTCTTGAAAGCGACATTTCTATTAAGATAGGGACTTACCGCTACGCGATTGTGCGCCCACGCATTTTCAGAGAGTAAGTAATGAGAAAGCTTTATTTCTTAGTTCCGGGGACAGATGGTAAATTTGCCTGTGGTGGTCTTTGGGCAGAGTTAAAAACAGTTAATTTGGCTCAGCAGATTTGTAGTGCCGATGTTGTAACTTACCGCCAACGGGAAACAGACAAAATTTTTTTAGACGATCTGCTCAAGGCAAAAAATTTAGATGATGTAATTTTTGTGATTAGTTGGGGATTTGATATTGCTCAACTTGCAGCTAAGCTTCAGAAATATAACGTTGTCTACCATGCCCACAGTGCGGGTTATAGATTCCGCTTGCCAGCCAGTATTCCGATTATTACTGTAAGCCGAAATACAATGGGATATTGGGGACAAAAGGCTCCTAACTCTTTGATTTATTATTTACCTAATCAAATTTCGGATGAATTTCAAAATTTACATCTAGAGCGAGATATTGATGTTTTAGTTCAAGCAAGAAAATCTTCAGAATATTTAATGCAAGCATTAATTCCTGAATTGCAGAAAAAATGTCGGGTATTTGTTGTTAATTCCTATGTTGAGGATTTGCCTGGACTCTTCAATCGCGCTAAGATTTATCTTTACGATTCTGCTGAATATTGGGCACAACAAGGTGTGAGTGAAGGATTTGGGCTGCAACCAATGGAAGCCCTTGCCTGTGGCTGTCAGGTATTCTCTAGTGTCAATGGAGGGTTATCTGATTACTTAGATCCTGGATTTAATTGCCATAAAATTGCTGGATATTCCAAAGAGTTTGATACGCAACGCATTTTAAAATTGCTTGAATCTCCAGTAAAGGGGACTTTGCCTGAACAGTTTTTTGCAGAGTATCGATACGAGAATATTATTAAGCGTTTCCAAGTTATTCTGGCTGAATTAAATGAATTTTTTGATCATAAAATTCAACAACAGTCAAATATCCCAGAGTTGACAAAAATACGTGTTGCTAAATTATTCACTCAGAGTATATACAGTAAGGTACGCAAGAAATATTTTCGGGGATAGTTAAACTAAAGCATCTTCTACAAGTGTGCTGATTTACTGTAACAGGGAATAGTGAATATTAAGTAGAATACTTAAGAGACCATTTATAAAGTAAATATTAAGTAGGGTGTGTTACGGCTATGCAAGGATTTGGGAGTTTGAGAGAGTGATTATTAGCCGTAACGCACCGAGAAAGATGGTGCGTTAAGCGTTGCTATAACGCACCCTACGATTTAAGCTTTACTTTATAAATAACCTCTAAACGAAACTTGCTGTCCAGCTCCTCGGCTTCTTGAAGAAGCTGGGATCTGCCAGAAGCGATCGCACGCCACCTAAAATAGTTATCACGACGAATTATTTAGCAAAAATATTAGTGAGTAGTATTGTAGTGTGATCGCTTCTGATAGATTTAAAAGTCAGTCTTTAGTAGTGCTAAAACTAATCGCTAACATATTTTAGGAAGTTATTTAAAATACATATTATTTTGTCTATTTTTATACTTAAATAATAGAATAATATTCTGATTGCTATGTAGCTTTAAAGGCTGAAATTTGAAATATACTGAGACTAACAGCCTCAGATAGTAAACTTTGTATCTGAAAAAAATTCAGCAATAAAACTGGATATATATTTAAAATAAGTAATATTTTTTACATATAAATATCATTTTTTGTAGTTATATACGATATTTTTTATACTTTACTACGTAGAATAATTTAAGATTAGAACATCTTCAGCAAAAGCTTTTAAGAATTACGGCTCTTAACTCCAGTCTTGTCAAGGTACGAGTCAAAGGAAGCAAAAAAATACAAAATGAAGTGATTTTTTGGTAAAATCACTTCATGTATTTTATGGCATTAAGAAGTATACAAAAATGGCATAAATTCACTAAGTTAGCAATGGTAAAACTATCCCTAAACCAATACCAAGCTTAGAAAAATCGCTTGGAATTTATATAAATATCAAGCAACTAAACAGACGGTAATTCGGAAGTTTAAGCAAACTCTACAAATAAATTTCACTGGTCAGCAATTTAGTAGGTAGGATACGCCACATGCGTCAGTACCCTCGCATTAGAAAAACACTCCAGCATCGCTACAATACTGTGACACAGTTAAAGAGTAGAGTATCTGGTGGTATTACTTACTTGCTATCAGGCGGCACACTGAATAAGCAACAGCATCCTTTAATCAAAAAAATACTAAAAAATCGCTTTCAGATTGTCAAACTCCTGGCTAGAGGAGGATCTGGGGATACTTACTTAGCGATTGATCTGGATTTACCAGGTCAACCCTATTGTGTTGTCAAACATTTTTATCCTAAACATCCTCATCCTGCTGTTGCGCCGATTGCCAAAAACCTATTTGACCGTGAAGCAGAAGGTTTATATCAGCTAGGTAACAACCATAACCAAATTCCTACCTTGTTTGCTCACTTTCATGAAGATGGGGATTTTTATTTAGTTCAAGAATTTGTTGACGGTTATGACTTGACGCAAGAGATAGTACCAGGTAAACCTCTAAGCGAAGAAGCAGTCTTTAATTTATTGAAAGACATCCTAGAAGTGTTGGTCTTCGTCCACCAACACAAAATTATCCACCGGGATATTAAGCCGCAAAATCTCATGCGGCGGCACTCCGATCAAAAGATTGTACTGATTGACTTTGGAAGTATTAAGAAAGTAGGTATTCGGGGAGCTACCGTCACAATTGCTGTTGGCACTCCTGGCTATATGCCAAGCGAACAAGCCAAGGGAAAACCAAAAATTAGCAGCGATATTTATGCAGTAGGCATGGTTGGGATTCAAGCTTTGACAGGTCTAATGCCTGAGCAACTAGAAGAAGATCTTGAGACTGGAGAAGTAATCTGGCGTGACAAGGTACAGGTAAGCGATCGGCTAGCAGATATTTTAGACAAAATGGTTCACGAACGCCATAACCAGCGTTACCAATCCGCAGCAGAAGCTTTGCAAGCCCTGATTCCTGATATGGCGTTGCCACAGTACTCTGAATCTGTTGGTAAAGATGAAAACGCTGACGATCAGGATTTACTACTTTATAGAAAGTTTATTCTATTACTGGGGATAGGCTTCGGCATTGTTACTAGTGTGTTAATACTAATTTTAATATATACATTTTTACGTATGAGTATAGCACCGCAAAACCAACCAACTCCAATACATACATTTATAGAAAAGTTTGTTGACTCACCATCTGCTTATGTGGATTAGCCAATAGTTCAGAGACGGTTAAATAAAAATTAGTAATTAGATGATTGTTCTGGCTACAAAAGAGCAAATTTAATCTAATTACACGAGTGACTAACTAATAATTACAGGGTGCTTTATCGATTTAATATCTAGGATTTTTATAGGCTCAATGTAAATCAACAACATTAATAATATGGACAATACAAACCAAGGAAAATCTTTGATTAAGGGAGACGTTGCCATCTTCCTGAGAGGTTTAATTATTGGCAAAGTGCTAACACTTATGGTGATTGGCGGACTGCTCTGGTGGTTGCTCAAGCCTGGCTTGTTGTCTCGTAACAACAGCGATTCTTCTAGTCAAAGTCTCAAGACCACCTCTAGTAATGCATCCACTTTTGGGTCACTTGCTGATGTGCCAACCGACTCATTCAACTACGGTGGTAGCACAGCTTGGGCACCTATTCGGCAAGTAGTAGATTCTCAAATTCTAAGTGCCCGACCTGAACTAAAGTTGCGCTACCTAGACCCTGTTAACGGTAGTCCTGGTTCTACCTCAGGTATCCGGATGTTACTGAATGGACAATTAGACTTTGCTCAGTCTTCCCGTCCCCTTACAGATGAAGAACAAACCATTGCAAAAAAGCGAGGTATCACGCTAGAGCAACGTCAGGTTGGCATTGATGGGATAGCGGTGGTAGTTAATCCTTCGCTGAAAGTGCCAGGTTTAACTGTTGACCAATTGCAGCAGATATATTTGGGGCAGGTTACTAACTGGAATCAAGTAGGGGGTCCAAATCTACCGATCACACCTTTTTCGCAACGACCAGAGAATGCAGACACAATCATCTTTTCTAGCAATAGTGGCTTGAAACAACGAGCACTTGGCTCTAATGTCAAGTATGTCTATTCAACTACAGAGGCAGTCCGCCAACTCAGCAAAACTCCTGGTGGTATATATTACGCTTCTGCCCGTGCAGTTGTACCTCAATGTAGAGTGAAACCTTTGCCACTGGGTCGCACTGCTGCCGATTTAGTTTCCCCATACCGCGAACCCCTAGTATCACCTGAGCAGTGTCCACGCCAACGCAACCAGGTAAATACTGAAGCCATCAAAAATGGCAGCTATCCAATAACCTCCAACTTGTTTGTGATTATTAAACAGAACAAAGGCCAAGAACACAAGGTTGGAGATGCCTATGCCAAACTTTTACTTACCGACCAGGGACAAAAGGCAATTGAGCAAGCTGGTTTTGTAAGCGTTCGCTAGTAAATATTTAATAGACTTCTTGCGAAAATAGTAAGTGAAATGTTGTTTCGCCAATGCAAAAAAAACTTTGGGAAAATGATGCAGATTACTCAAAGTAATGCATTTTCTATTGCACAATGATTTGTGGCGATCGCACTTATTAATTCAGATACCCAACTTCTTGAAAAAGTCGGGTATCTATTCTTAGTTAATCGTCCAGTAGCAGTCTTTTGAAATTCACAGATCATTGAAGATTTCCATAACAGCTAATTGCGTTTTGGTGGAATTCCCCAAACCTTAATTTGTTTATCAAAACCACCACTGGCTAACATTTGCCCATTCGGACTAAAGGTGATCGCACTTACCCAATCAGTATGGCTGTTGAGTGTATTGATTAATTCACCTGTGGTTAAATCCCACAACTTAATACCATCTTTACCAGCACTGGCTAGGGTTTTGCCATCAGGGTTGATAGAAATAGCATTTACCCAGTTGTTATGTCCTGTAAGGGTACGGATTAGTTCGCCAGTCTGAAGATTCCATATTTTAATAGTGCGATCGCGGCTAGCAGTGACAATGGTTGCCCCATCTGGGGTAAAAGCTACACTACTAACTAAATTGGAATGTCCTACATATGCGCGAATTAGTTTTCCTGTACTCAAGTTCCACAGTTTAACCACACCTTTATTGTCTCCACTAGCTAGGGTTTGACCATCAGGGCTAACTGCTAGGGTATAAATAAAGTTATCAAAGCTGGCTAGAGTAGCAAGAGGACGCTGCTGCGGCAAATCCCACAAACGAATTCCATCTATAGCACCACTGATCAGAACTTTACTATCAGGAGATACAGCTAAAGACAGCACATTAGTACTGTGCCCAACAAAAGAGCGTTTAAATTTCTGATTTTTTAAGTTCCAAAGATTAATTGTGTAATCGCTACTACAGCTGGCGAGGGTTTGTCCATCTGGCGAAATCACCAAAGATTCTACGGCTGTTTTGTGTGCTTTGCGAATAGTCCCCACTCGTTCGCCTTTTGTTAGATTCCACAAGCGAATTACGCCCTCATTTTCAGCACCGCCACTGGCAAGAATTTTGCTATCTGGACTGAAAGCTAGAGATTTAACAGTTCCCCCATGACCCTGAAGGGTGTAAATTAATTGAGGATTAGTAAAGCTGGTTCTAACTTGTAAGTTTGGTACTTCAAGAGCCGCATGAGCAGTTTTAATGGAAAACCCCTCCCAGATTGTGACTGGAAGGGTAATAGAAGCCATAAATGCCAAGACAATATACGGGCGAAGCACAGAATAATCCCTATCTTTTCCCTCGCTCCTCACTGTTTTTTCTCATTTTGTAACGCCTGTTGCTACCGTACTCTACTCTCCAACAAGCTGCCCTCCGGGCGTATACTGGTTCTCTTGTGGAGTATGGCAAGCTTTGACTGAGTTGTAGCAGCCCACACCAAAAACTTCACTTGGTAAAAGTTCAAGTGAAGCACATCCAAAACCTCGCTACCTTACCAAGGCGCTGGCTCTAACTTATGTAGCATTCAGTACTCTATTTCTGGTGGGGTGGTTTTTTCTTCGTCACAGTTAGCATGGGTAAAGTTGGACTAGAGGAGCGCGATGGTAAGTAATGTTGCACCACAGGTTCCTCTTCTGGTAAAGGGCGGCGTTGCTGGATGCGCCACAGTTTGACACCGAGGCTGATTCCTGCTGTCACTAAACCAAAAGTAAATAATGACCAGCTATCATCTAATCCACCAATCAGCGCGTCTACTACGCCCATAGTAATTAATAAACTAATTAGTGGCTCTTTCCGGTAGGATGACTTTAAAAAACGAGGAAATATAACATTCATCACAGTTTGCTTTGATCCCGATTGGCTTTTATGTCAATTTACCGAGAATACCTCACCCGCAATTAGACCGTTTTTGGCCTTTCTGATGTCAAGGCATTTTCACGTATTATAATTATCTTAAGTAGGAGAGGAAGTGTAGTAATTAATCCTCTTGCACCTATAAATGCAAGTTCCGGATAAAACTGTCACTTTTTGTTTGCCTCTTAGCCATAGACGGTAAGTCGTGGGAGGTAGTTTCGCTATCTGTTGCTTAAGTTAAAACCAGCTAGAATACCCAGCTGGTCAAAACTCTTCTAATTACTAGCTTACAACTTTAACGCCTGTGCTTTGTGGCAGCACTACTTGAGACCGAGCCATGATAGCACGCCTTGATTGGTTAGGTATTCAATTACCACCATCAAGATGAAGCCAATCATTGCAGCTCGACCATTTAATCGTTCGGCATATTCATTAAAGCCAAATTTAGGCTCCTCTAGTTTGGGTGTAATAGTTGGCTTTGGTTGTGTCATCATTAACAATTCCTCTCTTCTTGTCGGCAAACGAAATTGATTGTAAGAAGTCTGTAAACGCTGCGGCTTTTCGCAGAATCGCTTCCGACCTAGTGCCATAGCCACTGGTCTTCAGACATCAGAACTTCCGTAGGTGTTGAAGTGAGTTGCCATCTCTGGAACTCAAGCAACATAGCTTCAGAAATCCAGCAGCAGCTTTTTGGGACGAACCCATGTAAACAACTGTTTACAATTTTTTATTATTCTTTATATATTTTAGAAAGACTAGGGCAATAGTCAAGGGTAAGAGTTGGTAGCACCTCAAAGGAAGTAGAGAAACTTAAGGCCATTTAGTTAGCTATCCCTAATACGGAAGTAGCCAGTCTGAGACTGGCAGGCTAAAGTGAAACCAAAATTTATCAGAGGCTATAAATGGAAATCGGCGTTCCCAAGGAAACCAAGGATCAAGAGTTTCGGGTAGGTTTGAGTCCTTCGAGTGTGCGGGTGTTGAGTGAAAATGGTCATGCTGTTTTCGTTCAGACACAAGCAGGTATTGGTGGCGGATTCACTGATGAGGACTACATCAGTGCTGGGGCGAAGATTGTGCCCACACCAGAAGCAGCTTGGAATCGAGAACTCGTTGTGAAAGTTAAAGAACCTCAAGCAACTGAGTATAAATTTTTGCAGAAAGGACAGATATTATTTACTTATCTGCATCTAGCAGCCGATCGCAAATTGACTGAACATTTAATTGATTGTGGCACTTGTGCGATCGCTTATGAAACTGTAGAACAACCTGGTTTAAACAAACTCCCTTTGCTCACACCGATGAGCATTATTGCTGGACGGCTATCCGTACAATTTGGTGCAACCTATTTAGAACGACACCAAGGTGGTAGAGGTGTTCTTTTAGGAGGTGTTCCGGGAGTCAAACCAGGCAAAGTGGTAATTTTAGGCGGCGGAGTCGTTGGTACAGAAGCAGCTAGAATTGCCGTAGGTATGGGCGCGATCGTGCAAATATTGGATGTAAATGTTGATCGCTTATCCTACTTAGAAACTCTGTTTGGCTCTAGAGTTGAATTGCTTTATAGCAACTCTGCCCATATTGAAGCCGCCGTTAAAGAAGCTGACTTGCTTGTTGGTGCGGTTTTGCTGCCTGGACGTAGAGCACCAATATTAGTATCCCGCGAATTGGTACAACAAATGCATTCTGGTTCTGTAATTGTGGATGTTGCCGTTGACCAAGGCGGTTGTGTAGAAACTTTACGCACTACCACTCACACCAATCCAGTTTATGTGGAAGAAGGTGTAGTGCATTATGGCGTTCCCAATATGCCAGGTGCAGTACCTTGGACAGCTACCCAAGCACTCAACAACAGTACCTTACCGTATGTTGTCCAGTTAGCAAACTTGGGTATTAAAGCGTTGGAAGTTAACCCTGCACTTGCTAAAGGTGTAAATGTCCATAATCATCGCTTAGTGCATCCTGGCGTACAGCAGGTATTCCCCGATTTAGTCAGCTAAGTCCACAACAAACTTAATATTTATAGGAAGTTTGCATTTAGAAGGCTTTTCCAGAATTCAGCCTGACAGGTGTGGCATTTATACCTAATTAACCAGAATACCTTCTAGGCTAGTAGCGATTAGATACTTTACCAGATACGAAATTTCGTGTCTGGTAAATTTTCACATGTCAACGCGATCGCTTAATATCTTATCTATGAGCTGGAGGTATGAGTTTGCGATCGCTCTTTTTCTCCTCATCCTCCAGACGACTGACTTGTTGCAGTACTGGAATGCATTGGTTAATCAGCCAAATCAGAGTTTCTGTTACCGACTCTTCTTTTTGAATGCGGTCTACGGCTTGCATACCAGCTAATAGAATTTTCAGACTTAGCAACACAGCGATTAATTTTTGGCTTAGACGGGAATTAGATTTCTTAGCTGACATTTCATTCACCTTTTTGGTTTACAAGGTGAATTATTTTTTTAGGTATTTCCTCAGACACCTTCCCCATGCGCTCACTATAATGCTTGTATCATCCAGGTTTACGGCTTGGGGAACCTTGCCTGTTTGGGTAGTGCTAATTTCTTAAGATTGTCTTTATAAATGCCAAGGAATATTCGTTGGGATGAATCGGTTTTAGATAACGCGCTAACTTTGATAGAAGCTTTACTGCAATTATCCGAACAGCAATCAGAAAACTTACAACCAAAACCCCAGCTTTATGTTGATTGGGAAGCTGATAAACTGCGAGTTACAGGATACACAACCAAACTGACATCGGGAAGAATAGCCAGAACAGTTGAGGTAGGTACAAAAAAAGAACATCTACTCAACTGTGTTAAAGCCGTAAACAAAAGCTTAAAACTACCTCAGCGTAAAAGAGAATCTGGTAGTAATCACTCAGAAAGAGAGTTACAGGAAATCCAGTATGTCTTCGACAGTCTTAGAGAGTTGGGACTGTTGGCGGAAGATAGCAACAAGACTAGAAAGAATCAAGGCTATTGGAAATTTACGCTGACACTAAAACATCAAACTGCATCAAAGCAAGAGAATCTGGGAGTAGTAAAGCAGAAGTGGAACGAACATCCCAAGACAAATTCTTCAGCGACTTCTAAGATTACCCAAACAACAGATAAAAGCATCGACTGGCGTGAGATTTGCTACAAGATGCTGGAAGCGCAGCAAGAATCTGCAAAACTTAGACGCAAAGCCACAGAAAAAGGATTTGAAATTAATGTTCATATTCTATTAGGTTTGGTGGAACGCAAACACCAACAACGCCGAGGTGAACATGAAAATAGAGAACTAGAAACTGTTTATGAGTTAGAGAAAGAAGTCATTGTCAAAAATTATGAACATGACACATTTCTGCAAGAAGTAATTGGACAAAAACCAGCTGGGAACCACAAGCATATTGCCATCATCGGAGAACCAGGTGCAGGGAAGACAACTTTATTAAGTAATATCGCCTCTTTTATTAAATCCAAAACTGAAGATTTAACCATCTTTATTTCTCTTGCTAACTTACAAGAAAAGACGATTGAAGACTATTTACTGAAAATATGGCTACCTCAAGCTATCAGATTAGGTAAACCTAATGTTGTCGTCACTCCAGAAATTGAAAATCAGTTAATCGAACGCTTTAGCAAAGGAGGCGTTTGGCTGCTGTTAGATGGTGTGGATGAAATGGGTGAAAGTTCTGCTATCCAATCATTAACCAAAATTAATCAAGAACTTACAGAATGGTTGAGACAAGCAAGAGTTGTGCTGACTTGTTGCTTAAATGTATGGGATATCAATGTTAACAATAAACTGACAGGTTTTGACACTTATAAAACCCAGGAGTTTCAATCAGACCAAATTGACGACTTTATTCAGCAATGGTTTACCTGCGCTGAACAGCAACAGCGCGGTGAAGAGTTAAAAGTAAAATTAAAAGAAACTAAACATAAAAAAATCCGCAGCTTGGTAAAAAATCCTCTGCGGTTGGCACTATTATGCCAAACTTTTGATATCGATCAAGGAGAACTACCAGAAACTAAAGCCGCGCTTTATCAGAGATATCTCCGCTATTTCTATGAGTGGAAATCTGAACATATTCGCGAATTAATTAACTCTGATGAATTAAAGAATGAGTTACATCAAGCTTTAAGCAAATTAGCTTTTGCAGGTATTAACAGTGCAGCTAGATTTCGCCTGAAGCGGAGTTTAGCACAGCAGGAAATGGGTGAACAGTTATTTAACTTAGCCTGTGATGTTGGTTGGTTAAATTTAGTAGATAGATTAGCAGGGAGTGATGAAGAAGTTTATGCTTTCTTTCATCCTAATTTTCAAGAGTATTTTGCGGCTTTAGCAATTCCTGATTGGCATTTCTTTTTACGCCACAATAACAAAATAGAATTGCCAGATTATAAGTCTTTTGGAACTCTTTTTAATCCTAGTAACTATGACTATTTTGCAGGGCAAGAAATAGGAACTTGGACGAATCTACCAAACTGCAACAAAAAACTGTATAACTATTGTTTAGAAAATAACCAAAAAGATTGTGTATATCGTATTTTTGAACCGCAATGGCAAGAGGTAATTTTATTGTGGCTAGGGCGAGAAATAAATAAAGATTTTATCAAGAGCAAGGAAGAATTTATCAAATTACTGGTGGAATTTAATGATAATTGTTTAGGCTTTTATTCTTTCAGAGCTTATTTTTTGGCAGCAATGGGTATTGTAGAATTTAAGAATTGCACTTGCACTAACAGTAATGATATTGTGGCACAGCTTTTTGAATGGAGCCTTGGTCATTCTGATGATAATCCCATTTGCAAGGCAGCTATGGCAATATTACCACAATTTGATTATGTACGGTTATCTAAATACCTAGATGATATAGAAAAATCTTTTGAGGATAATCTAGATGATGAGCTTTCTTTGATGAAAAGAGAAGCTATGAATAGTATCTACTTCACTCTGTTTTGTGATAATTGCGATGAGCATGGGCAAGATAACTCTAACTTGAATTCAAGTGATTATTCAATTGAGCATGAAAATATTTATCCAAATGTAATTACAAATTTTGGCGAAATTAATGATGAAATAGATACTTTAATAAGTCTATTGTACTCTAGCCAGAATCGGACAATTATTTTGAGGTCTGCTTTGGACTTAATAGATGTTCTTACAGACGGTTTGCTTATGAGAAAAGTGGTCATAGCTTTAAGGGATTGTTTAAGCATAGATCAGTTTGTTGCAATTCCATCTCATGGAGAGCCTTTTGCGTCTTATGAAAATCAATTTTATTGTTTTAAATGTTGCTACTTAGTCCTCTGGCATTGCGCTCAAAATATGTCCTATCCAGATTTCTACAATGCTTGGTATCAAGGAAGTTATGAAGATGACAATATAGAAGGTAAAGAAACTCTTAACCAAATTAACTTTATTCAAAGCTTGCAAGCTACCATTAAACAAGACACTCAAATCAGCCAAACTATCCAGCTAATTGGTATCGACACCAGTAATTTTATTGATTTAGATAATCCCGCTGTTGAAATTTATGCGGAAATGGTTGCACAAGGATGTCCAGAACGCACTACTGGAGAACCAGCAACTATGCAAGCGCTGAAAGTTTATTGCAAATTGCTCAAAAGTGACAAGCGCGTGGTTTTAGTGTTTTATCAAGGTATGGGTTTACAATTACAACAATTGAGCGATCGCTTTCTTAATGACCTCAGTAAATTTGATGGGTCTATTTGTGTCATTAGCAATCAAATCATAGAAAACTTTCCCTTAAAATTTTTTACACCCAGCCAATCAATCGATAATGTCATACTGTGGCTGCGGACTCTATAAAGATGGAATGAGTAAAGTTTAGAAATTTGTAACCAAAGCTTATATATTTAAGTAGCGATCGCTCTTCATTCAAATAGTTAAATATACTATCTTACTAATTAATATATGAATAAATAAAGTTAGTAAGCGATTGCCCTTGAGTTACGATAACACCTGCAAATACCTCGCAGAAACCTACCCAGCCGATTTTGCTAAATGGTTACTTGCATCTGAAACTTCAGATATCCAAGTACTCAAAACCGAACTGAACCTGGAACCGATTCGCGCTGATTCAGTGACTTTTTTGCAAATCTCTAACCAAATCCTGCATTTAGAGTTTCAAACTTCACCAGCATCCACACCCCCACTTGACTTTCGGATGCTTGATTACTACACCAGATTAAAACGCCAATACTGGTGCGATATTGAGCAAGTATTGATTTTTCTCCAACCCACCTCCTCAGAAATTGTTTTTAATACTCAATATGTAGACAGAAAAACCAGACACGAATATCGAGTAATTCGCTTATGGGAGGAAGATCCAACACCGTTACTAGCTAACCCCGCACTCCTACCCCTAGCGACATTAGCTAGAACCGACTCACCCGAAGACTTATTAGAACAAGTCGCTGCTGCTGTGGATATGATTGAGGTAACAGACGAAAAACAGAATATATCAGCTTGCGTACAGGTTCTAGCTGGTTTGCGATTTGAAAAGAATTTGATTAGACAGCTGTTTAGAGAGGAAATTATGCAAGAGTCTGTGATTTACCAAGATATTTTGCAAAAAGGATTGCAACAAGGCTTACAACAGGGATTACAACAGGGATTGCAACAGGGAGAAGAACTAGGAAAGAAACAGGAGGCACTAGAACTAATTCTTCGTCAGTTAATGCGTCGCTTTGGTGCAATTGAGTCGGAGACACAACAGCAGATTCGCGCTTTATCCATCACTCAGCTAGAGGAGTTAGCTGAGGCGCTGTTAGATTTCTCTAGCCAAAGCGATGTGGTGAATTATCTGGCGAATATTTCCCCAACTCAAACCAACCAATAAGATAAAGCAGCTGTATCGAAGCGATCGCCTCACCTAACACTACTCAACTACAATATAGATAGACTATGTTGAGATTTGTATCGTTGGGGATTAGCTGTCATGGCTCCCGCCGTTTTAATTCAAAATCTGCAAAAGCGCTATGGCACGGTTGAAGCCGTCAAAGATGTCTCCTTTGCGGTAGAACCGGGAGAAATCTTTGGCTTACTCGGCCCCAATGGCGCTGGCAAAACTACTACTCTGCGTGCTTTGTGTACACTCACCACACCGGATGCTGGCAAAATCGAAGTATCTGGAATCTCGGTGTTAGATAACCCCAGAGTGGCAAGACAAAAGCTTGGTTATGTCGCTCAAGAAGTCGCTTTAGATAAGGTGCTGACTGGTAGAGAACTGCTACAACTGCAAGCGGCGCTTTATCACCTCCCCAGCGCGGTAGGGAAACAGCGAATTGAGACGGTGTTAAATTTACTTAGTTTGCAAGAATACGCTGATAAAAAAAGCGGAACTTATTCTGGCGGTTTACGCAAACGCCTTGATTTAGCGGCTGGATTGCTTCATGCACCGGATGTTTTGGTGTTGGATGAGCCAACTGTAGGACTTGATATAGAAAGCCGCTTTGTAGTCTGGGAATTCTTGCGGAAGTTACGCGCCTCTGGAACCACGGTAGTAATTACTAGCCATTATTTAGAAGAGATTGACGCGCTAGCCGATCGCGTGGCGATTATCGATCGCGGCGTTGTCATTGCTGCTGGGACACCTTCGCAATTGAAGGATCAAGTAGGAGGCGATCGCATTACTCTCCGAATCCGCGAGTTTTCCCCTATTGAAGAAGCTGAAAAAGCCAAACACCTGTTGCAAGCTTTGCCATTAGTGCAGGAAGTAATTATCAACAGCGCTCAAGGTAATTCCCTTAACTTGGTAGTGACACCGCAGAATGATGCGCTGATCGCCATCCAACAAACCTTGAATACTGCTGGCTTGCCGATTTTTGGTATTGCCCAATCTCGCCCCAGCTTAGATGATGTTTACCTCGCCGCTACAGGACGCACTTTGATGGATGCGGAACTAGCAGCAGTAGCCAATCGCGATCCGAAGGCTGAGAAAAAGCAGAATATGAGATAGAGACTGGGGAAGGGAGATCAGGAGGACAAGGGGATAAAGGGGAAGCAGAGAAATTACAAATGACCAATGACTAATGCCCCATGCCCAATGACAAATGACCAATGACAAATGACAAATTAATCCCAAATTGTTATGAGCGTTACTCCTAAATCTGATATAAATTGGCAGCCAGCAACATCACCGCAAGGCTACGCTGATGCTACGCCTAATTTTTTTGGTGAATTAGTACAAGAGACTTTAGCTTTAACTCGTCGCTTGTTTATTCAACTGCAACGCCGTCCTTCAACTTTATTGGCGGGAATTGTTCAGCCTGTAATGTGGCTGGTACTATTTGGTGCATTGTTCCAAAATGCTCCTAAAGGCATTTTTGGCAGCACAACAAATTACGGACAATTCTTAGCTGCTGGTGTGATTGTTTTTACCGCATTTGCTGGGGCACTGAATGCGGGTTTACCAGTGATGTTTGACCGTGAGTTTGGCTTTTTAAATCGCTTGCTGGTAGCGCCTTTAGCATCACGATTTTCAATTGTCTTTGCTTCGGCAATCTTTATCATCAGTCAAAGTTTACTGCAAGCAGCGGTAATTGTTGCAGCAGCAGCATTTTTAGGCGCAGGTTTGCCAGATGTAGCTGGGTTGGGTGCGATCGCTTTAATTGTCTTTTTACTAGCTTTGGGGGTAACAGCTATTTCCCTTGGCTTGGCTTTTGCCCTTCCCGGACACATTGAACTGATTGCGGTAATTTTTGTTACTAACCTACCGCTATTGTTTGCCAGTACTGCTTTGGCACCTTTATCTTTTATGCCGAAGTGGTTGCAGGTTGTTGCTACTCTCAATCCTCTCAGTTACGCCATTGAACCAATTCGCTATCTCTATCTCCACGGTAATTGGAGCTTAGGTAGTGTAGTAATGCAAGCTCCTTGGGGTGCTGTTACTTTTGGCGAAGCATTACTGGTGTTACTTGGCTTTGCTTTGGTCGCCTTATTGAGCATTCAACCCCAACTTCGGCGAACTCTTGCTTAAGATATAAGCATGATTTCCTTGTAAAAAATTTAGGGAAAAATCCCATGAAAAAACCGTTATTACCCCTTGGCAAACTTGTACTTGCTACTGTGGCTGGAATTGGCTGCGCTTCCTTACTGATGGCTCAACCTAGTTTGGCTCAACTCAGTACTGTAGATTCCTTTCCTGGCGCAGATTCCAACCAGAATAATACCGATCCATTCTCCCGTGGCGGTAGTTCAGATTTCAATATGTTTGATCTGATTCATCGAGCTAATTTTGGGACTCTCAACTGGAACCCTGCGCAACAGAACCAACAATTAGACGAAGCAACCCTTGAATTTAAAAAAAGGCAACAACAGGCAATTCAAAATGGTGGCAAGGTAGGAACTACACCTCAAGCTTTGCCAATCATCAGGCTCCCAGAAAATACCCCTGCACAGCAGACAATACCAGCAAAAAACTAAAGGTATTGCAAACTTCTCTAAATACACCTTGCTTCCACCATTTTTAGTGGAAGCAAAGGTAAAAAAGTAATTATTAGCGATCGCGTGAAATCAACTATCGACCCAAAGCAGTTAGAACATCACTGGCGTGGGTAGCAGTGTTGACAGTTGAATCAACATGAATGATTTTGCCATTGGGGTCAATTACATAGGTGACGCGCTTGGCATAACCGCCACCATCAACATCGTAGGCTTTGATCAGGCTTTTATCAGTGTCAGCCAGTAAAGGAAAATTCAGATGATATTTAGCGGTAAATGCTTGATGGGAAGCTTCATCATCTGCACTCACGCCTAGTACTACAACATCTTTACCTTGATAATCGGATTGAGCATCCCGGAAGCTACAGGCTTGTTTGGTACATCCTGGAGTGTCATCTTTGGGGTAGAAATACAAAACCACTGTCTTACCCGCAAAATCTGATAAAGACACGGTGTTGCCGTTGGTGTCTTTAGCGATAAATTTAGGTGCGTCCGTACCAACTGCTAGAGGCATAAGTTTAGTGTTTTCTCAATCTTCAGGTTTAGTGCCAGAGTCAAGTTATTTTCAAGTAACCTTGTTTGACTTTTACCATTACTCGCAAAGTATAATTCAGTACCAAGATAAATTTTAATACTGTCATATTTGGAGCTTGGTTAAGTAGGAATAATGGTTACTTTGTTGCTTGAACCCACTTAATTTTATCAAAATTTCATAGCTTTTAAGAATTCTTAATAGGTCGTTCGTAGTTAGGTGTTCACTAGTGGGCACAGAGTAATTCAACAATTCACAATTACACTCGTTACTACATGAGATGCCTGGTGCGCAACAATACTGAGTATTTTAAAGATTTAATGTGAAATAGTATTTTGTAGCCTGTGATGCATTGAAGGAGAAATGACCAATGACAGTCTTCTTCTGTCGAAGACGCTGCGCGAATCCAAAAAAATGTGCAATTTGGAAGCCTATAAGCTTATAACGGTTTTGTGAGTTGCTTAATTTGGGATAGCTGAGATAGCTGGTGCTGTAAAACAGCTATATTAGTTCAGTCAAGCTATATCGAGCTAAAAATATCGAGATATCTAAAATGCCTGCTGTTGATTCCCAAAACCCAAAAACTTTTTCCTATCCTCAAAGTACTGTAGAACGAGCTGAGCGATCGCTAATTTGTTCTCCCTTCAATCCGGCTTTATTAGTAGCGATGCATCACCAAAGTGTGTCATTGAGTGCGATCGCTCAGGATAGCGGTATCAAGCATGGCTACACTCAACGTTCTTTATCAGAATTAGCTTGTGATAACGCCTTGGATTGGCTGATTGAAGTAGGTGTACTGCGGCGCGAAGTTGATGGCCAAGGAATTACGGATGGTTTTCGCCTCACACCCCTAGGTCAACAGTTAGCAGAAAAATACCAAAGTCAGAATTGGCGTCAGCCTTCATGGCGCGATCGCTTACAAAATGCTATGACTCGTTGGTTGAGATTGCCTTTTTAGAGTAGAAAACCAAAGAGTTAGGATAAAGAACTAAAAGGGAACAATATATACGCAAGCATCGACCCCCTTTATAAGGCCTTTACATCAGCCTCTGACTGAGTTTGTCCGGTGATTGTACGGTGTACATAGAAGATAAGAAGTACTAAAACATCCTCTGGGATTAGGGGCTGAATGCCCAGCCTTCAATGCTTCTATCAGCTTCCTAGCTTGTTAAATATTGACAAGCGGATTGCCAACTTACCGTTCACCCCTAAAATTCCACCCTTTATATTAAAAAACTGATAGTCATTATGAAATCAATTATGGTTGTGGGGACAACATCCCACGCAGGGAAATCACTGATAACTACAGCTATTTGTCGCATTCTGTCGCGGCGTGGCTGGCGAGTGGCTCCCTTTAAAGGCCAAAATATGGCTTTAAATGCTTATGTAACCGCTAGTGGTGGAGAAATTGGCTACGCCCAAGCAGTACAAGCGTGGGCGGCGGGAGTTGTGCCTTGGGTAGAAATGAACCCAATTTTATTAAAGCCCCAAGGGGATATGACCTCCCAAGTCATACTCAAAGGCAGGCCTGTAGGTAAAGTTAACGCCGCTGATTACTACGAGCAATATTTTGAACTGGGTTGGCGAACAATTGAAGAATCCCTACAGCATTTAGGTACAGAATTTGACTTACTGGTTTGCGAAGGTGCCGGTAGCCCTGCGGAAATCAACCTCAAGCACCGCGATTTAACAAATATGCGGGTAGCGAAATATTTGAATGCACCTACTATACTCGTAGTTGATATTGACCGTGGTGGTGCTTTTGCCCATGTAATTGGCACTCTAGAGTTATTAGACCAAGAAGAACGGGATTTAATTAAGGGTATTGTAATTAACAAGTTCCGCGGACAGCGCTCAATCTTAGAACCAGGGATAAAATGGTTAGAAGCACGGACTGGTATTCCGGTTATCGGTGTTATCCCCTACTTAGAACATATGTTTCCGGCTGAAGATTCTCTCGACCTGTTGGAGAGAAACTCACATAAAAGCCATGCTGACCTTGATATTGCAGTTCTCCGCTTACCGAGAATTGCTAACTTTACTGACTTCGATCCATTAGAATCGGAACCCACAGTCTCGGTGAGATACTTAAGCCCTAAGCAAGAATTAGGTCATCCAGATGCAGTAATTATCCCAGGCACAAAGACGACAATTGCTGACTTAATACTGCTACAAAAAAGCGGTATGGCAGAAGCGATACAAAACTATGCTGCTTCTGGTGGAACAGTTTTGGGCATCTGCGGCGGCTACCAAATGCTGGGTCAGATGATAGCCGATCCAGAAGGGATAGAGGGACAAGCTGGCAGATATAACGCATTGAATTTATTACCCATCAGAACCGTAATTACCGGACAGAAAATTGCCCGTCAGCGCCAAGTTAGCTCAAATTTTCCGCAAATGGGTTTACCAGTCTTTGGGTTTGAAATCCATCAAGGGCGATCGCGCATCGAACAGCAAGCAGATAGCCAAGCCTTCCAACCTCTGTTTGATGATGTAAATTTAGGTTTGGTGGATAGTTGCCAATCAGTTTGGGGTACTTATCTCCACGGAATCTTTGACAATGGGCCTTGGAGACGCGCTTGGTTAAATCGCCTGCGTCAACAACGGGGATTAAAATCTCTGCCTACGGGTGTTGCTAATTACCGAGAACAGCGTGAGCAGACTTTAGATTCCCTAGCCACGGAAATTGAAAACCATTTAGACTTAACGCCCTTTTTGTCCTAGGGAGGTTGGTGTTTCATGAGTGTTCGCGTCCAGTTTTTACCAGATGATGTCACAGTCAATGCTGAAGTGGGAGAAGCCCTCTTAGATGTAGCAGATCGGGCGGGGATATTTATCCCCACTGGCTGTCTTATGGGGACTTGTCACGCTTGTACTGTGGAATTAGAGGATGGAGATACTATCCGTGCTTGTATCACAGCCATACCACCAGGACGCGAACTATTAACTATTAATCTGTTTAGTGACCCAACTTGGTGATAGTTAGTGGTAGACATCGCCTCTCAACCACACCAGTAATAAACAGTTGCAGTGTAAAGCTGAAAGTGCTTTGCTCCAGACCATTGGATGGTTAATTTATATATTTAACTTTTACTAAATATGAATATTTTACAAATGTCGCTTATGACATTATACAGTGAGTTGGAAAAGATTTTTCGCCAACAAATATTAGATAGTTACCCTTCAGATTGGGACGAAGATTACATTACCAGGAAAATCTTGTTTGAATATAGAAAGCTATTTCGTAATATTCAAATTAACGGTTTTTCTTCTCTACCTGTCACTATTAACTCAGCAGCATATAAACTTATTGGAAATACAGAAACTCAATTTGGTGACATAGGCTTTATTGTAAAACTCACATATTCTGGGAGCCATTCTTTTGAAGGAGCGACTTCTCTTGAAGCCAAAAAGATACATAAAAATAAAAGAAGTTTTGAAGAAATTAAAGGTAAACAATTGAATAAAATTAGTAGTAAAATTCAATATCCTATGTTATTAATGTATGATAATAAGCCTATTAAGAAGTTTCATGACTATTCATTTTTTCCTACAACAACTAAACACAACCATGCAGTAGTTGTACCTATAAATATAGTAGAATCAATTATTAGAGAAATAAATCCATATTATATAGATAAAGATAAAAATTATAAGATTCCAATAGATGGAAATAGTATATATAAATTTTCTGTTCCCTTAGCTTATCAAATATTATTTAGATATTTTCGCGGACTAGATTTAGATTTTAACCAGGAATTAATCCGGAATCTGAAAGGTTATCAAAATCAAGATTTATCTTACTTGCAAGAAAGTAACTTACCTCAATATCTATTGGTTGTGTCCGTAAGTTATGGAGAAGCCGAAACTATGATAGACTTTGATATTAATACAGAAATTTTTACTGAAATAACATCCTCAGAACTAGATGAAGTTGAATTTTAAAAGTACTCCAAAATATTAAAATAAAATTTTTATTAGCTGAATGATATGAATTTACAGATTCATGGCATTTTCTAAATCAGCCTGAATTAATGGTTGATTATATAAATTATTTATAAAAACAATTTAACCGTGATTTTGCCAATGATTCCCTGAATGGCGTAGGAAATAGTTAGCCTTAGAAAACTGCCTGCTTAACATTCGCTCAAATTTTAATTTTTACTTTGTGAGCGATTCCCACCCTACGTTTCAGTGGGCAATTATGGCCAGAAATTCGCTGTAATTTTTTATTTAAAAATATATGACTTGGTTTCTTGCTCTATTGAATCACTAATAATCTCTGTTCCCATAGAAGGTTTGTCAAGATTTACTCTCACAAAATTTGTCTTGTCTAGTTCGGTAAATTTTTTGTCATTATTAGAGTCTTTAATAATTTTGAGAAATAAGGCGTTTTGGCTGGGAACAATCACCCAATTGAGGATTTGAGTATTATTTGGAGTAACTTGTACAAGATTTTTTCCTGATAAATCAGATAGATAGCCAACTATTGCATCTTCAAAACTGATTTTTTTATCTGCGTTTGTATCTTGTTCAAGAATTTTATATAACCAAAATCTTGTAGGTGTCTTAGCTGCTAGTTTTGTTTCTAAGAAATCGAAGGAATTTATAATTGCTTTTTTATTTAATAAAAGATGAGTTGCTCCATCTTGCTTATGATAAAAAATAAAGTTATGTAGTTTGTATTCTCTGCCAGAGGAACGAGAAACACTATAATTACTATCTTTCTCTTGACTTCGTTCTGGGAGGGTAACTGGAATCATCAGATAATCTGATTGCTCTTTAATGATTAAGTCGCCATAGCCGATATTTTGTGGCAGCTTTTGTTCTTCGGTAGCTTCAACCTGTGTCTGCTCTATTCTTCTGTTAGCAGTTGGCTCACAAGAGAAAGCAAATGTAGCTATAAAAATAGATATAGTAATTTTCTTCCAAAAACAATTAACAATCATTAAAATTTTCCAGTGAAATATTTTGCTGTCCTATTGTATTCTCAAAGGGAAGATTTCTCACCATCATAATAAAACAAGCCCACATTAGTGGGCTTGTTAATTATATGTAAGGTGGGTAAAGTACCTTAACCTCAATGGTATAGGTTTCTTGGGCACATTAACTATTTACTGTTAATGTTTCCTAGTCTTGCAACTAGCTTCTCAAGCGTAAATTCC
Source organism: Nostoc sp. T09 (assembly GCF_002154695.1). GTDB lineage: Bacteria > Cyanobacteriota > Cyanobacteriia > Cyanobacteriales > Nostocaceae > Aulosira. The sequence goes on from NZ_MTAV01000014.1 coordinate 145,481, forward strand.
GGCACTCCTAACCGTACTGAGTAATTATTATATCATCGCTTTTGAAAACTGCCACTATCAAATTCAAAGGGTACATCCACTTTCGGCAAATAGCCCCTCAGACTAGAAGGCTCAATATATATAATCCATGCAGGTGGATTTGGTTTTATAGCCGCGATTTCTCATCGCTTGGTGTTTCTTCTAAAAGTGGATGCTCCCAATTCAAAAACCTGGTCAATGGTGACCAGGTTCGCTCGAATTTACAGTTTTCAAATCGTTAAGCTTGTTAAGTGTTTGCAAAAATCTATAACTAGGGTGGACATTACAACTAGCAACTTCAGCATTTTTTGTTTTTCCGCTTTGGGATTTGGCTTTGCCTTTCTTAGAAAGACTGTATGCCACTTCACTATTAAGAGGCTGAAACTTGCTTGGGCTGATGACGGGAGACACCTGGTCACGTGCCCTTCGGTTTGGTTATGCTTTATCTGGTGTCCTATAAATACAATTTACCACTAGGATAATTAGCTGCAACCCTTTGTTTACCAAAGTTGATGTTTTGTTGAATTCTGCAATACAGATTAAAACTTTTACATAACCAAGTTTACTAATCTAATTGTGTAGGCTAGTATGCGATCCCCAAAAGCCTGAATTTAGATAAAATATGCCCTTAGCAGGATGTTTTGATTAATCAACAAAGAGAATCAAGCTTATTTAGATATGATGCAAATAAGCTTGGATAGTGCTTTGTGAGCAACGTCTAGAGTTAAAAGCCAAGAGTTACTTTAGACTCTTGACTTTCGACTATGGCAACAAGAAAATGTGCAATTTAAACGGGTATTGGCTTACCATTCCCACATCACATTACTCTCATCCAGGTGGTCAGTGACAATTCGCCCAATGGCATCGATTTCTGCAAGTTCAGCAGATGAAAGTTTAACTTCAGCAGCTAATGCATTGTCTTTTGCTTGTTGCGGATAACGCGCACCTGCGATCGCATTTGTTTGAGGTTGGGCAATTAACCAAGCTAGCGCTAACTGGGCAAGGGTGGCATGATGTTTCTCGGCTATCGGACGCAGTTTATCTAAAGCTTGTTGGGCGCGTTCAAAATTTTCTCTTTGAAACAACTTATTTTTAGCACGATTATCTGCTGGGTCAAATTTAGTTCCGCGAGCAAATTTACCTGTTAATAATCCTTGTGCTAAAGATGAATAAGCAAGAATGGAAATCTGATTTTCTATACAATAAAGCGTTAAATCTTTTTCTATCTGTCGCCAAAATAGAGAGTAAGGTGGTTGTAAACTATCAATCTGCCCATACTTGGCAGCTTCTGCTAGTTGATCGCGGGAAAAATTAGAAACACCAATGGCACGAATTTTACCTTGCTCTTTCAGTGAGTTGAGAGCATTCATTGTTTCTTCAATTGGTACAATTTCACTATTAAAAGCACCAGATGGCCAATGAATTTGGTAGAGGTCGATATAGTCGGTTTTGAGGTTTTTCAAAGAACCTTCACAAGCCTTTATCACTTGTTGAGACTTGAGATGGTTGGCAAAAACTTTTGTGGCATACTGCACGCGATCGCGCACATCAGATAAAGCTTCGGCTACAATACGTTCAGAATGTCCTTCCCCGTAGACTTCAGCAGTATCAATTGTGGTAATCCCAGCTTCAAATGCGGCTCGAATTGCTTTAATTGAGTCAGCATCTTCAATTCCTACCCACATTTTTTTACCAGCTTGCCAAGTTCCCATCAAGATAGGCGTGATTTCTACATCTGATTTTCCTAGTTTTCGCTTTTCCATAGTTGCTTCCTAATTCATCTCCCTGGATAGTTTTATACTGTAGCGGTCTTAGGGTGAAATTAAATCAGAGTTAAAGTAGATGTCGATGAATTTAACCACAAATTTCCATGCACTCAAAGAATGGGCTGTTGCTATTAATGCTTTAGAAAATGGCAATACTATTATGCTGCTCCGCAAAGGCGGTATCCATGAAAAAAATGGACGTTTTCAAGTTGCTCATAACCAGGTTTTGCTCTACCCTACATTTGAGCATCAACAAACTTTTTTGCTTAAACCTGAGTATGCCAATCTTGTCTGTCCAGTGACATCAGGGTGGCATCCTGAAACGGTTCGCATCGGTAGCTGGGCTGAAATTACTGATATTTTGCCAGTAAGTGATGAGTCAATAGTTAATAGCTTACTTCCTTTCCATATTTGGAATGAGCATTTTATTAGCGATCGCTTGAAATGGAAAGCCCGCCAGCCGCTATATATTCTCCTGTTGCGGACTTATAAACTATCCCAGGTGCAAGAAATTCCTTATCGTGCTGAATATGGTAGCTGCAAGTCTTGGATTGATTTAGATCAACCTATTAACATCCAATCAGCAGAACCAGTATTGTCTGAGTCTAACTATCAGCAATTAGTAGCAGAGATTCGGGGGATTGTTGGCGACAAGTTGTATGCCCCATCCTTCTAATACTCATATCGAGTCCTTTAAATCTTGCTACAGATAAAGACATGCGAACGTGCACAGATGAATCTGGAGCGAGATTTTGAGGGACGGCAACAATAGCTAGTATAAGTAATACAAACTGATGTAACCAGAAAAACAAATCATTTACACCTGAGGTCTAGCCTTAAATAGTAACTGTTGATACATACACTGGCAAAAACCGCAAGTACTATTGAGAAAACTTCACTCTAGATAATGGAAAAGGCATAGAAGTTGGTTAATGCTGTTTTTTGTATCTTACGGAAGGGGCCCGTTAAATTATAGGCTTGTGGGTAATTATCTGCTCCAAGGCAGTATTGAATTTAACAGTTATCCTTAAGGTACAACAAAATTATCCCACAAGAGTGATGCAGGTATTGACAAAAGTCTGCCAATATGCAATATATGCTTAACGCAAAGGAGTTTACCATGCAGCGACAAATGTGCTGGTTATCTAGTTCTATTGGTGATGGGGAGAAAATTTTGCATTTGCAGACCGCACCCAATCAACCTTGGCGTCCCTACACAGCTTTTAGGCAATACGCAGTGCCAGATTATCAAATACCAGGTGGCTCTAAAGGTTGGGCGACTTATCAAAAATTGCTCAAAGCTGGCTGGACATTGGTTCCTAGCGCACGCGCAAACGAGTTCGCCAGCAATTACTCAGAGTCAATGGTCCAAAATCAATAAGTCCACAGTTATTCGAGTAGACTGTGGACTTAATTTATTAACGCTTCAGAAACCTATTGGCGAACCTTCCCCCCGAGGATCGGCTGCTCCCTCTAACGTGTTATCTGCCGTCACGACGATCGCATTAGCATTGCCCCAAGGAGTTGCTTCTTTAATGTTGTGCCCGCGATCGCGCAAATTCTGTAAAGTGACAGCATCTAAACCCCAAGGTTCTACGCGCAACTCATCGGGAAGCCACTGGTGATGTATGCGTGAAGCAGAAACTGCTGCACCAGCATCCATGCCATATTCCAACACGTTGAGGATAACTTGCAACACTTGGGTAATGATAGTACTACCACCAGGCGCACCTACTGCCATGCGTAAGTGACCGTTTTCGGTGACAATTGTGGGTGTCATGCTAGATAGTGGCGTTTTGCGAGGTGCGATCGCATTCGCTTCGCTACCAACCAAACCAAAATAATTAGGGACTCCCGGTGCAACTGCAAAATCATCCATCTCGTTGTTCAGCATAATTCCAGTTCCTGGTGTTACCACACCAGCACCAAAGCCAAGGTTAATTGTAAAAGTTAGACTGACGGCATTGTGCTGTGCATCCACAACTGTCAGATGGCTGGTTTCGGAAGACTCGTATTTAGAACAAGCAGACAGTAGGGTAAAAGAACATTTTGATTGTTGAATTGTTTCAAGCCCAGGCTTCACCTCAGTTGAGGGTTGAGCTACTTTCATGTTGATTTGTTGACGCCGTTTTTTAGCGTAGACTGTGCTGATGAGTGGCTGTACAGGGACTTTGACAAAATCGGGATCGCCTAAATATTGCGAGCGATCGGCGTAAGCAATCTTCATCGCCTCCGCCATTAAATGTAAAGCATCAGGGTGATGCCATCCCCAGGATTTTAAATCGCTGTCCCCAATTATGTTTAAAATCTGCAATAGGTGAACCCCTCCCGAAGAAGGAGGTGGCATAGAGCAGACTTTAGCTTGATGAAAATTACTACAAATAGGAGTACGCCAGATTGGTTTGTAAGCTTTCAAGTCTGCCAGAGTAATTAGACCACCGTTTTTTGCCATATCTGCGGCGATCGCTTGGGCAATATTGCCAGTATAAAAACTTTGGGGATTCTGGGCAATTGACTTTAAAGTTTTAGCTAAATCACGCTGTACTAATTTTTCTCCTGGTTGGTAATATTCGCCATTGCGAGTGAATATTTCCCGCGCCGCCGGATTGCTGAGAATTACCTGTTTGCGATCCTCGTAGGCTGGTAAAGAACGGAAAGTTACCAAACGACTAAGAGTAAAGCCATCTTGAGCGAGAGCGATCGCAGGCTGTACCACTTCTCGCCAAGGCAGCTTACCATAACGACGATGCACTTCATACATTCCCGCCACCGTCCCTGGTGTCGCTACAGCTAAATAACCATTCACACTTGCATTTGGACGCACCTTACCTTGTGCATCTAAGTACATATTTTTTGTAGCATTTAGCGGTGCGCGTTCCCGGAAATCCAGCGCTTTCATCTCGCCAGTTTTCTCGGAATGCATCAGCAAAAATCCACCGCCGCCAATTCCCGCAGAAAAAGGCTCTACCACAGAAATTGCGAAGGTTGTGGCGACTGCCGCATCAACTGCATTGCCACCCTTGCGTAACATAGAAATACCTGCCTCACTTGCTAAGGGATGCGCTGATACCACCATCCCTTTTTTGTTGCGTAGAGGTATCGTAAAGGCAGCTGATACAACTTGGCACTGAAGCAGAACGCTAAGAGAAAAGACCGCGATCGCAACTCGTTTATATTTAGTAAAAACACGCATTTTGAAGCAATATAAAGAATATTTCTCAGCGTACATGGAAATACCTTTTATGCCCAAGTTTTATTGATTCAATATAAATTTAGTTCAATCAATTTTGGAACCCAAACTAGAGACTTGGCATAATTTTTGCTGCTACTATGCTGTAGGTAACTGGCATAGTACCCAAAAATGCCTAAATTTTGTCTTGTAAATTTTACTCAAACTAGATTTATCCAAGCTTGATAAAGCTATTAATTCTTACTCACAAAGACAAATCCTCTTGTTTTACCTGAAGACTGATCGAGGGTTGCCATTGCCTTCCACAGTTCTTCTGCTTTAACCCAAACAGGCGGATATTTGTAGCGAGAAACATCTAGGATTAAAAATCTATCTGTTTGTCTATTATATGCAGCTAAGGGAGAAATATGACCACCTTTTTCCTGACCAATTGCCTTGCGTAAATAATTAGCTATAAGGAAATTACCAGGTTGTTGTAAATTTTCTGATGCTAGTTTACGAAAGTTATCTAAACTAATATCGGCAGCATGGTAAACTCTAACTTTTAAACCGTAACTTCCTAATAACCCTCCTAACTGATCTAACGTCATACCGTTACGAGAGACATCCTCAGCCGCGATCACTGTTTTAGTTTTTTCATTGCTAAAAAAGTTTTCTTGGGTAAACACTCGATATGGTTTGTATTGTGTTGCTTCTGGTGCAGGAATTCCCAAGCTGTTCAGCACCATCACAATACTTGCAACTCCACAATAGGCTTGATTATTTTGGGTAACAAACTGGCTACTAAGCGGAAAAAAATCTTCTCTCGATTGACTTTCAATTAATAATGTTTCACCTTCTTGTGAGTTGAAATTAATTAAATTAGGCGGAAGAGAAAGTGTCTGAGCTAATACAGTTCCGCTACTCAAACAAACACCTAATAAGAAAAATCTGATAAATAATTTTGGAATCATATTTTAAAATCCAGTAAAGTTATACAGCTATCCAATTTGATTTGTAAAAATCACTCATAGAGGTTGGAAATACGGAACAGAAAAGAAGAGAAATTAAAGTATAAGGAATTTGTTCAAAAATCAAATAAGAATTTTATATGAGCGTTTGATTTTATTTAGTATAAATTCTGATTAAAGTAGGAAGCACTTATACAAATATGAATTTGTATTAAATTATTTCCTATTATTAAATACAAAAAAATTTAGGCTGTGGGTGGTTTACAGATTTGCCCCCTGTAATTAGAAGACACTGATTCTCAAACCTTGGCAGCAAAAGGCTTGCTTCGCGTCTTTGCGTAATCTTCTATCAGAGGGCGTTTTCCTACTCGATCCCAATTAAGGAACTTCAATTGGAATTAAAGCATTTTCTGGCAGATAGCCGCAGAACTGCCCTTCATCTGACAATACAAAAATCAGACGTAGGGGGTAATCTGGTGGAACTTGTAAATCTGCCCACGGTATCGCCACTTCTAAACAAGTGTTAAAAGCTACTTGAGCGCGGCTAAACCGGGGATGCCATTGATAATTGTCTGCCGCTTCCCGAAACTGAATCGATTGCGTTAGTAAGTTAATCTCCAGATGGTGATGAAACAGGTAATTAACTGGCGCGGTATCTGGCACATCTGCCAAGGGAATTGGACTATTAAGCATGGTTTTGTCAGGATAGAACCATAGCAAATTCAACTCTGCTGGAAAACCTCTCCCTGGGACAACGCCACTTTTTAAGTCCACTCGCAAATAAAAATTCAGGTGATCTACCCCATACCAAAGCCGCTGGATGGGACTGCTGCTGTGCATTGTTCCCCGTGCGCCGCCTATTTCGATGCGTCCAGCTTTGTCCCAGTCCTGTTCATCACCCTTACCATCAATGACAGGATGAATAAACCCTTGTGGAGTATGGTCTGTCCGCGCTGCGTGTACCTCTACTGGTTGCCTGAGATAGGGTGGTACAGGTTCATTTAACGCCTTGTAAATGCCATAGAGATGTTCCCGAAACAACTGGTCAAAAATTGCATCCTGATTTGAGGAATGTCCTTCGCCAAACCACCAGAACCAGTCAGAACCTTCTGCGGCATACAAAGCTTCCCATGCTTCCGGGTTATTTTCTTCTGTCGCCTCTGGGTGACTTGCAAGAGTTTCCCTAGCTTGTGTGAGGTAGTCCCAAGCACGATTTTTGGCAGGGTCGCCAATCCAGGTGGTAAAGCTGCCATCTACCCAAGAACCGCTATGTAGTTGTTCTCCGGGGATAGTTGCTGTGGCGGGAAATTGTTCTAGAAATTCGGAGACGGTGACAAGTTTTAGGTGGGGTTCGTTGCTGAGGGTTTGATATAAGGCTTCTAGGAAAGGTTTGCCGTCTTGGGGATAAAATTCCCAGCAATTTTCTCCATCCAAGGCAATGGTAACTAACCAAGGTTGGTCACTTTGCCTGTCTCTTTGCATTTTAGCGATCGCTTGTAGGTGTCCTACTAAATCTGCTGCTGCCTGTTTTGCTGGCATTGCTCCATAAGTAAAGCCAATCAAATCTGATAATCTGTGATCGCGAAATACAATTGCTAAATCACCTGCTGGAGTTTCTAGGCGATAGGGTCGGTATAGTAGTTCTGGTTCCTCAACATTCCCCGCCCCATCGCGATGGAAAAAGTGTTTCAGCGTCCATCCTAAGACAGCTTCATCCGAGCAAATCCACTTAAAACCTTGTTTAATAATATACGGTAATATTTCTGGACTAACTGACTGTTCTGAAGGCCATAAACCACGCGGTTCCTGCCCAAAGCGGTCTGTATATAACTCCCAAGCTTTTTCTAAGTGGCGGGGAATGTCTTCTGCCCACTGGAAGCGTCGTTCTGGCAAATTCATCTGCGGTACAGCGACGCGACCGGAATTTGTATCAGCTAGTAAGGGCAAAATCGGGTGGGTGTAGGGGGTAGTTGTGACTTCTAGCTGCCCTGCTGCTTGCATTTTCCGGTGTTGGGGGATAATGCGGCTGAGAATTTCTCTTTGTTTAGAATAAATGCGTTGGCGATCGCTTAAAGTAAAATTTCGACCTTGCTTTAACCAACTGGCAATTTCTGGGTCGTCCCAAAACAGCGGATCGATCCACGCCAAATTGTGCCAAGCTAGCAAATCGCTGTAATCTTGCAGTTGCCAATTCTCCAAACACCAAGCTTGACCTTGTTCCTGCCTTTGATGATACAACTGGCCATAGCGAGGATGGGGGTCAATCAAGGTGTGATGATTGGCATCAAAAAAGTGTTGGACAATAAATTCCCGCTGTTGCTGAGTTAGTTGTTCCGCTGGTGTCAAACTGGCTGTGAGATAGGGATCGAAAGCCGTACCCGCAATGTAATCTTCCAGTTGCAATATCAGAGATGGAACCAAATTAACTGTTTGGTGTAACTTCGGATACCGCTCTAGGAGTAACACCAAATCCAGATAATCCTTGGTGCCATGCAACCTGACCCAAGGTAAGCGGTACTGTTGGCTGGAAGATAACGAAACGCCGCTGCCAGGAGATTTGTACAGCGGCTGATGTTGATGCCAGATAAAGGCGACGTAAAGAGGTTGGGTCATAGGGAATAATAGGGTATTGGGCAATGGGGATTGGGGATTGGGGATAAGGGGTATTGGGGATTGGATACTGAGTACTAAGATTGGGGATTGATAATTAGGAAAAGAATTTTCCCGTCCCTAGCCTCTAGCCCCTAGCCCCTATTCCCTAATCCCCAGCACCCAGTCCCTAGATAACTTGCTCTACTTCAGCAATTTCGGGAATCATTTCCCGCAGGCGGCGCTCAATACCCATTCTTAAGGTCATGGTAGAGCTAGGACAAGAACCGCAAGCTCCTTGCAACCGCAATTTGACCACAGGCCCATCCAGTTCTACTAATTCCACGTTGCCGCCATCAGACATTAGGTAAGGGCGCATTTCATCTAATACAGTTTCTACGTTGTCAGTTGTCAGTTCCATAGTTTTAGACCTGTAAGTTAACCGAGGATATGGGGAATTAGTCTACAGTAGAGCTAAAGCACAACTGTCAAGCTATTTCCCAAAATTTTATTTTCTTGCCTTGTTAAAACGATCCTAGATCTAATTGCAGCTAGTTGTTAGTTATTGGTAGCCAGTTATCTGTTTGTGATGACTTTAGGCTATAGCAAAAATCTCTAAATCTAGAAGCTGTATTGGATGATATCTCTAATCTTGTGCCGCTGTACTGTACTAGCTTTATGAGTATTCGAGTTGCGGAATACCGCATTGTAGCGACTCGCATTGTAGCTAGCAGTAGCCGATCAATTCTTAAATCTAATTGAGAATTCTAACATTAGACACTTGACTAACAGATGCTATTTTGTAGATCGTTGTCAGTGGATGTAACGAGTACTGGCTGTTGATACAAGGGTACTGTAAATGTCACTGTGGAGCCAAGTCCTTCACCTAGACTATAAAAATGTACCTCACCACCCATTGCCTCTACTAGCTTCTGGGAGATTGCCAATCCCAAACCTGTACCACCATACTGGCGGGTGCGAGAGCCATCAACTTGAGAAAATAATTGAAATAGTTTATCTTGTTTGTCTAAAGAAACACCAATACCAGTGTCTGCTACGCGTACTCTCACCATGCCAGGGTATTCTTGCCCTTGGAGTTTTGCCTTTTTGATGGCGATATCGGCGCTGATAGTTATACCGCCTTCTTGGGTAAATTTAATGGCATTACCTACTAAATTGAGCATTACTTGTAGCAGCCGTTGGTAATTGCCTTGAACAATAATTTCATCTGAGGTAATAGGCATTTGCATCCGGAAGCTCAGGTTTCTCATCTCGGCTTGAGGACGCATAAAATTGTCTACATCACCGAATAACTCAGCTAATTGAACAGGAGCACAATCTAGGTCCATTTTGCCAGCTTCGATTTTGGCAATGTCCAAGATATCGTTGATGATGTTCAGCAAATGAATCGATAAGTGGTGAGCCTCTTTGAGAAATTGATGTTGTTCTTCGGGATCGTCTGCCATCCCCTCCAAAATCAGCTTCAAAAATCCAATCATGCCGTTAAGAGGAGTACGAATTTCATGGGAGACATTGGCAAGAAACTCGCTTTTAAGACGGGAGGCATCTTCAGCTTTTTGACGGGCTGCTTCTAGTTCTTTGTATAAAGTAGCATGAGCGATCGCTGTTCCCAGCTGATCCGCGACCTCTTTGGCTAGTTCGATTTCTGCATCTGTCAACGGGTAGCATTCATCCCGCAGATTCAATGCTACCAATCCATTTGCTTGGTCTTGATAGGATGTAGCCACCACTAAAATTTTCTGGTGTGGACAAAGACTATATCCTGGTACTTCCATGACTATCGGTTCTAAGGTAGCCAAGGCTTGGGCAAAGGCAGGCTCAGTACCTAAATCTATGTCTACGCCTAGGAGGGATTTGCACTCTGGCTGGTGATACTCTGCTATTACCCGCACTTTTGGGCTAAAAGGCTGGTAGGGACAAATAATACAGCGTTCTAGCCGGAGCACTTTCCCCAAACTATCAACTGTTTGCTGCCAAATAATGTCTAGATCCAGGTTGCGGCGAATATTTTTGGTAATTCGATTCACCAGTTTTTGGTGTCGCTGTGAGCGTAAAGCCAACTCTATCTGTGTAGGTGTTTTTGTGATTACATCTACTTTGCCTCTGTTGACTTTAGCTTGCACTAAGCGTCCCATTACCAAAACAGTGCTAGCCGCTTTACCCAATTGCGGCATAATCGGAGTGATTACCAATTCCAACTCAAACAACTCCTGGCCGCAACTAAACCAGCACTGCAATTTTTCCGGCACCAAACTTGTCAAAATCCGGTGCAACCGCTCCAAATAAGCAACCTTATCCACTGGGTCGAAGGTTGCCTCATCATTGAACTCATCAATTATTTGGTCAGGATCTAACCCCAGAAGCTCACTGTGCTGCCAACAAAAAGTCAGGTAACGCCCTGATCCATCTTGTGTATATACCAACTCAGCTCCTAGAGTTGGTAGCAGGTAATCAGTCGGATTATTAATAGAGTTTCGATTCTGGGAGAATAAGTACGGCAATTGAGAATTGGCAGTAATAGTCATTATCGAGTTGGATAGACAAATAGCAGCCGACAACATTATTACTAAAGCTGCTTAAAGTTTGGCATAAATTATTACAGCTTTGGAGTTTTTATTTGAAGTTTTGGTAATTCTGCGAGCCTAAGTTGCAAATTTTACATTTTTTTGATTTTATGTTTACACTTTATTTATATTTAATCGTTCCATTCTCCCCGGGGTGGAATAGGAGCGCGTACAGGGGTACGTGTCAGTTCATCATCTCTGGGAACTTCACCCCGCAACCATTGCCGAATCGCTACTTCAATGACTTTACTCGGGTCGTTAGTTAAATGCTGAATTTGCTCTACTAACTCAGAGTCTAGGCGGACGGCAATTTCTACCTTATCGACTTGTCTGTGTTCCGCATCGGTAGCTTTTTCTTTCATATTCATAGGTTTATATACTCAGAAATTGTTGTGTCAAAAGCTTTGTAACGCAGTACTATTATGAATTTCGGCTTAGTTTACTGACAAATGTAAAAATTTATAGTTACATAGTTCCCCGAAATTTTACCAAAGTAACAGCTTCTGCTTGCAAGTGGCAATTTTCATAGAAGTCACCATACAGTAGCTTTCTAGAAGTTTTGTCAGTAAATCAATTGTTACGGGCAATTACGGGTTAAATTACCCATGATCTCTACACTATGTACTTATACATATTTATTGTACGCTTCTGGTTGATCAATACCAGCAGCTAAAAATAGACTTTTACAGATTCTTTTTGCTCGATGAGAAATCAGGCAGTTCCAATGAAACAATTTCACCACAATGCATTGGGCTGAGGGTATGTACATCGATATTTGACGAAGTAGTATTTCAATACAGAGGACAAGAGGTGAGTCCAGCACTGCAAGAAGATAAGGATTAAAAGACAGATACAGCAATTTTCAAGTTAGTGAAGTACAGATCCTAAGCCTCAAACCCAAGCATAAAGACTGTTTTACTTCTAAATTCTGAATTCTAACTCCTGAATTCTGCTGTATACGTCTAGAGCCGACTTCTCTTAGGGTAGAAATAACAATTTGAGAAATTTTGCGTCATTCCTGGCAATTTTATGCCAACAGAACCAGAAACGAAACCCAACAATTAACGTTTAATGTTGAAAAAAGCACCTCAACAGGAGTTAAGTTGTTTGCTGACGGGGGTTTATCGGAGAAATTCTGATGCAGACAAAAAAAGTCAGGCGATTAGCGATGTTGTTTGCAGTCATGCTAGTAATCAGCATCATCGCAGGTCATAGCCATTCTCTGAAAGCTGCCTCATCTTTAGGCAAGGACACGCTGACGATGATAACTTCACCAGATTACCCACCTTATGAGTTTTATGATACTCAGGGTGGTGAAAGGCAAATCGTTGGCTTTGATATAGATATTGCCAAGAACCTAGCTCAAAAATTGGGGTTTAAACTCCAGGTCATGGAATCTGATTTTAATGGATTAATTCCCGCACTCCAAGCAAATCGAGCTGACTTTGTGATGGCGGGGATGACTCCGACGCCAGAACGTCAGAAAAATGTGGATTTTTCTAATAACCCAAGTTGCGGGTTATCGAATGATGTGTGCTTGTCACCCCTCAACAATTTAT
>NZ_MTAV01000149.1 GCF_002154695.1 Nostoc sp. T09
GCGCGTCAGAATGGCAGCAGTCCCGAAGAGGCCGCCGCCGCAGCTGATCGTTACATGGAGGAGGTTTTGCAGGTTCTTTCCAGATGATGCGGTCACAATGGCATCCGCCAGGTCGGGTTCTTGACGACGCTGATCAAAGAGAGTAACCGCCCCGAACTGCTCAGCCTGCTGATCGATCGGACACCCGCGTCGCATGTCCACGAGCGCACCGCACACCCAAAGGCTGAAGCTATGCGCGCGGTTGTCGGTGAGGTGAGGAGCGTTGAGGTTCTCTAATTCTACCGTACCTATCTGAACGCAACTACAAGGAGGTCAGCACGTGTCCGAAGAAATCAATCATAATCGCCGCAACTTTTTAACAACCACAGTTAAAACCATTGCTGCCACCCAGTTTGGCAGGCTCGGCTGCACCAAACAGCACGCTACGTCGGCAACGGCTGAGTTACCTATTGAAGGCGAACTGCCTTCTCTTGTCGGCGCGATCGCGTGGCTCAATTCCCAGCCCTTGACGGTTGACGGACTGCGCGGAAAAGTCGTGCTGATCAACTTCTGGACTTATACCTGCATCAATTGGCTGCGCCAACTTCCTTATGTTCGTGCGTGGGCCGAGAAGTATAAGGATCAGGGACTAACAGTGATTGGTGTGCATACGCCCGAGTTTGAATTCGAGAAGAATATCGATAATGTCCGCCGAGCCTCAACGGAAATGAGAATTGACTATCCGATCGCCGTGGATAACGATTATGCGGTGTGGCGCGCTTTCGGGAACCATTATTGGCCAGCCCTTTATTTTATAGACACGCAAGGACGCATTCGTCATCACCAATTCGGTGAGGGCGGGTACGAGCAATCGGAAAGGGTCATTCAACAGCTACTTTCTGAGTCCGGAACTGACCGTGTCGGTCAGGAAATGGTTGAAGTTGACGCTCACGGTTTTGAGGCTGCCGCAGATTGGAACAGCCTGAAATCGCCTGAAAACTACCTCGGCTACGAAAGAACAGAGAATTTTGCATCTTCCGGCAGCGCGGTGTTAAACAAGCCTCGTTTATATACCGTCCCCGCGCAATTGAAACTTAATCAATGGGCACTTTCGGGCGATTGGACAATCACAAGACAAGCCATTGTACTGAATAAGTCCGGTGGGCGGATCGCGTACCGCTTCCACGCACGCGACCTTCATCTCGTCATGGGACCGAGTGAGCGAGGAACGTGCGTGCGGTTTCGCGTGTTCGTAGACGGGCAACCGACAATCGCGGCTCGCGGACTTGATGTCGATGTGCGAGGCGAAGGCACAGCTACCAAACAGCGGTTGTACCAACTGGTCCGACAGCCGCAGCCCATCACCGATCGGCAGTTCGAGATCGAGTTTCTGGATGCCGGGGTGGAGGCATTTGCGTTCACCTTCGGTTAATAACGCATATCGCCTCCTATTGGGACTTAGACAAAAATAATGAGTGCTTCAGTCACATCCCAAAAGTTGGCGTTTTTTTTAATGCCTGCATTGTTAACTAAACCTGAGTTCGGGATCAGGAAAGGGACAGGTAGTAAGCTGAACATAACGTCAAATCCAGCACCTGTCCTATGTTTAGTTTAGAATCTTTGTTCTGCCATGTAGATGATTTGTGTAAGGCGTTTGAAATGCAGATGTTCAATGAAGTTTTGAATGTTGGTCATGACGATCATGACAACTATTTTGGTTATGTTTTATTAGTTTCTTACAGCATAACCATTTTTACGCGGGTTCCAACGCGATGCTTGCGGCAACCTGACGGAATGCATTCCTCCAATCCCTCATGGAATTCACTACAATCCCAACCTGTCCTTTGGGTGTGTAAATATCCTCAGTCAACAGGGTACAAGCTTCGCAGATTCTTGCGGCACTGAATAGGCATACACCAAATAAAGCGCGATCGCGGTCGTTGTGTAGCCCACGATTGAAGATTGATTGTATCTATTCCTAAGTGAGAAGCTTGACGTGCCCATGCCAATTGATTTTCATGGCTAAACCGTTAGTAAAAATAAGTAAAGCCAAAGAAAAATCCTATTACAGTACCTATTAATGCGCATACTTGTATAACTTTTAGAGGCTCTACGTATTTATCTATATATCTATTTATCCTAAAATTCGACTTTACTAAAGATAAAAATGTACTCAGTACTAAATACAAGATTAATGGAGTAATACCTCCTAGAAGAAATCCTTGAAAAGCCCAAGCCAAGCCAAAAAATATGGAAGCCATAATTTCTACCTGTTTTATTATGAGTACTTTTACTTATTTACCATAAAAATACCCTTAAAAATAAAGGTGTAGGGTTGAGGACGATAGGCATACTCACCTTCTGTTGCATCCAGAATATTGATCTGTTTGACAAGCGATCGCGCCTCATCACACAAAAATTGCTATTGTGCCCCCAATCTGGCCCAGAATGCAGCTTGCACGATTAGGGCATCAACACCAACAGTGACAAGTTTACAGTAGTTCACAGCTAGCTCATTCTGAAACTGCACAAATTGAGGTAGTTGTTGGCGTCCACCTCCAAACCAAAAACCACAACTACTGACCTCATGCGAATAGGCTTCTCGCGTCACCCAATCTGCCATATTCAGTACACCACCCGGATGTTCTGGAACACGTTGCCCAAAGACTCTTCGACTTACTTAACTTAAT
The DNA here is from genome assembly GCF_002154695.1 of Nostoc sp. T09. GTDB lineage: Bacteria > Cyanobacteriota > Cyanobacteriia > Cyanobacteriales > Nostocaceae > Aulosira. The sequence goes on from NZ_MTAV01000149.1 coordinate 2,670, forward strand.
AGTTTCTCGCTAACTGTCACTCCTAAATATAGTTGTCAAAAGTCTGAGAAAGTCTATGCTAATGATAGGGGAAGTTCAAGTTGAATAGCTGGTAACTTTCTTCTTCTTACTTCTCTCGCCTTTTTCTAATTGACATTAGGCGTAATTTCTCAAATGGCTACAAGCGGTTGCAGATGGAAATATTACTTGGCAAGTTGCTTAGCGATGGGTGGAGCGATCGCCTTTTGTGATTCTGCAATAGCCCAAATCGCTCCTGATGCTACTTTGGGATCTGAAAGTTCTGTAGTTACACCTCAAACTCCTGATTCTCCCGTTGATGTGATTTCGGGTGGCGCAACGCGGGGCGCAAATTTGTTTCATAGCTTTGAGCAATTTTCCGTCCAAACAGGACGCACAGCTTTCTTTAATAATGCTGCGGATATTCAGAATATAATTAGCCGAGTCACAGGTTCATCTATTTCTAATATTGATGGATTGATTCGAGCTAACGGTTTAGCTAATCTGTTTTTCATCAATCCAAATGGAATTATTTTTGGGCAAAACGCCCGTTTAGATATTGGTGGTTCGTTTATCGCAAGTACAGCAAGTAGCTTGAAATTTGCCGACGGCTTAGAATTTAGTGCTATTACTCCACAAACTAAGCCTTTATTAAGCGTAAATGTTCCTCTGGGATTGCAATATGGAGAAAAAACTGGAGATATTCGCGTACAGGGGATAGGTGGTTCATCTGCTAGCCAACAGATGCTTGGACTAATACTACCATCAAATAAAACCTTGGCTTTAGTAGGCGGAAATGTAATCCTAGAAGGTGCTTTTCTGAATGTACCAGGCGGGCGAATTGAACTAGGTAGCGTTACGGGAGTTGGTCAAGTTAATCTCAGCCAAACAAACCAAGGCTGGACTTTAAACTATCAAAACGCTAGAACATTTGGAAATATTCAATTGTCTAGAAGTTTTGTAGACATTGCCATTGAGGAAGACAGCAGCATTTACAATCAAGCAGAGAGTGGTGCAGTTTCTATCAGAGGTTCGCAGTTAAACTTGGAGAGATCCTCGATTGTTAGAGCTAACACCTTTACCTCAGCAGCAGCAGGAAATGTCAGTATTGATGTCCAACGATTGATTATGCGAGGAGGAGCACAAGTCAGAACTACTACTTTTGGTACGGGGCCGGGAGGAAATTTGACTGTGAATGCTTCCGAATCAGTGGAATTGGCTGGAGAATTGATTGGCGCTGGCTTTATATCTGCTAGCGGATTATATTCTGCAACTAACGGATCAGGGCAAGCAGGTTCGGTGACAATTACCACTCCTATATTACTTATCCAAGCAGGAGCACAAGTAAATGCCAGTACAGTTAGTAGTGGCAAAGGGGGAAATGTAACTGTCACTGCTAACAAAGTACATCTGATTGGTCGCACGGCTAACGATCTAAGTGCTAGTGGCTTGGCTAGCCTCACTCAAGGCGTAGGAGATGCAGGTTCAGTAATAATTAACACTCAAGAATTGCTGATTGAAGATGGGGCAGCGGTAAGTACTGCCACATTTGCTCCTGGCAAGGGAGGTAATTTGGCTGTCCTTGCTGACTCTGTACAACTGATTGGTCGCTCCGTCGGTGGTCGTCCTAGTAACTTGTCTGCTCAAGCAAGAAGCGCAGGAGATGGGGGAACCTTAAGGATTAATACCCAGCAACTATTAATTCGCGATGGGGCTGGAGTTTTTGTGGAAAGTCGAGGAACAGGCAATGCAGGTAATGTAACTATCGCTGCTGATTCTACACGTTTGGACAATGGCACTTTGAGGGCTGATACTCGCAGTGCCAACACCAACCCCGCTCAACCTCAAGCAACAATTACTCTACGTGCAAAAGACTTAGTATTTCTGCGTCGTGGCAGTAATATTACCACTAACGCCATTGGCAACAACGTCATCGGTGGCGATATCAATATTAATACTAATTTTTTAGTAGCTGCGGAAAACAGTGACATCAGTGCTAACTCTACTGATTTTCGTGGAGGTCGGGTGAAAGTAGAAGCACTGAACATTTTAGGCACAGAGTTTCGCAATGCACTTACCGTAGAAAGTGACATTACCGCTACAGGCGCAACTCCTGACTTGAGTGGTACTGTAGAACTTAATACACCCGATGTTGACCCTAGCAAAGGATTAGTGGAACTGCCGATCAATATAGTTGATGCTTCACAACAAATTGCTCAGGGCTGTACTCCCAGAGGCGAACAAATTAGTAGTTTTGTTGTTACAGGACGCGGTGGATTGTCAGACAGTCCCAACGAGATGCTGAGTGATGATGCAATTGAGGTGAATTTGGTTACTCTTGATCCGAAAGTAAATCACTCTAGTCCAACTGTTTCTGCGATCGCACCTGCTCCTACCCCCATAGTAGAAGCTCAGGGGTTAGTAAAGAATAAGAATGGTGAATTGCTGTTCACCGCCTCTGCGTCCACTGCCACACCCAATCATCTGGGGTTGACTCAAAAATCGTGCAGTATGTCGCAACAGCGCAACTAGTACAACAAGGCGTAAATAAATAAGATGGCGCTTTAGGGAAACTTGGGGTGCGAGATCGCTCCATATCTTGGAGGCAGAGGACATTCCCCCTTGCTTATGGTTAAATAAGGTATTTAATGGCAAGTTATCAGAAATTTTAGTTAGCCGCATCAAAAATCTGTTGGGCGGTTAAATTTAATTGGGGAAAGGTAGGTGATGCGATTGCAGCATTGCCTTGAAACGGTGTCATTTGATATTCATCATCTACTAATTCGCATATAACAATAGTAGGTTGTTTGGGATTACCGATAAACTTTCTGGCACCCAATGCTGCATAATCCGCAATCCAATATTCGGGAATGCCCATTTCTTCGTAGTTTGCGAACTTGTCATAGTAATCATCGCGCCAATTAGTCGATACAACCTCAACCACCAAAGGTACAGAAGCTGCTTGGCTAACTGTTGACTGCTTTTGAAACAGTGGTTCATTACTGAGATTATCAAGGTTTAATAAAACTACATCGGGTGAATAAGCCGATTCGCCCGATGGAGTTTTGACGAGTGCAGTTTTAGGTATGGTGAAAGGAAGGTTCAGGCGATCAAACTCGACAGTTAGCTTACGGGCGATAAATCCCACAACTTTTTCATGTTCTCCGGTTGGAGGTGGCATTTCAACAATTACTCCCTTGTGCAATTCATAGCGTTTACCATCATTGGGATACCATTTGCTAAATTCATCGAAGGTGACTAATTTGGGCAACGCTTGAGTCATAATAATACCTCCAGATATGTTTTACTTTACCAAAATCTTCGCTCTGACCACTGCCAAGCATTCATCGATTAATGCCATAAACTACTACTTGTTGTAATTACTATCGAGTATTAAATTCTACATGAAACAACAAGGGGCAATTCTCTAGCTGACAGGGTTAAGTGGTGCGGGCAAAATAACCATTGCTGTTGCTGTAGCCCAAGAACTGCAAATGCAAAATTACCCCATAGAATTGCTAAATGGTGATATCGTTCTCATCCATCTTTCACAAGGATTCCTTTGGCAAAGACGCAAAAAATATTGAGGGCAAGAACATGAAAAGAAAACGATTTTTATTTTTTCATAGAGTCCGCCGTCTGTTGAAGTATTTGCCTAGAGAAGCTTACCGTTGTGGAATACTGATACTTTTGGCTATTTTATTAACTATAGGTTTATTACCGTCCACCTTCGCTTTTATTGATGCCCAAAACTCCATTGCTCAAGGTGTACTTAATGCTCAAGAGTTATTTCAACAGGGCAGAAACTTATATGAAGCAGAACAGTTTAATCAAGCATCTTTAGTTTTTGAACAGGCATTGATTGCTTATAAAGCTCAAGGGGATAAACTCAAGCAAGCCATGACCTTGAGCAATCTCTCTTTGACTTACCAGCAATTAGGACAGTGGTCAAAAGCCAGTCAAGCCATTACCCAAAGTCTAAACTTATTACAAGATACCTCTACCGAGCAAGCCTCCCGATCGCAAATCCTAGCTCAAGCTTTAGATATTCAAGGTCGGCTACAATTAGCACAGGGAAAAGCTGAATTAGCTCTCAATACTTGGCAACAGGCAGTTGCAATTTATGCAAAAATAGGCGATCGCACTGGGTCAATTCGTAGCCAAATTAATTCTGCTCAAGCTTTGCAAAGTTTAGGAAATTATCGTCAAGCCCAGAAGAAATTAACTGAGATTAATCAAAACCTACAAAACCAACCAGATTCAACTCTCAAAGCTACAGGATTGCGTAGTCTGGGCAATGTACTACGAGTTGTTGGGGATTTAGAACAATCTCGAAAGATCTTACAGCAGAGTTTAGAAGTGGCAAGGCGAATGCCATCCCAATCTCCTCAAGTTATCAGTGAAACTTGGCTCAGTTTAGGTAACACCGCCACAGCCCAGCAGGATACCCCAGCAGCTATAAATTACTATCAACAAGCTGCGGCTACCTCTACTTCCTCAACTACACGCATCCAAGCCGATTTAAATCAACTTCGCCTATTGTTGGATGAAAATCAATTAAATGCTGCTCAAGGGTTAGTGTCTAAAATCCAAGCTCAAATCCCTAACTTACCTGTCAGTCGCAAGGCGATTTACGCGCGGATTAACTTTGCCCAGAGTTTAATGAAACTGAAAGCAGGGCAAGAAGTAAAGGAGATTGCGCAGATGTTGGCTACAGCAGTCCAACAAGCCAGAGATTTACAAGACCAACGCTCAGTTGCTTATGCTTTAGGAAATCTGGGAGGATTATACGAACAGACCCAACAATTTGATATCGCCCAAGACCTCACCCAGCAAGCTTTAGTCATATCCCAAGGTATCAACGTGCCAGATATTACCTATCGTTGGCAATGGCAGTTAGGACGGTTGCTCAAAGCTAAGGGAGATATAAAAGGTGCGACCGCAGCTTACACTGAATCAGTTAAAATCCTGCAATCTCTGCGCAACGATTTAGTTGCCATTAATCCAGAGGTGCAATTTTCTTTCCGAGATGAAGTAGAGCCAATCTATCGGCAGTTGGTCAATTTGCTGTTGCGATCGCCAGGAGACTCCCAACCCAGTCAAGGTAACTTAGTGCAAGCCCGTGCTGTCATTGAATCCCTACAACTAGCTGAACTGGACAACTTCTTTCGAGTAGCTTGCTTAGAAGGAAGACCAATACAAATTGACTCTGTTATCGATCGACAAGATCCGACTGCGGCGGTTATCTATCCAATTATCTTGGCAGACAAACTAGAAGTTATTCTCAAGTTACCTCAACAACCGTTACGCCATTACAAAACTAGCATCGCTGCGACTGAGGTGGAAAAAATTTTAGAGCAATTGCGCCAAGAACTAATCAAACCTTATACACTACAACAAACTCAGGCATTATCTAGGCAAGTATATAATTGGTTGCTGCAACCTGCCCAGGAATACTTAGCCAAATCCCAAATCAAAACTTTGGTATTTGTTTTGGATGGTTCCTTGCGAAATATTCCGATGGCATCCCTTTACGACGGTCAACAGTATCTTATCCAGAAATATGCGATCGCTTTGACTCCAGGGTTACAGTTATTAGCTCCCAAGTCTTTGTCACAGCAACAAATAAAAGCTTTGACTGCTGGAATTACCGAAGCACGACAGGGCTTTTCTGCCCTCAGCAATGTGGTGCAGGAGTTGAATCAAATTAAGTCTGAAGTACCTACTACAGTGTTGCTCAATCAAAAATTTACCAACGAGACTCTGCAAAAAAAAATCAATTCTGTGCTTTTCCCTGTAGTACATCTGGCAACTCACGGTCAGTTTAGTTCCAAAGCTGACGAGACGTTTATTCTCACCTGGGATGGTCGAATTAACGTCAATCAACTCGATACCTTACTTCGTTTTAGAGATACAGAAAGACCGAATGCGATCGAATTACTTGTACTTAGCGCCTGCCAAACGGCTGCTGGAGATAAGCGGGCTGCTTTGGGACTTGCGGGGATAGCTGTACGGGCGGGCGCACGCAGTACCCTTGCTTCTCTATGGAATGTGGATGATAAATCTACAGCAGAACTTATGAGTCAGTTCTACCGAGAATTAACTACTAAACAGCTGACTAAAGCAGAAGCACTTCGCCAAGCCCAACTAGCTTTGTTAAACAACCCTAAGTACCAACATCCATTATTTTGGGCAGCTTACGTCTTAGTGGGGAATTGGTTGTAATACCGTTTCTTTGTGAAGTTGCATATATTTACCCCCCGGCTGTCGCCGTCCCCCCTTGGGATGCAGCTGGTGAATAAGGGGTAATACCCCTCGCTTATCCCGCAATCCCGCCGTCACCCTCCGGGTACTCTGCGAGAACCCCTACGGGGAACGCCAGTTCGACGGGACAGAAACTGACACCGCCGACTGGACTCACCATAGAATGGTGCGGCTAATCGAACAAAGCCCACGAAGGTGGGCTTTGTAACGATAGCCCCAGGCTTCCAGCCTGCGGGCGGTATGT
>NZ_MTAV01000150.1:0-19902 GCF_002154695.1 Nostoc sp. T09
GGATATTCCTTCATTCTCGATGCCCTATTTGCCCTAAACACCATTTAAATTGGTATGACTTCCTTCGTTTCTTTTTCATTGGCGGTTTGCCTTCTGCCCTCTGCCTTACTTATTAAAATAACTATGCATTCAGGTGTAATCATTGCATTACTGCTGCTGTTCTTGGGGCCATCTCTATGGATTGGCTATCAGGAATTTATGAGATTTGGCTGGACTTGGATGTTGCTGTTGTTACCGATCGCCTGGTTTGGTGGGTTAATAATTGGAGCGATCGCGGCAATGTTCGTCACGGGAATACTGGAATGGTTAAGTAATTTCAACCAACCACCTGCCGAATCTGGGTCAATGGGTGGGGTGGCATGGCTGGGTATATGGTTGGTTATATCATTGATAACTAGCCCATTTTTTGCTGCCATCTCTACTTGGCTAACTGCACATTTCTTATTGCCTGCATTCAGGAGATAGTATGCCTGAAAATTTTTCATTGTCAGAAAAAGAACTTATTATCTCTCAGACTCAATCTCAGTGGCAGAATGTCAGCAGTACCCCCCTGGATTTAGAGCAAGCAACAATTGCAATTCAAGCATTGTATAAATTTGCTGGACTGGGGCAACCAGAAGTTCTGTTTGTTGAGAGTCCAGCAGCAGCTAGGGAAAAGGTTGAACAAGAAAGTATGCAGTCTGACTGTATGTTACCTGAGTTATGGGATGTGTTGCGCGAAGATTTGTGGAGATCGCTCTCTCGTAGCTTAGGAACATTACAAAATGAATTAACCCATAGCATCAGAAATCCCCTGTTTGCGGTATGGGAACACTCTTTTCAACGCATTATGTTGGATGGATTAACTGAAGTTTTGGAAGATTTTTTAGCAGATTGTTTGTTACCAGAATGGGGTATTTGCTGGGCAGCAATGTTTGCAGCAGCACATCGGCTAGGAGTTCGGTTGGAACAAGACAAATACAATCTGTTTTGCAACTATATGCGACAGGTTGGTTGGATGTTCCCTTTCGAGGGAGTTGCGATCGCAATTCACCGTCCCCAAATTCGCTGGAATAGTGCAGGGGAAATTCATGGCGAAGGAATTCCTGCAATTGAATTTCCCGACGGCTTCGGTGTCTACGCCTATCGTGGAATTAATCTCCCGGAAAAGTATGGTAAGCTGCATCCAAGAGACTGGCGTGGTGAGTGGTTACTGGAACAACGGAATGCTGAACTACGGCGCGTATTGATTCAAGGCATTGGCTACGATCGCATTTGTCAAAATTTGCAAGCCAAGGAATGCGATCGCTGGCAGGAGTACACTTTACTGCAAATTGAGTCTGCGGTTGATATTGAACCAATACATTTACTGAAAATGACTTGTCCCAGTACTGGTTTTATTCATGTGTTGCGAGTTCCACCAGATCTCAATTCTGCCCGCGAAGCCATTTGCTGGGTAAATTGGGGAATTGATCCGACTGAGTTTGCTGTTCAAAGCTGATGGCTAGAAATTCCTATGTATAATTCAATCATATTGATACTCAACAATGCTGCCTACATTGCAAAAAAACTAGACCCTAGTGATGCAAAAACTCTTCAGCAACTTTTCGAGCAATGTACTGACTACGCTCTAATGACAGATGGACATCCGCCTCTATCCTCTGCGGCAGCTGATGAATTTTTAGCCTTACCTGGAGGTAAAACTCTACAAGATAAATTTATATTTGGTTTGTTTACTCCAGATGACAGCCTTGTGGGAATGCTCGAAAGCATTCGGGATTATCCTGATGAGAAAAGTTGGTGGATAGGGTTAATGATGTTGGCTCCAGAACACCGAGGCAAAGGATTAGGCTCTCAATTTTACCAAGCTTACGAAAGTTGGGTAGCACAGCAGGAAGCGCAATCTGTATTTTTGGCTGTTTTGGAAGAAAATCAGCTAGGATTCACTTTTTGGCAGAAGTTAGGTTTTGAAGTAATAAGAATAGTACCACCTCAGCAATTTGGCAACAAATTTCATCGACGCTATGTACTGCGGCGACAGGTAATGCTAACCGCAAAGTCACTCATTCAAAATTAATAAAGTCAAATTTTATCTGGGTTTTCAGGTTTTCAAAAGTGCAATTACTTTCACCTATTACGAATAAATCTTTTGTTTGATAGTGGCATAAAACGCCACCCGATCGCGGCTGTAATCATAAGCAGACTACCACCTATAATTAACACTAGATTGACATTGATTAACTCTGTAAACACACCCGCAATCAGCAACCCGAAAAGGCCTGCGGCAAAGCAGATAGCGGTGTGCGATGTAAACACTTGTCCGGCAATTTTACTCGGTGTCATTTCTTGCAAAAGGGTTTGCTCTAAAGGATTACCCGCCCCTAAAAACAAACCAGCACTACCACTGAATATCATTAATGCAAGCTGTGTTTGGGTGATCGCGCAAAGCATAATAGAGACTGCTGTCAGGAGTAAACCACTGTAATAAATTACTGAACGAGACAGTATATTTGTGAGAGTTGAATAAGATAAAGCACCGAGAGTCGCAGCCATGCCAAATAACGATAGACAGATACCCAGTAATGTGTTGCTGGCAAATTTTTGGGTAGTCAAAACGGGGAGTAAGATTCCCAGAAACGGCAACAGCACAAAATTTAATACCATACCGCTAATAGCTAGCGATCGCAGTTGGCTATGCTGGAAAATAAAGGGAATCCCCGCGATTTGATCGGCTCTTTCGTAATTAAAAACCTGATGGCGCTGGCGCGGAATTGCGATCGCAAACATCACGGCACAAATGAAGAAACTCGCCGCATCCACGAAAAACGTATTTACAGCGCCAATCAAGCTAATTAACCCCACACCCACAACTGGCCCTAAAAGATCTGCCCCATTTTCCAAACTACCGCGATATCCATTCACTTTCTCTAGAGGAATGCGGGCAAGTCTGGCAAATTTAGGCACAAGGGTTTGCCTTGCCGAAGTTGCTGTTGGATCAAATAACGCACCCACAAACACTGATAAGAAAATCACGAGTTTTGGCACTGAATCGAAAAATAGGAACAGTAAAGGTAACGACATAACCGAAAGGCAGCTTAATGAATCAGCCACTACACTGACTCGCCATGCACCAAATCGATCAATCACTTTTCCACCCACAAACGCAGACAACACAATAGGAAGAATATTTCCAGCCCCAGCGATACCTACAGCAATTGCCGAGTGGGTAAATTGCAGCACCAAAATCGGGATTGCTACAGCTGCAATTTGATTCCCCACTTGAGAGAGAAATTCAGCGCAAATTAGACAAATAAGAGGGAGCGATCGAACTCTTAAATTCATGGGTGTTAACTATTAAACATAATTAAACGTTAATTTGTGCATATTGGGCAGACGGGGAATTCTTCAAAAGTCCCGATTGACTTGAATAATGTATTGCGTAATTTATGACTTTCAACAAACAACGTTAATTCGTGCTTATGGAGTAAAAATATTACCTGCTATTTTCATTGCAGCATTGAAAACCCATCTCCAGAGCGTTAAGCTATTAAGGCTCAATCCGTAGCATGGTTATTATTGTTCCTTTACATCATCAGGTGTTATGACTAACCCTTTCCAAGACTACAACCCCAGTGGTGTAGGTGAAATCAATGGCAATCTCTTGGGTTTACCATTCGATTACGAGTCTGCAAACCTGATTGTGTTTGGCGTTCCTTGGGAAGTCACGGTTTCCTACGGCGCAGGAACCGCTAACGGCCCTCAGCAGATTTTGGATGCATCCACTCAACTAGATTTGTTCGATTTCGATCATCCTGAGGGATGGAAACAGGGAATTTTTATGATGGAAATTCCCCAAGATATTTTAGAAAAAAGTGAATACTATCGCAGCTTAGCTGGCAAAATCATCGAGCGACTCGCCCAAGGGAAACCACTGACAGATACGCCAGATTTAACACCTGTCCTGACCGAAATTAATCAAGCTTCGCAACAGGTGAATCAATGGCTGTTTGAAAATTGCCAGAAAGCATTCAATGATGGGAAACGAGTTGCAATCATTGGAGGCGATCACAGTTCACCGTTAGGGTATTATCAAGCCTTAGCAGGTAAGTACAGTAATTATGGCATTTTACACCTTGATGCCCACGCAGATTTACGAGATGCGTATGAGGGATTTGAGTTTTCCCATGCGTCGATTATGTTCAATGCGATGAAAATACCGCAAATTTCTAAGTTAGTACAGGTCGGTTTGCGCGATATTTGTCATGATGAAGTGCAAATTATTGACGAATCTCATAGTCGCATTGTCGCTTATTACGACCCAGCGATTAAACAAAAGCTCTATTCAGGAACAACTTGGATTGATTTGTGTAGAGAAATTATCAGCCATTTACCTGAATTCGTACACATCAGCTTTGATGTTGATGGTTTAGATCCCAAACTCTGTCCGAGTACAGGTACTCCTGTTCCTGGTGGCTTGGAATTAGAACAAGCTTTCTGTCTATTCCGAGAATTAGTGAAAAGTGGCAGGAAAATTATTGGCTTTGATGTCTGCGAAGTTGGTGATGCTGAGTGGGATGGTAATGTCGGGGCGCGAATTGTGTATAAATTAGCGAATTTGATGGATTTATCTCAGCAAAAATGAGGTAGCGATCGCCTACATCACAGTAAGAAAGCGATCGCTCTATTTGCCACCAGATAAAGAAGCGATCATCAGCATGATGCAGTTAAACAATTAGGGTAAAACAACAGAGTTTTTTTTACCATTGTTGTTTGTACCATTCAATAGTGTAGCAGTACTCTTGACATCGACCTGATTATTTTTGGTTGTTTATACTGTAATTCTTCTTAAAATCGTCAAAACTACTACCTTTAAAAGCAACAGATACCCCAAAATCATTTTGAAGTACTTTGAAATGGTGTTGGAGTACCTTGAAGTCGTGTTGAGGTACTTCAAACTTGTGTCAAAGTATTAGATTATGGGTTTTCTTGCTTCAGAGGATGTTTTAGCTAACCACTTTTACAATATGTTCTAAACGCGATCGCCTATTTTCCCAACCATGCGTAGCCGCCTAGCGGCTTGTCGGTCGCTATTTGAGCGCACCTCTTCTAGGTATTGTTGATCGTTGCCTTTTAGATATTTTTTAAATTGGAAGCCTTTTTGCCCATTCCCGACTATATAACTCTTTAGTCAGAGAAAAAAAACTGCCTTTAGATAGATGCGGTAATATTACTCAGTCTGCCACATTGGAAATGTGAAATCAACTTAACACTCACTGGAGATGAGTTTTTGGTTCGGTTCACCTAATTGGGCGCAGTTTGCCGCAAGCAAGGTGAAAGTCGATTGCAGATATGAAGGAAAAATTGTTTTCCTGTATCTGGAATTAAGTCCAAGTGACAGGACTTTTGACCGCTGAACCCTATATATTATGAAAATCGCACAAATCGCACCCCTATGGGAAAGAGTTCCACCTGTTACCTATGGCGGAACTGAGTTAGTTGTGAGTCGTTTGACCGATGAACTGGTACGTAGAGGTCACGATGTCACGCTATTCGCTTCCGGTGATTCCGAAACTCTAGCTCGGCTAGAAGCAGGAAGTCTGCGGGCATTGCGCTTGGATAAAGATATCCAAGAACATGTAATGTACGAACTTATGCACGTTGGTAACGTTTATCAACGCGCTGGCGAATTTGATATTATTCACTCCCATGTAGGGGTTTGGTCGTTACCTTTGGCTAGTGTGGTTTCAACACCAACAGTGCATACCTTGCATGGAATCTTTACTCGCGATAATAACAAAGTATTTAGGCAATACAGCACGCAACCATACATCAGCATTAGTGATGCTCAACGTCTATTAAATATCAATTACGCTGCCACAGTTTACAACGGCATCAGCGTTGAGCAGTTTCCCTTTTTTGCTGAACCTCAAGATCCACCCTATCTGGCATTTTTAGGACGCTTCTCACCAGAAAAAGGGCCACAACACGCTATTGCCATTGCCAAGCAGACAGGTTGGCGCTTAAAAATGGCTGGTAAAGTGGATGTTGTAGACAAGGAGTTTTTTGAAAAAGAAATTGCTCCTCATATAGATGGTAAACAAATAGAGTTTCTTGGCGAAGTTAACCACGAGCAAAAAGCCGAACTGTTGGGGAACGCAGCGGTTACACTCTTCCCTATCACCTGGTGCGAACCATTTGGGTTGGTGATGGCTGAATCTATGGTGACAGGTACACCTGTCATCGCCATGAATATGGGTTCTGTCTCAGAAGTAATTGCTAATGGCGAGACAGGTTATGTCTGCCAAAGTTACGAAGAAATGGCGACGATGATACCCAAAGCTTTAAAACTCGATCGCCAAAAATGCCGCGAACACGTAGAGAACAAATTTAGCGTTACCCAAATGGTTAACGGCTATGAAGCAGTCTACGAAAAAATTGTTGGCGATCGCAACTGGCGTCATTGGTTTAATTCTGCGATCAGAAATTCCTTGGAATCAATTACATCTTTGAAACGTTAGCCAATAACTTTCTTTAGTTAATATCCATAGTTTGCAATCTGCTCCCTTGATGTGGGAGCTTTTTTTATTTTCTACTAGTCGGTCGGTAGGCTAGACTTTACAGCAGTTTTCAGGTAATTGAACCACATATACTCGTAGGGGCACGGCACCAGTAAGATTATTGTACCTACCACGTCGTCTATTTACGTGAAAAACGCTGTAATCATCCTCGATGCGAATATTAGACAGCAAACTTGACAGAGTACTAGAGTGATGGAGTAGGGATATGAATGCGATCGCAAATATGTTTATCTGTTTCTTCTACACTGGGATTGTTTTTAAGATAATCATGTAACCAAGAACAACCCCGAACTATTAGCTGGTCAAAATCTAGGGTTTCAGCATCCCAGAGTTCAACTAGCGCATCATCACTGACAGAGACAATTTTGTTGCCATCAGGGCTGAAACTGATATTCCAAAAAGCATAACCATGTCCATAAATAGTTTTCAGTTCTTGACCATCTGCTACCCGCCAAAGTCGGATTGTGTCGTCAGTACTGGCGGAAGCAAGGATTTTGCCATCTGGACTAAAGCTAAGTTTGGTAACTCCAGTATTATGACCTTTGAGGGTTTTAAGTTCCTTTCCGTCCAAACTCCAGATTTTAATAGTTTTATCCTGACTGGCAGAGGCTATGATTTGGCCATCGGGGCTAAAACGGACATTTGTGACATAACTTTTATGTGCCTTGAAGGTTTTGAGGTTTTCTCCTTGGATGTTCCACAGTTTGATTGTCCCATCATGATGAGCAGAAACAATTGTCTGACCATTGGGGCTGAAACTCGCACTGTAAACTTTACCCGCATCTGCTTCTAAAGTTCTGAGTTCTTGACCGTTGATATCCCATAGTTTGACTGTACCATCATAACTAGCGCTCACCAGAGTTTGACCATTAGGACTAAAGTTTACTTCAGTAACTTCGTTATTGTGTGCTTTAAAAGTTCTAATATTTTTACCATTTAAATTCCAAAGTTTGATTGCTTTATCAGAATTAGCAGTAGCAATTATCTGCCCATTGGGACTGAAATTAAGACTCCAAATCCGATTCCAATCCTCGCTATCTGCTTTTATTGTTGCCAATTCCTGACCATCAATACTCCACAATTTAATAGTCTTATCATCTCCGGCTGAGGCAATAATTTTACCATCTGGACTAAAACTCACACTCCACAGAGAATCATGATGTCCAATGAAAGTTTTGGGTTCGCGATCGCCAATATGCCATAGTTTAACTGTCGTATCTGCGCTTGCTGAGGCGATAGTTTTACCATCTGGGCTAAAACTGGCGCTAAAAACAGCATCGTTATGACCTTGTAGAGTTTTAAGTTCTCTTCCATTAACGCTCCACAATTTAACTGTTTTGTCAGCGCTGGTAGAAGCAACGATTTTACCCTCTGGGCTAAAGCTGACGCTAATTACATAATTGTCATGTTTGCCAAGGGTTTTAATTTCTTTACCTTCTAAATTCCACAATTTAACTGCGGTGTCGCCTCCCGCAGTTGCGATCGCTTTACCGTCTGGGCTAAAACTAACACCAAAAATAGATTGTTCGCTGGCTTTAAATGTTTTGATTTCTCGCCCATCAATATGCCAAATTTTGATGACACCCCCTCGATCGGCGGTGACAATAGTTTTATTATCTGGGCTGCAACTGACACTCCAAACAGAATCATTATGTCCTTTGAGAGTTTGAATTTCTTGCCCTTTAATATTCCAAAGTTTGACTGTATTATCTTGAATTGGAACGGCAACTATTTTACCCGCAGGGCTGAAACAAATATTACTGATAAACTGCTCGTTATTTTGCCCTTTTAAGGTGCTGATTTCCTGACCATCAATACCCCAAATTTTGGCAGTGTTATTTGTAGTGATCACAGCCAGCATCTTACTATCGGGGCTGAACATTACACTTGTAAAAATATGATTTGGAACCAGGATTTTTTTGATTTCTCTGCCATCAAAACTCCAAAGCCTCACTGTATTATCTTCACTAGCAGTCACAATATTTTGACCATCAGGACTAAAGTTGACACTTCTGACTACATCATTATGCCCTTCTAAGCGATTTCGTTCTCTGACCTTATAAACCGCACGTTGTAATGCTAATCTTACCTCTTCTTTAGTGTTGGGATCTGCCAAAGTTACTGATTTCGATTGTATAGCTGCTTTGAGTGCAGCGACTAAAGCATCAAGTTCTCTATTTGAGTTTAATAAACCATTAGAAGAGATAGTTAAAGATTTTATTCTCTCCAGTTGTATATCTTTAACCACCATATTCGCCCAAATTCCAGCAACCATTGCTGCAACAAGGCTTATTATTAATACTATTCCGCCCATTTTAATTCTTCTTTTGGCTTTGTGATTGGCTACTAATAAAACTTCGTTCGCTTCTGCCAAAATTCTTGATGCTTCTGCTTCTACTTGCAATCGCTTCTGAACATCCCGCTTTTCTAATTCCTGACTAGCATCTAAAAATTTTCTATCTAAATCGCTTAAACCTTTATCTGCTGCCCAAATCCGAGCATCTTGTAAAGTTTTCCCGCGCAATAAACGCGACTCATCTTGAAATTTGGAAGCTACCCAAGCATTTAAACTTTGAGAGTATGGGCGAATATTTAGGACTACTTTATCGAGCCATTGTTGGTTAAAAATTTTTGCATAAATCTGATTATAAATTCGTAGTTTTCCTTGTTGCTTGACAATTAATCCTGTCAGACGTAGTTGTGTTTGTTCGGGGCTGTCATCTGCGGGGATTTCTCCCTGGTTTAAGATTTGCTGATATAATCCTAACAACCGCCCAGTTTGATTTTCCGCATTTTGGGTTAGGCGATCGCGGATTGTTCTTAAATGTTCTGGTTCGTCCTGCGCTTCCCAATTTTCAATGATTTGTGTTTGTACCAATTGCGCAACGCATTCTCCTTCGCGCTCGGCAGGAAAAGAATTTTGAGAAATACAAATTAGTTGGCAAAGTTTTTGCGTTAAAAATGGCTGTCCTCCAGTCCACTTTAACACCTCTGCAATTATCGCTTTTGGTCTTGCAACTATTCCTTCCAAGCCTCTAATTAAAACTGCCACTTCTGATAGTTGAAATCCAGTTAATTCAATAGCTTTTCCAATATTAAAAGGTGTGCGATTTTTATCGTTAACTAAATTAGAAGGAGTTGCTACACCCAACAAACAGAAAGTTAGGCGTTGATATTCTGGATTATCTGCTCTTTGGTTATAACAAGCTCGAATAAAAGCAAAAAAATCATCTTTAAAATCTATTCCTAAAATACTATCAACTTCATCAATAAAAATTATAATTTTTCCGGAAATTTCTGTTAAAATCACGTTATCAATTAATTCACTCAATCGTTGTTTTGGTGGTAAAAATTCATGTTGTCGCCACCATGCTCCAAAATTTACTTTTTTTGATAAACCAAAACAGCGTAATAACTCAGAAACAAATCCGCCATACCATTCCAAAGGCGTGACATGACTGCCAATTCTTGTCAAATCAATGGAAGCACACTTAATTCCTTGCTCTTTAAGCTGTTTTGTAATGTGTACTCGCAAGCTTGATTTACCCATCTGACGAGAATTGAAAACATAACATAAGTTACCATTTATCAACCCTTGATAAATGTCAGCATCAGCTTGTCGCACAACATAAGTTGGGTGTTGATATTCTAGGCTTCCTCCTAATTTATAGTAATTAAAATGTGTCATATTATTTCAATAGTTTGTTTTAGGATTAAAATTACAAAAATGCTTTATCGTGTTCTCTTAGCAATTACTTTCAAACCATAAATTGGATTGTTTACTAAATCATCTCCATAGAGTGTGAGATGAGAAAAATTTCCATTCAGCGTCATTTGACGATTGGCACAATTATCTTTCCACCAGCACCAAGCCATCCAACCAATTTGTTTCTGTTTGAGAATGGGCAATAATTTTTGGTAAGTAAAAGTTTTGCTAGGTGAGTGATTCTCGCTAGTACCATCAAGGTCATAATAGCAATATTTAGTTTTTCCCTTAATATTTTCATCTTGCTTGTTAGCAATCTCGCCAAAAATGAGGGGAAGATTAGCCTTAATAATGGTTTCAATGTGTGAAATACCACCATAATTAGACCAATAAGCATGACCACTAAATAACAGATTACGATCTGGATCGCGAGCAATTAATTCTTGTCCAATCAAAGAAAAGACTTCGATTGATGTACCACAATCTGGTGCGTCAATCATAATTGGTAAATGTAAGTATTTGCGGATACTGCTAATCGCACTTTGATAAGCATTTTTGAAACTATTTAAAGCTGCTTTTTGATTATCTGCCCACCGATAAGCTCCTAACTCATTGGCTAAGTTAATAATTAGATAAGATTCATGTTTTTTAAGTACCTTTAGGACATCATTATCTATCCACCAAGGAATCAACTGAGTATTCAACAAATTTGCATCGCTATTACAAGTCAAATCAGATAACATGACGATGGGAATAATTCGATTTTGCTGACAGCGAGTGAGAAATTTATCTAAATCAGAAATCGAATAACTAGGGCGATCGGATTGACCATAATCTTTATACCATTGAATTCTGACTGCATTAGCTCCTGTTTTTTCTAGTTCTGCTAACTTATCGTTTTCAGGAAAATCCCAGTCATCCAATAGGGGCAAATTTATGCCATTAAGAATTACTTTCTCACCAAATCTATTGTAAAGATATCGACCTTTAGTATAGAAAGTAGGTTTTGCATCTTGAGCCTTTACTATGGATGGTAATGTGGTCGATAATAAACTGCTAAAACAAGCAATTCCTGAATTAATTAACATTTGACGGCGTTTCATAAAAAGACTCATAATTTAAAAATTAGTTGTTGTTATAAGTGACTTTTCCTGTTAGTATATCGCCTTATTTTTTCTAGGTTGATTAACTTTCTAATTCCGCTTATTCCTTCTCCAAATTCGCACTCTTTGCGCCTTCCGCCGAATGCGGTTCGTTTTCTTCCCCTTCATAATTAACTCAATGAATTACTAGTCAATTGATTAATTTCGCCATTGTGACGCAACTAACGCACCGAAAATCTACCATTTTGATACATCGTATCTATACGCTAGTAATTATAAGCACACAGTAATTGGCTATTACCAAAACTAGCTGCTTGTACAGAAAACTTATTTTTCTTGATTTGAATTATGCACTGTAATCTTCTGGTTGTCGCTCCAGAAAATGTCAGGAATTCCAAAAAGCATCTGATCGGTAATGTCAGGTAAGGTGAAACGACCTTTACCTAACTTTTTATGACATTTACTGATTTTTTGATTTCAACCTGATATTTAGCTGAAAGTTATGCATTTAAAACACTGATCTTATATATATAGACAGCAATTCAATAAAATTACATAATCTTAGTTAATCCACAGTTTACGATCACACTTAAAAATCTAAATAAAATTTTATGAAAGTTAAATAACTCAGTTTTCGATTATCAACAATTGCTGCCTTGCCAGTATTTACAAATCTTTTGCACGCACTATCGCCAAGAGAAAACACCATGAAATACAAAGCTTTTTTTAATGTTGCTTTATCTTTACCTTTATTAGGTTTAACTACGCTTCCTATTGCTGCTAAGGAGCCTGTTATTAGTAACATTCAATCTACCAACCAGCAAGCAGTGATTTTGACATTTCCTTCAGATGTGATTCTGGCTAAGGAAGAGATCCTCGTACCCGAGCAGTCAATTGGGCCTTCCCCGTTCGGTTCAATTCCAGCCCTTCTCTTCTACAACGCGGCGACAGGCGAAGGTGCAACCTCCCGGCTCGACAGCAGCGGAAAATACCAGTTCGTCGCTTCCATCTCCGGATTTGCCAAAGGCTGGACTCATATTGTCGGCACTAATAATGGTGACGTACTCTTCTACAACGCGGCGACAGGCGAAGGTGCAACCGCCCGAATTGACAACAACGGAAAATACCAGTACGTCGGTCCCATCTCTGGCTTCGCCAAAGGCTGGACTCACATCGCGTCCGCCCATCGAGATAGTCTCCTCTTCTACAACGCTACGACAGGCGAAGGTGCAACCGCCCGAATTGACAACGCCGGAAAATACCAGTACGTCGGTTCCATCTCTGGATTCGCCAAAGGCTGGACTCATATTGTCGGTAATAAAAATGGCGGCGTATTCTTCTACAACGCTGCGACAGGTGAAGGTGCAACCGCCTTGCTCGACAACGCCGGAAAATACCAGTTCGTTGGTTCCATTTCTGGATTTGCAAAAGGCTGGACTCACATCGTGTCCGCCAACCAAGGTAGTCTCCTCTTCTACAACGCTACGACAGGCGAAGGTGCAACCGCCCGACTCGACAGCGCTGGTAATTACACTTTTGTTCGCAGCATTTCCGGCTTCGCCAAAGGCTGGACTCGCATTAGCGGAACTGGCGATGGTGCCGTACTCTTCTACAATGCCTCAACAGGTGATGGTGCAACCGCCCGAATTGACAACACGGGTAATTATACCTTTGTTGGCAGCCTCAGCGGTTTTGCGTCTGGATGGAGCCACATCACAGGGTTGTAGAGTTTGAACCACACCACAATCTTAGTTAATACTCAAGGAAAGCGAGCGCACTCATAAATACAAAGGAAACTAGTCATGTTGAAAACTACATCTAATATGCTGTTAATTGGATATCTTTCTAGCTCTATTTTGTTAATTAATGGGTTAGCTTCTCAAGCATTGGCTTCTCCTACTTTATTACAAAATTCCTCACTAACCTTGCTGGCTGAAGCTAAAACATTTAGTCCCAAAACTGTCCGAACTAGTGAAACTGGTAGTGATGGTAACACTTGGGTAGGCACTTGGGTACGAGTTGGTAAGTCAAGGACTTATAAAGCTACTTGGCGTAGTAGCAAAGGTGAAGTTATCGAAGGTACAGTCATTCTGGAACAGGCAGATGGGGATCAAGTAATTTTTTCTTATCGAGGCCAAACAGTAGGTATATACGAAGGTACATTATCACCCGATCGACAAAGTATGACAGGCACTTGGAGTTCCAATGATAACGTATGGCGTGGTGATATTTCCGCGACCTTCAGTTTTTAACTTTAGCTAAATAGCTACTATTTCTATATGTTGGCCCAAAAGTAGAGTTTTGGGCCAATTTTAGTGCGATCGCTTTTTTAATACTTTAAATGTTCGTGAAAATATTGTTGATATAACTGGCAGCGTGTGATTAATTTATCACCAACTCTCTTAACCAATCCCATACTGTATAACTGATATGCTGGCATGGTTGCAATACCAATTGGTTCTGTTGCCATAACTACTTGCATAAATGCCTCAGCTAGAGAAGGATTTACTTTAAAGATATTTAAAAATCTGCGAAAATATTCTTCATAAATTCCGGCATTTGTAGGAGCATTTTGTAATAAAGTCTCTAATGTTATATGTCCAAGTGCAAGGTGATATAGTGCCAATCTAATTAAATATGGATGACCACCAATTAGAGATATTAATTGCTGGATTTGAGCTTGATTATAATTAAGTTGATGATAATTAGCTAAAACTTCTATTTGTGGTTGGGCAAACTCAGTTAATTCAACCACTAAACCAACATTAAATGGTGATAGATTTATATCTAATGAGCCATAGTTTTCAGTAGAATGGACAACAATTAATCGTAAGTTTTCCCAAATATCTACAGTTTTAGCTTCTTCGTGCCAAGTACGTAACATGGCAAAAAAACCTTGATAAACTTCTGGATATTGAAAAACTCTATCTAGTTGATCTAATGCTAAAACTAAATTATTATTAATTTGGTGTAATATATTATCTTCAAAATAGGTAGTGCAATTAACAATGCTACCTCTATACTCATCCAGATTCATTTAACAAAGAAGGTAATTTTAATTTATGGCTCACATAAGCACAAAACCAGCGCAAAAATTTATCTAAATTACTAAAAACTGTTGTTTCGGCTTGTAATAAGTTTAGACGTACTGTGTGATATTCTTGCTGATTTGAGTAAGCAATAATTCTATCCATTAGGGATGTTTTACCCATTTGATTAGGAGCTTTAATCCGAATTAAAGCACCGGGGTGAAGGATTGTTTCATAACAACGTTCTTCGATTGGCGATCGCTGAATGTAAAATCGAGAATTCAGTGGCACTGAACCTTCTGGGTATTCTGGCACAAATACATTTTTGATAGTACTGGAACTATCTCGAGCTACTTCTGTAGGTAGGTGATTTTTATCTCTAGAGTATGAACGTTCAACTGCTGCACGAAAATTAGTTTTATTAATTTCTTCCCCTAAGGCTTCTGAAAGTAATTTCCATAGTTTGAAACCTACATCCTGCCGGAGATACTTAGCTGCATAACCTTCATTAGTGGCAATTTCTTCATAATTTAGTCCTTGCCATGAGCCTTTCAGAACAATAATTTCCACATCTTTCAGGTGTCTGTTGATTTTGTTAAAGACGATTGCATCTAAAACTTTTAATCCTTCTTCAAAATTCATTATTCATCCTGAGTATGTCTATTTGCTCTGATGATTTTGGCATCACTGCGGTCAGGTAGTAGGAATATATCACTATCTGGATGCTTAAGAGTTGATTCGTAAAGAAAATCCAAGGATAGCCAATTCATTGCTGGACAGAACTTTTAGAGCATAAGTGCTTGATTGGCTGAAATTCCTGAAACATTGACGGAATTAAGGCTTTACTCTAGATAGAAACGCAGAGGTGGAAGCTTCCAGGCTTGAGTACAAAGCAGTATATCCCAATTATTGGACAGTAGGCGATCGCATTCTGCAAAAATGGCATATCTTCAAGGGTGCATCCTCAAAAATCCTCTCGCTCAAGCGTCGGCTGCGTTGTCCAGATCCGCACTAGTACAATTTAGAGTTAAGCTATGTAAAGTCCAAATTTCTGTTAATAATGCTTGATTTCAAAGAGCACGTAGACATTCTTGCGAGAAAATTTGTTCCCTCCTATCGATTTCTGCGCACCCAAGAATCGACAATTGATAGAACTCATCTACTGCAAACAGAACTGAATGGTTTATCAATCAAAGTTTTGAACTGGAACATTGCTAAAAAAAGTTATGACAAAAATTGGGTGAAGGATTTTTTAACTATTCTTGAGCAATACCAACCAGATCTGATTTTTTTACAAGAATTCCGTCTAGATATAGAGGCAGGGAATCTAGTGGATTTGATAGATATGAGTTGGAACTTTGCACCAAACTTTATTGACGCTCATCATCAGACTTATTCGGGAATTTTAACAGCAGCTAAAATCAGCCCGCTTAATAAGAGAGCAATCATTACTAAACATTATGAACCTATTATTAAAACTCCTAAAGTTTCTCTAATGACTGAATATCCTTTATCTAACAAGAAAGATAGTCTTTTAACTATCAATAGTCATCTAATAAATTTCGTAAATATCGATAAATTTAAAACCCAATTGCATGAGTTAGAGCTAGCGCTATCTACACATTGGGGGCCGATTATATTTTCGGGAGATTTCAATACCTGGAGTCGAAAAAGAGCATTATTCCTATACAAAGCAGCTACTCGATTGGGATTAATGCCAGTAGCTTTTGCACCTCATCATCATAAGCAAATTAAACGCTTTCTGTTATCACCTCCTCTAGACTATATTTTTTACCGCGGACTTAGGGAACATAAAGCCAGTGCTAGAGTACTAGAACACATTTGCTCATCCGATCACAAGCCATTATTGGCAGAATTTTTTATATAAATAGTTAATAACAATTTGAGATGTTTGTAGATAGTGGTGCCATAACTATTGTTAGTGCGGCTACGGTCGTTGTTCATGGCTTGGGAATTGCCCATGCTGCCCATGCAGTGATGAACGTGCGTTCTTCTCAAGGGGCGATCGCCTGGGGAATTTCTTTAGTTACTTTTCCTTGGCTAGCTCTTCCATTGTATTGGATTCTTGGCAGAACTAAATTTCATGGATATGCTGAAGCCTTGCGCTTAGTTTACTCACAACACTATCAACTGGCTCGCCAAACCTACAATGATATTGCCCAATTTCATGTTGGACTACCAGACAAGTTAGCACAGTTGCAACCACTAGCTAAAGCTTTTACAGGAATTCCTTTCACATCAGGTAATGCAGCCGAATTACTGATTGATGGTCACAAAACTTATGAGGCAATGTTGAAAGCGATCGCATTTGCCAGAAATTATATTTTGCTGCAATCTTACATAGTTAATGATGACCAAGCAGGTAACGAATTTAAAGCAGAATTAATTGAGAAAGCAAAGCAAGGAGTAAGCATTTACTTTCTCTATGATGAAATTGGTTCTAACAAACTATCTCGCTCTTATATCCAGTCTCTACGCCAACATGGTATACAAGTCAGCGCATTCCAGACCACAAGAGGTAAAGGAAATCGCTTCCAGCTAAACTTCCGCAACCATCGTAAAATTGTGGTTGTAGATGGTGAAATAGGATTTTTGGGAGGTTTGAATATTGGTGACGAATATTTAGGAAAGAATCCCCACTTGAGTCCTTGGCGTGACACTCACATGAAATTGCAAGGCCCAACAGTCCAAAGTCTGCAAGCTTCATTTATGCAAGATTGGTACTGGGCGACTCGAAAATTTATTGACGTAAACTGGCAGATTAAAGCTAATCGAGAAGCCAATCAAACTGCATTTGTGCTTCCTACAGGCCCCGCAGATCAGTTCAAAGCCTGTAATCTTTTCTTTGTAAATGCAATTAATCAAGCTCAAACTCGTCTGTGGATTGCCACTCCTTATTTTGTCCCAGATGAAGCAACTTTGACAGCCTTAAAACTAGCAGCGATCCGCGGCGTAGATGTACGAATTATCTTACCAAACCGCCCCGATCACTTATTTGTTTATCTCTGTTCTTTTTCCTACTATGGGGAAATGGAAGCGATCGGGATCAAGCTGTACCGCTACAAACATGGATTTATGCACCAAAAAATCATCTTGATCGATGAAGCTATGGCAGGGGTAGGAACAGTCAACTTAGATAATCGCTCGTTTTTTCTCAACTTTGAAGTTATGGGTTTTGTCGCCGCACCGCAATTTGTCGAAAGTGTAGAGAAAATGTTAGAGGAAGATTTGGCTGTTTCTGTTGCTGTTGATTTTTCTGAATACTATAAAAAGCCTCTGTGGTTCAAGTTAGCTGTGAGAATTTCTCGGTTACTGATGCCATTGTTGTGAAAGGTAGAACCACTTACCAAAATTGCGATTTTCATTGTTAATGTTAAAGCCCGATCAAACATCACAATTCATCCAAAGCGATCGCTGAATGACTTTGTAATATTTATTGCAATCTATCCCTCTGGCGATGAGCGCAGACGTGAAATCTCTTATCTTATAAGCTCATAGTCTATGTTTGTCATCCTCTATACTCTTCAGAGCCAAGGTAAGGTCTCATGCCTGCTCATCAATATGCACACCCGTTAATGCAAAATCGGTTGCTTGCCAAAGTCTCGCATGAAGAGCTAAACGCTTTGAGTCCTCACTTGAAGAAGGTTTCGCTCTCACATGGTCAACCCATCATCTTGCCCAACGAACCTATCATAGATATCTATTTTCCCCTCAACGCATTGCTCTCGCTAGTAACGGTGATGGAGGACGGCTCAATGGTCGAATCTGGTTCTATCGGGCGTGAAGGTATGGCGGGGGTACCTGTGCTTTTAGATGCTAACGTAACTCCAATGCAAACGCTGGTGCAGATTCCAGGCGAGGCGATACAAGTCAAAGCGCAAGTCATCAAAGATGCATTTGACCAAGAAGGTAGTTTGCATTATATTCTCAACCGTTACATACATACCTTGATAGTTACAGGCTCACAATCAGCAGCTTGCAACTGTCTGCATCGCTTGGAGAAAAGGCTCTGCCGTTGGTTACTGATGAGTAGTGATGGTGTTGCTTCAGACGAACTTAATCTCACGCAAGAATTTCTTGCCACGATGCTGGGTGTAAGGCGTGCCGGTGTGAGTAACGCTGCTATGAAGCTTCAGAATGAGGGACTGATCCAGTATAAGCGTGGAAATATCCAGATTCTTGACCGGAAGAGAATGGAGGCGTGCGCCTGTGAGTGCTATCGCGCGATCAAAGATGAGTGGGATCGTCTGTTATCCTGAAATTTACGGTAATACAGTTACTAACAACTAATTATTAAAACTCTAGCCCTAATCATAATTATTCAAGCGATCGCCATATGCATCGTATTTGTGAAGCGATCTACAAAACGCGATCGCAAGTAATCGTGATGACTAGGTTATGAATTATTGCTGGGATGAGATCAAGCCTGCGTCAGCAATATTGATGGCCCATAGCCAAGAATCTCCACAAACAGCACCATTCCCACGACACCTACTGAATTGTTATCCAAGCTGCAACATGCTCTAGGTATGAATCCTATATCTATCAAAGGCAGGGTTAACTTCCTTAAAGCATTTATTAACTTATTTGAAGGAGAGGAGATTACTCCCTTCATCCAATGCAATTCATAGTTTGGAACATTTTTATGACTTACACAACGAACAACACCACCAAAGAAGCTTTGAATGAATTTCACCGCTTTGATGCAGATACCAAACTTGCTATCCTTTGGTACGGCTATCTGGATTTGAAAGACCAACTCAATCCAGATCCTGGTTTCTCTGTAACTGCACCTGCGACTGCTTTATATGACCAAATTGCTGCTCAGCCTCAAGAGCAACAACTACAAGCACAACGGGATATTGTCAGTGGTAATAATTCCGCCTTTACCCAAGCCTACAATGCTCTGGCATCCAGCGCCAGAATAGAAGTGTGGCTACTACTAGCACAGGGTATGGAGGAAGGCAAAGTCATCCAAGTTTCCTCCGACTACCAACTACCCGAAGCTACCAATAGCTTTGTAAACCGCATCAAACAACTCGATTTTGAAGAGCGAATTAACTTTACTCGCAGTGCTGTAGTTGACATGGGAACAGCCAAGCAAGAAGGGCAAAGAGTGTAACTTCCACGATAGTTTCAGGCACTGTTTTTTCTAGGTATTAGTGCAAGATTTGTGTGATGTAATTGCTTTGGTGCTACTTAAGAGCTTCACAACAGCTTTTGAGTAGCGCCACAATTTTGTCATAATTAGCAAACTAGGGTTGTTGTAATTAAATAGTTTGCGCTGTAAAAAGAAAAAATACGCACTCTCAAATGCTATAGGCAGCTTAACAATACTCATGTCGTTACTTTTATTAAATGCTGCAAATTAGTATTGAAAGCGATCGCTTTTTAACTTGTCTTTAACTCATACCATGTCCGCTAAATTAGTTGCGATATGTCCGCCGCGAGTGCAACGTAGACGCCTTTCAGGCGGCTTCCCGTAG
>NZ_MTAV01000150.1:19912-28151 GCF_002154695.1 Nostoc sp. T09
CAACTGGACATGATATCACTTCTTAAAATATTTTCACAGTTCACCCAGCTTTAGCATACATATCCGTCTCTCACTGCTGTTTTCTCTCAACAGTTAGATGTACCCCGCTTTGCATCATGTAACGCTATGAGAGCGAGTTATGACAATTTTTTGGAAAGATAAATTTGTGGATATCAGCAGACGGGATTTATTGAAAGTAGTTTCTACTTCCGGTTTAGTTGCAGCCGGGTTGGCTGGTGCGGAAGGTTTATTCTCACAAGTCTCAGCCCAAAATAGACCCGCTTATACTCAAACTAGAAGCGGCGAAATGATTTACAGAACCTTGGGACGAACTGGAGAAAAAGTATCCGCGATCGGTTTAGGGGGTCACCATATTGGACGCCCAAAAGACGAGCAAGAGGGTATCCGCCTAATCCACACTGCAATTGATCGTGGCATCAATTTCATGGATAACAGCTGGGACTACCATAACGGAGGTAGCGAAATTCGCATGGGAAAAGCCCTTCAAGGCGGTTATCGTCAAAAGGTCTTCCTCATGACTAAGATAGACGGACGAACTAAAGAGGCAGCTACTAAGCAAATTAACGATTCTCTAAAACGGTTGCAGACAGATCGTATTGATTTGCTACAGCATCATGAAATACTTCGTATGGAAGACCCAGACCGCGTCTTCGCTCCTGGTGGGGCAATGGAGGCTGTCCTAGAAGCACAAAAAGCAGGCAAGATTCGCTACATCGGCTTTACTGGGCACAAAGATCCGCTAGTTCACCTGAGGATGCTGGAAGTTGCTGCTCAAAATAACTTTCGTTTTGACACAGTGCAGATGCCGCTAAACGTGATGGATGCACATTTTAGAAGTTTTGAACAACAAGTTCTACCCAGATTAGTGAAAGATGGAATCGGTGTGCTGGGTATGAAATCAATGGGCGACCAAAATATTCTCAAGAGCAATACGGTTAAACCCATCGAATGTCTCCACTACGCCATGAATCTGCCAACTTCAACCGTGATTACAGGTATTGAAAGTATGGAAATTCTCAACCAAGCGTTTGAGGCAGCACGTACATTTGAGCCGATGAGCCAGGAACAAGTTAGGGCACTGCTCAATCGCACTCGCGAGGTTGCAGCAAAAGGTCAGTATGAGCCATTTAAGACCACTAGTCAATTTGATAGTACAGCTAAAAATCCAGAGTGGTTAGGATAACTACTATTGATACTAAGTTTCAGTCTCTTGTCGAAGGTAATCTCAATGAGGCCTGAAAGCAAATTGATGAAACTAACCAAAATCTGCACTGTGTAGGTTCAGCGCAGATTTAGGAATTTTAGCAAGTACTAAGAAAATTGTGTGCGATCGCAAATCGCAACTACAGCATCAGGAACTTACCGTTTTACGGTGTTAGAAATATCTTTACCAGCCTGTGCTGCACTATCCTTAACACCACCAGCGGTTTCCTTCGCACCTTCTACATAACCCGATCCAAATTCTTTAAAAGCTTCTCCTGATTGTTGACCAATTCGCTGAAGTCTTTCACCAGGAGCGTCTTTCGTTTCGCGAGCTTCCCTATTCCATTGTCCTGTTGTCTTCGGTCTTTGAGCATCATTCTGTTCTACTTGTACGCGAACTTGATCGCGCAACTCTTTGTTACTGCGCCCAGTATCTACATTTGTCGTCAGTACTATCAAACCAACTAAGGCAACAGCCAAAAAACGTTTTACTTGAAATCCTTTAAGCAAAGAACTGATCTGAGCGATCGCATTAGAAATTAAATTTGTCATGCCAATACTCCGTTGGTACATTCTCGATGTTTTGCAAATTTTCGAGATATCATTGGCTCACTCCAAATTTGGCTAATACCATGAGAAACCAAATTTAGTTTCTATCTTGTAATTAACCTAACCAATGGAGTTATAGATTTAGTAATGAAATAGGGTGTGATACAGCCTATTTGCAGCCAATTGTCTCTTTTGATTACAAATCCAGCGTAACTGGAAAAAATTATTTATCCCTCTAACAAAAGTCATAGCTTGGTGAGAAATAAGCAAAGTTTATTTAAGCCGATGGTATAGCAAGGAATCATGAGCTACTACCAATAACACTGATTTTGATGAGATTTAAAGCCTGTATAAGGCTTGTTTTCAGGCATCAAGTTATTTGGTTCATACTTGCGTCAACTCAAAAGAGTCAATCAGCAGATATCGCCCTGCATTTTCATGTTTGCGATTGATTCTAGATGATGTATTTGAACGTGTACTTAAGTAAAATTTGAAACTTTCAGTATTAAAAATAACCTTTTCAATTTCAATTGACAGTGTCAGACTAGAAAAAATTTAACTCTATTTAAGTATTTGAGCTTCTCTCAATTAAAATATCACATGTCAAAATTACATCGTCAAGCTGGAAAAAATATTCGCGATCTTGCTGTTAAAAGACGACTTAAGGCAATTTGTTCATTTCTCTGTGCTGGTTTAGTTGTCCTTTTCCCATTCTTTTTAGTAGCAATCTTTCAGAATTTTTTAAACCAGGTATCATCGCTTAACTCATCTAAGACTCAGGCTCCAACATTGCAATTGCCCATCCTCCTATATGTTCTTTTTATCTTCGTAGCCTTAGGGTTGGTTCTCAATGGCATTTATTTCTGGCGGAAGGCGAACCTTGCCGATCAAGGTGCTAAAGGAGAAGAAGATACAGCCCAAGCCTTGATTCAGTTAGAGGCAGAAGGCTGGCAAATCGAATATGGCATGTTGTTGAAAGGTGGTTTAGGAGATGCTGATATTGTTTGTGTTTCCCCACAAAGTCAAGCTTATGTTGTCGATGTCAAATCTCATCGAGGTGAAGTTGTTACCGATGGAAAGTATCTATTTCGTCGTATGGGAAATACGACTCATAATTTTGAGAAAGACTTTCTTGAACGGGCTATGAAACAAGCTTTGCAAGTTAAAAAGCAAAGGAAGTTTAATTTTGTTACGCCAATTATTGCTTTCTCGCAAGCTAAAGTTTCAGTACCATCAAGAAAAATAAGAGGAGTATATGTGGTTGAAAAATCTAGTTTGCTCTCACTTTTAAAGTCTCTAGGTTAAAGCCTTGCGATTGCTACTCTGCGGGAAGCCCTTCGGGTTCGCCAGTTCCTTTATGCCGGGGAACCCGTCCACCGGACTGGCTCACCACTTCGTGTCTACGTTCCTCGCAATGACATATTAAATTTATTATTTAATCGAAAAATAAAAACTGAGATGCACCCATCAACGATAGGATTCCAGATGACGCTTAATGCTAAATCGGTAAAGAGAAAGATGAAGTATTTATTAGTAATAATTATATTATTAATCATTGCTGGCATAGGAGCAAAAGTGAAAACAAAGGTTGAGACAAAAGCTTATAAGGAAACTTCTAACCAACCGCTAAAGGTGTTATTCATTGGTAATAGCTATACCTATTTCAACAATCTTCCCAAATTGACGCGACAGTTAGCTTTATCAGCCAAAGAAACTAGAAAACTAGAAACTGAAATGGTTACGGTTGGTGGAGCTACACTAGAGAATCTTTGGAAGCAGGGTAAAGCATTAAGTAGGATTAGGGATGGACGATGGGACTATGTTGTACTGCAAGAACAGAGTACTTTACCTATTAAAAATCCGAAATTGATGTATGAATATGCTCGGTTGTTTAACGCTGAGATTAAGCAAGTTAATGCCCAAACAGTGTTCTACTTAACTTGGGCAAGACAGAATCGACCAGAAACGCAACAGGCACTAATCGATTCATATATGACAATTGCCAAGGAACTGAATGCAATCGTGGCTCCAGTGGGCATAGTTTGGCAACAAATTCAACAACAAAACTCAAACTTTAGTCTTTACAATCAAGATCAAAGCCATCCCAGTTCAATTGGCTCCTATGTGGCAGCATGTGTGTTTTATGCAACATTTTATGGTAACAGCCCAGAAGGATTAAGCTATAAAAACGACGGCAATCAATTGAATACTCCGCAAGAAAATAGCAGTATGGAATTAGAGAGCTTAAACGCAGCGGATGTTGAAATGATTCAACGTTTAGCCTGGAATATTGTCAGTAAAAAATTATTTTAAATCTGCCTATGTACTTGCTGTTATCAATGAGTGTACAGCCTCATAATGGCAAGCATCAATAATAAAAATGACTGCGATCAGCAGTGCAAAACCAAAGGCTATCCACTTTGAGTGTATCTTTAGACATTGCCATGTGACGATGAATTAGCCTTCCCTAAGTAGGACATAATATCAAATTATTGCTATCCCTTGGCAGAAGATTTTGATGTATAGAACCACTAATATTTGTGCTTAATTATGGCAAGTCTAGCCTAAGTGCGATGTTTCTTGATTTGTCGCTGTGGGTCTATGCACTTTCTTCACTTGTGTCAGGTTAAATAGTTGGGAGACTTTTATTTATGCGCTGGGAATTTGGCCGTAGAAGCACCAATGTTGAGGACAGGCGCGGAACTGGGCTTTCGGCCCCTGTAGTGGGAGGTGGCGTTGGGGCAGTAATTCTGTCATTGATAGTTGCCTTCTTGGGTGGCGATCCCAGTGTCATCTGGGAGCAAACACAAAGGCCGAGCGATCGCCCTTACTCGCAATCTCCCCAAACACAACCTTCGGCTGCTGAAGATCGCATGGCTGATTTTGTTTCGGTTGTCCTGGCTGATACGGAAGATACATGGCACAGTCTGTTTCAGCAACAAGGAAAGACATATCGGGAACCAACCTTAGTTCTCTTCTCCAATGCGGTGGAGTCAGCTTGTGGCTTTACGCGATCGGCCGTTGGTCCATTCTATTGCCCTAGCGATCAAAAGCTCTATATCGACTTAAACTTTTATCAGGATTTGCAGAATCGCTACAAAGCACCAGGAGACTTTGCTCAAGCCTACGTAATTGCTCATGAGGTTGGGCACCATGTCCAGAATCTTATGGGCATTTCTGATCGCGTGCGAGGATTGCAGCGTCAAGCAGATCAAGTAGAAGCAAATCAACTTTCAGTCCGACAAGAGTTACAGGCGGATTGTTTCGCTGGCGTATGGGCATATCATGCCGATCGCTCGCGACAAATCGTGGAAGCAGGCGATATTGACGAAGCGCTGAATGCTGCTAGCAGCATTGGGGATGATCGCTTGCAAAGTCAAGCAAGAGGCTATGTCAGACCTGAGTCTTTTACGCATGGTAGTTCAGCCCAAAGAGTCCGCTGGTTCCAACGAGGCATTCAAACGGGTAATCCTGCACAATGTAATACTTTTGCAGTGGCAAATCCTTAAAATTTCACCATCAAGCTTTTCATCAGAATGTGTAGAGATCATTTAGGAAATTGGCATCATCTTTCCTGCTGGCAAGTTAGTGTTAATGACAGCAAATTCCACAAATACAGAGATGTGATGGAACAGCTTCTTGGGCTAGTTAGCGTTAGCTCTTCTTTGGGCTGTATAGGAACAAGTCATCGGCTTTGCCGATTGCCATCACCAGTAATAGTTGCTAATAATAGAAAACACCGCCCCCTATGAACAAGGGACGGCTGCTGAATAATTGATAAATTCTGTATGCCCCAAGCATACAGGCGATTTTGCACTTTTGCTTGGCGAATTCTTCCTGTAACTAAGCATTAAAATATACTCACCTTTGTTTTTTTAATAGAAACATCTGTGAGTTGCTTTAAATTTTATTGTAGTATTTGCTGTTATTTAGTAGTTGATACCAACAAATATAGAGGTAGTTGCCAACCCTGTTAACCACTATAGTTTGCTTTTAATGCATTTCGTCATATTCTGGTGCTTCCACTCGTCTTGCTTCCATGCGAGGAGGCAAAAACTCTGTACGACGTACAGGAACTAAAGGCTGTGTAGGGCCTTGGTAAGGGTGAATTACTTGTACAGTGCGGGAAGGACGCTGTTTTGGTGAAAATAAAGCCAACACTCCAGCTACTACAACACCACCACCAATGGTCAAAGTCATACCTCCCACTGCCCAGACTATCGGTGAAGACCACCAAGGGGTTTGAGGCTGTAAAGGTGTTTTCTGATTATTCTGTTGAGCAAACAGCTGCTGTTGCTGCTGGTTGTAACTTTGAAATTGCCACTGAAGTTGTTGATTTTGCGTTCTCAACTGCTCGTTATCGCTTTTTAAACGCGCCAACTCCGACTTTACGGATTCGATATCGGCTAGCCGCTCGGAATTGGGAGCCGTCGGGGGCTGATTATTGGGATACAGCGGTTGCCCATAAGGATATTGGGGCGGCATCATCTGGGGTTGTACCACAGCAGGCATCTGCGGGGTCACAGCAAAGTTAGGTTGTAGAGAATTACCTGCCCCTTTGAGCAATACGAGAGCCGCTAGCCCAGCTACGGCGACCCCGCCGATAAACGCCATACTTTCACTCATCGCCTAAGCCCCTCAACTGCGACGGAATTATCATCATTTGTAACTGACTCACACTCACACTCATATTTTTTCGCCTATTTCACTTCATATAATACCCAAACTATAAGCGATGCTTTCAGCTAGTTTTTTTACAGCATCATATTTGCTGTTATTATTCAAGATTATACCTGTTAATTTGTCTACCAACCTTAGACAGAAAAACTACACTGTTATATATTTTTAATCTACTTTTCCCATCTCATCAAGACTAGTATTTATACTACTGTCACTCAGTCTTGATAGCTGTTTTCAGGCTTTGACAAAATTCGGCGATCGCACTTAATCCCTCTGCTGGTGTACCTTCTGCTAAACGTTTCACAAATGCGCTGCCCACGATCGCCGCATCTGCACCCCAATCTTTGACCTGACGTGCTTGTGCAACTTCGGAAATCCCAAAGCCCACACCAATAGGTTTCTCCGTAACACTACGAATTTGCTTCAGTAAATCTGACACTCGCGTTTCTATTTGCGATCTGATACCAGTTACCCCAGTAACACTTACGAGATAAATAAATCCTTGAGAGGAGCGAGCGATCGCTTCTATGCGTTGGGCGGAACTGGTAGGGGCTATTAACAAAGTTAAGTCAATTCCGATCTCACTAGCTGGTTGAAGTAAACCAGAAGCTTCTTCTAGGGGTAGATCGGGTACTACCAAGCCTGCTACACCCGCAGCCGCAATCTGCTGAAGAAACTTTTCAATTCCCCGGTGCAAAATTGGATTGTAGTAAGTAAACAGGACAATGGGCGATTTTAGAGCCGGAGTAGTAGCTTGCAACATTTCCAGCACACTATCCAATGTTGTGCCCCTTTGAAGAGCGCGGGTAGCAGCAGCTTGAATCACTGGCCCATCCGCTAGAGGATCAGAGTAGGGAACTCCCAGTTCAATAATGTCTGCCCCACTGCGGTCAAGAGTTCGTAAAGCTGCTGCTGTTGTTTCTAAATCTGGATCGCCAGCTGTGATAAACGGAATTAAAGCACACTCTTTATTGCGTCCAAGAGTTTCAAAGCAGTGGGAAATGGCAGTCATTGGTCAAGATTCAAAAGTCAGTTGTCATATAGTATCAAACAACGGACAATCAACAAACGACCAATGCGCCCTCTAAACCTGAGTTTGTTTTTCTTGTTCAATCTCAGCTTGAATTTTTTCTAGTTCTTCGGGAGTCAGTTCGTCCAGCCGCTTTTGGAAAAAGGCTTGTTCATAATCTTCCCGCTGTTGATGGTAGGTCATTTTTTGCCCCACCGCACGGAAAACATAGGTGGCTAACCAGCCAAGTAATCCACTAACTAGCAAGACTTGGCTCCATATACCAGCTTTTTGACTATCTAAACCTACTAGTTGCAAGCCTAGATATATTATGCCTCCAGCAACAAAAACGCCCAAGCCAATACCTATAGCATCAATGCGTCGCATGAGAATTATGACCTACCAATCTTGTTAAACTTCAATTTGTCGCCGCTGGGGTCGAAAATTTATAAACGGCGATAAAACCAACAAACCTGGAAAGAAGAAGAACACCAGAAAGTACATAAAGGTGCGTTCTATGGAACTAGCTACATACCAGCGCTGCTTCAGGTAAAACAAAATAGCCACTGGGATGACTAACAAGTAAGCTCCAGCCAAAATCAGATACAGCAGGGCTACAATCATAATTCTTTCTCTAAGATAGACAAGAACGTTCAGTACATCTATTTCCCATCATAGGCTGAATGCCTAGGCTCAGGGAAGTAGGGCGAACAGGTGATATCATGTCCGGCAAATTACTTGTGATATGTCCGCCGCGAGTGCAACACAGTGGAACGT
>NZ_MTAV01000151.1 GCF_002154695.1 Nostoc sp. T09
TTGAGGGGGCGTGTATTTTTGGCAGAAAATCTAGTACAAATGAACGCGTTGAAAGGGCTGGGTGGGCAATGCTCACCATATCCGTATTTTCGTGAGCATACTTAGATCAGTGTATTTCAAAAATTAGACAGTAATCCTATATCCAGATTATCAAGAGAATTTATGGTTAGTGAAACTGGCTCAATTTTATATCTTTTTACTAAGTCGGAACATGGTCTTAGGATGAGAGAAAGTACCAAAATAAACTTAAAATCTGGTCATGGTATAGAGGAAGATATTAATGCTAATCCTATAAGCCCTAGACAAATTTTAATTATCAGGTATGAAGATATTGTAGAACTAGCAATTCCTCCTGGTGAATTACGAGAAAATATTGTTATCCAAGGCATAAAATCTGAAACTTTTCAACCTGGTTCTCTCATAACTTTTGAAACTGGTGCTGCGGTTCGCCTCACTTTCTACTGTGAACCATGCAAGAGAATAAACCATTTAGTCAAATCACTAGCTAGCATCCAAGCTAAACGAGGAATTTTAGGTGTAGTAATCAAATCAGGAAAAGTTCAGGTTGGTAGTAATTTTGAGATTACACCTCATCAATTTCCTGCATTATCAAAAAAGCCTTATGAGCGTTTTCTCGAAGTTCTCCTAAAACTTCCACCTGGAAAAGTCGTGACCTATAAGCAAATACTTCAAATAATAGGAGTAGATAATAGCTATATGCGAGCTATTCCTATATACATCAAGAAAGCCTCTGCACTTGATTATCCCATACATAGAATATTAGACTCTCAAGGTAATTTAATATCCCATGTTCCCGAACAGAAGAATAAATTAGAAGCTGAAGGTATTCAAGTGTTATGTGAGACAGGGTTATTGCCAAAACAAAATAAATGCTTTGTCGATCTCAAAAATTATCTATGGAAAGACCAAACGATTTATTTATAGTATGCATATATAATTATTTATACTCAATTGCTAATTAAAATTGATTTATACATAAATTATTTAGCTTGGTTTTCAGCTTAGAGACTATCAAGGCGATCGTTCTACTACTGTGCGATCGCGCACTTGAACACCATCAAATAACAAATCAATATTCACTAATTCTCTATTAAGTGCTAAGACTTTTATGCTACAAGGTTTCTATTGACACTCTCTTTTATTACAGGTTAAAGATTGTGGTTTCAATGAATCATACAGTGTTGCAAAATTTTTATAAGCAGATATACTGAAGATAACAGGGTTAAAAAACTTGCAGAGTTCTAAATAAAAGTAGAAGCTAGCTACCAAAAAAGCAGCTAGCTTCCAGAGTATCTACCGTTTCTTCGTCTTCAGCCGCTTACTGCTCCATTTCCCATACTAGGCTTGTCATTTTTTTTTGTCAAGCTGTCATTTAAATGTGACTCACAATAATGTCTTGCATTTCAGACTTCATGAGAGAAAATAAGTACAAGCGTAATATTCAGGATTTCGGCATATGACTGACAGAAGGCGTTCTGATGATTACAAGCAAATCAGTGGCTATATTCCACTGGATTTAGCTCTAGAGTTTAAAAGCATCTGTGCTCGCTTAGGCATTTCCCAAAGCGACGCTATAGAAGAAATGACTCAAGAGTGGGTGGCCAAAAAAACTGGTTCTCATTCCCTCAACTCTCGAAAACTTGCTCCAAAAACAATTGCCGATTTGGTGCGAGCCAACATAGCAGAACTGAAGCGTTGCGGTATCAAGAACTTACCAGCATTGGCAAAAGGTGAAGTTTTACCAACACCAGGGGACTTTGCCATCATCACATCGGCTTTAGACATTCCGGAGGAGGAAAGAAAAAAAATTTGGGAAGAAACTTTCAAAATTTCAGTGTATCACGATGCTAAGGGTGTAAAAGTATATAAAGATTCTGGAGGTGTCAAAGAAGATGAGTGTGAGTGTTCTTAGAATCCTCAACTTACCTGGGTGGAACTATAAAATGTCTTATGAAGGGGTTTCAATTGTTGCCCCGACTAAGCGTGATGCTACTTGCTTAGCTCAAAGCTACGGAGAAGCTCTCAGCGAAACTGCATGTAAAATTAATGGCAAAGTCAGAATTCAATGGAGAGGCTGTAAGCAACCGATTGAATTTTTTGGGTGGATGGCAAGCGAACAACCACCTACATCGTCGGAAACAGCCGAACGGATATTGCAATCTGAGGGTGGAGTGTTTTGCAGCCAGCTACACATACCATCACAGTTGTTGTACCGTATGGTTGCGGCTGCGGAAAATGAGCGTCCTGTGAGCATCGTCAGACAAGATACTCGCAAGCAAATTATTGTAAATCAGCCAATGGCTGAGATGCTACAGACACCACCAGAAATTGCCACTCAAAGGATCATGACCCAGTTTTGGCTACCTGAGGATTTAGCCGAACTGGAACAAAGATTACACAACGATAGGCAGTTCACCTGGACTTACTCCGCTGGGTTAAATGAGCGAGCTTGGGCAATCCTCACTACCCAATTCGAGGCTTTTGAGGTTGAAGGCATTTGGTACAGACAAGGAACCAGCTTGTCAACTCCTCAACTTGTGCCTATACCACCAGGGGTGCTTGAACAGGCTTAAAAGAACTATTTGGCTCCTTCACGAATTAGAAAATCATCAGGTGCGTCAATTATTTTTCTATTTCGGGGTGCACTCCTTAAATCAGTTATCAGTGCTTACAAGGTTTGAGGTTTTCAGTTCAAGAATTGAAGCAGTCAGATCCAGACTGTTGTATTGATCTCTGTATTCTCTTCAGGACTTCTACTAATTCTCTCTTGCTGACTGTGTGGTGACTTGAAACTGAAAAAATGTAGCGGATTTAAACGTTGTCACCCCAAATGGAAATACCAGCCTATTTACAGGACTTCTAAAACCCAATATATATTCTATTCTGGTCTAAGGTGCGTAAAGTGCCTACTCCAGCCATGATTATATAGTTACGTGAAACTGGAGAGCATGATTGCCCACTATATTGCACTCAATCGATAACCGTTATCAAAGGTTAAATATTTGGTAAATGCACCCTTGACACTCCATTGCACTGGATAAATGTACCTTGACTTTTACCAAAAAATAGTATCCATCCTTACACTTTAAAGTAAATTTTTTGCAGCTAGCACCAACAGATACGCCGCAGTGTAAAGTATCACAGACGTTTTCACTATTTCCTCAAGAACACGAGTTGGCTGAAGTTTTGTGGATTCTCAAGCGATTGGAACAAGTATTTTTGGGGTGAGAGTATGATATTTTATATCTGTCTCGATAGGCGATCGCTCTGGACTACTCCCTTCCCGCGATAAAATTACCTATCTCTTCTGTTCTTTAGTGTCTTTGCGGTTCGTCAAAAAATCTAGTTATTCTTGCAAACGGACAGGCATAATACTATCTTGCTTTTGCATTAATCGATCGCAGATTCTCTTATACGCCTAAGAAGGGTAGCATCGTTAGAGAAGGTAAAAATATCCAGTAATCACATATCTGGTCGTCATAATTACCACAGTATGTCATGATGCGTCGCTACATTATCTTTGGACTTGGTACTGTTGCTCTATTGTTAGTACTCCAACCTTTATACCGCGCTAAAACTCAAGAAAAGCAAATAACAGCAACTATCGAGCAACCTCAACAATCTTTGGACAACAATAAAGAAAGTTCAGCTTCACCTTCTATAACTAAAGTTTCTGCTAACTCAGAAGCACAAATCTGGTCTCGTCTTCGCCAGGGAAGAGGTTATGTAGTGATTATGCGTCATGCCTTAGCACCAGGAATTGGCGATCCGCCTGATTTCCGACTTAATGATTGCTCTACGCAACGCAATCTCTCCAATGAAGGCAGAAAACAGGCAATCAGAATAGGAAAAGCTTTTAGAAGCAGGAAAATTCAAGTTTCTAGGGTTTTGTCAAGCCAATGGTGTCGCTGTTTAGAGACTGCAAAACTGATGAATTTGCGGAAAGTAGAGCCTTTCCCAACTCTAAATTCCTTTTTTAGTAATTACAAAACGCAATCTCAGC
This sequence comes from Nostoc sp. T09, assembly GCF_002154695.1. GTDB lineage: Bacteria > Cyanobacteriota > Cyanobacteriia > Cyanobacteriales > Nostocaceae > Aulosira. The sequence goes on from NZ_MTAV01000151.1 coordinate 4,025, forward strand.
AAACTGCACAACTGCGTCAGTTTATTTTGAATAACCGTAACACTCCTGGTGTGATTGTGATGATTACTCACGAAATCAACATTACAACACTCACCAGCGATATCTACCCAAAATCTGGAGACTCAGTGGTGTTGCGAGCTAAAGAGCAAAACAAAATTGAGGTGGTGGGACAGATTAAAGCCATCTAATGCTCCTAACTCCTAGAACGAGAAGTTGCGATCGCCTTTCGTCAGCTTTCAGATGAGAGACAAATATAATAATTTCACGTGGCAGCTATATTGCTCCACAATTAATATATGAATTCGCTACATTTAACATGCGAACAATTGCGGAAATTAACGAGAAAATCAGCTGCCAACGTGCGGTAGTGTTGACAGTTGAAGAATTAAAAGCACGAGTTGCCGAAGTTGGTGTTACTCAAGTTGCTCAGGAAGTTGATGTAATTACCACGGGCACTTTTGAGCCGATGGAATCAAGTGGTGCGATTATTAATCTGGGACACACCGATCCGCCAATCAAAATTCGGCGTTGTTGGTTAGATGGTGTTCCAGCATACTCTGGTTTTGGGGCAGTAGATTTATATCTTGGTGCTAGTTGTCCCGTTGATGCGATCGATGGAGAAGAAGTTCGGGAACGTGGCGGTGGTCATGTAATAGAAGATTTGATCGCAGGTAAAGCTGTACAAGTACGAGCACAAGGACAAGTTACAGATTGTTACCCAAGAGCCACATTTGAAACCACAATTATGCGGGAAACGATAAATCAGTTTTATCTATTCAATCCGCGTAATCTGTACCAAAATTTTATTGTGGGTGTAAATGGAGGCGATCGCCCACTTTTTACTTATCTCGGCCCTTTACAACCACGTTTAGGGAATGCTGTTTATTCTAACCCTGGTGCAATTTCGCCTTTACTCAACGACCCAGATTTACAACTGATTGGTATTGGAACGCGGATTTTTTTAGGCGGTGGTATTGGCTATGTCGCTTGGGAAGGTACCCAACACTTCCCCTTACAAAAACGTTTAGCCAATCATACCCCGATTGGGCCTGCTGCGACTTTAGCTTTAATCGGAGACGCCAAGCAGATGGACTCGCGTTGGGTTAGGGGATGTTATTTCAAAAGCTATGGCCCTTCATTGATGTTGGGCGTAGGTGTACCACTTCCTGTCTTATCCGCAGAAGTAGTTGAACATTGTGCTGTGCAAGATAAAGAATTAGTAGCGCCAATAGTAGACTTTTCCATTCCCCGGCGCGTTCGTCCTACGTTTGGATTGGTGAGTTACGCCCAACTTAAGTCTGGGCGTGTCACTATTGAGGGTAGAACAGTGCGTGTTGCACCTCTAGCAAGTTTGTTTTTATCTAGGCAAGTTGCCCTAGAGTTGAAACAGTGGATTGAAGCTGGCAAATTTACCCTGACAGAACCAGTTTCCCAAATTCCGATGGAGCGAACTTTTCTACCTCAAGACCGCTGGACGGAATTTTGATATTGGAAACTGGGGATTGGGGACTATGGAATTGGGACAAGGAGGACAAGGAAGAAAATGCTTCCTTGTCTCCCCCCTCTCCCTTGTCTCCCTTAATCTTGGGGCGGTTTCGTTCGTTTGATCGGCTTAGGCGCTGGTATTTTCGGTACAGGTTTCGACACAGCAGAGGAGTCGCCGCCTATTTTCTTGATTGGGCGTGGGGTTTCGCCATTTCGTCTGGACGGAAATGGTTTTCTGCCACCACCCATACCACCACGAGGGCCGCCTTTGAAAGGTGGTCTGCGCTTTTTGGGTAGATCAGCGATCGCTTCAGCAGTTTCTATTGCTAATGCATCAGCTTCCCGCTTGACTTGAAAGTCCCAAAACTTACCTACAGCTTTGGTAGTCAGAACACCGGTCAGTTTCAACTTAAAATATTTGGGTTTGTCAGTTGGTTTGCGCGGAGCCTGCTTGATTTTGACTACTAAGCTCTTAGCGTCATAAGACTGGTAGACTACTTCACCACGAACAGAGAAACCACCATCAGGAATGTCTGATGAGGGTTTTAGGGTGCTTGTAATCTCGTCGGAACTCTCAGACACAGTATCATCAGGGATCTGTAATTCTTCTGTCCTCAAATCTTGCTCGTCCTCTTCTGTCAGATGTTTAGCCAGTTTTTCTGGCTCCCAAACTCCGACAATTTGGAGGTGCAATGTATCATTTTCTTGTCTTGTGCGCGGATAAACTACCCACAGATGTTCTTGTTCTAAATCCAAGTGATTCTTCACTAAACTCATAATCCGTCCTAGGAGCACGGCATTGAGTTCGACACCATCTGGGGTCAGTAGATCACCTTGAGTAAATTGTTCGTCACTGGCACGGTAGCGACCTCGGACTAACCCGATGGCGCGATACTGCATCGGTTCACTGGGAGGCGGAATCGGTTGCTGCCGATTAGCGAAGTTCCCATTTGCGGCAGTCTCGCTAGGGTTAACAGTTGAATTTTCAAGTTTAGAGGACTGGGCTGCTACTGTAGGAACATTAGCGGCTGCCTCTGCTTTAGTTGGGCCCTGGTTAGAGGCAGAAGAGTTGGAAGATTCAGGCGACGGCATCAGGTCGGAATTCATAAAAACTCCTTGCGGCGGAGACACATCCCATTGTGGGATTTTACAAAGGCAGCTGAAAAGAGCGTTTGTGCGGCTGAGGAAAGTATATTTGCTTTCAACAAACCACAACTGAGCGCTCTATAGCATTCTAAATACACTTTTGGACACTAAATGTGTAATTTAGCGTCTTTAGACTAGTTTCGGGAAGCATATCATAGGTAGAATTCTGACGGTTCCTCCTAAAGTCATCACTTACTTTAGCAGCGTGGATAGTTATTTGTTATAAAATTCACAGGCAATCGACGGTATTCCGCAAAGTTTTGGAAATTTTTAACTTTCGGATTTATGTAAATGATAATGTCATTAAAGTTCAGGAGAAATAAGTCTTGTGTCTCAACCGCGCAGCTGGATAGTTAAGGTCGTATTGGCTCTGGCAGTTCTTGCTTTTGTGGGAATTTCAATGGTTCCCCTAATTTCTGCATTTAACAATAATAATACACAACCCCCAACCCAGAATAACGCCAGCAGCAAGGGCAATTTGCCTTCCCCTGACCAAAAATCAAAACTGCAAGACGAAGTTCGGGGTTACCAACTGGTTTTGCAACGAGAACCAGAAAATCAGACTGCTCTCAAAGGACTGCTACAGGCACGGCTTGAACTTTTAAGTCTCAAAGAAGGAGACATTCAGGGAGTAATTGAACCTCTAGAAAAGCTAGCCAAGCTAAATCCAGAACAGACAGAATATGTAGTACTGTTGGCTCAAGCAAAGCAGCAAATTGGTGATAAGGAAGGTGCCGCCCAAGCTTATCGTTCTATTTTGTCTACAAAACCAGGTGACCTGAAGGCTTTACAAGGGATGGTTTCTCTTCTTTTAAGCCAACAACGCCCTGAAGCAGCTATTGGTTTATTGCAAGATACTTTGTCTGCCGCACCGCAAGCAAATAAAATTCAGCCTGGAAGTGTAGATACAGTTGCCGTGCAAGTACTTTTAGGCACTGTTCACGCCTCTCAGAAACGTTATACTCAAGCTCTCTCTGCATACGACCAAGCAGTCAAGAAAGATCCCAAGGATTTTCGCCCCATTTTGGCTAAAGCAATGCTACTCAAGCAACAAGGCAAAGTTACAGAAGCTAAACCTCTGTTTAATACAGCCTCTGCTTTAGCGCCTGCTCAATACAAAGACGAAATTAACAAAGCAGCAGAGGCTTCACCAACTCCTATTCCTGCTGCATCTCCTACAGCCTCACCAGAAACTAAAAAGTAAACAGGTACAAGAGCAATCAACTCCGCTTTGTTCTTTGAGTAGTGCTAAGTATAACCCTATAAATAAATTTAGGGGATGAACGTAGAGGCGCAAAGTTTGCGCCCCTGCTTGTTTCTTGATCAGTTTGCAACTAGATTGTCAAAGAACCTATCTCTACTCAGGATTAACCACAATAGAGAGAGCTAATTGATAGATTTGACGACGCGGTAGCGAAGTGAATTTTGCTAATTGACGGCTAGCTTGCGATCGCGAGATTCCTTGAGCGATTAATTGTTGTAGTTCGGCTTTGAGTTCCGCTTCTGTCAGTTGGGGTTGAGTTGCTGGAGTTCCTGCTACCACTAAAGTATATTCACCTTGGGGTTCGCGCTGGCTGTAGTGAGCGATCGCTTCGGCAACTGTTCCGCGCCAAAATTCCTCGTAAAATTTTGTGAGTTCCCTGGCGAGGACAATTTGGCGATCGCTTCCGAGAGTATCTCCTAAATCTTGTAAAGTCTCACGCAAACGATGGGGCGATTCGTAGAAAATTATGGTGCGGGATTCTGTTTGCAACGATTCTAAATATTTTCGCCGTTGTTGACTTTTCGCTGAGAGAAAACCTTCAAACACAAACCGATCAGTTGGTAATCCAGATGCACTTAAAGCCGTAATTGCTGCACTCGCACCAGGAATCGGAACTACCGATATTCCCGCTTCCACACAGGCTTTTACCAGTTCATATCCCGGATCGGAAATTCCTGGCATACCCGCATCACTTACTAAAGCAATTGCCTTACCATTAGCTAAATGCTCTATTAATTCAGGAATGCGGCTGGTACGATTGTGTTCGTGGTAACTCACCTGAGGAACTTTAATTTGAAAATGTTGTAGCAGTTTCCCTGTGTGGCGCGTGTCTTCTGCAGCAATCAGATCCACCGTTTGCAAAATTCGCACCGCCCGAAAGGTAATATCTTCCAAATTGCCAATTGGTGTAGCTACAACGTAAAGCGTTCCTGGTTTTGGATCGGTCTGCATGAGTGAGAAATCCAGCTTTCTAAGTGAGTTGGGAATGCGCTGCTCGAATTGCGGATGCGATCGCACTTTCTACCATAGCATCAGCAATTTGCTGTCCTTGCTGCACAACAAATTGCTTAAAAAATGGATCTTTTTTAGCCTCTGTAAGAATCAGTTGTTCAATTAGTTCAGCTTGTTTATCCACAGAAGTAGCGACACTTTGGTTTTTAAATTGTTCTAAAAGATTTTGTACTAACTTTTGCGATTGCTCTGGTTCGCTGCAATTAGCAACAAAACTGCGAATTTTAGTAGCAGCTTCATCATAATTAATTTCACCAGAACCAGCTAAGTTTGTAATTGTACTGCCTGTAATATAAAAACTATTACCAAAAGATTTTTTGCTAGCTTCTCTTAAAGCTCCTGCTTGCTCGGCAGCAATATCTAACAGTTTATTAATTTGGGGTTCTTTAACAGCTATTAAGCCTTTGATCATATCATAAATTTCCCCAACTCTCTTTTCCACCTGTTGTCGGAGAACGCCTTCTTTATGAGTTACTTTCACAACCCAAAGGTCGCCCCGTTGTTCAACTCCTTTGAGTTCCAAACCTAAACCATCATCTTCTAGTTGAAATTTACGGAATGTGAAACTTAAAGCTCGCCAATTTACACCTTCTTTGAAAACTAACTCAACTACTTCTTCTACTTCTTGAAATAGAGCTTCAAACTCTCCTTTTTCAAAATGACGACCTACAGGATATTGTTCTATTGGTTCTCCTTTAAGATCCAATTTACGATATACGTAATCACACTTTACGCTAGCAAAACAAGTCTTACTATTAACGTGCCAATCTTCAATACAAATTCCAGTTAGATCGGCACCAGTAAAATTAACTCCTGTCACTTGAGCGCCAACTAAAATACTGCCACGCAAATCAGCATCTTGTAAATCTGCTCCTTTGAGATTAGTTCCTCTCAAATTGAAATATCTCATATCTGCGTTGCGCAAATATGCTCCTTGTAAGTTGAGATTGTTAAATTCTTTATCTTTACTTTTTCCATCAATTAGCAGTTTTTGTACTTTGTAGTTAGTCAAATCTAGATATCTATTATCTAACCTAGCTCTATCTAATCCCTTAACTCCCTTAAGACAAGTCCGGTAAAAATTACTGGCGCGGAAATCGCTATTTGCTAACAGAGACCCAGTAAAATCAATATTACTTAAATCTAAGTTATAAAATGATGTGCTGCCCCATGTACCAGATGCGATCGCCCATAAATGCAAAAAATAAAAATGGCTGGAATGTTTGTGACTAAATTTTGTAACGATCAAACTAATAATCCCAAAACCAAATCCAGAAATAATACCACCTAAAAGGCTAGCACTTTTTACAAAAAGGCTTTGCTCTGCAAATTTGCTATCTACTCCACCAGATAAATACAAAATTATCGTAGTAATAACTGCAAGGATAATTATAAATGTAGCAATGGGAACTTGAAACCGATCGAGTTTGCCTTTCACAAAATTTATATTAAATACAGCAATCACAAAACTGCCTGTCAACAAACTAAAAAGGCTAAATGTTATGCCTGCCAAAAAAATAGCTAAGTGTTGAATAAGATGATCTATTGCTGGAGAAATGTGAACATTAATACTGGGCAAAAAATTAAATAATACTAAAATTTCTGTGATTATTAATGTAATAAAAAAATATACTATAGCTGCTCTTAATCCCTTAGCAATACCTTGGCGAATAGTGGCAGTTAGCCAAGCAATAATTATGATAATCATCCAAAAAAGTTCTATTCTCCCTGGCTGGATTGTTAAAGTTATATTAAAAAAATACCAACTTCCAAAAAAGCCAGATACAATACCAGAGATTAAAGATAATATAACTAAAATCAACAATAAACAGACTTTTATTATAATTGGTTGTCCAGCAATAAGGTTATGTAATTCTGGCTGTAAATATTCTTGGGATAAACGCCAACCTTGAATGTTTTTTCCACTGTGAATTTGACTGAATAAGCGCTGAGAGTACATTCTAACTTCACCAATTTTGAGATAATTGAGAATATTATGAGTATTACTATAACTCCATCTCGTCAAATATTATTAGATACATGGTTCTTGCCAGGAGGCTTAGGAGAAAGATTAAATTTAAGTTCTATTCCGTTTCCCTCGAGACAAGACAATGTTCTTGAGGATATTGAAGACTCTGATTTAGTAGATATTATCAACTCACGATTCGATATCAACCCTTCATCTCGTATTAGTGCAGTATTTGGTCAACCGGATTTTTTGCCATTTTCTTTTTTAGAATTAGGTGTAAGACGAGGTGCTGCTGTATGCCGACTGGTGCGGGAATTTTCTGAACCAGCTAGAGTTGAACTATTGCATAAAATTGACGCTCTTGAAAATGAACTTAAAAAGCGCGAACAAGGTGTTTTATCTCAAGAAGACATAAAAGAAATATTTTCATTGTCTGAAAAAGAGCCAGATTGTATTCAGCAATTATTTGATGGCATCGATATAAATCATCCATCAGATGCACTCAAAGATCCAGAACGTTTCAAAAAACTACTTCCTGTTCCAATAGCAACAGGATTTTTAGTTGGAAGCAGTTACCTACTCACCAATCATCATGTGCTTCCAGATAAAGAAGTATGCGCTCAAGTAATAGCCCAATTTGGTTACGATCAAGATGGTCTGGGAAGAAAAATTCCTCCAGTAGAATACAAACTCGATCCAAATTCAGTAACAGGTTTTTTTGAAACTAACGAAGAATTGGACTACACCTTAGTTAAATTACAAGATAGACCTAAAGACCCTAATTTATCTATCTTAGGTAGAGCAGGCGATCGCTTTGGCTGGATTCCATTAGATGAGAACAGTACAAACATTGCTCCACCTATAGATAGTCAAAGGTTGATAGAACTTCAACAAAGAGGAGTTCAACAAGATATTTCTCCAACCAAATTATTAGAAGGAGAACCAGTTAATATCATTCAGCATCCAAAAGGAAAGCGTAAGCAAGTTATTCTTTCCAGCAATAAAGTTACCAATATCTACAAAAAATTTATTAGATATGAAGCCGATGCTGATTTTAGTTCATCAGGTAGTCCGGTATTTAATCAGCAATGGCAATTAGTAGCACTACACAATTCAGCAGTAGCGAATATTAAAGCCGATTCAACTCTTGAAATAGTTGCCGAACAAGGTGTAAGAATTTGTGAAATAGTTAAAGACTTACAAGAAAAAAGTTTGAGTTCTGATAAAATTAAAAATTTTATCGATCTGTTTGTTGATACAAAACAAAAAGAGGCTGAAAATAAGCCTACTCAATCGCTGCCAGCAAGTGCTTATACCGTTTCACTTTAAAATTGATACAAATAGGCAGCAGAGGGGCAGGGAGCAGGGAGCAGGGGGAAAGAATTTCAAGACAATTATTTGTATCAGAATTTTCGTGAATTGGTATTACTAAATTTGCTCTCTGTAGTGCCATCATTTTTGTTTAGGGGCTTCATTATAGTTAATTTGCCCTGAGCCAGTAACGTTGGTGATGTTGCTGTTATTTATATGAAATTCATTGCTTGTAGTTTGAACTGGTTGAGTTGCATCAGAGCCATTTCCTAATTTAGGTTCGTTCTTGGCAGAAGAATGCTCTTTAGTTAAATGAGATTGAGCAATTACCTCACTGAGATGAGGATTCTTAATCAGAATTGGGGTTAGTTGTTCTAAAATACCTGTGAGTAGAATTGCATTGCAGGCATATTTATAAGCAAACTCAACGGGTTTTCCTGCTGCTATAGCATCATAAAAAGCTACTGCAAATTCAATAGCTGCCCGATCGCCAATCTGCTTGCTCATACCAATAACATAGTTAATGTGTTGAGCGATCGCCTCTGCTTGAACCTGTGAATAGCAAGCATTGAGCACTACACACTCCACTTGATTAGCGAATAACTCAAATAATCCAGCTAATCCTTCAGCATCGACAAATTTCTCTTGTCCTGTATCATCCTCGAATACTAATCCTTCAATCCCTGCTCCATGACCAGAGAAATGTACAATCTGCGGTTCATCATTCAACATTGCTCGTCGCACATCTCTCGGACGTACTGCCCACTTCTGTTCTAAGATAAAGCGATCGCGGTTTTTAGCAAGCTGTAATCCTGTCTCTATTTCCCGTAGTTCTTCATCCAGCCGCAAACGTACAGTACCTTTTGGATTTGCTGCCATAAACAAAATTTTATTAACTTGAATATCCTTATTCATTTGGCACTATGGGATAGCTATTCTTGTTCAGCAGTATAACTTTGTCGTGTCATGATGGCTTAATCAGCTTGATATCCCTCTAGAAACGCGATATATAGTGTCTCGATATATCGCGTGTTTTTGTCTATAGGGGTTCTCAATTGCTTGTAATAGACCAATACGGTTCAGTTAAGGTTAAAAGCTGAAGCTTGTAACAGAGGAAAAAGTTCGTAGTAAGGACTTAAGTCCGCAATTTCAGCACTAAAGTGCTGACTACAAACCAGATTCCCTCATCTTATTTTTTTAACCCAAGCGTATTGACATATAGACTTGTAGGCGCGGGTTCACAAATCAATACAGTTCAGATAAGCCTGTTTTTTCTCCCCTTGCTGTTCCCTGTTCCCTGTTCCCTGTTCCCTTGCCTCCACAGAGGAATTTTCTTAACTGAACCGTATTGTGTAATAGACTCCGCCAAAAATTCAGAATTCTAAATTCAGGATCTAGCTATATTATGCCTCCTGCCTTCCTTGAATTTGGTGGATTTCTCTGATTCGAGAATCACTATAGTTACAGATTTGCGGCATTAATCACACCAAAACCCCATTTGCTATCAAAAGTTCCTTGGGGTTTACCAGGGATAGAACTATTTTTGCGTAGCAAATCTTTCACAGCAGCCGGATCAAGCTTGGGATCGCGTTGTAAGAGCAATGCTACTAAACCAGTAACGAATGGTGTCGCCATACTTGTACCAGCCATCACCATAAATTTGGAATTCAGCATCATCGAGCGCTCGACATTAGCATTGGCAGACAGAGCAGAAACAATCATCGCTCCTGGTGCTGCTACATCTGGTTTCTGGGCATCATTACGCAGTGGTCCTTCACTGCTGAACTCAGACATGGTATCTAGATCTAAACCCATGTCTCGCACCTGATTATCAATATCAGTGTATTGAACTTTTGTGGTGTAGGCGGCAACTGTAACCGCACTGCTAGCTGCTCCTGGTGACCCAATTTTCACACAGTCCTTGACACTTTTACCTGTAAAAAATACCGAAGAGTGATCGTCAAGAGTCCACACATCCAGACGTGTGTCAGTTGAACTGGTATTGCGTACCCGCAACTGCCAAATACCTCCCATAACTGGCGAAGGATCGTTACCACGAATTTGCACGAAGAAATTGTGGTCGCCGTTGCCTTTATCTGGGGCTGGTGTCACAATTTGTACCCGCGAATCTGGTAATTGGTAATCCTGAGAGGGATTGCCATCACTAATAATTTTTTGGAAGGGAGTAACGAAACCGTTTGGACTGCGTAGCGATATTTCTAACTGGCTGTCACCAGCATACCAACCGTTTAACCATACTATGCCTACTTGATTCAAAGGTACATTGAAGCGGATACCGCGTGACTTTTGAGCAGGTATGGTTGCTTGACCGTGAATATTGTCGTTTCCTTCATTGCCTGCTGCACAACAAACAATCCTTCCTGGCCCAGTTTCAGCATCAATAATTCTGGAAAGGGAGTCGCTACCATCGTGGGCATCAGCGTGTCCACCTAAGCTGAGATTTAAGACCACTGGTCTTTGTAATTCTTCAGCTATCCGAAAAACGTAGCGGACAGCATCGGCAATGTGGGCATCCTGTAAGTCGGATTTGACGATGACCAATTCTGCCTCTGGTGCCACACCTGAATAGTTCTCATCTGCACCAGCAGCAATTCCAGCAACATGAGTGCCATGACCTTCAGTATCTTGAGAAACTGACAGTTGTTCTCCTGTAAATTCAGCGCCATAGTCACCTTCTTTAACTCCTGGCCCTGGCAGGGTTTGATCCCAAATGTGTAAAATCCGTCCAGCAAAAGCGGGGTGCTTCGGGTCAATGCCACTATCTACAATGCCAATGATTACTCCTTTGCCAGTCAATCCCGTTTTGCTTTTAAAATCTGGCAGTTTTACTTTTGCGGGTGCAACATCCATGCGTAGATGAAGTTTGCGTGATGGTTTGATCCGCTGGATGACATCCTCTTCAGATAAGGCATCTAAAGCCTGTAATGGTAAGAAAGCTGTGCGTACACTCCCGGAGTTCTGATTGACACGAATTCCATATTGTTCTAAATGACTCAAGTCTGCATCAGGTTCACAGTAGAGAAAAACGATACTCTTAGTTGGCTTGACAGCACTTTTAAAGGCAATTAAACCAAGCGATCGCTTGTGCGTTGTTAAAGCTTGCTCTCCTTCATTTTGATAATCTTGATATGCCAACAGTAACCCAGGAGAAAGTTTTTCTGGTCTCATATTTGTCTCCACGTCTATGTGATTTCCCTAAATAAATCTATTGATTTCAGTAGTATTAGTTGTTCTAGCATAAATACCAAAAAGGTAATTTTTTAGCTTCATTCTTAGTTGCGAGTATAGTTATCTAAAATTTTTTATCAAAAACGATAGATAAAATTAGAAAATCCGAATAACTTCCCAAAAACACTAGACAGAAGCCAGATAGGAAACAGGAAATAATTAAGAGTGTGTTTCTTTGATTCGTTACTAGCAGCAGAAATTAGCTAGTTGCAGGCTCATATAATAAATTTCAATGAAATAAAACAAACATAGGTCTTGGTAATTATGATTAGCAGTCAAAAGTATTGTCGGCAATGCTTTTTATTGATCCATTACCTACCTCAATTATTACGGACAAAGTTCAATAGAGAAAAATAAAGAATTATTAATTAATTCATCGATTCTCAACAAATAAGCATTCAAAGAAATTATATGTATTAGTTAAATTATTTTCTATAGGTAACATTTCCCTTACAGCTAAAACAGAGGGTGTAACAATTAATATTTGAGATTTACATAATTTTCTACCACAGGAAAGAACCGTAAAGAAGCTATTATTTGCAACGATCGCTCCTGTAGGTATAGAGAGTCATTCATGCAAATTCAAACACCAGACTGGGTTAAGCACGCTGTTTTCTACCAAATTTTTCCAGATCGCTTTGCCAGAAGCAAACAGCCTCGCAAACGATTATTGCATGAGGCCCGTTGGGAGGATTGGGAAGCTATGCCAACACTCCAAGGTTACAAAGGCGGAGATTTATGGGGTATCGTGGAGGGTTTGGATTACATACAGGATCTAGGGATTAACGCTATCTATTTCACACCAATTTTTCAATCCGCTAGTAATCACCGCTACCATACCCATGATTATTATCAGGTTGATCCACTGTTGGGGGGCAACGAAGCTTTTAAGGAATTACTAGACGCAGCCCATCAACGCAATATCAAAGTTGTTTTAGATGGAGTGTTTAACCACTCCAGCCGTGGCTTTTTCTTTTTCCACGATGTTTTAGAAAATGGTCCCCATTCCCCTTGGGTAAATTGGTTCAAAGTGGAAGGTTGGCCCGTTTCACCCTACAACGGTGAGTTCCCCGCTAACTATGAAGGTTGGGACGGAAATCGTGCCTTGCCGGTATTTAACCACGACAATCCCGAAGTTAAGGAATATATTATGGAGATTGCCGAATACTGGATTAAATTCGGCATCGATGGTTGGCGGTTGGATGTGCCTTTTGAGATTAAAACACCTGGTTTTTGGCAAGAATTTCGCGATCGCGTCAAAGCTATCAATCCCGAAGCTTATATTGTGGGCGAAGTTTGGGGAGATTCTCGCGAGTGGCTAGATGGGACTCAATTTGACGGCGTGATGAATTATCTATTTGCCGGACCAACTATCGCCTTTGCCGCAGGTGATCGCGTAGTCTTAGAACAAGTGCAAAGCCGCGACTATAAACCCTACCCACCTTTATTTGCCGCTGAGTATGCTGCCCAAATCCAGGAAGTATTAGAACTGTACCCTTGGGAAATTCAGCTTACCCAATTAAATTTGCTAGCTAGTCACGATACAGCAAGGTTAATGACTATTTCTGGGGGCGATAAACCTAGTGTAGAATTAGCAACCTTATTGTTACTGACTTTTCCTGGTGCCCCCAGCGTTTACTATGGTGATGAAGTCGGTTTACCTGGTGCCATAGATCCCGATTCACGCCGTAGCTTTCCCTTAGAAGCTAGCTGGGATCGAGAAATTCTTCAGACTCACCGCGAATTAATTGCTCTCCGCCATACTTACCCATCATTGCGTATAGGCGATTACCAAGTCCTCTATGCTCAGGGCGAACTTTACGTTTTTGCTAGAACTTTAGGGACTGAGGAATTGATTATTGCCGTTAATGCTGGTACAGCATCGACAAAAGCAAATATTGCTATTAGCAGTTTGCGTACTCAACCTGACAAACTGTTATTTGGCACTGCTGAGGTGGAATGGCATGATGAAGGAGAAAATCAGCAGCTTTCGTTATCTCTTGGGCCACGCGTTGGCTGCATTTTGGGTGTTAGCTGATACTATAAATTGCTCAACAATTTAATTCTGACAAATCTGTAAGAGTACTCCAAGGAAAAAAATGTCCAATTGTCATTACGAATGAAGCGAAGCAGAATGTAGACACGTTGACGTTAGGGAAGCCAGGGGCGTCAGCGTTGCCACAGGCTAGTGGCTTCCCGAAGAGTAGCAATCGCAAGGGTTTGAGATTGTTTTACTACACTCTGTTTCGCTCGCAATCACAGCTTCTGGATCATTGATTTCTTGGAACACTCTAAAGCAAAATGGGGATTGGCTTTTTCGCAATTCCCCATTTCCATCACCAAGTCCTGAGACAAAACTAGAGGCTGACACAACGCAAAATTCGTTCCAAAATCATTTTCATTGTTTCTTGCGAGTGCTGCTCACGGAGTCTTTTACATAGTCAACGTTTTTAATATCAAACCATAAATGAACACCGAGTTTATCTGTGTTCATCGGTGTTCATCTGTGGTTCTTTTTATTATTCAGATTTGTGCAAGCAGTCTACTAGACCTCTTGCACAAATATTTATTAGCCTGAATTTCTAACATAAAAACTAGTTTTTACTTAATTTAAAGTATTTAGCCTGCGGAGGCAGGCTTTGTTTGTCTAGCCCCAGACTTCAAGTCTGAGGGCATGATTGGATTCATGCAAGATGTCTACTGTATCTTCACATACTTCTAACACCACCGATTACGCAAGTTAGAGGCACATTGGCCGATCACAAACTAGTACCTCCAGCAACCATTGCAGGTACTAACACTTTATCAATGACATGGATCACGCCATTATCAGTCAGAATGTCAGTTTGGATGACATTGGCATCATTCACCTTAATTTCGCCATGAGCAGACTCAATTGCTAAAATTGACCCTTCAAGAGTCTCTGCCTCATTAATCTGCACCAAATCATCAGATCTGACATCCCCAGAGGCTACATGATACGTCACAATCTTCTTCAGCTTGGGAATATCTTGCAGCAGCGAATCTAAACTTCCCTCTGGCAGCTTAGCAAAGGCATCATCAGTAGGTGCAAAAATTGTCAAAGAACCAGGACTCTTAAGAACTTCTGTGAGTCCCACAGCTTTAACAGCCTTCACCAAGATGGTAAAATTTCCTGCATTAATCGCAGTTTCCACAAGATCGGCCATGAGGTTAGGTGACTTTATTAACTTACTGTTACAACATACTTATAAAATGTCGAAAATCTCCTAACCTCTATCAATAGAGAGGTTACTAACAATTGCGTACACAGCAGCAGATTTATCGGTGCTGCTAAACTGGGGAATGACCCCAAGAACCACTGACTATGCTAAAGCGTTCTAAGTTCGAGACCACCCAGTCTCAGATTATGCACCGTGCTGAGGATCTAATTAGTGCAGCCTCAAATCGGTACCGCATTACGGTTCAGGTGGCAAACCGTGCCAAGCGTCGCCGTTATGAAGACTTTGAAAGTGCGGAAGATGCAATGATGAAACCAGTACTCAGGGCAATTATCGAAATGTCCGATGAACTGACTCAGCCAGAGATTATCGGCGAACTATAAAAATAGTACTGAGTTGAAAGTGCTGATTGCTGAGTACAAAAGTAGTCACATTGCACTTTTAACTCAGAATATTCGCTATATGAAAAAGAAAAAATTTCTACTTTGGTCAACTCTCCAACTTCTACTTTTGAAATTGAACTCAACACTTAAAACTCGCCATTTGGCAATGTCTTTAATGGTGCTAAGTGTGATTATTTTGGGTTCAGGGATAGGTAGCTCAAAATACACAACCTTTATAGGCATCCAACCTGCAATAGCTCAGAGAATAAGTCCTAGCGATGTTTGGCAACAAGTGTATCAAAAGTTGCCAGATTTTCCGAAAGAAAATAAGTATATTAGTAAGGAAACTGGGAAAGTTGCTGAAAATAATACCTTAGTGGGTCGCTTGATCCAATATCACATTTATGTGAAAGAGCGTGCCCCAAGTTATCGTTTAGATTGGAAGCTGACTCTGGCTGATTATCTAAATGCAAACGAAACTATCTACGACATTACCTATCCAGGAAATGGTACATTGCGAGAAAATCCCATAGAAGGCGATCGCGCAGCCATTTCCAAGCTTACCCGCAGCCAGCGAAATGCCTTAGTGCAAGTATTGACAAACATCTTTAATTCTAGTTCTCCAGCACAACCCCAACCATAATTAGTTTATGGAACGTTTAGTAAAAAGCGGCGCTGGTTGGCGTATCGGCTGGAATCCGAATGCATCTGAATTTAAAGGTCTATTGGGTACAGATGATTGGGCGATCGAGTTAACAGAAGCCGAATTAAACGATTTTTGCCGTCTATTAGCAAGGCTAGCAGACACAATGAAACAACTGGCAACTGAATTGATGGATGAAGAGAAAATTGCTTGCGAAGCCGAAAGCGATTTATTATGGATGGAAGTTGAAGGCTATCCCCATGCCTACAGTCTGCGCTTTATCTTAAATACAGGGCGATGTGCAGAAGGTCGGTGGGATGATTCTGCTGTTCCTGGTCTGTTGCAAGCTGCTGGGATGCTCAAGGTTTTTTGAATTTACTCTTGATTATCCTCAAGTTTATTGCTAATATAGTAATTCTGACCGGGGCGTAGCGCAGCTTGGTAGCGCGCCACTTTGGGGTAGTGGAGGTCGTGGGTTCAAATCCCGCCGCTCCGATTGATAAAATCCCTATTCCGCTAGTCTGGAAATAAGATTAGCGGATTTTTTCATGGGAACCTTAGGTTCTAGACCCAAAAACACACCAATTTCATACCAAAAGAGAATATAACATCCTTCACTGAGGTTGTAGTTGATTTTTTGTTAACCTCTCCAACAAAAGCGATCGCCCCGATCAACCTAGAGCAATTGCAGAAATACCTTGCAGTTAGTGATGAGCAGGTATTAGGTGCAGCAGCCAGCTTGGCGATGTTATCACCTGTGGCTAGAAGTGGTGTAAAAATTGATATTTATGAAAGGGTAGAAATCAGTCACAGAGGTGGCTGTATCAATATTGCGCAAGTTGACAAATAAAATCCAGTATGAGTGATGTAAATTTCTCAGGATACCAGAGTCCCCATTCGTGCAAACCTTCTTCTACAGTAATTAATTTAGAGTTGGGAATAATTGCTGCCATTTCTTGAGCGTTATTTAATGGCGTAGTTAGGTCTTTTTCTGACCATAATAACAAACAGGGAGCTTGAATTTTTGGTAGCAGATGGCTGATATCTTCGTATAAAGAAATTAGCAATCCTTGAATGACATTTCTTGTATTGAATAACAAATTGTGGGAGAAAACCAAAGGAATATCAACTAATTTCAATCTGCGCCTTGGAAGAAACATTTGCACCGTCATTTCGATTGCCCTTCGCGGTATCATCTCCGGTATAGACGGCGTAGGAATCCCGGTACTATCTACCAGAATTACACTTCTGACTTTTTCTGGAACAAGTGTAGATAAAGTAATGGCAATACCTCCCCCTAATGAGTGTCCTACTACATGAAATTGTTGTACATCCAAAACTTCTAGAAATGAAAGGAGAATTTTGCTATAGCTAAGGTAATCGGGAATTAGCTCAGAGTAAGTCGATCTCGCAAAACTGGGCAAGTCAGGAGCAATGATGGTATGCTGCTGTGCTAGTAGTTTCAGCACTTCTTGATAAGGCTCAGTAGAGATTCCCCATCCGTGTAGAAATAGGATGGGGATTGAACTTGGCTCCAACCTACTTTGCTGATAAAAAATAGTGCAATCTTGTAAATCAACCCGATGATTAGTTAATTGGGATTTCAAAACCACAACCTCATTCACTATGACTCGATAAATCACTTCTATTGTTATGTAACAGTAGCAAGCCCACAGGATTGACGAACCTTTCTCAAGGATTATATAAGTCATGTTGGTGAAAATATCGGGATAGTTCACAATCTCGATATCGTTACAAAGCATTAACACACAAGGATTTGAGGCGTTTTGTGACTCACTAACCCAAGTGCGATCGCTCCGGCGAGTACTACTCTATAGAAAAACGCCGCAGAGATAACAAGCTTTATATGGTTATACTTAAATGTTTTTAAACGTTTTTATATTATCCATACGTACAAAGTGAAATATTGTTCTTTAGAAATAAAGTAGCTATGAGTGCTTGCAAATTTTGCACAATTGATTACTAGGTTCATTAGTAGACAGTGTATAAAGTAGCCCAAGACTTACTGTTTTAACGGTTCTATTCGCTGTAAAGTACTTGTTTAACAATTCAAGGGTGTTCTTTATGCCTGATGACAATGAGGAGTTAATTAGGGCTATTAAAGATTTAAACTCAACTGTAAGATCAGGATTTGTTCTCGTATCTAATATTATATTTCTCACAGCTTCATGTATTGCTGTTGCAACTTCAAATATCTCTCCTTTTAATTTATTTTCTATAGGATTTGTTTTTTTAATTATTAAGATGATTGGTTGGTTTGCTTCTGAACGATAAACCTTTAATTAGAGATCTCATAAAATTGCTCCAAAAACGGCAATTTTGGATTTTTTTGGCGACGGGTCGATGTTGCAACCATGCCAGTTTGACCCACCTAATGACTTGAAAAGAGGTGTTGACGATATCGCTACAAAGGTTAAAAACACAAGGACTTGAGGCATTTCGCGACTCGTCTCAAAGGTGCGATCGCAGTTGTTCCCTGTTGCCAAATTTGAGAATATCATAATCCTTAAGATGTTTACCCAGTAGGGATTGTAATGGTTTCTGACTGGGGTGATTTCTATATAAAAACGAGTTAATAGGAAACCTGGGAGAGTTCGCCCGAAAGTTTATAAGAATTTCACATTAAATTCATGATCCCTTTAACTACACTTTATATCTTTAGGCAGAAGACATGGGATATTCAAGAGTATTCATAAAAACACTAAAGTCATGAAGACAAATAAGTATTGCTAGGGCAAGGATTTGAGAGATTTACTGACTTAAATATTGTTGTTGTAAACAATAATCTTAGCCATGCATTACGGAAAAGAGCAGATCCAAGACTACTTAATAAACGAAGCCTCACCACAAACCCACAACACCTTTTCGCTGCTACATGAGGTAGGCTTCTATCCAAAAGAGATCATTGATAATAACTTCGAGATCATCATAAAATGCCCGACCCACAAGTACTTAGTACTTACTGCAACTACCTGTGATAACTGGTACAGTGGTCGCTTTTGCTTGACAACGAGCTATGGTAGTCAGATCTCCCGGTTCGCAACTCAACAACAGGAAGGCATAAAACTAGGCTTGTTCATGATTTGGCAAGTAGCCGATAAGTATCTAAATTGCTGTCCCACCATTTACCCCGAAGGGGGCGATCCACGCGATCCCGTCGCCTCATTAGGGGCTGTTCCCTCTAGGGATTTTGGTTTTTAATTTAATTCATCCACAATCCGAAATGGGATAACCCATTCTTTTGTGACACGTGTTAGGTGTATTTTTTAGATCCAGAGCCTCATCTAAATCTGAGTAGCCCGTTGCGTTCTTCGATTTTCATCCCAATTTTTGCACCAATTTTGCACCAGTTTTCTAGCGTGGTTTGGTGGAAAAAATGGGGTGTTTCATTTTTGGCTAAAAGCTATAACCCATGCTAAATATAGCTTTTCAACTTGACCGGGGCATAGCGCAGCTTGGTAGCGCGCCACTTTAGGGTTGATTTTTTAGGCAATCCAGCCAATGCGATCGCATTTCCTGAACCTCATTCTCCCCCTCTCCCATTACCGCCACCTTACAATAGACTTCTTGCAGAAGTCGGTAAAAGGGGAAAGGAACTCAAAACCCTTTCCCTTTAACCTTTTCCCTTTCCCCCCTCTTGC
>NZ_MTAV01000152.1 GCF_002154695.1 Nostoc sp. T09
GAATGAAACAGCCCTGCCCTTTTCAAGGGGGGAAACTGGACTCAAAGTCCCCCTTTTTAAATGGAAAGCTTCTTAAAGTCCCTCTTTTTAAGAGAAAAGCTTCTTAAAGTCCCCCTTTTTAAGGGGGATTTAGGGGGATCAAAATATTATGGGACAAGTGTAGATCCCGAACTGCGATCGCATCCTTTAAATCCCATTGTCTCCAAACCTATAGTGTAATTAGGGAGTGGAGGAAGTTAACCGTGGAATTAGTTACCCAACAAGGACAAAAAGCCAGCATTCTCGGTTTAGCAGCACAGCCGCAGCTAGATGTTACTTCTATTTCAATGGCATTTGCGGCGGGAATTAATTACTTTTTCTTTTACAGTCTGGAGTATGACAACTTCCTGAATGGATTAAAAGCCCTGCTCAAAGAAAAGCGCGAACAGCTTTTAGTTGCAACTGGTAGCGAAAACAGAGACATCAATTCTTTGCGTCGTTATCTTGACTCTGTGCGCCATCGTCTTGATGTTGATGGCGTGGATGTGTTTTTTATCGAATACGTCTCTCCCAGTGATGATAGCAAACAGGTTCAGGCAATACTTGAGGAATTGCGATCGCAGCAGGAAAAAGGACTGATACGCTATGTAGGAGTCACCACCCATAACCGACCGATTGCTTTAGACACGATCGAGCGCGATCGGTGTGACGTATTAATGCATCGTTATAACATGGCACACCGCAAAGCTGAAGAAGATGTTTTACCTAAGGCTCACCAAGCTGATATTCCCGTAGTGGCATTTACTTGTACACGCTGGGGTTCACTACTAACAAAGCATCCCAACTGGCAGATGCAACCACCCACAGCAGCAGACTGCTACCGTTATGTATTAGGTCATCCTGCTGTAAGTTTGGCACTTACCGCCCCAAAAACCAGGCAGCAATTAGAAGAAAACCTCAGCGTTCTGCACGCTTCGCCACTCTCCCCTGAAGAAGTCGCTCACTTGCAGAAATATGGCGACTTGATTTATGGCACTGGTCAAGATGCCTTTGATACTCAGTGGGCTTAACGAAGCGCAATTGAAAGATGCATAAATTCTTCGTTGGGGCACGGCATCCACAATTCTTAGGTATATAAGTAGGTGGGCGGGAAAATTTATAACTATGTCATTGCGAACGGAGCGCAGCGAAGTGAAGCAATCACAAAGGTTTTGAGCTTTTTACATTTTGTTACATAGTTAGGTTTATTTGTGCCTACCTACTTACAAGTCATCTTATTGACGCCGTGCCTCTACCCATCTGTCACTTATTCTCTGTGACTCTGCGCCTCTGCGTGATACTAATTAATACTTTCACTCAGCAATACCAAATCCGAATTTGAAAATTTTTCTACCCAGCCTGTACAAAGGCTATAGTGCTATTCCAAGTAACTGTTTGATTCAGCAAATACTGAGTAAATAGTTTTTGTACAGCTTGTATTTCTTTTACTGTCAGATTCCAAGCCAGACGGTCTGCATAACTGGGGTGAGTTGCATTAGTAGCAAACAAGCGATTGATAAAAGCTTGTGTGATATGCATCTGTGTTGAACTGTGCTCAAGAGTTACTTGCACTACCAAAGAAGCAGCGTCAAAAGCTTTTCGCAAATCCTCAGCATCCCAATTGAGCATCGGGTCTGTTTGCTCAGCATAAATAGCTTCTTCAGCAGTCACTAACTTTTCATACAAATCAAAATCCAATTTCTTTGACTCTAGTAAACGATAAAACCTTTGTGTATGACGGGGTACTGTTTCTGCTAATATAATCATTCCCTGTGGTTGCAGCAATTTAGCCAATGTTTTTGCCGTAGCGACTTTATCAGGTTCAGCACGTAGGGCATTGCGTCCAATGATCCGGTCAAATCTGATATCAGTGGTTTTTGCTGCTAACTCAGTTAATGTAGTCTGCAAAATTAGAGGACGTATTAATTCTGGTAGTGCTGCGGCTTGTTCGGCTAAGGCATTAGCATCAGAACTATTCTGCACACAAGCATAAACTCCACCTTCTGGGGCGTGACGTATTGCTTCCCAAGTAAGTAAACCACTGCCAGCATTGATATCTAAAATGAGATGATGACGCTGCACTTGAGCGATATCAAAAATGCGATCGCGTACTACTTCTAATTGTTCTCCTACTTGCGAAAGTGTGCGCTGCAACCACCTCTCTGAGTTGCGATCAGTATTTCCATAGGTGAGGATTTCTAGTGGTGCGACACCTACACCTTCTACTAAGGCGGCTAGTTGCGCCTCACGGCGACGCGCCACCCGCGTAGCAATCTGCTGTTCATAACCTTGGTCTGATGGTTGGTAAAAAACTTGTCCTTGTAAACTTACTGGTAAGTATTGTTGTGCTACCCAATGATCGCGGTAGGCATGAGGATAAAGATAACCGGCTCCATGCCCAAATCCTTTTTTGTCTCGGTTACCATCTTTAAGGTGTGTGGGAACTTCTGCTTCCCTTTCATGCTCAACCGCAGCTAAGGCATCAAAAAAACCCATGATACTGTTTGACTTCGGTGCATTTGCTAAATACAGGGTTGCTTGTGCTAAATGATAACGTCCTTCTGGCATCCCTACACGGTCAAAGGCTTCTGCACAAGCATTAATAACTACAACTGCTTGGGGGTCAGCTAGCCCTACATCTTCACTAGCTAAAATTAATAAGCGGCGTAAAATAAAACGCGGTTCTTCACCTGCATAGACCATTTTTGCCAGCCAATACAAAGCTGCATCCGGGTCAGAACCCCGGATACTTTTGATGAAGGCGCTGATAGTATCAAAGTGGGCATCTCCTTCTTTGTCGTATAAAACAGCACGCTGCTGAATTGATTCTTCGGCGACTGCTAGGGAAACGTGAATTACACCTTTTTTATCAGGTGGTGTTGTCTCTACCGCTAATTCCAAAGCATTGAGCAGTGAACGAGCATCACCGTTAGCAACATTCACAAGATGAGCCAATGCCTCTGGTGCAATTTGCACTTGCTTTTTCCCGTAACCGCGTTCTCTGTCGGTTAGCGCCTGCTGGACTATAGCGTATAAATCTTCATCGTTTAGTGGCTTGAGTTGGAAAATCCGCGATCGGCTGACTAGTGCTTTGTTAACTTCAAAGTAAGGATTTTCTGTTGTCGCGCCAATTAAAATTACCGTACCATTTTCCACCCACGGCAGCAGTGCATCTTGTTGGGACTTATTAAAACGGTGGACTTCATCAACAAACAAAATCGTTCTTTGATTGTGGAACTTTCGCCGTTCTTGAGCTTGGTCGATCGCTCCCCGAATCTCTTTGACGCCAGAAAGCACAGCATTAATCGCAATAAAATAAGCACGGGTGGTGTTTGCAATCACACGCGCTAGGGTAGTTTTGCCTGTCCCTGGTGGACCAAAGAAAATCAGCGACGAGAGTTGGTCTAAACTAATAGCACGTCGCAGCAGCCTTCCTTGTCCGAGAATATGATCTTGCCCAATGAATTCATCAATTGTGCGCGGACGCATCCGCGCAGCCAACGGTGCTTCCGTTTCTGTGATTTGCTGCAAATGCTGGTCAAATAAATCCATAAAATCTCGCTAAGGATTAACCCAGCCCCCAGTTCAATCAGTCACGCCGAAAAGCATAACAGCTAAGATAGCCATATTGCTGCATTTACTATTCTACAAATCTGAACTTGTCCTCATGAGCACAATTCAAACCTTACCCAACTACATCAACGGTCGGTGGTGTGCATCTCCTAACGCTACAGACTACTTAGATGTGATCAATCCAGCAACCGCAGAGATACTGGCGCAAGTACCTATCTCACCAGCGGCTGAGGTAAACCAAGCTGTTGCAGCAGCAGTGGCAGCTTTTGCGACATGGCGGCGCACACCAGCGGCTGAAAGAGTGCAGTATTTATTTAAACTCAAAAATTTGTTGGAAGAACATTATGAGGATTTAGCTCAGACGATCACAATAGAATGTGGTAAGACTTGGGCTGAGTCTAAGGGTGAAATGCGTCGGGCGATTGAAAATGTAGAAGTTGCCTGTGGGATTCCGATGATGATGCAAGGAACGAATCTGGAGGATATTGCCACAGGTATTGATGAGATGATGATTCGCCAACCCTTGGGCGTGGCGGCGGTGATTTGTCCTTTTAACTTTCCGGGGATGATTCCATTTTGGTTTTTGCCTTATGCGATCGCAACTGGCAATACTTACATTGTCAAGCCTTCGGAAAAAGTCCCGCTGACAATGCAAAAAATCTTTCACTTACTAGACAAAACAGGTTTGCCCAAAGGGGTAATCAATCTGGTAAACGGTGCAAAGGAAACTGTCGATGCTATTTTAGATCATCCCCAGATTCGGGCAATTAGTTTTGTTGGTTCTACCCCAGTAGCGAGATATATATATAGTCGAGCCGCAGCTAATGGTAAAAGAGTGCAATGCCAAGGTGGTGCGAAAAATCCCTTAATTGTTTTACCAGATGCAGACATCGAGATGACCACACGCATTGCGGCTGATAGCGCTTTTGGATGTGCTGGACAACGCTGTTTAGCCGCATCTATTGCCATCACAGTTGCAGATGCACGCCACTCGTTTACAGAAGCTATAGCCGAAACTGCGAAAAATCGTGTGGTAGGTAACGGCTTAGACAAAGGTGTAGAAATGGGGCCGGTGATTGATGGTCGCAGTAAAAACCGAATTGAGGAATTAATTCAACAAGGGATAGAGGAAGGGGCAGATCTTCTAGTTGATGGACGACAACCAAATATTTCTGGTTACGAACAAGGTAATTTTATTCGACCGACAATTTTACAAAACGTCAATCCATCTGGTGAAATCGCTCGTACAGAAATTTTTGGCCCGGTACTGAGCTTAATACATTTGGATACTATTGATGATGCGATCGCCTTAGTTAATAGCGGTCAATATGGCAACATGGCTTGTTTATTCACCAGCAGCGGTGCAGCAGCTCGGAAATTCCGCTACGAAGCAGAAGCAGGTAATATTGGGATTAACATTGGTGTGGCTGCACCAATGGCGTTTTTCCCATTTAGCGGCTGGAAAGAAAGCTTTTTTGGCGATTTACATGGGCAAAGCAATCACGCCGTTGAATTTTTTACTCAAACTAAAGTAGTTGTAGAACGCTGGCCCAGTAATTGGTCACGTCAATTTTGAAAATGGGGAACAGGAAACGGGGAACAGGGAATAGGTGAAGAAGGATTTTCATCCCTTGGTTGTGGAATTTTCCCATAATTAATACCAATTCAAATAATGTTTACGACAGATAAATTCTTTGTATGGGCACGGCATCCACAATCTTTTGGTATCTCAAATTATTTTACTGGTGCCGTGCCCCTAGATAACTTAAAAATAAGGCAGTCCCAATAATAAAATTGGATGCATGGTGATAAAAATTGTTTTATTTCTCAAGCTAAAAACCGACAGGATAAAACCTACAAAGATGGCATAAAAATATTTCTTTCTGTGTTCTTCTTTTCCTGTTTTCAACAAGACCAGCTATCACCATCGACATTAGGCTTACCCACAATTTTGAGATTGAGAGATTCAAGATAAGCTAGACCCTTAGAGATTTGTGACACGCTGCCTCGAATTTCAAGATGCAAACGTCCTTGTTCACCTATTTTGGCTCCCAGCATTGCTCCAGTAATGTTAACAACCAAACCATAATTGGAAATTAACCGAGAAATCACTGGCTCTTTTAGGTAACAATTAGGAATATACAAGCACAAACGAATCTGAGTAATCTGGCTTTTTTCATACAGTGATGGAAGCACAGAGGCTCTGGCTGCTGTTTTAAGTTGAACTTGATTAAATGCTGTCATTAGATCGTAAATAATTCAAAAAACTTTTTATTCCAAAATTTTATGCCGCACTGTATTAGACCAATCAGGCCAAACAGGTAATCCCAGCTTTTTTAGATAACTCAGACTAGAGTAAATTTGCCTTGTTCTGCCCCATAAATCCAGGTCAAACCAGCCATCATCTTGCATATCAGGGTTAAGAATGGCGCTAGTGATATTGACTGTTAATCCATAACGAGAAACCAGTTCAGAAATTATGGGTTTCTCGTAATAGGTTTTCAAGATGCACATTTGTAGGCGTAGCCGATTAGTTTGACCTTGAGAAATCCATGCTTGGAATTCTTCTGTCCACTGAGTTTTAAGTTTTTCAGATTGACTGGTAATGAGTTTGTTCGCTGAATTTGGGAATGGTTGGGAATGCTGATCGGATTGAATATGGTTGGCGATCGCTAGTTCTACTAAATTCACTCCCAACCCTTGCAAGTAAGTTAGGCTACTAGTTAGTTGTTGCGGGTTTCCTAAAAGTTCTAAATCAAACCAGCCATCGCTTTCACTACCCGATACTAATGATGCTGCTGTAATGTTTACAGTTAAACCATAGCGAGATACTAATCGAGAAATAACAGGTTGCCTGTAATACCTTTGAGGTACTGAAATCCGGCTATGGATTGGGGAAGATTTTTCAGGCTTCTTGGGAGACATTGAATTAATCCCCCATTGCAATTGAGTAGTCTAGGAAGACTGGAACAAAATTTAGTTTCCTCAAACTTGCTCGACTGAATATAAGCTTCATGCCGATTCTCCTCTTGTAGACTATTTCAAAACTACGTTAAATCTATCAAGTTACCGTACTAATTGCTTATGTAAAGGAGAATGGCACAAAAACCACAAAAAAACAATCAGTATATCGAACAGTTTTTTCTAGAAGTGCGTTCGCAGCCAAATAGCGCTGATGATTGACAATCTGGGTGGAATTGTTTAGCGGGTAAAAAACATCTGCTTTAATATTTCTAATATTTAGTGTGTTTAAACATACTTCAACTATCAGTCAGTAGTTTATTGCAGTGACTAAGGACTAAGTAATAGTTATAGATTCTGTGACAAAGTACTAAAGTATATTCGCGTAACCAATAAGCGCTATTGCTCTCAAACTAAAGCCTTTGCATAAATATACAGAGTGGCACGCTAGGAAAAACTAAGATATTGTGTTATTTGCGTAATAATCGGTTTTAGTGGAGAACAACCGCTAAAGGTAATGGGAAAACTTGGGTATGAATTTCGAGGTTCACAAAGAAAGCAGTTGCTAAAGCAAGCCCTAGCCGGAATGCCCGCCGATGCGTTAACTGTTATAGATTCATACGAGGTATATGATGACAACTCAGACTCATCCTTCAGTGTTGCAAAAGACGGCAAGCTTGACTTTATCAAAGCCTGTACAGGCAACACTTTTCGTTTCACTGTGCACGTTGACACTCTGGACTGTTTATTTTACGACCTATCCCGCAATCCATGATCGCGTACACAGCCCACGTCACCACACTTTGCTGGTGCCTTGCCACTAAATAGTTAGCAACTATTTTTGAACCCCCATATCCTGCTGGGATTGGGGGAATCATCAGCGTTAGCACCCAGTGCTCAAGATTTCCCACTATCAACCGACAAATACAGTACATGAAAACTTGTACGCTGGGTCAATCAGGTTTGATAAGCTCCTTTAGTACTGTAGAAATCCACAGTCACAATGTCGAAATTTAAGCTTTATACACTCATCAGCGCTATTTGTATGATGAGTGTAGTTTTTTATAGTTTTACGGGCTTCTCCCAATCGCCTCAACCGCATGTGCGACTGATTAGCCCAACGCCAGCAAGCCAAATTATACCCTTTGAAGCTGAAGCCACTACACCCCAATCTCCAGTCAAATTGGCGTTGCGAGCAGAAAATTCAACAGGTAAACCTTTAAATAATGCTAAATTTAACCTGCAAATTTTCACGCCACCTCCAACCCCTTGGTTCACGACGGATTTCCCCATAGTGGAGGGAACCAAGCTACTAGATATAGAGACAATAGCCCCTAAAGGGCAGCTGGAATTACAACAAATATTGCCAATTCGGGGAAACTATCAATTTAAAGTGAATGTTACTCCAGTAGTAGCAAATGCCTTTACGCCAATTCAGCAAACCCTGACATTATCAGTAAGAGAGAATTGGGTAAAATATCGTAATTTTGCGATTCTCGCCGTAATTTTATTACTAGTTGGGCTAGGTGGTGGTTGGGTAATTGGCGGACGGCAAGCGATCGCACCAGGAGAAATTGCACCCCAGCAAGTACGATTATTGTTGAGTGGGGTAATTGTCGTAGCGATCGCAGCTCTTTTGTTCGTGAATATCAGTGCGGAAGTTGCTCATTCAGAGAGTTCCGGGCACGCACATCATCATGAGCATCACGATCATCATGGATCGGCAACCGCAGCGCCAGTTGATAATTCTGGAATTGTTCGACAACAGGGTTTACAAGCGCAATTATTGGGAGATGATAGCGCTACCGTCGGAAAACCTGCTGCATTGCAGGTAAAAGTTACTGACGAAAACACAAATCAGCCAGTCCAAGACTTACTTTTAAATATCAAAACCACCATGCTTGAAGATGGATGGGTTGCTTTTGCATACCAGGGTGTTCCCGATCCCACAGGGCAATTTTCTTGGGAACAAGGATTTTTTGATGGCGCACCCCACAAATTAGAGGTGGAAATTGCTCCCCAACCCAATGCTTCCCGCCAATTTACGCCCTTTAAAGTGCAAAAAGATATAGATGTGGAAGGAGTTGCACCGCCTTTCTCAGTGCGGTTCATTAGTCTGGCTTACATGACAGCTTTCGTGATTGTGGGATTGTTAGTGGGACTGCGATTAAAAGAAAATTTCGCGCCTAATAATTAATCTTGTCATAGGGCGATCGGGAATTCAGAGTTGGGAATTTGTAGTAGAAACAAGCAAGAAGTCAAAACTTGTTCATTTAACACTCCTAACTTAGTTACAGGCGCGAGCGATCGCGTCTGTTTCTTTCTTTGCAAACCAGAGTAGAATCGTCAATTTTAGGGTAAAACTCTCTGGAAGCGGATAAAATCAACAATCGGGCGCACTATAACTTCTTAAAGTACCTGGCGACCGGGAACAGCCTGAAACCCAGCTTTTCATAGGTAAAACGTGCCGGGGCATGACCAGGATCGCCTCCGGTCTCGACCATAGCAACTGACATCCCAGCAGCTTTCATCCAATCAAGAGCGAATTCCATCATAGCGGTGCCAATGCCTCGACGTTGATAGTCTGGAGCGACGGCGACCATGTAGATTTCTCCCATGCTGTTCTGGGAGTGAAGTTTCACGGCTACAAAACCCACAGTTGAACCAGAGTCGATCGCTACCCACACGTTTGTGTCCGCAGCAGCACAGACTTCCTCGACAGCATGAAGCTGGCTTACACGCCAATCGGGATAGAAAGAGAGGTAAACGTCAAGGTCCATCGCTTTCTGAATCGAATCAAAGACCGGAGTCCATGCCTGAAGCGAAAGACTTTTGATGGCATCAAGTTGACTCTTGTCGTATGGTTCAATTTGCATTTCAGTATATACTCCAGAAGACGGGGTATCAGTAGCATCGTAACAGAAAATCGGATTTACCCGTGCTACATGAATGTTACAAAAGTTTTCAGGTGCTGAAACCCTTGATTTGGTGTTAAGAGGCTATTTGGCGATTTCAAAAGCGAGCTACTACAAACCTCAATAAAATCCTTATGCCATAAGAAATATACGTAGGGTGGGCAATGCCCACCCAGCCCTTTCAACGCGAACAAATGAACTAGTAGGGGAGAATCAA
>NZ_MTAV01000153.1:0-273 GCF_002154695.1 Nostoc sp. T09
GTTGTCATTCCAAGTGATGTTGTAGGTCGAACCTGCTTGGAAACTTTCACCACCATTGGGGTTGGTGACAGTAACAAATGGTGTAGTGACGCTGAAATAGTTATTACCAAAATCCCCAACATTGGTGTTGCTGGTGCTACTTACACGAATTTGATAATCGCTAGCCGCTACCAAGTTGCTAGGAACTAACCAAGACTCAACCCCATCGCTGAATGTGGAACTGAACAAAGTACTGTAGAGACTACCTGCTTTGTACAGGTCGATTTTGACATT
>NZ_MTAV01000153.1:283-51528 GCF_002154695.1 Nostoc sp. T09
TCGTCCGATAATCACGTTTTCTTTTAATCCCCGCAACCAGTCAGATTTGCCTTCAATGGCGGCTTCAGTTAATACCCTGGTGGTTTCTTGGAAGGAGGCAGCAGAAATAAAGCTATCTGTGTTCAAAGATGCTTTAGTTATCCCTAACAATACGGGGGTATACTGTGCCCGCGCACCGCCAGTAATTGCCATTGCTTCATTCACCTGCTCAACTTGGCGCAATTCGACCAATTCCCCAGGAAGCATGGTGGTGTCTCCACCATCATCAATCCGGACTTTATTGGTCATCTGGCGAACAATCACTTCTATGTGTTTGTCAGCAATATCAATACCTTGGGACTGATACACTAACTGCACTTCGTTCACGAGAAATGTTTGCACTTTCTGTAAAGCATGGCTAGCACAAGCATAGACTCCATCTTCAGAACCCAGGCTGAAGAAGATTTCCAAAATTTCATGTGGGTTGGAAGGGCCATCAGTCAGGGGTTGTCCCGCTATTACATGAGACCCATCTGTCATCACTAAATTTTGTCCTGGGCCTAGGGGATAATCTGTGACTACTCCATTGGGTTCTACTACTTTAATTGCGATCGCTTCATCGCCATCGCCGTAAACTACCTTCAATTCGCCAGTACGACGACATAAGATACAAGCTTCTTTGGGTTTCCGGGCTTCTAGTAGTTCCTCAATCCGGGGCAAACCTTGAATAATGTCCCCAGTTTTGGCACGTTCAAATACCAGCAATACCAAATTATCACCACGCTGTACCAAATCACCATCCTCTATCTGCAACACAGCACCAGGGCTGACTCGATAGGGACGACCAACGCGCAGAGAAACCGAGTATTTTTGAGTACTGAGAGCTGATTCCCCATTCCCAGCCGCAGCTGCACTATTCTTGACATTGATGACTTGCCCAGATTCGGGAGCAAAGACTCCAGGGGCGATTTCTGCGCCTTCGACTAGCAAGTCTCCCACTTTTACATTGGGTTGGACATTAGTATTGATTGTAATTTTGTCAACACTGTCGCGTAACACCAAACAGCGGCGGACATTTTCTGCGCCTTTTTGCACACCCCGGACTGTACCCCCTTCTTTACACAAGATTTGGGTACGGGCGACTACTGCACCAGGGGCGATGCTTTGCCCATCATGTACTTCCAGCGAGGTTTGGGTACTACCTTGGGTAGCGTCGGCAGCGATATCTCGACGAATTACCAAGGATTCCAAAATCACCAACTGCAAGCGTTGAACATCTGGGTCTTCGGTATCGGGTACTAATTCAATATCAGCAGCTAGGGGAGAAGCGTTATGGTCATGTTCGCCTTCCTGCTCGATTTCCAATACTAGTTGGGTACGTAGCAGTTCTACACCTTCCACAGACTTGACACGTTCGGAATCTTTGTAAGGTAGTCTTTGTACTGCTCGTAACTGAATTGAACGCCCAGTTTGTTGGCTTACAGATGTAGTAGAAGGCACATCTGGATTGCTGGGGACAGCAAACTCCACTACTGGACGGCTCAATAGTGCTGGACCTTCTGGTGACTCCACATACTGGATATAGCGTAATTCGGTGGCAACTGTGCCTTGGAATTCTTCACCTGGCTGAATAAAGGTGTTGTCTCGGCCGATGACTGCTTCGGGATCGTCTACCATCAGCAGTTCACCTGGCTTAATCACTACTTCCCGTAGGATGTCGTTTTTCTGGGTGACTTCCACCACACCGCTATTTTGGCAAAAGATATCCTTAACTACTTCGGTACCGGCTTCAACAAACTGTCCGTCTTCGACTAATAGCAAGGAGATGTCTTTATTGACTTCGTGGCTTTCTTCGGGAATCCACAGCAAGGTGCCTCCCTGTACCACTTCATAACCTAGTTTGGCTTTACCTTTTTTCTGGACTTCTACGCCGGCAAATTTCAGGAAGCCCCCAGTGGTGGTGCGATAGCGGTCATCAATTAATTCAGCTACAACTTGACCATTTTGTACTTTTGTGCCTGGGGTGGCTCTGAGGTTAAAAACCTGGTTGTTACCAGTGGAGACTAGGTAGTTATTACGACCTTGAGAGCTTTGAACGGTGACTGTGGCTTGGTCTAAGACCACAGAAGCAGTGATAATCTCGATTTCTCTGGTACTCTTGCCGGGAGTAGCTTCTGGCAAACGGACTGCACCACCGTGTAAAGTAGTTAATTTGGTTTCTGCCAATACACCATTTGAGGCGATCGCATCTCCAGTTTTGACAACTAATTCTGCACCAGGAGGTAAGTTGTAAACTTCCCCAGACAAAATCCAAATCAAACCACCCCTTGCGGCTGTGGTTGTGGTATTACCTTGGCGGTCTGTTTTTTGTTCGGGAACAACTTCGGCAAACTGTACTTCCCCAGCCAAGTCTGTAGCTACATCTTTCACCGCTTTTTCGGTGTTAGCACGAGTTGTCCGTCCACCGAGGGCAACTTCTGCCAGCAACTGACCCTGTTTTACTTGGTGTCCGTCGAAGACATATAGTGTCGAACCTTGCGTTAGATGCACTTCTTGGTGAGGTGGAATATCAGTTCCTTCTTTTTTTGGTTCCAGATGCAGGATACCATTGGCCTCAACATACAGAGCCTCTTCACCGTGCCGAGTGCGATATGGTCTGACTTTTAGTTTCCGAGGAATCTTAACAGTACCATCGATTTTTGAGCGTACTTGCTGTGCTACTTCCCCAGTAAACACACCACCAGTGTGGAATGTCCGCATGGTTAGCTGGGTTCCGGGTTCCCCGATACTTTGAGCGGCAATAATCCCAACGGCTTCGCCTAAGTCCACCATCTTGGCATGGGCTAAACTCCAGCCGTAACAGTGTTGGCAAACTGAACGTGCCGCTTCACAAGTCAAGGGCGATCGCGTGAAGACTTCACTCACGCCAGATTTTTGAATTTTTGCGGCCAATTCATCTGAAACTGGGGTATTACGTGGGGCTATCACTTCTTTTGTAGTGGGGTGCACTACATCTTCAGCTATTACCCGTCCATGTAAGCGTGTAGCTAGAGGAATTTTAGTTTTTCCACCTTCTACCATTGCCCGTATGGGAATACCTCTGGTAGTACCACAATCAAATTCCCGGATAATCACATCCTGGGATACATCTACCAGACGACGGGTGAGATAACCAGAGTCAGCCGTCCGCAAGGCAGTATCTACTAAGCCTTTCCGGGCACCGTAAGACGAAATAATGTATTCTGTGACGGTGAGTCCTTCACGGAAGTTGGTTTTGATCGGTAAGTCAATAATTTCCCCTTGGGGGTCTGCCATCAATCCCCGCATCCCCACCAACTGCCGTACTTGGGAGATGTTACCCCGTGCGCCGGAGAATGCCATCATATATACGGAGTTGAGAGGATTGGTTTTTTTAAAGTGAACGACTACTTCGTCTTTTAAAGCTTCACTGGTACCGTTCCAGGTATCAATTACTTTTTGGAAGCGTTCGACTTCTGTGATTTCCCCCCGTTGGTAACGAGCCTCGGTAGCGCGAATTTCTTCTTCGGCTGCTTCCAGGAGCGCTCGCTTGGAAGGTGGCACCATCAAATCATCTACACTGATGGACACCCCAGCTTTGGTGGCATAGCGAAATCCCAAGTCTTTCAATTTGTCCGCCATAACTGCGGTACGCGCTGTCCCGTAATTTACAAAGGACCAGGAAATTAAATTTCTCAATTGGCCTTTATCAACTACGCGATTGCGAAAAATCGTGTTTTCATTAGTCATGAGTGATTCATCCCCAAGTTAGCTTGCCAGTGCTTCCTGAATTGCCTTGTTGTAAATAACGCGACCTGGTGTGGTGCGGACATACTGAGACAGCAAATTCCCCTTAGCGTCTTCTCTGACTCGGCGGTATTTATAGAGCAAAGTCCGGCTGCCATCGTTGTTTTCGGTAACTTCTAGCGGTTCTGTATCTGGCCCGTCTGATTCTACTTCCCCGTCAAACCGCACATAGATATAGGCGTGCAAGTCAATTTGCTCTTGCTGGAAAGCCATAATTACATCTTCGAGAGAAGCAAAATACCGTCCCGCCCCTTTGGTAGCATCGGGATTTTCTGCGGTTAAGTAATATGCCCCCAACACCATGTCTTGGCTGGGTGTAATAATTGGTTTTCCAGTAGCTGGCGACAATATATTGTTAGAAGCCAGCATCAACAACCGCGCTTCTGCCTGACTTTCTAAAGACAGGGGAACGTGTACCGCCATTTGGTCGCCGTCAAAGTCAGCGTTAAATGCTGGACATACTAATGGATGGAGTTGAATTGCTCTACCTTCCACTAAAATTGGCTCAAATGCCTGAATACCTAAACGGTGCAGTGTTGGTGCCCGGTTGAGCAGTACTGGGTGTCCTTCAATCACTTCTTCCAGTACATCCCACACACTGGGATCGTTGCGTGATATGAGTTTTTTCGCGGCTTTGATGTTGTTGACCATACCGCTGCGAATCAAGCGATTGATCACAAAGGGTTGAAATAGCTCAATTGCCATTTCTCTAGGTAAACCGCACTGGTGGATATTTAGTTTTGGTCCGACTACAATTACGGAACGACCAGAGTAGTCAACCCGTTTACCCAACAAGTTTTGCCGGAAGCGTCCTTGCTTACCCTCAATAATGTCGGACAAGGATTTCAAAGGACGGTTATTTGCTCCTACGACAGTGCGACCCCGGCGACCATTGTCAATCAAAGCGTCTACTGCCTCTTGCAACATCCGCTTTTCGTTCCGCACAATAATTTCTGGTGCCAAAATTTCTTGTAGGCGTGCCAGACGATTATTTCGGTTAATTACCCGTCGATATAAATCATTCAAATCACTGGTTGCAAACCGACCGCCATCAAGTTGCACCATTGGACGTAAGTCAGGGGGGATCACAGGAATGACTGCCATCACCATCCACTCTGGTTTAGAACCTGTGGCGATAAAGTTGTCAATTACCCGCAACCGTTTAATTAACTTTGCCCGCTTTTGTCCTTTGGCATTGCCAATTTCTTCGCGTAGGCTTTCAGCTTCTTGTTCTAAATTAATATCGGCGAGCAAGTGTAACAGGGCCTCAGCACCAATTCCTACCTCTACACCCTGTAGCTGGGAATCTTCACTATAAATTTGGTCTTCAATTTCCAGCCACTGGTCTTCACTGAGTAACTGTTTGTAGGATAAGGTTTCGGCGTTACCTGGGCTAAGAACAACATAAGAGTTGAAATAGACGATTTGCTCCACATCCCGCAAGGGCATATCTAGCAGAATGGAAATATAGCTAGGAATACCCTTGAGATACCAGACGTGTGCCACTGGGGCGGCGAGTTTAATATATCCCATGCGGTGCCGCCGCACCCGTGACTCGGTGACTTCTACACCACAGCGTTCGCAGACTATACCTCTGTGACGCACTCTTTTATATTTGCCGCAATGACATTCCCAATCTTTTGCCGGACCAAAGATGCGTTCGCAGAATAAACCGTCCATCTCTGGCTTGAGAGTACGGTAATTAATTGTCTCTGGCTTGGTAACTTCACCGACAACCTGACCGTTAGGCAAAGTGCGTTCGCCCCATTGTCGAATGCGTTCTGGTGATGCCAAGCCGATTTTAACGTAGTCAAACTGATTAGTTTGGGCGTTTCTCATACTTAAGTACTGAGTTCTGAGTTATGAGTATATTTAGTTTTTAGGTTGAAATTTGGCATCGGGCATTGGGCAGCCAGTCGCGTGGGCGGGTTTCCCGACTTGAGGAGCCACTGCGTTGCGGGGGTTCCCCCCGTTGAAGCAAGTGGCGTCGAACTGGCGTCATTAGGCATCGGGCATTAGGCATTAATATTTATGCCGTTCCCCTATTACCCATGCCCTATTACCTAATGTTTACTCGTCATCTTCCAGTGATTCACGGGAAAGAGATTCATAGGTGGGTCGAGGCGGTGTGCGACGGGCTGATTGGTCTGCCATCAAATCGACTTCCACATCTAAGGAGCTGCCATCTGCTTGGGTTTCTACTTTGTGGACGGCAATATCTAACCCTAAGGATTGCAGTTCTCGCATCAACACTTTAAAGGACTCTGGTGTTCCAGGCCTGGGGATTGCCTTACCTTTAACAATGGCGTTGAGGGCTTCATTGCGTCCCTGCATATCGTCAGATTTAACTGTCAACAATTCCTGCAAGGTGTAAGCTGCACCAAAGGCTTCCAATGCCCACACTTCCATTTCTCCAAAGCGCTGACCACCTTGTTGCGCTTTACCACCCAAGGGTTGCTGGGTAACGAGAGAGTAGGGTCCTGTTGAACGGGCGTGGATTTTGTCATCCACCAAATGCACTAGCTTCAACATGTAAGCTACGCCTACGGTTATAGGACGGTCAAAGGGTTCGCCTGTGCGACCATCAAACACCATGATTTTGCCAGGATCATCGGGGTTGTATACCCAATTTCTGCCGGTTTCATCTCGTGCTTCTTGCAATTTGCCATGTACAATGCGGCGGGATGATTCTTCCCCATACATTTCATCAAAAGGAGTAATCTTAAACCGCACGCCCAAGTTCTGACCTGCCCATCCCAACAGACACTCAAATACCTGTCCAACATTCATCCGGCTAGGTACACCCAAGGGATTGAGGACAATATCTACTGGTGAACCATCGGGCAAGTAAGGCATGTCTTCCAAGGGCAAGATGCGGGAAATAATCCCCTTATTGCCGTGCCGTCCTGCCATTTTGTCGCCGACTTGGATTTTCCGTTTCTGGGCTACATACACCCGGACTACCATGTTGGCTCCTGGTGGTAGTTCATCCCCTTGTTCACGGGTAAATAGACGTACGTCAACGACGCGCCCTTTTTCACCGTTGGGAACTCGCAGGGAGTTATCACGTACATCCCGCGCTTTTTCCCCGAAAATCGCCCGGAGCAGTTTTTCTTCAGGAGGTTGATCGGATTCACCTTTAGGTGTAACTTTTCCGACTAAGATATCACCAGCTTCTACCCATGCCCCAATGCGAATGATTCCCTGTTCATCAAGTTGGCGCAGAGCATCTTCCCCAACGTTGGGAATTTCTCGCGTAATTTCTTCAGGACCGAGTTTTGTCTGCCTAGCCTCAATTTCATATTTTTCAATGTGAATTGAAGTGTAGACATCATCCTGCACCAATCTTTCAGAAATCAAAATTGCGTCTTCGTAGTTGTAGCCTTCCCAAGGCATATAAGCAACGACGATATTTTGACCAAGGGCCAATTCTCCACCTTCTGTGGAGGAGCCATCAGCTAACACCTGACCAGCAACAACTCGCTCACCTATACGCACGAGGGGCTTTTGGTTGAGGCAGGTATCTTGGTTGGAGCGCTGATATTTGGAAAGGGTGTACTTAATTTCTGAATTTGAGTTCTTGACTCGGACACGTATTTCTGTGGCATCGACATAAACCACATCGCCATCGGTGCGGGATACGATTACCATCCCGGAATCCCTTGCACCTTGGGCTTCTAAGCCTGTTCCCACTAACGGACGCTCTGGTTTGAGCAGGGGTACTGCTTGCCGTTGCATGTTGGAACCCATCAGTGCCCGGTTAGCGTCGTCATGCTCCAAGAAGGGAATCATGCTTGTAGCAACAGATACAATCTGTACTGGAGATACAGCTACGTAGTCCACTTGCTCTGGGGTGGTGGTGGAGAATTCCTGGCGATAGCGCACTGGCACTTGAGGGCCAATGATCAGGCCATTTTCATCAATGGGGATATCCCCGGGAGCGACTCGTAAGTCGTCTTCTTCATCGGCGGTCATGTACGCTGGCGGCAGGTCAAACCTCACCCGGGCATTTTCTACTGGTCTAAATGGTGTTTCCAAAAAGCCGTATTGGTTTACCCGCGCATGAGTTGCTAAGGAGCCAATCAAACCAGCGTTGGGTCCTTCAGGAGTTTCAATGGGGCAAATCCGTCCGTAGTGACTGGGATGAATATCCCGTACAGCAAACCCAGCCCGTTCTCTGGTTAAACCACCAGGACCAAGAGCAGAGAGGCGGCGTTTGTGTGTCAGTTCTGCTAGAGGATTGGTTTGATCCATGAACTGACTTAATTGGCTAGAGCCAAAGAATTCTTTAATTGCGGCTACCAGTGGTTTGGGATTGACTAGGGAAGCTGGGGTGAGAACTTCCGCGTCAGATACAGTCATCCGTTCCCTAATAATTCTTTCTAGGCGGTTTAAGCCTACCCGCACTTGGTTTTGCAGTAGTTCACCGACACTTCGCACTCGGCGATTTCCTAAGTGATCAATGTCGTCAATATTACCAATGTCATATTCCAAGTTAATTAGGTAGTCTACTGCTGCCAAGATATCCCCTGGAGTCAAGACGCGCATGGTGTCGGGAACAGACAGCCGCAATTTTTTGTTGAGCTTGTACCGCCCCACACGACCTAAATCGTAACGTTTGGGATCGAAGAATCGAGAGTCTAATAGTTGTTGTCCACCCAATACTGTGGGTGGTTCACCAGGACGCAATTTGCGATATAACTCCATCAGGGCTTCTTCTTCCGAAAATTGCCCTTCTTTTTCGATGGTTTTTTGGAAATACTCAGGGTGACGTAAAGCGTCAAAAATTTCGTTATCTGATAAACCCAAAGCTTTTAATAGTACTTGGGCTGAGAGTTTACGGGTTTTATCAATCCGTACCCACACCAAATCGTTACGGTCTGTTTCAAATTTCAGCCACGCCCCTCGGTTAGGAATTAAGCTAGCTGAATAAGTGCGTCGTCCGTTTTTATCAATTTCCGATTTGTAATAAACTCCAGGCGATCGCACAATTTGGTTGACGATTACCCGTTCGGCTCCGTTAATAATAAAGGTGCCACGATCGGTCATCAAAGGCAGATCGCCAATAAAGACTTCTTGTTCTTTGATATCCCCAGTTTCTTTGTTGAGTAGCCGTGTGGGGACATACATTTGTACGGCATAGGTACTATCCCGCCGTTTGGCTTCTTCGACACTGTACTTCGGTTCTTTGAGTTTGTAGTTTTGACCTAAAAAGTGCAGCTCTAGTTTGCCAGTGTAGTCTGTGATCGGACTAAAGGAGTTAAGTTCTTCTATTAGCCCTTCTTCTAAAAACCAACGGAAGCTTGAACGCTGGATTTCAATCAAGTCGGGCAACAGAAAGGCGGGTTCCATATATGTTTCGTTCGTCATGCCTCTACCTTTGTCAACCTGGTTAAACTTACCATTGGACACTGCTTTTTAACGTTTCCCACCGCTAGCCAGTGTCCGTAGCTGTTTGGGAACTTCTCCTTACGACCACCTGGGATTTACAGGTGTGGGCAAACGCAGAAATTGAAGCGGGAAAGTGCTATCTTGACAAGGGGGAAAACACCCTTCATGGAGTGACAATTATAACTAATAACCAGCTACTAGATTGATTTCTCAAAAGCAGATGGCTGAGATAGTCTGAAATTAAATTTGCTTTCGTCACTTCCCCTCCCAAAACCGCGTTAATTAGCCTCCGCAGCTTTATACTGTTGTGTCGTCAATACCCCTCTATATTTAAATTCACGGTGATATCCTAAAACTAAGGAACCGATCGGCTTGTAACCGACTCTGATTTAGTATGGGTTTATCTTGCTGGGTTATACTCACAAGGCAATTACGTTTAACAGTTTTCTATAGGGTAAATACGGAAAAGGGAATCTTCTGAAAGATTGTAGATCAACGCCAGATTATCAGGCTTTGCGATCGTCGAATAACATCCGCTTGTAGAGAGAGGAGGATGGTCAACCCCTGCGGAGAAGGAGCGTAGACACCCAGAGGGTGAGTTCTTTCAGAATTGGAATGGTCAAGTTGGTAACAGCCCAAAATTAAGCTTAGGAGTTCTAATTTCCTTCCTTTATCATTATGGCGCAAGCAAAATGTTTTGGAGGAAATAATTTTAGCATATTCTTGTCCTCCTAAGGTTTTATTTTTTTACACACCCAGACACAGTTACTGAGAAACTCTATAGTACAAGACCAAATAATTCACAAGCATTCTGGGTGGTTTGGTTTGCGATCGCCTCCACAGATTCCCCACGCAGATGAGCTAGGTACTCTGCTACATAACGGACGTAGGCTGGTTCATTTCTACCTACGCCTCGTTTAGGAACGGGAGCCAGAAAAGGACAGTCTGTTTCAATTAGCAGGCGATCGCTCCTCACCATAGTGGCTGTAGATTGGATCTGCTTGGCGTTTTTGAAGGTAACTGTCCCACTAAAACTAATGTAGAAGCCCAAGTCAATAACCCATTGCGCTTCTTCTGGTGTTCCCCCCCAACAATGCATCACACCCCGAACACTGTCTCCTTTTTGTTCCCGCCATTTTTGCAACACATCTCTTACTTGAGGTGCGGCATCACGGCAGTGGATAATCACAGGTAAGTTGAGTTCACTGGCAATTGCTAGTTGCGCCTCAAATACCATGCGTTGTTGCTCGTAGTTATCTGCTTTGTGCAAATCCAGCCCCATTTCTCCCATCGCTACTACTTTTGAGTCAGAACGAGCTAAATTTAAAATTTCATCGCCTGTCTGGCTATTCCATTGCTTAGCATCTAGAGGATGTAAGCCTACGGCAAAGCTGAGTTCGGGAAACTCGTGCGCTATGGCTTGGATACTGGAAAATTCTGATGGCTCTACACAGGAATGTACTAAACGTACTACACCTGCTTCTTGCCATCGCAATCGCACTGCTGCTAAATCTGGCTGGAAAACGTCAAAATTGATGTGAACGTGGGTGTCAATTAGCTGCATCTTGGTTAAAAGTCATTAATCATTGTCATTAGTACAAGACTAATGACTGAATGATTTTGGACTACTGTGCTGTTTGTGTAAGTGGTTTGATTTTATGAGCCAATCTTGACTTTTTCCTTGCCCCGTTGTTGGGGTGAAGCACACCTCGCTTTACGGCTTTGTCGATTTTGCTGTAAGCCTCAGCTAATCGCTCCTGTACTTGTTGATTTAACTCGGGAGTGGGATTAGCTGAATAGACTTGTACTGCATTCAGGTATTTCTTCATCAGCGTCTTGACAGCTGATTTGTATGCTTTATTACGCAGTCGATTGCGTTCTGCGATTTGGGCGCGCTTAAGAGAGGACTTTGTATTCGCCACAGTCAGTTCCAAAAAGAC
The DNA here is from genome assembly GCF_002154695.1 of Nostoc sp. T09. Classification (GTDB taxonomy): domain Bacteria; phylum Cyanobacteriota; class Cyanobacteriia; order Cyanobacteriales; family Nostocaceae; genus Aulosira. The sequence continues at coordinate 11,419 of NZ_MTAV01000153.1, forward strand.
TATTAATATGTACACACACTACTAGATTTACTAATATAGCATCCATATTGCCAATGTTAAGATTTCCGAAAAAATATCATTGTCTTAATTTTCTTGATATCTAGCCGCAGGTCGGGAAAAAATGGCAACGACACTGAGTGACAAGCTGGTTAATCTCTCCAGTTGCAGTCGCAGCGCCAACTCTCGTTGTATCCTGATTTACCTCTGTAGTCTTCACAGTTACATACTATTGTCGCTGTGCAAAATTGAAGAACCAATTCGCTTGCGCTGAGAAACATAGGCTCCTTGTTGCAACTGATTCATAATTTCGCTGGGCATTGCCTACCCTGAAATTACGATTTTTGAGCTTTGACTTTCAAAGGAGCGGTAGTAGGTGTGCTGTCGATCTGAGAAATGCGTTAATATAAGTTACTTCAATATAACTATTCTAGCTCACCATTTGTATGGGTTGGAAGTAAGGCTGACAATGTAGTCTGTCTTCCACATCAGAATATATTGTTGGAGGGAAAAACTGTAAAATAACTGAAGTTCAAGGCTTAAATTGAGAGAAACGACTGATCGAGTTTCTATACATTTTTAGCTACTAAAATTAGGAAAAGTAAGTAAAAATTATACTCAGACCCTAACTCCTTTCCAATTCAGGGTGAGTCAATGTACAAACACATTATATCCATTCTGGCAAGTGATTAATGGATGGGGTAAAAGGGTGGTAGGAATTGGCACGCCTACTCCTTGCTGCAAGCCAAGACTTGGCTTGTCAGACTGAGCAATGAAGTCGCCTACTCAAGCAACCCAGATGTAAGAACCCTGGAAGTATCAAAAAAATCCAGGTTAAGCTAGAGAAGAGAATTAGAGTAAGCTTGGTACCTCCTTTGGGAAAAAGCAAGACTAATTCTCAGGCGGGAACATTCTAATTTTGGCATTGTCCTTACTCCATGCTGCGAATTATTACTCAGCAGGCAGACGTTAGAGCAGAACTACAACGTATCTGCGATCGCACCCATGACGAACAGGTGCTTCACAAAGAGGCGACGGTGCGAGAAGTGTTACAAGCAGTGAAGCGCCAAGGTAACAAAGCTGTGTTGCATTATACAGCCGAATTTGATAACCAAACCCTCAAGCCAGAAGAACTGCGTGTTACAGGTTTAGAACTGGATGCGGCTTACCAACAAGTGTCCAAGGAGTTGCTGGTGGCAATTCGGCTGGCTTGCCAACAAATTGAAGCGTTTCATAATCAGCGAGTCCCTAAAAGCTGGGTGCACTTTGGCGATAACGATGTAGTGCTGGGCAAACGCTACACTCCAGTGGATCGTGCAGGCTTGTATGTGCCTGGTGGTCGTGTTGTCTATCCCAGTACAGTACTGATGAATGCAATTCCAGCAAAAGTAGCTGGTGTACCTCGGGTGGTAATGGTAACACCGCCAGGAGTAGGAAAAGCAATTCATCCGGTTGTGTTGGTAGCTGCCCAAGAAGCCGGAATACAGGAAATTTATCGCGTTGGGGGCGCTCAGGCGATCGCGGCTTTAGCCTATGGTACAGAAACGATTCCGAAAGTGAATGTGATTGCTGGTCCAGGCAATATTTATGTCACCTTGGCAAAAAAATTGGTCTACGGCAACGTTGGCATTGATTGTTTGGCAGGACCAAGTGAGGTGCTAATTATTGCTGATGAAACCGCAAATCCCGTACATGTTGCCGCTGACTTATTGGCACCAGCCGAACACGACCCGATGGCGGCAGCGATTTTGCTGACTACGGATGCTGCTTTGGCTAAAAACGTACAAGTAGCCGTGGAAAGACAATTAGTAGATCATCCACGGCGGATAGACACGGAAAAAGCGATCGCTCATTATGGTTTGATTGTGATTGTGGAATCCCTAGAAGCAGCAGCAGAACTCTCGAATGAGTTTGCCCCCCAGCATCTGGAATTAGAAATTCAAGACCCTTGGGAACTACTGCCGAAAATTCGCCATGCAGGAGCAATCTTTTTGGGTGACTCAACACCAGAAGCGGTAGGGCACTATTTGGCAGGACCTAATCACACCTTGCCAACTTCTGGTGCTGCCCGCTACGCTTCAGCATTGGGTGTGGAAACTTTCCTCAAACACTCCAGTATTATCCAATACTCGCAAACTGCACTCGAAAAGGTGGCTGGTACAATTGACATACTAGCAGCAGTAGAGGGTCTACCCTCCCATGCCGATTCAGTAAGACGCCGAATTCAGCGTGAAGAGTGATTGAGAATGTTAAATTTTTGCTTATACTTTTGGTAAAAGTCAACTCAGTGCCTGCAAACTAGAATTTTGGGGAATTGAGTACTATATAAACTCGGTTTACATCTGGAAAATTATTGGTGTAGTTACCAATAAACTTCACCAGGTATTTATTTAAGAGGTCTACTCTTGAGGAGACGGGAGCGGTGCTAAAAACTATTTTGGTAGCTCTGGACGGTTCGGAAATTGCAGAACGAGTAATTCAGAGTTTAAACGAGTTTGTTTTATCAGAAGACACCAAAGTTATTCTTTGCCATGTGTTTTCTACACCAGAGTCAGAGATGGAACTGCCCGCTGATCGGCCTCATTCAGAGTCACCAACATTTTCTTTTTTCCAAATTGAAAAACAGCTGCAATCATACCAAGAAAATTTATCAGTTAAAAGCGAATTAGAACTAGTAACTGGCGATCCGGCTGACGAGATTATTCGCCTTGCCAATATTTACAAGGCTGATTTGATCGTCATTGGCAGTCGTGGGTTAACTGGGATGAAGCGAATTGTCCAAGGTTCTGTTAGTAGCCAAGTGGTAGAAGAGGCTGCTTGTTCAGTGTTAGTGGTAAAGCCAAATTAGAATTAAGTAAAGGCAAATTTTGCAGAGTTAGAGTTAACAGTTGAGCAAGTATTAACCACCAAAGGTTAGAGTTAAATTCAGGCAGCCTAAGTTAACCCAGTGATATTTCCATTGGCTCTACTTGGTTATTTATGTGTAAATTGATATACTGCCTATTTAATCCTCGCGCTCATGCATAGCGAACCCAGTCCAGACTTAATTCGCCCAATCAGTAGTGACCAATTTCTACCGCCAATTAGCCTTTGGACAATATTAGGGGGTTTCTTTCTCATCGGGACTATGAGTGCAGCAGTTATCTTAGCTGCGCTGACTCGATATAATGTCACCGTTAAAGCATTAGCTACAGTCCGCCCTGCTGGGGATGTACGGTTAGTACAAGCAACTAGTGAGGGAATCGTCAAAAGTATTGTAGTGAAAGAAAATCAGGTGGTGAGTCAGGGAGATGCGATCGCTTACATTGACTCTTCTCAACTTGAGACTAAAAAAAGCCAAATTATTCACACTATTCGGCAGAATAATTTACAGGTATTACAAATCGCTGCCCAAATCAAGGCTTTACAAACACAAATCACTGCTGAATCCAATTCCATGCAAAGGGCGATCGCCTCTGCTCAAGCTGACTTAAGTCGCAACCAACGAGATTATCAAGACCAAAAGATTACTACTCAGACACAAGTGCAAGAAGCAGAAGCCTCTTTGGAATTGGCTAGGGAGGAAATGAAACGATATCAACAGTTGGGAAATACAGGCGCGATCGCAACTCTACAAATTAAGGAAAAAGAACAGACTTTTAAAGCGGCAATGGCTAGACTAGAACGCGCCAAAGCTGGACTTAACCCTAGTAATGCAACAGTGGCGATCGCAACTGAACGTATTGCCCAAGAAAAAGCTAAGGGTGAATCTACCTTCGCAATTTTGAAGAAAGAAAAAGAAGAATTAATTCGCCGTCAACTTGAAATTCAAAACCAAATTAATACTGCTCAAACAGAATTTAAACAAGTCTCAACAGAACTGCAAAAAACTATTATTCGAGCCTCAGACACAGGTACTATTCTGAAACTAGAAATCAGAAATGCTGGACAGGTTGTCAGATCTGGTGATGCGATCGCTCAAATCTCCCCAAATCAAGCGCCTTTATTGATTAAAGCCCGTGTAGCTGCTGCTGATATTAGTAAAGTACGCATCTGCAAAGCCACCCCGGTAAGTCAATGTACACAGGGTAAAGTTATTATGCAGTTCTCAGCTTATCCTTACCCAGATTATGGCACACTCAATGGTGCTGTTAGAGCCATAACTGCTGATGCAATTACACCGCAAGTTCACAATAATCTTCTAGATCAGCCTTACTATGAGGTAACAATTCAACCTGATAGGCTGTATCTGATCAAAGGTAATCAATCCTATGCCATTCAAGCAGGTATGGAAGTTACAGCCGACATTGTTGTTCAAGAAGAAACAGTATTGACATTTATATTAAGAAAAGCAAGGTTACTAACAGATTTGTAGATTAACTGAGAAGGATGATAAGTTTGGACTCAGGGCTTTAGTCCTTAACTATTAAGCACTCAAATGATTACTTCTGAGTCGCCAAAAACTGACGCAAACTCAACAAACTTAGAGTTTGCCCCAAATTCAAGGGTAGTATTGATACCCCTTCTAAGCGGGATTGCACCCAACCTTCTCCCCAATACCATTCGTGAAATCCATCAATTCCTCCACTCAGTAAAAAGCGGAGGCAATTAGGTTTGGCGACGTTTACTTGATGATGAATCGCGACTGGCCCAGTCCAAGTAGTAAACTGAAAACCTGAGTGTAGTTCTTCTGGCATTCCGGGGGCAAAACGTTGCCCTAACAGCCATTTTTGTAATTGCACAGGACGCAGCAGACTGTCGTGAATTGCACTTGCTGATGCTTCGATTTCTATTCGCAGTTGGCTTTGTTGAAAAGTACCCAGCATTTTTGGAGGATTGCACTCAACCCAAACAAGTTGTTATTTTTAGTATGGCAAATACCGTAGTAAAAAGCAGAAAACAATTGTTTAATATTTGCTTTTATATCTTGAATAATTAATTTTATAATTTATTGGTTAATCGAGAAAGATGTATTCACCTATAAAATATCAACATTGACAAACATGAGCTTGCTTGCAAGAGTCATTGTTTGCTTATCACTATGATATTAGCAAATAATTATATAAACTTTCGATAAATTATCTTTAGTAAAATTCAAATTACTGGTTTTTTCATATAAACCAGTAATGTAGAATTGCCAAATTGCAAATGAGAAACAATACTGTTTTCCCAACTAAGTAGCAAATGATATGTTTAAGTTAAGTTGATTTATACTAAGTTATACTAAATAGTACTTTGATTCCCGTGCCTCACAGCAGGGACGTTTAGTAAGATACTATTTGGTAAGGTTTTTCATGGCGGATCAATTAATTCGCGCCACGGCAGCTGAAGGTGGGATTCGAGCCGTAGGTGTTATCACTACGCGCCTCACGGACGAAGCAAAACAGCGTCATAAGCTATCCTATGTGGCGACAGCAGCACTGGGTCGGACTATGGCAGCCGGCTTGTTGCTAGCTTCTAGTATGAAGCGAACTGGGTCTAGGGTAAACCTCCGAGTCAAGGGTGACGGACCCTTGAGTGGCATTTTGGTAGATGCTGGGCTAGATGGTACGGTACGCGGCTATGTAGGCAACCCATTTATAGAATTACCACCCAATGCTAAAGGAAAGCTAGATGTTGGTGGTGCAGTGGGTAAAGGCTTCCTCTACGTTGTGCGTGATATTGGTTATGGCTACCCTTACTCTAGTACCGTAGAACTTGTTTCTGGTGAAATCGGTGATGATGTGGCTCATTACCTAGTAAATTCTGAGCAAACACCTTCAGCTATGGTTTTAGGTGTATTTGTTGGAGCAGGCGGGGTAACTGCTGCTGGTGGCTTGTTAGTGCAAGTGTTACCCAAAGCAGCCAGAGATGAAGCTTTAGTAGCAACCTTGGAATCACGGGTAGCAGGCTTGGCAGGATTTACGCCATTGCTGCAAGCAGGTAAGACTTTGCCAGAAATATTCACAGACCTGCTAGGAGATATGGGCCTAACAATCTTTCCCGAAAGCCAAATTCTGCGCTTCCACTGTGGTTGCTCCTTTGACCGGATGTTAGGGGCATTAAAAATTTTGGGAGAAGCCGAACTACAAGATATGATCGTTAAAGATGATGGCGCTGAGGCAACTTGCGACTTTTGCGGCCGAGTTTACCAGGCAAGCAGCGATCAGTTGGCTCAGTTAATTGTCGATTTGCAGACGGAATCTTCGGCTTCAGGTTAAGGTATAAAAGCGCACTGATTGTTGAAATTGTTAATGGTATCTGTGGAGAGAGATAATAAAAAAGGTAGCTTTTTAATAATGAGAAAGTTACTATGGCAACAATGGAATTATCGATCTACAACAGATCGCTATTCAATTATTTTGGTGTGAGAGATGACAGAGCGGGATATTACAGACAGTTGGTCCCGAGGCAGATCCAGAGATCCGGATGAAATCAAGAGATTATCCGAAACAGAACAATTCGGTGAAACTAATTTATTCGGTATTCCAGCTACTGGTTCTAACTCTAAGTCAGTGAAGCGGCAAACAGACAATAATTCCGAAGGCTTTCCTTTAAATAATCAGTCAGAAAAAACTGTTTCACCCAATTATATTTTCAGTAAATTGCCCCGCTGGATGCAAAATTGGGTGTTGTGGTTAGTATTATTAACCCTAATTCCTGGTGGAATAGGATTCCTGGCTATGGCAATGTTATTCAAGTTGCCAGCAGCTCCCAACTGCCCAAAAATTTTCTGGCCTTTAGCTAGTGAATCGGTACGGCTACACTGTGCTCAGTTAGCAGCTTCTAAACAAACTGTAACTGATTTACTACAAGCTATCGGGCTAGTAAAGCAACTGCCAAAAAATCATCCCTTGCGGGGAGAAGCAGATCGTTTTATAGAACGGTGGTCGCAGGATATTTTGCAACTAGCCGATCAAAGTTTTCAAGCAGGAAACTTAGATGAGGCGATCGCAACTGCTCGTAAGATACCTGACGATTTAGCTGCGTATAAATTGGTAGAAGAAAAAATTACCAAATGGCAGTCGATCTGGTCAAAAGGCGAAGAGATTTACCAGCAAGCGGAAGCCGAATTGCGGGAAAGGCACTGGCAATCAGCTTTTATGCTGTCTGCTAAATTGCTGCGTCTGGACAATAAATACTGGGCAAGTACTAAGTACGATCAATTAAATCAGCTAATTGCCACAGCCAGGGAAGATGGTGAAAAGTTAGCCAAAGCTGAGAGTTTAGCTAAGAGTGGCGTCGCAGATAAGATACTTGAAGCCATCAAAATCGCTGAATCAATTAGTCAGGTTAGTTACGTTTATCAGAAAGCTCAAGAGTCAATTCCGACATTTGGACGTAAGATGTTGGATTTGGCACAGACGAACTTGGATAAGCGGGATGCAGATACAGCGCTAGATATTGTCAGACAAATACCCGAAAATACCGGACTGCAAACGGAAGTTGAAGACTTTATCAGCTTAGCTGAAGCCCAAAGAAGTGCCTGGCTCGGGAATATTTCCGGTTTAGAGACAGCAATTTCCCAGGCCCAACAAATCGCTCCTACTAGGGCTGTGTATAACAAAGCACAACAATTGATTGCGCGATGGCAGTTGGAAATTGAAGATGTTGCCCGCCTAGAAAAAGCACGAACCCTAGCTAGCCAAGGAACAGTTAGCGATTTAACAGCAGCGATCGCCCAAGCGCAGCTCATCCCTAATAGTAACCCCCGCGCTACAGAAGCCAGACAAGAGGCGGGACGCTGGCAAACCCAAGTTGAGACAATCCAAGACCGACCTTTCTTGGAGCGTGCCGATCAAATAGCATTGCTAGAAGATGTTAACTCTTTGCAAGCTGCAATCTCCGAGGCTAGCCAAATCCGTAATGGTCGTGCATTGTATCCAGAAGCACGCAGAAAAATCCGCAATTGGATAGCGAAGATTCAGCGAATTCAAGATCAGCCTTACTTAGATCAAGCAAGAGACTTAGCCCAGAGTGGAAATCTACCTGCTGCTATTAGCGCTGCTGAACAAATTGCCTCATCGGGACGGGCACTTTCGGGTGAAGCACAAGAGGCTATAGATGATTGGCGAGGGCAAATCCGCGCCAGAGAAAGCTGGCAGAAAGCGCGGGATACAGCACTAGCTGGTACGCCACAAGCCTTGGTGGATGCAATACAATTAGCTCAACAGGTTCCCAGGCGTAATATTTTACGTATGGATGCCAATATAGCCATTGACCAATGGAGTCAACAGTTGCTAGATATTGCCCGATCTCAGGGACAGTCTGATATTTATAAGGGTATTGAGACTGCTAAATTGGTTCCCAGAGGTAGTTCGGCTTACAGTGCGGCACAAGAGCAAATTAGAACTTGGCGGCAATTTCTTAATCCTGAACCTCAACCAGTGCCTGAACAATCGCAGCCGTCACCGACTATTACTGGATTGTAATCTGGGATTTTCTAGATAAGGGATTGGGGCAAGGGAGAAATAACTAATAACTCTTGCCTATTGCCTGATTACTGGCTATTTGCCTAACCACAGTCAACGCTGAGTAACTCACCCCAGCGGTCCCTTCACCTGGGTGAGTAGAGTCACCAACTAACCAAAGATGGTTGATAGGTGTACGATTGGCAAAACCAAAGGGGCCAAAGGTAGGTATGCGTTGACCAATGCCACCGACTATACCGCGATCGCGTGCTGTGTAATGAGCAAAAGTTCGGGGTGTGGCTGCTTCTTGATGCACTATCGTTTCTGGTTTGAGATAGAAGTATTGCCCTAAACGCGCGATCGCTTCTTCTGTATACTTTTGTTTGAGTTCTTCATAATTCTCAGTCCGCCACCACTTCAGTGGATCTACAAAAGAAGAAGCAATAATTGTCGCTTTCCCATCTGGTGCGCGGCCATCTCCGGAATGACTGACAGAGACAAATAGCGAATTATTTTCCCCAATTGGCCCATCGGCATCGTGTAAAAATTGCAGGTGGGGAGGACATTCAGGCGGAATAGCGCTGGCGTCTACACCTAAATACACAACAAACGCGCCGGATGCTGGGGGCAATTTTTCCACGCGCTGTTTATAGCCAAATGGAGCCTGTTCGCCCAATAGTTGTACTAGGTTTTGTACAGTAACATTAGCAACTATGTGGTCAGCTGTTTCTGTCCAGACTTCACCGCTTTGCTGATTGCGAATCGTTACAGATGTGGCTTGATTATTTTCTACTGTAATTTTTTCGACAGTGTGGCGCAGTAATAATTTGCCACCATCTCTTTCTAAGGATTCTACTAGGCGATCGCTTAGTATCTGCATACTACCTTGGAGGTGAAATAAACCTTGGGGTAGCTGAGATACGCTTAATGCAGTTGCAGCATACAGTAAGGCTGTCTCCTCTGCATTGACTTGGGAATACAGCTTCAGTTGTAAATCTAAAAAAGTTCGCAAACGGCGATCGTTACTTAGTCCATATAGACGTAGCGCATCACCTACGGTAAACAAGGTAAAGGGGACAGTAATTAATGTACTCGGACGTACTGCCTGAGTTAGCTGCCATAAGTCCCATAAATTGCGTGGGGGTAGCACCGGATCGCGTCCTTGAAATTCCCAACTAGCTTGAAACAAAGTCGCCAGCAATTGCCAAAACCGTTCGCTACCTGGAAATTGTCGTTGACGTTCTTCCCGCCATTTTTCTGGGTCGCGCCAGACGTTGATTGGGGATAATTCACCAGGTAGGTACACTGCACAAGCCGGATCGCATGGTGTCGCTTCGGGAATATCTATTTCTAATTCTGAGAATATCCGGTGATGGATTCCTCCTGGTTCCAACCCAGCGACTTGAGTTGCTCCCACATCAAAGGTAAATCCTTTGCGTTTAAATGTAGAGGCACAACCTCCAGGCACGAGGGCTTGATCTACAATTAAGACGCTGTAACCTCGATGAGCTAATAATGCTCCAGCAGTCAATCCACCAATTCCCGCACCAATGACGATGACACGGGATGCTTTTTTGTCAAGCGAAGACCTGGACATTGATATTGGTTTTTATAATTCTTAATATTACTATTCATAATTTTACAACGCTGTTGAACTGAATAATTTGCTCCTCAAACAGTTAATTCGTAAAGAAAGTCAGTACTAAAAAAATATATGTGATCGTTTCTACAGAGGATAAGCAAATTCTCAGCATTGAAGTAATCACGTTACTTGTTTTCAGTGGTAGATAAGATAAAGGAGTAAGCAAGCTTTTCACCTCACCACTCACAACTACCAATGACCTCAACCCTGGTAAAATTTCCTCGTCTTAATGCTCCAAAGCTGCATCAGTTACCCAACGGTTTGACAATAGTAGTAGAGCAAATGCCGATTGATGCTGTTAACCTGAGTTTGTGGATTAAGGTTGGCTCGGCGGTAGAATCCGATACCATTAACGGCATGGCTCACTTCTTAGAGCATATGATTTTTAAGGGAACAAAACGCCTAGCTAGCGGCGAATTTGAACGTCGAATTGAAGAGCGGGGAGCCGTTACTAATGCGGCTACTAGCCAAGACTATACTCACTACTATATAACCACTGCTCCCAAGGATTTTGCCGATCTGGCTCCACTACAAATAGATGTAGTATTTAATCCCAGTATTGAGGATGATGCTTTTGAGCGGGAACGCTTGGTAGTTCTGGAAGAAATTAAGCGTTCAGAAGATAATCCCCAACGTCGGACTTTTCGGCGGGCGATGGAGATGGCGTTTGAGCGGTTACCCTATCGCCGTCCGGTATTGGGGCCAGAATCAGTGATTTCCCAACTCCAAGCCCAGCAGATGCGAAATTTCCATAAGGTTTTTTATCAACCTCAATCAATTACGGCTGTGGCTGTAGGTAATTTGCCTACAGAAGAATTAATTGAAATTGTTGCCCAAGCAATTACTCAAACTACTAAAACCAAAGACGCTGAAATCTGGATAGACTCAGGACTTAATCCCGAACCGGCGTTTGAAGAAATTGTCCGTCAAGAATTCATTGATGAAGCTCTCCAGCAAGCACGGCTAGTAATGGTGTGGCGGGTTCCAGGGTTGTTCCCAATTGAACAAACTTATGCATTGGATGTTTTAGCAGGAATTTTAGGACACGGACGGACATCAAGGCTAGTGCAGGATTTGCGGGAAGAACGGAGACTGGTGTCTTCGATTTCTGTAAGTAATATGAGTAATCAGCTGCAAGGGACGTTTTTTATTTCGGCTAAGTGTGCAGTAGAAAACTTACAGGCAGTAGAAGAGGCGATCGCTCAACACATGCGCATGTTACAAACAGAATTAGTGAAAGAATCGGAAATTGCGCGGGTGCGGCGAAGAGTAGCCAACAGATTTATTTTTGCCAATGAAACACCAAGCGATCGCGCTGGCTTGTATGGTTACTATCAGTCCATGCTAGGAGATTTAGAACCAGCCTTTAACTACCCTGCGAATATTCAAGCCCAGGAAGCAACCGACTTGATGCAAGCCGCACAACAGTATCTTTCTCCCGATGCTTATGGTGTAGTTGTCCTCAAGCCAGCATAGGGCATAGGGCATTGAGCATTGGGTATGGGAAGGAGGACAAGGGAAGGGGAACAAAAGCAACAAATGACAAATGACAAACACGATGTGGACAGAAATTGATGCCCATATTAGCCAAGTGATTGGCGAAAAATTTCAGAGTCAGCAAAAGCGGTCTGTGAGTGGTGGGTGCATTAACCAAGGCTACGCTGTCTCTGATAATCAACGCACTTACTTTGTCAAGCTCAATCAAGCATCTCAAATCGCCATGTTTGAGGCTGAGGCGCTGGGGTTGGAGGAAATGCTCATCACAGCTAGTATTCGTGTTCCTCAACCCTTGTGCTGGGGTACGGCGGGTAATTCTGCCTACATTGTGTTGGAATGCTTGGAAATGGGAGGTGCTTCGACTACGCTCAGCAACCGTAATAGCAAATCTTGGTCTGAGATGGGGCGGAAGCTAGCGGCGATGCATAAAGCGACTAGCAGTCAAGGTTTTGGTTGGAAAATTAACAATACTATTGGTTCCACACCCCAAATCAACACTTGGACAGCAGACTGGGCACAATTTTATGCTAAACATCGCTTGGGTTATCAATTTCAGTTAGCTAGGCGGCGGGGGGGTAATTTTCCCAAGCAAGAGAAGTTACTAGCTGCTATCCCGGAATTATTGGCAGATCATCAGGTAGAACCTTCCTTGGTACACGGCGATTTATGGGGAGGGAATGCTGGGTGTACTGTTTCTGGAGAACCAGTGATTTTCGATCCTGCAACTTATTTTGGCGATCGCGAAGTTGATATCGCCATGACAGAATTATTTGGTGGTTTCCCAGCAGCTTTTTATCAAGCTTATAACGAAGTCTTTCCGTTGGATGCAGGTTATGAGCAAAGAAAAACACTTTATAACCTGTATCACATTCTCAATCACTTCAATTTATTTGGCGGCGGTTATGGTTCCCAGGCGAACCGGATGATTGACCAAATTGTATAAGGATAAATAGAAATGCAAAGTATTAAAATACGTTCCCGTGTAGGACACGATGGCATTTTACATTTAGAAGTTCCGGTAGACTTGAAGGATAAAGAAGTAGAAGTAATGGTAATTTATCAGCCAATTGAAGCCACTACCCTAACAAAAACACTAGAAGAATTAGGATGGCCTCCCGGTTTTTTTGAACAGACTTATGGCAGTTGTCAAGATGACCAAATTGTTATCGATTCTGAAGGAGATTTTGAAAATAGAGAAGAAATTGTGTGAGGTATTTGTTAGATACTAATGTTTGCGCTCGTTATCTCAATGGTAAATCGCCAGCAGTCAGGCAACGTTTACGGGCAACAAATAGGGAAGATATTGCTGTTTGTTCTGTAGTCAAAGCAGAACTATTTTATGGTGCAATGCGGAGTAATAATTCTGAAACCACACTCACCAGACAGCAACAGTTTCTCAATTTATTTGTTTCTTTCCCCTTTGATGATGTAGCAGCAATAATTTATGGACAAGTTCGTGCAGAATTGGCAGCTAAGGGTACTCCTATTGGCCCGAATGATTTGCAGATAGCGGCTATAGCGATCGCTAATAATTTGATATTAGTAACGCACAATACGGGAGAATTTGGTCGTGTAAATGGATTACAAATTGAAGATTGGGAAGAATCTTGAACCAGATATGCACGAATAACAAGATAACTACCCTTTACTAGCATAATTTCTCTTATTCGGGCAAATTTATACTTTTATTATAGCTTTTATATGCTGCAAGGCTATATAAGTTGATTTAGGAGTCATGACGTTAATAGACGATTCAAAAACTTAAAATACGAATCATAAACTTGATTTGCGAGCCAGAAACTTAAAATACGATTCAAAAACTTAATTTGCGAGTCGCAAACTTAAAACATGAGTCAGAAACTTAATTTACAAGTCGCAAAAGTTGATTTGCAACTCGTAAATTTAATTTACTTCCTGGTTTCAATATCGTACAACTGGCATAGAGTGCGGAGTTTTTGTTTAAGGCGATCGCGTAAATTCTCCGGTGACACCACTACACAATCTGGGGCGTACTGCATAACTTCGCGGCTAAACCAAAAGGTATTAGATACTCGCCTGATAACTCGCTTAACTCGTGGTTGATCTGGTAGCCATTCGTTGATATCGTCTTCTGGTTTGACTTGATAGGCAAAAGCTAAACCTGCAAATAAGTGCATTTCTACTGTTATTTCATCCAAATTAGTACGCCATTTACCAGAAATTGAAGTCACAGCAGCATCGGTAATCCGGTCTAATCGTAAACTCCAGTTGTGAAGTAGTTCTGGTATATCAAAGTTTCCTTCAGTTTCCTCACACCAGCAATCAAGATATTGACGCTTTTCGTGCGGAGTAACTTTGGCGTGACGAACTGTGAAATTGAGTAAGCGCCCTGCTGCATCTTGATAAGAAAGCTGAAATGGTTGGTTTCGCAGGATGTAGTTATCTATTTGTAAGCGCCAAGCTGGGGGCAGATTTTTTAGGAAACCTTCGATTTCAGTTCGCAGTGGGATTGATAATTCGCTGCGTTCTAAAAGTAAGTTTGCAATGATTTGGGCTTGTTCGATTTGTCCAATATCGGTTAATGCACCAATACAGCGATGTAACGCCCTGATGCGGGATTCTGACCAGTTGTTGTTATTACCGATGAGTAACTTACGTTGGGCGATCTCTTCTATCAACTTGGATATGTTCGGGCGATCGCCCCACTTCATACCGAATTCTAGAGCGATCGCTTCTAGCTCGGCTTTATCACGTTCTGATATCGACAGTGTAATAGATTGACCTTTTCGACTCATTAAAAATGTCCGTATACTTTGTACATATCTTCTCTTGCTAACTTCTATTTTGCGTGCCAATATGGATTTTAACAACCAGTTACGGACACTATTTAAGTGTATGTCCGAAAATTACAGAATTACTCTCAAGCCTGTTTACTCGCAAACCGTCCCGACACCTGACGGGGTTAAATTACCTAAAGATTGGTTACTTTCTTGGCATCAAACCGCAACCTTAGAAGCATTGCGCGATCCAAATATTGATGTCGTATTCAACACTGCGATGACTGGCGATGGTAAAAGTCTAGCGGCTTATTTGGAGGTTCTTCAGGGTGAATTTTCTGCAATCGGACTTTACCCAACCAATGAACTCGCCCGCGATCAAGAAATGCAGATTAGAGGATATGTTGAGAAATTTCAGCCAGAGAATCAGCCGCGTGTAGTGCGACTGAGTGGGGCTGATTTAGAAATTTATGCTGAAAATGAAGGATTGAAAAAAGGAGCTGCGATCGCAACTCTGACTAACCAGAGAGAAGCATTATTAACCAACCCTGATATTTTTCACTACCTACATCGAGGTGCTTATATAATTCGTGGCGATAGTCCAGATAAACTATGGGGCAGAATTGATAAAGATTTTGACTTGTTTATTTTTGATGAATTTCATGTTTTTGCTGCTCCCCAAATTGCTAGTGTTATTAACACAATGTTGTTAATTCGCTGTACTAATCGCCGCAAGAAATTTCTGTTTCTCTCAGCCACACCAGATACAAACTTAATTGGGCGATTAGAAAAAGCAGGATTTCGTTGTAAAGAAATTGATCCTCTAAAACAAAATAAATATCAGTTTCCCGACACACCAGAGCAAGGTAAGCAACTGCAAACACAGGGATGGCGGCAGGTAGCACGGACAATTTCTTTGAAATTTATTCCTTTAGAACCATCATTTAAAGCTTCGGAAACCTGGCTAAAAGAAAATACTGATTTGATTTTGGCTCAGTTTCAGCAGTATCCAGGAAGTAAAGGCGCAATTATCCTTAACTCAATCGCAGCAGTCAAACGCCTAACTCAATTTTTTCGGGGAATATTACAACCTTACGGATTGAAAGTTGGAGAGAATACAGGGCTATCGGGGAAAGGAGAAAAGGAACGAAGTCTTTATGCTGACTTGGTTATTGGTACTAGCACAATTGATGTTGGAGTTGATTTTAAAATAAATTTTCTAATTTTTGAATCATCCGATGCAGGTAACTTTATCCAACGTTTAGGACGCTTAGGAAGGCATGACGAATATGAAAAAGATGGACAAATAGTTAAGTTTGAGAATTTCACAGCTTTTTCTCTAGTTCCTAACTTTTTGGTAGAGCGATTATTTAAGGGTGATACTCCACCGTTAGAAGTGAATAATATTTATGATCGCCCCTCTTTTCACAATACAATTACTGAGAATTATCGACAAATCAACGATTTTCGTGGTTATTATCGTCGTTGGGGGGCTGTGCAATCATTTTGGTTATGTTATCAACTGAGCGATCGCACAATTAAACAACAGTATGCACAAAGCCGAGACAAGTTTCAAGAAGCCTGTGAACAAGTATTTGACGCGAGTTTGAAGTCACAAGCTGGGCGCATTAAAGGATGGGCGAGAGACTGGCAAGAACTTTCCAGTAAATCAGGAAATCCTATTGCTGAGGATGCTGCTAGTTTTCGAGGTTCAAGTCCTTTGCAATGTGGTTTATATGACTTAACAGAAGAAAACGAGGCAGATAGATTTAAAACCTACGATTTGCCGGGTATTTTGGGCAATTTAGAAATTGAAATGTGGACGGAAGCGGCATTTATACGGACACTCAAAGAAACCGCAGAACGCACCGGACAACCTATTGCCAAAGGTAGATTTGCTCATTGTCTAGCATTTATGAGGTTGCGTTCCTACCGAGAGGAACGGCTGAACTGGAAGTTTACCTATTCTGGAAACTTGCAGCCAATTGCTGACGCTTGGAAAGTTCAGGTTTTGACTGGTGTAGAAATTTGGCAACCTGACAACTATTGGGTTGGGGAAATTAACAAACGCCTCAAAAAGGAAGGTTTGGTTTGTTACGTGATTCGCCGTCCTCTTGCTGAAGTGCGGATGCGGCTAAGGCTACCGATGAATTTTCAGATTTATGGCATTAGCGATCAGTATAGCTTTCATGATGCTACTGCACCCTATGCGATCGCTTTTGGTCACTCTGCACTACTGCTGGATACGCTTGCTTATACGTTTAAAAGCAAAGGAGATGAGATATGGATTGCTTGAGGTTTCAATCCCTGATAGGGATTTTGGTTAATGTATGACAAGAGCTTACGGTTTTAAGCACAGACTTATTCGTTTCAATCCCTAATAGGGATTTTAAAGGATTGTTTTTTGTGCGCGTAAAGCTCCTCATACATTAAGGATTTCATGAATAGTCAAATAAATCAAGGCTTTTAGTTTTAAGTACATTGAAGTAGACATCTATCCGTTTCAATCCCTAATAGGGAATTTAATAGGTGGTTGAATACGTCAAAGCTTACAACTTGTTGAATAGGTCTAAGCTTAATCATAAAGTCAAAAAAATGCTTGACAACAGCTATCGCATTATGTAGCGTCAGATTATACAAATTACTGAAGTCCATGCAAAACAAGCATTTGGGCTGAAGTATTCGTATGACAAAGTTTTTAAAGGAGGTGATAATCATACTTGTTAAATTGACAAACCTTGACCGACTAATTTCACTTCTCAAAGATGGTAAGTGGCATTCAAGCGACGAACTAGCCATAAAAGTTAGTTGGCGATTTGGACACACGGTGTTTGAAGCTCGCAAGAAAGGCTACTTAATTGAAAAGCGAAAAGTTGCTCATAACCAATTTCAATATCGGTTATTGGCAGCATAACTGATGCGATAGCTTATCTGGGGATTTCTCTAGCTAAATTAGAGAATCCCCATCTCAGAGGGAAGCTCATTAGCAGCTTGCGGTATTAAGGTCAGGCGTAGGTAGTCTCTATCCCCAACAGATTTAAAGCTGATGGTTGAGCGAGTCACTGGTAACACCAAATCTTAAAGCAATGAGTTTTAGTAAAGCTTCCCTCTTTCCTACCAATCACAGGAAATAGTCAATAAACTTAAACATTTTGAAGGTAAACAATGAACGAACAACAACTTTTAGAAAGAATCACAGTCAACCCCAAAATCTTTGACGGTAAACCAATTATTCGAGGTCATCGCCTTGCGGTTGAACATATTTTTGGGATGTTGGCGGCAGGAGATACTATCGAAACCTTGCTAGAAAGTTATCCCTGGTTAGAACGGGAAGATGTACAAGCCTGTTTGCTTTACTATGCGCGTCGGCTAGTCGGTGATGAATAAGTTGAACTTTTTCCGCTATGAGTAACCCTATTTCAGAAAATTACAGACATTTGCTGATGGAAATAAAACAGCGTATTCGTTCAGCCCAGTACGAAGCACTAAAAGCAGTTAATCGAGAAATGATTAACGTCTACTGGGATATTGGACAGATAATTGTTACTCAACAGCAGGGCGCTAGCTGGGGAAAATCCGTAGTAGAACAGTTAGCAAAAGACTTACAAGCAGAGTTTCGAGGAATTAGCGGATTTTCTGCCCGTAACATTTGGAGAATGCGAGATTTTTATCTGACTTACCACTCTAAAGAAATTCTGCCACCAATGGTGGCAGAAATTGGATGGACTCACAATATAGTCATTTTAGAGAAGTGCAAAGATGACCTAGAACGGGAATTCTATATCAGAATGACTCGTAAATTTGGCTGGACAAAGAATGTTTTGATTCACCAAATTGAAAATCAAACGTATGAAAAGACTCTGTTGAATCAGACTAACTTTGATAAAACTGTTCCAGCAGAGATCCGTAATCAATTAAAACTAGCTGTCAAAGATGAATATACTTTTGATTTCTTGGAACTAGCAGATGAACACAGTGAACGACAGCTAGAACAGGCGATTTTGACAAGAGTTGAACCATTCTTGCAAGAAATGGGTGGGCGGTTTACTTTTGTTGGCAGTCAGTATCGCTTAGAAGTTGGCGATAAAGAATTTTTTATCGACCTGTTGCTGTATCACCGCCAATTAAAATGTCTAGTTGCGATTGAGTTAAAAACTGGAGAGTTTCTACCTGAGTATGTGGGAAAAATGCAATTTTATCTGGCGGCTTTAGATGATTTATCTCGATTCCCAGACGAAAATCTCTCAATCGGAATTATTCTTTGCAAATCCAAAGATAAAACTATTGTTGAGTATGCACTGAGAGAATCGAATAAACCAATTGGTATAGCAACTTATAAACTGTTTTCTACGTTGCCTCAAGAATTAAAAAATCAGCTTCCGGCTCCAGAGCAAGTTGCCAAGTTGCTTGAAGGCGTGGAGTAAAAAAATGGAGGTTAAAAATGTCTAATGATGATTGGTTATCAGGTGATTTTGGTTTGGATGGCGATTCTTCAGACCGTACTATTGAAACCGAAGGTGAGTTACTAACACTCAAGCTATTACGAGAAGCAATTCAGGCTCAAAATCCAGATGATAAGGTAATGGCAGACTTTGCCGAGTATGTTTTACCAAATCTATTGCGGATAGCAATTGGTGTAACGGCGAAAGGCGGTAAGTTTTTTGATGAAATTGACCAGCAGCGAGAAGCAGAAGGGAAAACTAAAGTCAGACGAGATAACGCTGCTGACCAATCACTGAATACACACTTACTCAATGGATTATTCCCAGCAAATTTAATTGAGAAACGTTTAGAAAAACTCAATACCACAGTGCAGCGAGTGGTGAAAGAGCGAGAACGGCGTTTGGTAATTGCTGGATTTATTTTACATGATTTTGAAAAGTTTCCTGATGTCCCTGAAAACTGCCGCAAACTACCGCTAGCAGAACATCGTGAAATTATTGATAAAAAAGTTCACCAGTTAGGGTTGAATAACTTTATAAATCCAGAAAATCCTGAAGCTTATCGAGAGTATCTAGATGATTTGTTGTGTATGGCTTATAATGCTCAACGTCGCTGGGATACTAACTGGAATTTTTCTGAATTTGGGTTGAATCCTGTTCTCAAAGACCGTACCCTTCGCAGTTTATCTGATTTAACTTGTTTGGCTGATTCTCTTGCCTCAATTGTTAAACATCCCCAGGACGCAGAGAACTCCAGGCTCCAAGAAATTATACATAATTTGAGTGATGGACAACTGAAATTTACTTATCACAGCATTGCTGAAAACCGGGGTGTATTAACTAATGTAGTTAATAATGCCTTGATGGAAGCACACACTAGCCTCAACACTGAGGATAAAACCTACTATGAAATACTACTTTATTTACCCACAGGAGTAATTTATTTAGCCAGAAAAGATGCTCCAAAAATTAGTAGAGAAGGATTGGGTGATCGCGTTATTGACACCATAAAACAACTCTGCGCTAATCAACTTCAACTCCGAAAAGTTGGATTCAGTCGGGGAAATATTGGGATGAAATATGCTGATTACTACAATCTTTTCCTGGACATCAGAGGCTTAATGCAGTTTACTGTTGATGCAATACCGAGTAAAGTAAAAACCAGCAAGGCAGCAGATAAAGCTACTAATTTGGCTCAATTCCAGCGTAAAGGTGTTTTAGCGAAGAATATCGAAATCGATTTTGCAGAAGATATTCGTATTGATCATTTGGCAGAACTAGGAGCTTTAATAACTGGAAAGTTTTGGAAAGAGTATCTGGACAGAGTTAAAGCCCTAATTAAAAATAACAAAGAACTCCCTCCAATTCCAACTATTAATCTTACAGAGATAGCTGTTGATTTTCTTGATTTATCTGAGTATAAATCTGAAATTACTGCACTTCAGCAACTTAAAGATACTGGAGGCATCGCGTATGATTGGTATTATATTGCAACGCAATACCTTAAACATAATCCAGGACAAGAAGACGTTCGTGAGATTTGTCAAAGTCTGGTTAATCAATGGATAAAAGTTATTGAACCGATCATTAATCAGTACAAACTACCTGATGAATGGAAAGATTTAAGGGATTGGTGCGATCGCGTGATTATGCTTCCGACCGAAACGCGACAAAAATCAGCTACCGACCAAGCCGAAATCTTTTTTAAAGAGTTGGCAAACTACAATGCTGCGAAAAAACTAGGGCGAGGGAAACAATTAATCTGCTCAATTTCTCATTCTGCTTACACGGTTACTGAGCAAATGGAATCAGCAGTTTTATTTACGCCACAAGTTTATACCAATAAGCAAATGTTAAGAGGTGCTAATGCTAAACGCAATATTTCCAGTATTGCAGGTATGGAGATGATGCTCAGGCAAATCTTGATGAATCAAACTCAAGCTGTAGGTAAGCGATTTGAAGATGGAAAATATCGCTATCTCTACTTTTATCCTACTTATTACTTTACACCAGAGACTAATAAGTTTTTGCAGAAAGCCTACAATGGTATTGCTCAAACTCGCTTTGATACCAGCGTTCGCAATCATTTTATCAGTAAGGATTTACAGGCAGACTTAGGGCGCGATCGCTACCAAAGTGTAGATAGTTTCTTAATCGATGAAAACCTCCAGCGTGACAAAGATCGCACTTTTAAGCTTTCCTATCCTGAAGACCAGCCTTTAACATTTTACTTCATGGCACTCCCGCCAGGAAGAGACAGCACCGATACAGAATCTTGGGTAATGCCAACTTGGTTAGCGTTTGCTTTCCCGATGATTTTAGATGTTAAAACTGTGGTTTCAGAGTCACCAATTCCACCTTTTAATGATGGTGCTGAGTTTGAGGAAAGCGTTTTCCTTGATAGTGCGCCTCATGCTTTCCGTGCTTTAGTAAAGCGCGATCGCTTCCGTCTTGACTACATCCTCGAAGGTTGGAATGAAAACGGCATCCAATACCCAGCGCCTTTAAATGTGCTTACCGCCGCTTATGCCATTCATTTAGATGTGAATGCTAGACAAAGTAAGACTGGTTACGATGCCAATTGGGGGAGATTTACAGAACTGGCTAAAGATTTTGAAACCAGTCCCCTGTACGTTTTTTCTTACCTTAATCGCTGGGTGCGTAACCAGGGTTCGGAAACAGCGCGAATTGAAAAAATCCGGCTTTATGCCTATCATTTTTATCCTTGTTTTGACCCTTATGTGAAATATGACACAAATATGGAGCAATTAATTGTGGGAGAAGCATCAAGTCTGAATCATCCTAAGAAATTAACAGATTTATACCGCAGATTTTATCGAGCTAATAAGCGTTATAATCCTAAGTCTAATGCTGTGTTAAAACCAGTTGATATTGCGGCTGAAACTATACTCAAAGCTGAGTCAAGTGTATTTCAGGGAGAAACATTAGTTGCGGCTGTTGCAGCAGAAGTTTTTAAACTCATGGATCGCGTTCATTCGTCTACTGCTGAGGGGCGTTGGATTATGAGCAAACGAGAAGAAGAACGACAAGCTGTTCTAGATTTTGCAAAGTATTTTGTGGTGGAGGTATTTGATAACTCATTTGCAGGCGATCGCGCTCGTTTAGCTGGTCGTCAACTCAACTTAATTCGAGATACTTGTGAATTTCTCTATCGTCTAGAAGATGACAAAGAAAATGCAGGAAGAAATGAAAATATTTCTGTAATAGATGATGTTAATGAACCGGAATAAATTCTTCCTCTATAAGTAAACAAGTAGTAAACAATTTTTTGGAGAAAATCATGGCAATTTTAAAAACTGTTGAATCCAAATTCTTTCAAACTGAGATTCCTTACAAACCAATGGGTAAATATGTTCATTTCTTGACTATTCGCATTACGGAATCTTATCCACTATTCCAGACAGATGCAGAACTGAATAAAGCACGGGTAAGAGCAGGAGTGAAAGATAAAACTACAATTAGCCGTTTGTCAATGTTCAAGCGCAAACAGTCTACTCCAGAGCGTTTAGTTGGTCGGGAATTACTGCGTAACTATGGATTAATGACGGCTGAAGAATGCGAATACAACGTAAATTTCGCAATGGATAATCCTGATTGCATCATTTACGGTTTTGCTATTGGTGACTCTGGCTCTGAAAAATCAAAAGTTGTGGTAGACACGGCATTTTCAATTACAGCTTTTGATGAATCACACGAAACATTCACCCTCAACGCACCTTATGAAAATGGGACAATGGCTTCTAAAGGTGAAAATGGTTCTAAACCTGGTGAAGTTACTAGTCGAATTAATCAACAAGACCACATCAGACCACAAGTTTTCTTCCCTAGTATCGTTACCCTTAAAGACCCAACTGAAGCTAGTTTTCTTTACGTTTTAAATAATATCTTACGGACTCGCCACTATGGAGCGCAAACAACCCGTACAGGTAGGGTGAGAAATGAGTTAATTGGTGTTGTATTTGCAGATGGAGAAATTACTAGTAATCTGCGTTGGACTCAAGCAATATACGACCAGATGAAGGCTAACAATAGTTTAAATCCACCTGAACCCCTGGATGAAGATGATGTAATGATTGCTGCGAAAAGTGCAATTGAGGCGATAATGACTGATGAATTTATCGTTCATACTGATTTCATTGGTGATGCTTTTACACCTCTGCTTAATGAAGTTAAGGCTCTCACCGGAAGCGAGAAAGGAATTCAGGCGATTTTGCAAAAAGCTGATGCAGAAGCTAAAGCTTATGCCAGTAAGCATATCAGTAAAAAGAAAACGGCTGCTAAAGCGGGGAAAGAATAATGGTATTTATTTACCGTTGTCAATTAGAACTACACGACAGTCTCTATTACGCAACTCGTGAAATCGGGCGATTGTATGAAACAGAGCCAATAATTCACAATTACGCTCTTTGTTATGCACTGGGTTTAGTTGATAGCCAAATCTACTCTACTACCGTTGCTGAAGAACATTCCTATCGCTACTTTTGCCCTGAGCAAGTGCCAAAATATGAGGAGCATTTAACGCCACTCAATCAACAGGAAATTTATGTGACCCCTGCACGTGCAATTAGCCATTCTGCCATTCTCAACACTTGGAAATATGCTAACAACAACTACCACGTTGAAATGGAGAAAACCCAAAAAAATATTCCCAGTTTTGGCAGAGCCAAAGAAATTGCGCCAGAAAGTTTGTTTGAGTTTTTTGTAATAACTCAAAGAGAACTTAAATTACCAAAGTGGATTCGCTTAGGTAAATGGATGAGTAAAGCTGAGTTGACAGTTGAACAACTACCTAAACCTAAAACGGCTGAAGGTATATTCACCTGCAAATATCCCTTAAATCCTTTAGATGTCATGTTCACTAATCAAGTGATTAGCTATGACGTGGTAAATATGCCACCAGTAAGCTTAATTCAAAATGTACAAATTTGCGGGCAATACTACCAATTTAATGGGTTGCAAGAGATAAAAATTCCAGTGCGGATGGAATACCGTTTTAAAGGTTGATTAGTTCCCAAAACCTTTACCACGCTTTTTCTTTTTCGCTGGTTCTATCATCATTAACTCTGCTGCAAAACCTGCTTCATTTTGCAACATTAATTTACGAATTCTCTGGCGTTGGTAAGCCTGCACTTCAGAAGCTAAGGGATGATTGGGGTCAATTTTTAGGTGAGTAATAGAAGAAACATATCTTTCTTTACTTTCGGGATTATTTGGCTCTTTTAGCCCGCACATAATCCCGCCTTCATCTCCTGAATAACCCACGAAATCAATTTCAAATTCTCTATCTGGATCAGCATCTTCTCCTTTTTGTTTTAATGTCTTGAGAAACTCTTTCCCAGCGCGTGCTTTAATTGGTAAGCTTTCTTTTAATTTTTCAGTTAGTGCTTTTGCTGCACTATAATCATCAATTCTCATGGCTTTTGCTCTCTATGCAGTCTGTTCTCACTTTACTATGTATGTTCTACAGAACTTAATCATTTCAGCAGTTAGAACCTTCCCCACAATTGTTAATCATTACTTAGATATCATAGTTAAGCGATCGCTCATCCCTCACAACCACAGTGAAACACTATCAACTACAACAAAACGCCTTCCCCAGCGATTACCTCAATAACTTATGGGGAGAAATCCATGCTTGTTCTTACTTTGCTGTCAACAACCTCAACCGCGATTTTGTCGGAACAAAGGGATTTTCTGTGGTGTTTCAAAAATCACATATAGCGCAGGTAGAACAAAAGTTTCCCTACTTCAAGCCTTATCTGGATTTGGCTCTCCAGCCGAGTTGTAACGCTTTTTACCTCAATCCTTTATCGCTCAAAGAAGGTTCGCGTGTCGATCCGCACATTGATCGCTCTTTGCGTTCTTACTGCAAAAACATTGAACCGCCTTTAGTTGTCAGCGTTCTTTATGTGCGCGTACCGCCTGATATGCAGGGGGGAGAACTGATACTCAAGTCGCACAAACGCCAGCTTGGGCAAATTAAGCCGCAAATGAACACTTTACTCTACTTTCAAGGTGATTTAACCCATTCTGTCAAAGCTGTGCAAACCCCCGGAAATCGCCTGAGTCTGGTTTGCGAACAATATAGCTTGAGTGAGACTGAACTCCGGGACATACCATCCTTTACTGTGGAGTCAAGAGTTACTCAGTCTAGCAAAAAGCAAAAAAAATATGCCTCATAGCCTTGTTCTTAACTTACTTCCCCAATCACCGATTCCACCCAAGTATCTCACTGGCAGACATCTGCACGCGCTATTTTTAACGCTTGTTAGTTCTGTTGATAGCACATTGGGCGATCGCTTGCACGATGCTAACGCAGATAAAGCTTTTACCCTCTCACCTCTACAAATTAATTCCCCCCTTCAAAAGGGAGGTAAGGGGGGATCTAAATTGCAATGGCAACATCAACAACCAATTCCTGCCGGAACGCCTTGTTGGTGGCGCATCTCTTTATTAGATGACACTCTTTTTGGCAGACTTACCCAACTATGGCTAAATCTCAACCCCCAACACCCTTGGCATCTTGGCCCAGCTGACTTGTACATTACCAGCATTCAAGGTACACCCCAATCAATTCAACCTTGGGCAAACGCCAGCACCTACGCTCAATTGTACGAACAAGCAAGCGATCGCGAACGCTCTCTTAACTTCACCTTCGCCACACCTACCGCCTTCCGCCAAGGACAGTTTGATACTACTCTCCCTACTAGAGAATGTGTTTTTAAATCTCTGCTTTCACGGTGGAATAAATATAGTGGCATAGAATTTTCGGAAATTGCTATCGAGTCAATATTTCCCTCTTTCGTCAACATTCATACCGAAATATTAGCCGACTCCCGCAGCAAATTTATCGGCATTGTTGGCGAAGTTGGCTATCGGATTTTAGGAGAAGTTGAACCAATACAAATTAAGCAAATTAACGCTTTAGCTGACTATGCTTTATATGCAGGTGTAGGGCGAAAAACAACAATGGGTATGGGGATGATGCGGCGGTTGTATGCTTCTTGAAACATGATGAGGGAGATAAAGGAAGTGGGACAAGGAGGACAAGGGAGAATTAAGCCATGACAAATAACAAATGACCAATGACAAGTGACAAATAACAATTAACAATGAACACCGAATACATTCCGATTGCGGCATTAAATCAATATGCCTACTGTTCGCATCGCTGTTGGCGGATGTTTTGTGCGGGAGAATTTACCGATAATCAATATACAATTGAGGGGACAAGTTTACACGATCGCGTCCACACTACAGGCGATGGACAGCGTGAAGAAACTTGGCAAATTCGGGCGATTTGGCTGAAGTCAGAAAAGTATCAATTGATCGGGAAATCGGATTTAGTTGAAGTCGAATCTGGTGAGTTTTACCCAGTAGAATATAAGCGGGGACGTAAGGGTGAATGGGATAACGATGAGTTGCAAGTTTGCGCCCAAGCTTTATGTTTAGAAGAAATGACAGGGCGAACTATCAACACTGGATATATTTATTATTCCCACTCCCATCAACGCCAATTAGTAGAGATTAATTCTGAGTTGCGGCAAAGTGCGATCGCAACAATTAATGCTGTCACAAATCTACTGCAAACTGGAATTATGCCACCAGCAGTTTACAGCAAACGCTGCAAAGGATGCAGTCTTTATTCGCAATGTTTACCTAAAGCAATAGATAAGCTCAAAAGCTATCAAGAAGCTGGGGTGTGAAGGCAGATGGCAGAAGGGAAGAAAGGTATTGTTGCTAAGCTGCACTAGTAATTTTTGAGATTTCCACTATTGCAAATATATACCTGATCCTGCCGCATTAGTCCGCGCAGGCGGACTTTGTTTGTATAGCCCCAGACTTCTAGTCTGAGGGATTATTGTTAACGTTGGAATAAAATCATGGGAACAATTTACGTCACACAAGATGATTCTTTTATCAGCAAACTTGATGAACGTCTAAACGTTAAATTTGATAAGAAAATAATTTTAGACGTACCGCTGATTAAAGTTGATGGTTTAGTAGTCATGGGACGATCTAGTATTTCTCCTGCGGCTATTGCTGAACTGATTGATAAAAAGATTCCCTTAACTTTTCTCACAAATAACGGTAAATATATTGCTCGATTGGAGCCGGAAATGAGTAAAAACATTTTTGTTCGTAATGCCCAATGGAAAGCCGCAGGTGAATCAGCCCAAGCTGTTCATGTTACGCAAGGTTTTGTCAGAGGTAAATTAAAGAATTATCGCCAGACATTACTACAATCTCAACGCCGCTATGCTGAACTAGATTTGAATGCTGGTATCACTCAATTAACTAATGCGATCGCATCCTTGGAAAAAGCCGATTCTATTAATTCTATCAGAGGCTTAGAAGGTGCTGGCAGTGCAGCATATTTTGGCTGTTTTAATCAACTAATTCGTGTTGATGATTTTAGTTTTACCACCCGTAATCGCCGCCCGCCAATAGATCCAGTAAATTCCCTCTTGAGTTTAGGTTATTCCTTGCTGCGTCATGATATACAAGGAGCTTTAAATATTGTGGGTTTTGACCCTTATTTAGGATACTTGCATACAGAGCGATATGGTAGACCTTCTTTAGCATTAGATTTAATGGAGGAATTTCGACCTTTAATAGTAGATGCTGTTGTTCTCACAGCGATTAATCGCCGGATGCAGACACCAAAAGATTTTATTACCGAACCTGTAAGTAATGCAGTTTCGCTTACTAAAGAAGGTTTGCATACTTTTCTGCGGCTATATCAAGAAAAAAAGCAAGATAAATTTAAGCATCCCGTTTTGCAGAAGCAACATACTTATCAAGAAACTTTTGAAATACAGGCACGTTTCCTTGCCAAATATCTGCTAGGAGAAATTGATAAATATCCACCTTTAGTAATGAAGTAATTAATCCTGATGTTTGTAGTAGTTTCTTACGACGTACCAGAAGACAAACGCCGCACAAAAATTCACAAGGTTCTCAAATCTTATGGACAGTGGATGCAGTATTCGGTTTTTGAATGCGACTTGACACAAACTCAGTATGCTAAACTGCGATCGCGTCTGTCTAAATTAATCAAGCCAGACCAAGACAGCATCCGGTTTTATTTCCTCTGTGCTTGCTGTCAAGGAAAAATTGAGCGCATCGGCGGCGAAATGCCAATCGATACCACGGTATTTTTTGCTTGAGTCTTGCGTCAACCTGTAGGTGTTTGAAAAATAGAGCCAAATTTTACGCCTCGAAAGCTTATCCCCTCTAGCTTTGAACCCTTTTACACCTATTTTGAGGTTGACGCAAACTCCCAAATCCTTTCTACACAAACTTTTCAGCCTTTCGCCCCAATGTCACCCTTGACAACCCAATGCCCCAAAAGCTACTTTAAGTTGAGGTTGACGCAACTGTACCTTGAAAACCAAATATATCAATACTTTCAACTGTGGGCGGTTCCAATTAACAATAATCCCTATCAGGGATTGAAACATTAAATCGGAAGTGCGATCGCGCAATACTCGAAAGTTCCAATTAACAATAATCCCTATCAGGGATTGAAACAAAGCTAACTCATCAAGATGTGGCGCAATATCTAAAGTTCCAATTAACAATAATCCCTATCAGGGATTGAAACATGATGAACGCTTATCAAGTCCAACCCACAGGACAAATCAAGGTTCCAATTAACAATAATCCCTATCAGGGATTGAAACAAGGAATCCTCCCGGTGGCTAAACGGCTGGCTAAAGTTCCAATTAACAATAATCCCTATCAGGGATTGAAACTCTTCGGTTATTGGCAGCACGATTGAGAATGCTATTGTTCCAATTAACAATAATCCCTATCAGGGATTGAAACTTCTAAATTAGAGCGTCGTTCTAAAAACTCCATAATGTTCCAATTAACAATAATCCCTATCAGGGATTGAAACATAATTCAGTGCGAGTTGTAATAAATGTGACTAAGGTTCCAATTAACAATAATCCCTATCAGGGATTGAAACTTGATTTTTCTGTGATTATGAAATTTTGATTATAAGGTTCCAATTAACAATAATCCCTATCAGGGATTGAAACTAGTAGTTCTACTTCTTTCTCGATAGCTCTTGTAGGTGTTCCAATTAACAATAATCCCTATCAGGGATTGAAACCAAATTTTTCTTTACCAACTTTCCATTGATTGCGTTCCAATTAACAATAATCCCTATCAGGGATTGAAACAGAGTTGCTGATAACCTTCCTGAGATTATCCAATGTTCCAATTAACAATAATCCCTATCAGGGATTGAAACTGCTAGGTAATGGTTGAGGAATAACCGAATATTGTTCCAATTAACAATAATCCCTATCAGGGATTGAAACCCTGTGAAGGAGCTTTCTTCAAAAGCTGAGTATGGTTCCAATTAACAATAATCCCTATCAGGGATTGAAACTGGGATTGGCTGATGGTGGAAGCTCCATTACTCGGAGTTCCAATTAACAATAATCCCTATCAGGGATTGAAACTCTACTTACAGATATCCAATCAGCGCAATCTCTACTGTTCCAATTAACAATAATCCCTATCAGGGATTGAAACACAATACTGGCATTCCATGAAGGTGTCTCCTTGAGTTCCAATTAACAATAATCCCTATCAGGGATTGAAACACGAAACTCTAAGCACTCTTTAATCTGTAGCGCCAGTTCCAATTAACAATAATCCCTATCAGGGATTGAAACACCTGTGTATTTGATTGATCTACTCTGCGAATACTAAGTTCCAATTAACAATAATCCCTATCAGGGATTGAAACAAGGCTACATAAAGTAAATTTTTTTCTTGCTCTAATTGCGTTCCAATTAACTAAAATCCCTAATAGGGATTGAAATTTAAATTTGGTTAGATATTTTTTGCATCAAAAAGTTTTAATTATCTAAAATCCTATTAGGGATTGAAACTTGTCATTGAGCTGTAAGCCACTAGATTAGCACCTAGAGCAATACTGAATTATTCGTGAAAAAATAATAATTGTGTAAGGTGGGCAATGCCCACCCTACGAAGTTTGTAGACTAATAAAATTTTTGTTGAGTTTCTGATTAATTAACATCTCTATCAGGAATGGGAACGTGAATGATGTTCAGCTTATAGAGCAAATTCAAGTTGAAATTCATTTAAATTACTAATATGGATTTCAAAGTATTTGAGTTAAAATTCATCACAATCCCTATTAATGGTGATAATTTCTAACTAAGTATTACTACTGAGACATAATCTGCTATAAGCTGAATAAATGAACTACGAAACAGCTCGCAAAATTCTTATAGACCAAGTATTACCAACCGAGGACAACCCAGATTCCTTGTTAATGCGTATGAAGCAGGGAAAACCGCCAGTTCCTGGTCAAATCACCTCGATGTTGTTGGCCTTAAAAGTGGTGTTTGAATCCCTCAAAGAAGCCTCTACTCTCGACAGAGACTTAGCTTTTGCACTTTTTGAGTTAAGCATTAAGACTCAACAGCTATTCGCCGCAGGACGCAAGGCTGGAGTTGATTGGCCGCCATTACTTAAGGAAGATTTGCTACGAATTTCTCTAGCAGCTGAAAGTATTTTTTCTGGTACATGGCAAGCCCCGCCTTCTGGAGGACTTGGCGGGTTATAAAAAGGCTGAAGTCTAAATAATAAAGTATAAAATACCCAACTCTTCAGCTAACTCTATAGTGAAGAGTTTTATCGTTTATCCTGCTTCAGCCTTTATCTATTTAACGATTTCGCAGTTCTGCTTCTAACTTGTCTAAATCGCTTTTGAGCAAAACCGTCATTTGACCAGTGAAAGCTTTGCCAGTCTTAGGCTGTGCAACTTCTATCCAATAGGCGTAGCGATCGCCTACGCGCAATTCTCCTTGCAAAGCTTCCCTAATTGGAGTTTTGGCAAATCGGGCTGAGTTAACCGCACTTTGATTGGGATATTTATAAAGTAGTTGAGCACGACTAAAATCTTGATAAATATCCAGCCCATAAATTACCCGTAAGGCCTCTTGGAAGCGCTCAAATGTCATACCGTTAACAGCATCATACATAGTAATGCGCTCGTTGCGAATCATGCTGCGGTCTTTAGCAAATGCTACTTTACCAGGAGGTAACACCGATGCTAAAAAGGTGAATCGCTGGGCGGCTGTGTCACTCTTTTGTACAAATAATCGCTCTCCACTATTGGGACGTAGAGTGGGATGTGCTTTAATCCAGGTTTCTACTTCTTCTGTTTTTTGCCCTGGTAAAGCATTGGCTTTGAAATCAGCAAGCATTCCCACAGATAGCCAGGACACTAAAGAAACAGGCAAAATCAAAAAAGTAAGCAGAGGTTTTTTTAGCATTTTCTCTTCAGGATTTACATGGAAATACCCCCGTTAGTAGTAACAGGGATGTAACCATAGTTTTCCCGTTTTTCAGCAGAATTATTTCATCTAATCTTTACGTCCCTGCTTGTTTGGGTCATCATTCAGGTGTCAGTGCTACCTTAATTACCTTACGCGCTTTCATATCACTAAACACCTGTGCTAAATCCTTTAACGGGCGATGTTCGCTGATCAGTAGTTCTAAAGGATGTTTACGACTAGTTATCATCGATAGAGCAGCCCGGACATACTCTGGAGTATTATGAAACACACCCTTGAGAGTAAGTTCGCTGTAGTGTAGCTGTTCTGTATTGATGGTAATAGTCGTATCTCGCGGACAACCACCAAATAAGTTAACTGTTGCACCAGGACGGGCAGTTGCGATCGCAGTTTCCCAAACGTTTGGTACTCCAGTTGCTTCAATCACCACATCTGCACCCCAGCCTTGGGTGAGTTCTTTCACGACACCTGGAATATCTTGAATTTGGTGATAGTTAAAAGTCTTAGCTGCACCTAATTTTTTGCCAATTTCTAGCCTTTGGTCATTACCTCCCCACAGCCAAACCTCGGCTTTTGCATCATCAGCTAAAGCTGCGACAAACATTAGCCCTATCGCCCCATCTCCCAACACAACTACCCGATCTTCCGCTTTGATTCGGGTACGTCCTACCCCATGCAATACACAAGCTAAGGGTTCAGTCATCGCTGCCAATTCAAAGGGCAACTCATCAGGAATTCGCAATAAATTATGCTGTACTATTGGCGCGGGAATTTTCAGGTATTCAGCAAAAGTACCATTATTCCAGGTCAAATTTGGGCATAGGGAATATTCTCGCCGTTGACAAAAAAAGCAATTCATGCAGGGTGCAGAGTTATTTGCTACAACGCGATCGCCTATTTGCCAATCTCTAACGCCTTCACCTAATGCAACAATTCGCCCAGCTGCTTCATGACCAAACAAAGTCGGTGGTGTCAGCATTCTGGCATGACCACCACGCCGCCATACTTTTAAATCTGTACCACAAGTTGTAGCAGCACCAACCTGAATTACCACCTCACCAGCAGCAGGAGTTGGATCGGGGACTGCCTCTAGGCGTAAATCTTCTTGACCATAAAGCAAGGCTGCCAACACAGCTTTTGACCTAAATTAATGACTTCACCTGATTTTACCAGGTGAAGTCATCATGATTTTTATTAAAAAACGGCTGATTCAGATTCCTGACTTCCTTGAATTAAATCGGGAATCTTACAACCAAATTAATTAAAAGGATCGCTATGTATTTACTGTCGGTTGGGGTAGTACTCCTGTGTTCCGAGTTTCCGCATTAGACAGACGACTCAGAGTTAATAGTGGTACTTCTTGTCGGCAAGATAGACAAAACCAATAAACTTCGCTATGCCGAATATGGCGCAGGAGGGAACCACCACAACATGGACAAGTGTTGGTTCTCATACTCATAACGATGTCCTCCTTAAAAGAAATGTTGTTGTAAGATGCAAAAAAAATTTTGTTGATTAAAACTGAATTTTGGCAGCATGAATGTGCCCATTCAAGTCTATGCGATCTTTAATAATTTGTTCATAGACTGCTTCATAACCATTAACCATTTGGGCAACGCTAAAATTCTTTTCTACGTGTTTTCTACAGGCGTAGCGATTGAGTTTTAAAGCTTTAGGAATCAGATCTGCCATTTGCTTATAGGTTTGACAGACAAAACCTGTTTCACCATGAGCAATAACCTCTGGTACAGAACCTAGATTCATGGCAATTACAGGTGTACCAGTTGCCATTGATTCAATCATTACCAAACCAAAAGGTTCTTGCCAGGTAATGGGAAAAAGAGTGATTGCAGCATTGCCCAAGAGTTCAGCTTTTTCTGCATGGTTAACTTCACCTAAATATTCAATTTGCTGACCATCTATATGGGGGGCAATCTCTTGTTCAAAAAACTTTGAGTCTACTACATCAATCTTTCCTGCCATCTTCAAGCGCCAACCACTCTGCTTAGCTATGGCGATCGCATGTTGCGGACCCTTTTCAGGGGAAAAGCGCCCTAAGAATGCCAAATATTCTGGTTCTTGAGGTTGTTGCTTAAACGGATAATCTTCCGGCTTAATTCCGTTGTAAACAGTGCCAAAATAGTTTAAATCTATCTGCCGCTGTGCGTCACTAATACTGACGTATGGTTGCTTCTTATGGTGGCTAAATGCTTTCCGGTTCTCCTTTGTAAAGCTGCCGTGCAGAGTATGCACTGTGGGAGTTGGTACTAAACTCGCTAACGATAGTGCTGAAATCCCTACATGGGAGTGAATAATATCGAATTCTTGCGATCGCTGATAAACTTGGCTCAGTTCAAGCATTTCGTACACTGCATACTCTTTGACATTCGGGTCTAAGCGCAATGCTTGCGGATAAACTGCTTCTAAATTAGCCAGAGTTTGGGAATCACTAGAGGCGAATAAAGTGACTTCATGACCGCGAAGAACTAGTTCATCGGTCAAGTGACTCACTACCAGTTCAATTCCTCCGTATGTTGGAGGTGGAACTCGTTCCCATAAGGGGGCGACTTGAGCGATCTTCATATGTTTTGGTTCAGCCGATTAAATAGCTCTCAATGTGAGAACTTACGTCAATGTTTGAGGGCAAAGAATTTATACTTAATCTTCTGAAATTTAAATTAACCAAAACTATGCTCGCAAATGCAATATCGGTTAACCGTACCGCCGAAACAGCACCCATAAATTTCAGTTATTCAGTAATTGCCGCCTAGCGACTACAATACAAAGATACAATAGACTGTTAACTCCTTTCATCTGTCTTGGGGATCATTAGACAATTGCCTATTTTGTAACTTAACCTACTGAATATCAAATTTTGTAGCTGAGAATACTAAATTTTCTTTTGGGATCAATTATTTCCAAGGCTGATTTCAGGAAAAGTGCTTCAATCCTAGAGAAACTATGAATATTAAATAAATCTAAAAACCACCTAATTATTGATTAAATAATTAATTTATGTAAATAAATCCTCAATGAAAATTGCTACTTGGAACGTTAATTCAATTCGCACTCGCCTAGAACAAGTTATTGATTGGTTAAGCCAAAATCCGGTTGATGTACTCTGCTTGCAAGAAACGAAAGTTGTAGATGCAGATTTTCCGCGATCGCCCTTTGAAAAATTAGGTTATAAACTTGATTTTTCAGGACAAAAAGCATACAACGGTGTAGCTTTCATCAGCCGTAAATCGCTTTTAGATGTCAGTACTGGCTTCACATCAATTGTGCCCAATTTACAACCAGAATGGGACGAACAAAAACGGGTAATTACGGGAATTATTGATAATGTTCGGATTGTGAATCTTTATGTTCCCAACGGTGCAGCAGTAGGTAGCGAAAAATACGAATATAAATTGCGTTGGTTAACAGTATTGCGTGAGTATTTACAGTTGCTACTAAAATCACAATCTGCCATCTGTGTATGCGGTGACTTTAATATTGCTTTAGAAGCAAAAGATATTCACGATAAAGTTAAAGCCGACAATCACATCATGGCATCAGAACCAGAACGCCAAGCCCTACGGGATATACTGACACTGGGATTTGCCGATGCTTTTCGCAAATTTACTCAAGAAGGTGGAAACTACAGTTGGTGGGACTATCGCGCCGCTTCCTTCCAGCGTAATTTAGGTTGGCGGATTGACCACCATTATCTAACACCAGTGCTGTATGAGAGCGCTAAAAGCTGCATTATCGATGTTGCACCGAGAAAATTACCCCAACCTAGCGACCATACACCAGTAATTGTGGAATTTTGAACAGGGTGCTGGCAGCAAACGGAGACGCGGAGAAATAATAAATGACAAATGACCATTGACTCTTGACAATTGCCCCATGCCCAATTCCCTTTTTTAGATTAGGGTGTAGATGGAATTTATAATCTCAAAACCTAAATCTAAAATCCTTGTTCTATGATTCTAGTCACTGGAGCAACGGGAGGAATTGGTCGCAAAGTCGTGCGACTGTTACGCCAACAGGAGAAGCCAGTACGGGCATTTGTTCGCCTGACTTCTCATTACAGCGAATTAGAACACCGAGGATCTGAAATCTTTATCGGTGATTTACGGCGGGAAAAGGATATTCAGCAAGCTTGTCGTGGTGTCGAATATATTATTAGCGCCCACGGTTCTGATAGCGATGCTTTATCCCTAGATTATCGCGCCAATATTGAACTCATTGACCAAGCAAAAGCAAATGGAGTTAAACATTTCGTTTTCATTTCTGTACTAGGTGCCGATCGGGGGTATGAAGATGCTCCTGTATTCAAAGCCAAACGCGCAGTAGAGAAATATCTGGAAGCTAGTGGCGTGAATTACACTATTTTACGTCCGGCTGGATTAGCATCGAACTTGCTAACATTAGCAGAACGGTTTCGCGAAACAGGGTTGTATCTACTCATTGGCGATCCCAAAAATCGTACTTCGATTGTAAGTACAGATGATTTGGCCAAGATGGTGGTGGATTCTTTGACAGTTGAAGGCGCTCGCAACCAGACTTTAGCAGTAGGAGGACCAGAGATTTTACTGCGTGGGGATATTCCCCAAATCTTTGGTCGCATCTTCAACAAAGAACCAATAGTAATTAACCCGCCATTATTTGCCCTTGATGGATTACGAAGTGCTTTAGGTTTATTTAATGCCCAAACACAAAAAGCTTT
Source organism: Nostoc sp. T09 (assembly GCF_002154695.1). GTDB lineage: Bacteria > Cyanobacteriota > Cyanobacteriia > Cyanobacteriales > Nostocaceae > Aulosira. Next base: position 47,204 of record NZ_MTAV01000153.1, read on the forward strand.
GGGAACCTATCGTACTTTGCTCGCCAGTGAATTTTTCTGCACAAAAGAAGAAATCGCCAAATTAGAGAGAACTTTCGACTTTAAATTGGAGACATTAGAAAATTTTGTGCGGCGTTATTTAGCAGTGTGAAGTAGATAGAAGTCATAAGTCATAAGTCATTGGTCATTTGTCATTAGCACCCAAACAAATGACTAATGACCAAGGACAAATGATAAAGGACAAATAACAAAAATTCTATGAAATATTCCCTAGTTGCGAATGCTACTCAAGCGCGTCAGACAAAACAGCGATTTGCTAAACCAGACGAACAACTATCTTACGAATTGGGTAAAGCAGTACAGGAGTTACCACCGCTATACACCAGATTGTTAGCAGGAACGATCAGCCTCATAGTATTTGGCGCGATCGCCTGGGCACATTTCTCCCAAATCGATGAAGTAGCGATCGCATCAGGGGAATTAATTGCATCTACACAAGTGAGGCCTGTCACATCCCTAGGTGGTGGCACAATTATCAAAATCAAAGTCAAAGAAGGCGATCGCGTCACCAGAAATCAAGTCTTAATTCAACGCGATCCCAACTTGAAGCAAACTGATGTGAATCGTCTTGCTAAAGCTAACAAGTTGATTCAAGAAGACTTGCAACGTTTAGATGCTGAACGCACTGGAGTTAAAACTACTGGTACTAAACTACAAGATGAACTTTTGAACTCCCGGCTTTCCGATTATCAAGCGCGTCAAGCTGCGGCTGAAGCTGAAGCAAATCGCCAGCACGCAATCATGGATCAGGCGAAAGTGCGACTAACTCGGTTGCAAGAAAACTTAGTCAGCGCTAAAAGCAGTTTCGCCAACGCCAAAACTAACCTAGTGAACGCAGAAAGCATCAGTTCTAAAACGGAAGTTAACCTGGCGATCGCCCAAAAAAGAGAAGAAAGCCTACGTACTCTAGTTTCTCCTGGCGCTGTACCTAGAGTCGATTACCTGGAGGCTCAAGAAAGATTAAATCGTGCTACTACAGACATCACCAGAGCCAAAGATGAGGTAACTAACGCCCAGAATAAGATTATAGAGGCTCAAGATAGAGTCACATCTTTAGAAAAAGATATTGCTGCCCAAGCCCAAGAAATTCGCCAAGCTGAACAAGCCTATCAAGCTGCGCGCAATCAAGCACAGCGTTTAGCATCAGAACGCCAAAGTGAAATTCTCACGCAAATCAACAAGCGCAAAGAAGAACTGACCAATGTTGCTGGTCAGTTAGAGCAAGCGCAAAAGCAAGAAGACGAAGAAACTATCAAAGCTCCCTTTGCAGGTACAATTTACAAAATCAAAGCCACCAAAGGTCCAGTACAATCGGGTGAAGAGTTACTGTCTATTTTGCCGGAAGGGGAAGAAATGCTACTAGAAGTTAAAGTCCTCAACCGCGATATTGGATTTATTCGTCAAGGGATGAAAGCTAAGGTAAAATTGGCAACTTTCCCCTTTCAAGAATTTGGTGTCGTAGATGGCGATGTCGTACAAGTCAGCCCTAATGCAACTACCGATAAAGACTTGGGCTTAGTCTTCCCCACCAGAATTAAGCTGCACAAACACTCAATTAATGTGCGGGGTCAAGAAGTAGCTTTAACTCCAGGGATGGCGGCTAATGGTGAAATTGTCACTCGCAAAAAATCAGTTTTGACATTCATTATGGAGCCGGTGACACGACGGTTTAGCGAGGCATTTTCTGTGAGGTAGATTATGAGATCAAAGTTGTATTTTAATTAACACTCACAGGAAGAGAAACTAGTATAACCTGAGTTCAGGATAAGTAATAAGGGCAGGTATTAATCTGAAAATAACATCTTTCTTCAGCAACCTGCCCTATGTTTAAGTGAAATGATGACAATTCTCATCACTTTTCATCAAAATCACCACCAGAATTTCAAGCATTTTTATTTGAATCATGCCATATCATGCAACTGTACCAGTGATAGAGTATTGCCCTAAACTACCGTAATTGCTGTATCCTGTAATCAAATCTCCTTTCCCTGTTCCTTTAAGACTCAGGTAGTATTTGCCCGCGCTGAGATACTTGTTAATACTAACCGATAGGGAATCTGTAGGATCGTAAGTTGCAATCAATTGTCCGAAACTGTCATACAGCTGGACAAGAATATCTAGGTTTGCTCCTAGTTCAAAAGCATTAATATTTAATGCTAGATTACCTCCGTTTGAGTTAAACGTAAACCAGTCAGAGTCTGTATTTCTCTCAATAATTCCGTAAGTTTTCACAGTAGAACCACTAAAGGATAGATTCGAGGCACTACTTAAGGAGCTACCATAGTCGTCTGTGCAATATCCAAAACCATTTTTTTCAGTAATGATAGCTAGATCGTCTTCTGTGTTATTAGCACCAGAGTATTGACCTTTACTCCACTGCGTTAGCTCTTGAGAGTAGCCAACCCCCATGATAGAAGCCCAGCCTTGATGACCTTGATAATATTCTGTACCATCAGTCTTACCATCGTGAGCAAGACCCAAAGTATGCCCCACTTCGTGGGATATTGCTTCAGCAACATATTTTACGTTTCCGTTAGACAAGTTATCTGAAAAGACGAAGGCAGGAGTATCACTATCCCAGTTGAATGAACCAACATAAGCTACACCACCACTAGCACCAGCACCATACCAGGAATTATTTCCGCCAATGACAACACGAACGCCCCATCGTATATCTCCACTACCACTGTTAATTAAATCAGAGGTAGAAGGACTAGCTGTGGTTACATTCACATTGAAAGGAATGAAATCTTCTGCTACTCGTCGCCAAATATTCCAGATATTCTCTAGCTCAGTAGTTGAAAAGCTGGATGTATTGCCATCTGTATCATATGCAGATGTTGTAATGCTATTAGCATAGTTATCATTCCAATAAGTGCCTGTAGTAGTGTGACCATTGAAATCTAGATAGATAGTATGGTTTGCCCCAGCGTTGCTATTGAGTGAAAAGACTTGACTTGCGTTAAAGGGCTGATAGGTAGATGGAACAGTGACAAATGGGGCAACGCTGAAATAGCTATTACCAAAATCCCCAACATTGGTGTTGCTGGTGCTAGTAATGCGGATTTGGTAATCGTTACTTGCAATTAGGTTAGTGGGGACGTACCAAGACTCAACCCCATCACTGAGTGTGGAACTGAACAAAGTACTGTAGAGACTACCTGCTTTGTACAGGTCGATTTTGACATTCTCTGCAATGTTGTCATTCCAAGTGATGTTGTAGGTCGAACCTGCTTGGAAACTTTCACCACCATTGGGACTGGTAACGGTGACAAATGGTGTGGTGACGTTGAAATAGTTATTACCAAAATCCCCAACATTGGTGTTGCTGGTGCTGCTGACGCGAATTTGATAATCGCTAGCCGCCAAGAAGTTAGTGGGGACGTACCAAGACTCAATTCCATCACTGAGTGTGGAACTGAACAAAGTACTGTAGAGATTACCTGCTTTGTACAGGTCGATTTTGACATTCTCGGCAATGTTGTCATTCCAAGCGATGTTGTAGGTTGAACCCGCTTGAAAACTTTCACCCCCATTGGGACTGGTAACTGTGACAAATGGTGTGATGCTGAAATAGCTATTGCCAAAACCCCAAACATTCGCGTTGGTGGTGCTACTGACACGGATTTGGTAATCGCTACCAGCCACTAAGTTAGTGGGGACGTACCAAGACTCAATGCCATCGCTGATTGTGGAACTGAACAAAGTACTGTAGAGACTACCTGCTTTGTACAGGTCAATTTTGACATTCTCGCTAATGTTGTCATTCCAAGTGATGTTATAGGTCGAACCCACTTGGAAACTTTCACCCCCATTGGGACTGGTAACTGTGAGATATGGTGCAGGCGTGACGCTGAAATAGCTATTGCCAAAATCATAAATATTCGCGTTGGTGGTGCTACTGACACGAATTTGATAATCGCTACCTGCAATGAGGTTGCTGGGAACGAACCAAGCCTCAACCCCATCGCTGATTGTGGAACTGAACAAAGTACTGTAGAGACTACCTGCTTTGTACAGGTCAATTTTGACATTCTCCCCAATATTGTCACTCCAAGTGATGTTGTAGGTTGAACCCGCTTGTAAACTTTCACCCCCATTGGGATTGGTGACTGCACGATATGGTGCGGGAGTGACGCTGAAATAGCTATTGCCAAAATCATAAACATTCGTGTTGGTAGTGCTACTGGCACGAATTTGATAATCGCTAGCCGCCACCAAGTTAGTGGGGATTAACCAAGCCTCAACCCCATCGCTAACTGTGGAACTGAACAAAGTACTGTAAA
>NZ_MTAV01000154.1 GCF_002154695.1 Nostoc sp. T09
TTTGACTTCCCTAAACTTCATGAATATGGTGTTTTCTCATAAACCATTTAGGATTGCTATTGGATGTAATTTTCCTCATTAATAATCTATAACGCAACCTATCAATATTAGATAATTTATTTTCTGGTATTTTATATAAACTTTATCCCATTTTACGAAATCCCTGATACAAAGCATTTCTCTGTATGTTTTCTCCTGCTGCTTATTTGTCTCAACTTTAAAGTAAAACGGTATTAGCTAGAGGTAAAATACACAGTAAATTCTACTTATTTGATAAACTTTCCTAACAAATAATTTGTTAGGAAATTTTTGCGTTCGTAAAGAGTAACTATTCCGCTTAAACTTAAAGCTGGTACTTATAGCTAGCAGTACTAAATTAATATTGCAATGGAGCAGGATAAGGAGGCTGTTTATGGCTTTTTCTGGTGGCTGTTTATGCGGTGCAGTACGTTACGAATGTCAGGCAGAACCTGTACTAGCAATGCATTGCCAATGTGAAAACTGTCGCAAAACTAGTGCTACGGGACATAGCTCAAAATTGGCAGTCCCAAAAGCAGCATTGAATATATCTGGCGAATTGAAGTTCTACGAAACTCCTGGCGATAGTGGCAATACTGTACGCCGAGGTTTTTGTCCAATTTGCGGATCGCATATTTATGCTGAATCTTCTGGTTTTGATGAAATAGGGGCAGTCTCTGCTGGCAGTCTAGATGATGTTTCTATATTTCAGCCTAGTATGGTTGTCTACGCTTCCAGTGGTCCAGCATGGGATTATCTAGATCCGCAGTTACCTAAGTTCCCTCAAATGCCTGCTATGTAATTGACATATTTTTTATAGGGTTCTGACACTTAGCACCTGAGGCGGTGTTGAATCTGGGGGATAAATTAAATCTACCTGTACCATTCGTTTACTTGCACGTGGTAGCGTCACTTGCACTAAGGGTTCTAGAACTTGGCCTGTTCTGTGCCACAAATGTATGTAGCGTGTCTTTTGTTGCCCTTGGTCATCAGCATAGCGTAGCCGCACCGTACCACGGAAAAAGGGAAAATCTAAAGATGGTTTGCGAAAGCGTAGACCACCTTGAGATAATTTATCTTCTTTTAAGGGTGTTTCCAAAGTAACGCTAACTTTCTGAGTTTGATTGGTAGTGTTGCTCAAGGGTAAGCGGAGATTATATTCCACGCCATAATTACCGTGTGCTTCATACGCTGTATCTGGATAGCGTACTAGCATCTTTGCTGTTTGGATTTGTCCGCTACCCAATCGACCACCCTTTAGGGTGTCTAAAGTATAAGAAATCGCTTTGCCACGCTGAGGAATCGTGAGAGTCTGGTCTTTAGAGTTATCTGTAAGTAGGGCTTGCCATTGAGAACCTTGAGATACACCAGCTACACGTCCGTAAATCAGCGCACCACCTGTAGCATTGGGAGGAGTAGGAGTTTTATCTCGTGGTCCAGCAAAATTTCCACTATTAAGTAATGCTTGCCATTCTGTCAGAGTGGGAGCGCGATCGCTGCTATCAGGGTTTTTCTTGGCAAACATTGCCAGACTAGCTGTATAAACTTTGCCAGTACTACGCAGTCGCATAAAGCTAGACCGACCATTGACTGGTTTTTCCAGATTTTTTACAGGAATGGGATGATTTAACAGCATTCGGCTTTGTCCAGGTGGAATTACCAGCTTTGCCGGAAAATCAGCTTGGCGAATTCCGCGCAGTACATCACTTACAGCGCGATTTCCTGGACCTGAATAAGCTTTACCATCATTATTTTCGATGTAAGGCGCTAACGTTACAAAAGGCGCATCCTGCAACAAATAACTCGCCGCTTGCAAAACATCCACTGTTACAGGTTGCTTACTGGGGTTATGCAAAATTACACCCAAATACAGCGTCTGTAAATCCTTAGGAGTGTGGGTATAGTGATGAGCAAATAAGTCAAAGCGTCCTTCAAATGGGAAATTGAGATGTGCTGCTGGGACTTTTTTTCCATTTGAGGGAAATGTAGAAAGTAAAATACCCTCAGTTTTGATCCATTCTGGGCTATTGCTGTTAAATACAGGAATGGTATCGAGCTTGCCAGGTAAAGCACGTACTTCCCCAGCTTGCACAATTTCTTGGGGTGCTGGCTTGGGTGAAGTTTGGGCGACTACTACTGAATTGTTACTATAACTATTGGAGTTAAAAGCTGTGTATCTCAATGTTTGAGATATCGCAACTCCTAATAAAAATAAGCATATAGGTGCAGTCAGTTGGTATTGAGGCTTATTAGCTGGCATGAGACTTTATTTTCAAGGAAACTTTGGTACTAACAATGACCTGTTGTAACTACAACTTCCTTGAAAGAGATTTCTTACATAGTGATAATCAACTGCGTACACTCATAACTGATGAAAATGGGGATTGGGCATTTCTTTATTGCCCCCCTCATCCCCCTAATCTTCCCTGCACCCCTTACCCTTCAGCTAGCCCCCAAAGCCAGGAATTAGACGCTTGAGGGCACGACCGGCAACATCGCCATAGCGCAGTTCGCCACAGAGAATCTTACCCATAATCTGGGCACCAGAGGGGCGCTTAACACCAACGTTGTAGCCAATTTTTGGAAAGCGATAAAATGCGTTAGCTAATTTTTGCGCCCAAGCCATATCACTACCCCATTGTTCGTTAATGGCATTGGTATATTCTTCTAAAGCTTTGATATCGCCTGCAAGCGCCTCATTAATAGCATTTGCTGCCAATAAACCACTAAAAATAGATGGACGAATGCCTTCGGCTGTCATTGGATCAACTACACAAGCTGCTTCTCCAGCCAAAACAGCATTTTGGGTATGTAGCTTTTGATTACCATTCCACAAAGAAATGGGATGACCATATTGCTTACAGATTTTGACATCTACATTAAAGGATCGGGCATACTCATCCAAAATCTTCTTGAAGTCTTGGGGTGCGCCACCAATAAATGTACCGACTCCAAGAGAATACCCTTCAGCCTTAGGGAAGTTCCAAATATAGCCATTTTTAACCAAGCCAAATTCAAAATGAGCCATAGATTTGTTCTCAACATTGGCGGGAACTTCTGCCTCTAGAGCTCCTGCTAAGTGGCGTTTACGGTCTTTAAAGCCTAGCCATTTTGCCATCGGTCCTTTAGCACCATCAGCCGCGATTAAGTAGCGACCTGTTACAGGTCCATTGGCTGTGTTAACCTGCCAAGAATCTGCTTTAAACTCAATGCCAGTTACTTCTGTATTGTCTTGCAGTTTTGCCCCTTGCCGCTGGGCTTGTTGAACCAGGAAATAATCAAAAACATCACGCCGCACCATCCAAATGGGTTCTTTTATCCCGATTTTTGCTTCTACTGAGTCTTCCAAATTCCAGGTAAAGCGAAGAGAGTCTACCTTCACAGAAATCGCTGGGCTAAAGTCAAAGTCAAACCATTGGGCGATCGCTGGTGATACTCCACCGCCACAGGGTTTGTATCTTGGCAGAGATTCTTTTTCTAAAACTAATACTGAGTGACCCCGCTTGGCTAAATGATATGCAGCTGTTCCACCAGATGGCCCGGCTCCGACGATGATGCAGTCGTACATATGGTTGAATTTTTGCTCCTCAATTAGTTGACTTTAAAGTGTATTTTTCTCATCTACGGATAAAGGCAACTCTTATTTGACTTTATTTACAAGCTTAGTTCTCGTTCGCATTATGATTCGACACTCCTACGAGTTGGGTAATGCTTAGTAATCTCTGTTTGGGTTGCCCTTTGTTATTCTTGTTGAGAGCGCATACAAAATTTTAGTTTATTATGTGAAACCACAGATAAACACCGATCGACACCGATGAATATCTGTGGCTTCATGTTCAAAAAATTTACTAGAGTCAAGGGGAGCCACTCCCTTGTAGGAGTTTCCCCATGAGCAATTGCCGAAGGGTCCCTCGACTTGAGCGGACTGGCTTCAAGTGGCGTTCAACAGTTAAGGGTCATTTGTTATTTCTTCCCTTTGTGCTCTCAGTGCCCTTGCCCTATTTTCAAGACAGGATTAACTTAGACAGTGGTAATGTCTTTTTCTTTATCTGCCAATAATTCGTCAATTCTGGCAGTATATTTATTTGTTAATTTTTGTAGTTTGTCTTGTAAGTCTCGCGATTCATCCTCGGAAACTTCCGCGTTTTTTTCCTGTTTGCGAATAGAGTCTACTGCATCGCGGCGGATGTTACGAATCCCAACACGACCTTCTTCTGCGTATTTTGCAGCAATTTTGACTAGTTCTTTACGGCGATCGCTTGTCAAAGGCGGGATATTCAGCCGAATTACAGAACCGTCGTTGCTGGGGGTCAAACCCACATCTGACAGGGAAATTGCCTTTTCAACTATATTCAAGCTACTGCGATCGTAAGGTTGAATCAGGATGGTTGAGGCATCAGGTGTACTGATATTTGCCAGTGATTTCAGGGGCGTAGGTGTACCGTAATACTCTACTAATACTTTATCTAGTAAACTCGCATTGGCACGACCAGTACGAATCGTGTTAAAAGCGCGTTGAGTTGCCTCAACGGTATGTTGCATTTTACTCTCAGCTTCAGCTAATTTCACAAGAACCTCCCACAAGGGTGCCGATGGCTTCTCCCATGACTGCTCGGTGGATATTACCTCGCACCGTCAAGTCAAAGACAAGAATTGGAATATTATTTTCTTTACACAAGGCAATCGCGGTAGTATCCATTACCCGCAAATCCTTAGCCAAAACATGGGCATAAGTGAGGCTGGTGTAACGTTTGGCATCAGGATAGACATGAGGGTCAGCATCGTATACTCCATCTACTTTGGTGGCTTTAAAAATCACTTCTGCATCGATTTCTGCGGCTCTTAATGCCGCAGTAGTGTCGGTTGTAAAGAAGGGATTTCCAGAACCAGCGCCAAAAATTACCACCCGCCCTTTCTCAAGATGACGGATGGCACGACGACGAATATACGGTTCCGCTAATTCTTGCATAGCGATCGCGGTTTGTACTCGTGTCTGTACCCCTATTCGTTCTAACGAATCTTGCAGCGTCATGGCATTCATTACCGTGGCAATCATACCGATGTAGTCAGCGGTTGCCCGATCCATCCCCGCCGAAGCCGCTTTGACGCCACGAAAAATATTGCCGCCGCCAACGACGATAGCGATCTGAACGCCAGTGGCTACCACCTCTCCCACTTCTTGTGCTATTTCTTTGACCACTTCTGGATCAATACCATAGCCCATGTTGCCCATTAAAGCTTCACCGCTCAGTTTAAGTAAAACCCGTCGGTAATTCGTTCCCATGAAGTTACGCTTTATCGAAAAAGTTGCAATTGCCTCCAATTTAAGATAACAGTACAGTGGCTATCTGTGTCTAGTTACGCCAGATTAATGAAGTGCCTATTGCCTCAGTTTCTGGTGGATATATTTTATGACCTTTTAGTAGAGAAGCGATCGCCTTTCTTAAATAATCTTCTCCTCTACCTAAGGGGTTTTGGGGATGACTGTCAATTTGACCTTTGTAGCGTAATATACCATTGTTATCTATAAGGAAAGCCATTGGTGTTTTACAAGCACCAAAGCTCCGAGTCACATCTTGGGTTGGGTCCCATAAGTAAGGGAAGTTCAACCGATGACACTCAGCAAAAACTTTCATGCTTTCAAAGCTTTCTATTGGATGTCCAATAGCTGCACTACCATTCATCCCAATCAGTGTAAAACTAAATTTGGCAAATTCCGCTTGAATTTTTTTTAGTCTGTCTAAATATAGAGCTACATAAGGGCAGTGGTTGGACATCGAGATTACACCAACTGCACGAAACTTCTTTAGATAACGGCTGAGATGGTGTACTTGATTGTCAATGCCTGGCAGTTCAAAGTCTGGTGCATAGCTCCCAATAGGAGTATTAATAGATTCTAGTATAGTCATATTTTTCGGTTTGGAGGAAATAGCAACAAAAAAAATTCGTCAAAATCAGCGTCACTTTCCTAGTTGCAAACCACTCCTTGGCAGATGCTTGATACACAACAATTTTATAGAGTAATTTAGCTATCGTAAATTGTGAAACTACTGAATCTACTACTGATACTTATTCCATGAAATAGTACTTAGTGATATTGTAATTTTTCCTTCTGTTACAAAAGTAGTAAGCATAGACTTATTTAAACGCTTAAATGCCAACTCTGCAACTAGAGCATTCACAAGCAATGATTACCAGTAGGTTTTCGCTTGGTTAGGAATAAGTATTAATTGTTTACTGGCTAAAACCTATTTGTGATGATATGTCGGATATTCGATACATTATTTAGTTAGTTTCTGCAATTAGCTTGATTTTTACTTTATAAAAAGTACAAATTCTAATTTTTAGTATATGTAATGCCATATAGATGATTTGTAACATTACACAAACATGATTGTCGATTGAAATTTGATATATGTGGCATAAATTACCGTTACTACTATTTGTAAAAAATTTACTACATATTGCTATAAACTTAGTAAAAATACTGTGTGTAACGCTTTCAACAATTACAAATTTTCTATAATTGATTCAGTTTATGTAATGTTTCTCTAGTTGCAGAAACTAAAATCCCTATAATGCCGTAAAAAAAGTAATTATTGCTACTTGCCTAATAAGTGCGATTTCTGACTTATTCAGCAGTTTCCCAAATCCATAGCATGATTTTTGGAAATTTGAATACTAGATTTTTGTCACCTATCCAAAGATAGATAGTATTTGGCTGTCAAAGAATCAACAAGATTAAGAAATATGAACTATTATCAGTAGCAGCAGCAAAGCCCAAGCATAACATCGCAAATGCAAAGGTTTTTCCCTGTCAGTTTCAGCCATAGCTTAAGCAATCTGGATTATTTTAAACATTACATAATTTAATAAAAATTAAAATAATGATGACTGCGGCACAAAATCTACGTCTCAATTCTGGCATTCATAGCATTAATTTCGTAAATTCCTGTTTAATCAACTGCCATGACAACTTCTAAAACCGCATTTACCACCAAAACTTGGATTTGGCAAGGTTTCCCTATCTGCTATCAAAACCAAGGAAACACTGGTCCAGCAGTTATTCTAGTGCATGGTTTTGGGGCATCATGGTGGCACTGGCGGCAAAATATCCCTGTGCTAGCAGAACATTGCCGTGTTTATGCCATTGACTTGATTGGCTTTGGTAATTCAGCTAAACCTAAGCCAGGAGAAAAAATTGTCTACACTCTGGAAACTTGGGGACAGCAAGTAGCTGATTTCTGCCGTGAAGTGGTAGGCGAACCCGCATTTTTAGTAGGAAATTCCATTGGCTGTATAGTTGTTATGCAAGCAGCAGTGAGTAATCCAGAGATTGCTTTAGGAGTGGCATTGCTCAATTGTTCCTTACGATTGTTACACGATCGCAAACGGGCAACTTTACCTTGGTCTCGTCGTTTTGGCGCACCCTTGCTCCAAGGCTTATTATCTGTCAAACCAATTGGCGATTTCTTCTTCAATCAACTTGCCAAACCGAAAACAGTACGAAAGATTCTGCTGCAAGCCTACGCTAATTCTGAAGCTGTGACAGATGAGTTGGTAGATATTTTAACTGCCCCTGCTAGCGACCCTGGTGCGGTAGCTGTTTTCCTGGCTTTTACAAGTTATTCTACAGGTCCCTTACCAGAAGACCTTTTACCTGCGCTACCTTGTCCGGCAATTATTTTATGGGGCACAGCTGATCCTTGGGAACCAGTGGATTTAGGTAGAGAGTTAGCTAATTACCCTCAAGTACTTAAATTTATTCCCTTGGAAGGGGTGGGACATTGCCCCCAAGATGAAGCACCTGAATTAGTCAATCCGATTTTACAAGACTGGATTTGGGAGCGATCGCACAATGAGGCTAAGTAGACTAAGTAGGGTGTATTAGGGCGTATTTAATTTATCTTTTTTAATCACTAATGTACGCTGATAAACGAGCCAGTGCATTCGGTCACTAGACTTGTAGACCGATGGAGGGTTGTAAAACAGCGCTGCGAAAGTTTTCCCTCCACATGCTTCCCTTAAGGTAGCAACTAACGTGCCAATGAAAACCACTAACTACAGCATATATTCCTAAGCAGATTATCTTAGGCGATGTCTAATTTTATCCAGCCTGCCGAAAATTTCCAAATTATAGAAAATAATAAGTTAAGTCTAATATCGCAAGATTAACCAATTTCCGTATGGAAAATATGACTCATCCTTTCCTTGAACGCTTACATAGCCCAAAAAGCCCAGTTATCGTCTTTGACGGTGCAATGGGAACTAATCTACAAACACAAAACCTAACCGTTGATGATTTTGGCGGACCGCAGTATGAAGGTTGTAACGAATACTTGGTACATACCAAACCGGAAGCTGTCGCCAAAGTTCACCGTGACTTTCTTGCTGCTGGTGCAGATGTTATTGAAACGGATACTTTTGGTGCTACTTCGATTGTGTTGGCAGAATATGACTTGGCAGACAAGACATATTACCTCAACAAGACAGCAGCCGAACTAGCAAAGCGTGTAGCTGCGGAATTCTCTACGCCAGAAAAACCCCGGTTTGTAGCGGGTTCTATTGGCCCCACAACCAAACTTCCTACCTTGGGGCATATTGACTTTGATACCATGAAAACTGCTTTTGCAGAACAAGCAGAAGCGCTTTGGGATGGTGGCGTTGATATATTCCTGGTTGAGACTTGCCAGGATGTGCTGCAAATTAAAGCAGCATTGAATGGTATTGAAGAAGTCTTTGCCAGAAAAGGCGATCGCCGTCCGTTGATGGTATCGGTGACAATGGAAAGTATGGGCACGATGCTGGTAGGAACCGAAATCAGTGCTGTACTGACAATTTTGGCACCTTACCCAATTGATATTCTCGGTCTCAACTGCGCTACGGGGCCGGACTTGATGAAGCCACATATTAAATATCTGGCGGAACATTCACCTTTCACAGTTTCCTGTATTCCGAATGCAGGTTTACCTGAGAATGTCGGTGGTCAAGCGCATTACCGTTTGACACCAATGGAATTACGGATGTCGCTAATGCACTTTGTTGAAGATTTGGGTGTCCAAGTGATTGGGGGTTGCTGTGGGACACGTCCAGAACACATTCAACAATTAGCAGAAATTGCCAAAGATCTAAAGCCCAAAGTTAGACAACCTAGTTTAGAACCAGCGGCAGCATCAATTTACACCACTCAACCCTACGATCAAGATAACTCTTTCTTAATTGTCGGTGAACGCCTCAACGCCAGTGGTTCTAAAAAGTGCCGTGAACTGTTGAATGCCGAGGATTGGGATGGACTCGTTTCAATGGCGAGATCCCAGGTAAAAGAAGGTGCCCATGTTCTTGATGTCAACGTCGATTACGTAGGCCGTGATGGGGTGCGCGATATGCACGAACTCGTTTCGCGCATTGTCAATAATGTCACATTACCATTAATGCTCGACTCCACCGAATGGGAAAAGATGGAGGCGGGTTTAAAAGTCGCTGGTGGTAAATGTTTACTCAACTCCACTAACTACGAAGACGGCGAACCGCGTTTCTTGAAGGTGCTGGAGTTAGCGAAGAAATACGGTGCAGGGGTAGTAATTGGGACAATAGATGAAGAAGGGATGGCGCGAACCGCCGATCAAAAATTTGCGATCGCCCAACGTGCCTATCGTCAAGCTGTAGAATATGGCATACCTCCCACAGAAATCTTCTTTGACACCTTAGCTTTACCGATTTCTACAGGGATTGAAGAAGATAGAGCAAACGGCAAAGCCACTATTGAAGCAATTCGGCGGATTCGCCAAGAATTGCCGGGATGTCATGTTATTTTGGGTGTATCTAATATTTCCTTTGGTTTAAATCCAGCGGCGCGAATTGTGCTGAACTCAATGTTTTTGCACGAGGCGATGACAGCAGGAATGGATGCAGCCATTGTCAGCGCTAGCAAGATCTTACCACTGTCTAAAATTGAACCACGTCATCAAGAAGTTTGTCTCCAGCTGATTTACGATCAGCGAAAATTTGAGGGTGATGTCTGCGTTTACGATCCATTAGGAGAACTTACCACAGTTTTCGCAGGGGTAACAGCAAAACGCAACAAAGGTGTTGATGAAAGCCTCCCCATTGAAGAACGCTTGAAACGTCATATCATTGACGGCGAACGCATTGGTTTAGAAACACAACTGACAAAAGCCTTAGAAATATATCCGCCTCTGGAAATTATCAATACTTTCCTATTGGATGGGATGAAAGTTGTAGGTGAGTTATTCGGTTCGGGACAAATGCAGCTACCCTTTGTGTTGCAGTCTGCGGAAACCATGAAAGCAGCGGTAGCTTACCTCGAACCATTCATGGAAAAATCAGAAGCTGGCAATAATGCTAAAGGAACAGTAATTATTGCCACTGTCAAAGGTGATGTCCATGATATTGGTAAAAACTTAGTGGATATCATTCTTTCTAATAATGGCTACAAAGTTATTAATTTGGGAATTAAACAGTCAGTAGAAAACATCATTCAAGCTTACGAACAGCAAAAACCTGATTGTATTGCTATGAGTGGGTTGCTAGTGAAATCTACTGCCTTCATGAAAGAAAATTTGGAGGTATTCAACGAGAAAGGAATTACCGTACCTGTAATTTTAGGTGGTGCAGCATTAACTCCCAAATTTGTTCATCAAGATTGTCAAAATGCCTATAAAGGTAAAGTTGTTTATGGCAAAGATGCCTTCTCTGACTTGCATTTTATGGACAAATTAATGCCAGCTAAAGTTACTGGTAAATGGGATGATTTGCAAGGATTTTTGGATAAAGTTGGGGTTGATGAACCAGAAATCATTCCTCAAAAATCAGAGATCATTACTGAAGAATCTTCGCTCAATACTCAAAACTCAGTAATCAGTACTGAAGTTGATACAAGACGTTCCGACGCTGTGGTGATTGATATTGAACGCCCTACTCCGCCTTTTTGGGGAACAAAGTTGTTGCAACTTGGTGATATCTCTCTAGAAGACATATTCGGGTATTTGGATTTGCAAGCTTTAATTGCTGGACAATGGCAATTCCGCAAACCCAAAGAGCAAACTAAAGAAGAATATCAAGCTTTCTTGACTGAAAAGGTCTACCCAATTTTAGAACAGTGGAAACAGCTAATTATTGAGGAGAATCTCTTAAATCCCCAGGTTATTTATGGATATTTCCCTTGTCAGGCTGAGGGGAATACTCTACATATTTATGAAACGAACCGCTTAAATGCGAAGGAA
Source organism: Nostoc sp. T09 (assembly GCF_002154695.1). GTDB lineage: Bacteria > Cyanobacteriota > Cyanobacteriia > Cyanobacteriales > Nostocaceae > Aulosira. The sequence continues at coordinate 11,262 of NZ_MTAV01000154.1, forward strand.
GTTGCGAAGTTTGAATTTCCCAGACAGAAGTCTTTGAGGAGGCTGTGTATTGCAGATTTCTTTGCGCCGAAGGAGTCGGGGTTAGTTGATGTATTCCCGATGCAGGCGGTGACTGTGGGAGAGATTGCAACAGAATATGCGCAAAAATTATTTGCAGATAATCAATACACCGATTATCTGTATTTTCATGGTTTAGCAGTGCAGGTGGCGGAAGCCTTGGCTGAATGGACACACGCCCGAATTCGTCAAGAATTAGGATTTGCTGCGGAGGAACCAGAGAATATTCGCGATATCTTGGCACAACGTTATCGAGGTTCGCGATATAGTTTTGGCTATCCGGCTTGTCCGAATATTCAAGACCAGTATAAACAGCTGGCATTGTTGGAGACACACAGGATTAACCTGTATATGGATGACAGTGAGCAACTTTATCCAGAACAGTCTACAACGGCGATTATTGCTTATCATCCAGTAGCGAAATACTTTAGCGCGTAGAAGGCCATCCTCTAACCCCCTCTCTGCAAGCGAGGGGGGGAATAAAATCCTATAAGCGCAGAGAATACCAGGGGTTATTGTTGTTGTATCTGCTGTTGCACCCACAGGCGAAACTTCTTGAGAGTGGCATTTCTACCTTGACCTGTTCAAAGCCTTCCACAACTAAAATTGCCACTTTCAGTTCTTTATAGTTCCTTTGAACTATAAAAGGTAAATGAAAAATTGCCGACAAAAGTTAAAACCCTTATTAAATAATGATAGATGCACCCAGCACAGGTGTGAATGAAGGAGAATTTTCTCCCTTTCAATATGGTTCAAAGATTTTAATTCAAAGTTAATTTGTTAACCAACTGGGTGCTTCAGCGCTAGCTATAACCATTAGTAGTAACTTGAGTTCACTATTAAATAAAGACTTAGGTAAACATCAGTTGGCTTATACTGATAGCAAATATTATAGTTATCTTAAGGCGATCGCAACTTTGATGGACTCTTCGTTTATAAATTTGCCAGAATAACTCATCTGAACTTGAGTCTGATCAACCTCACTGCTAATGCTAATATACGCTTGATTTATGATGCCAACAATAATGGTGTATTTAATACAGGTGAAGAGATGAGCCGCTCAAGTAATTCGGAAACTAGCACAGAAACAATCAATCGCTCAGGATTAGCATCTGGTAATTATGTGAATGTTTATCGCTATGTTTCGAGTATTAATACACCTTACAGATTGAATTTAGTGAGTGCAAATGTTGCATAGCTATCTTTACTTTTCTCACTCGGGAAAAATGCAATAGCTAAAGGTTTATAACAATTTTCTATGAAGATGTGCTTAACATAGCCTGCAAAGGTAGGCTATTTTACTGTACCTTATCCTTGGAATTTATATCAGGTTCGCCTAACGCGGAGATGGGGAGACGCGGTAAACCAGTGCCTTAGGCTAAGACTCTATGCGAACACTGCAAAGCATCTCCGACAGCAGAAGGCTTGCGGTGACCGGTGTTAGCGCAGCGCCAAGCCTTCTCTTCTCCCAAGGAGAGACGTTACGCGAACGCCAACGGCATAGCTTCGCTTAGAGCGAGGTATAAGCGTCACACCTTCGCTCTCAAGCGTTCCCGCAGGTAGAGGAACACAGAGAATTTTTAATCATCAGTGATTTGTTGGACTTAATATAAATTATTTCCCTAAAACTAAAATTAAAATTATTACATATATTCCCTATTGACGATAGCAAAAACATTGATTACTAACACAAAATAAAAATATATATTATCAAAAATAAGTTAATTACCTGGACTTAAAATATTTTGTATACAAGATTATGTTTATCAATTCTTTATCTATTTTAAGTAAGCACACGCTGGCACAATCAGGATAATCAAAATCAGAATTAAAGTAATTGCAGATAGAATTACATTTTTAAAAACATTCTATGGCAAGGTTTTTAAGTATTTACCTTACCAATTTAAATAGAGTATTTATGCCTTTTGATAATGCAGGTAATACGCTAAGTACAGCTTTAAATCTGAATTTTAGTTCTAACTCTCAAACCTTCAGTGACTGGATAGGAGTAGACGATACCAACGACTACTACCGCTTAAATATTAGTGGTCGTAGCAGCTTAAATCTGGCACTCACTAATTTAAGTGCAAATCTAAATATCGACCTACTCAACAGTAGTGGCGGACTAATTGCTCGTTCCGAAAATGCGAATAGCATTGCCGAATCAATTAATCGCATTTTGGATGTAGGTAGCTATTACCTTCGGGTTTATCAAGGCACAAATAACGCTAGCACTAACTATAGTCTTACTGTCGCAGTTCAAAGTAATTCTCAACCGGACATTGTCTGGCGCAACTCTGCCACGGGCGAAAATTTACTCTGGCAAATGAATGGTGATAGCTTACTCAATAGTGCTTATTTTAATCAGCTTGCGGATAGGAACTGGAAGATTGAAGCAACCGCAGATTTTAATCGTGATGGACAATCGGACATCGTCTGGCGCAACTCTGCCACAGGCGAAAACTCCCTCTGGTACATGAATGGAACAACAGTTTTAGGTGGGGTTTATTTCAATCAGCTTGCGGATACGAACTGGAAGATTGCCGGGGTAGCCGATTTCAATCGTGATGGGCAATCGGACATCGTCTGGCGCAACTCTGCCACAGGCGAAAA
>NZ_MTAV01000155.1 GCF_002154695.1 Nostoc sp. T09
TTTGTATTGCCAATTGGCTTTGAAATTTTCAAATACCCGTCTGGCTGCAATGCTGCGGATAGTTTCGGGAATAAAAGTAGTTTGTGGATCTACAAGTTGAGTAATCAGTGGTGCAATATCATCGCTTGTATAAGTACTTACCGAATTAACAATATGCATAGCCATCTGTCCGCGTGCATTCATCTCCGCTACAGCTTTATGTTCCAGCGCCTTCGATAATGCAAATCCTCCTAGTCCAATTCCAGTAATAAAAATCAGTGACAGCAGCAGTGTAAATTGAGAAGCCAGTTTCAGACGAGCAAGCATATTTGCAAATTCCATCAACGGTCTTTTTTATCCATATATCTGGAACCTATTAACTCGATCAAATTTTGCAAGTCTGCACCTTGGAAAGTTAGGGCTATACAAACAAAGTCTGCAAAGATTGGAAAAAAGAATGCGATTGATGCATGTGTAGATGCAGGGTTTCTCCGCCCTTAGCGACCAACCATAACATCTCTGTATTCATTTCCAACTTTAGTAGGAGACAGTTGGGTGGAGAAAAATCTATTTGCAATCCGAACTTTATTCCGATGTACAGCCCTAGGTGAATTTCCTACTATAAACACATCAAGCGAAACGAAAAACGCAGCCAAGCTAACCAAAATACAAATGATAACTCGGTTAATACAAGCTGCTCAATCTTAAAAATTCCCACAATCAACAAGGAGAAAAAACCATGTCTCACGAAATCAAAAACATCGTTGCAGTTGAATTATCTGAAGATGAACTAGATAGCGTTACAGGTGGATTTGGAATCATTATTGGCAATGGTCAAAATCTTGGATTGTTTACTAACAGCAGCTTTCAACAAAGTAACTTAGCAGTTGGTCAACAAACAGTTGCAGGGCCTACTGGCGCTGGTACTACCACCTTGGTGAGCGCTCAAGATATCTTTAGCAACGCCGGACAAGGATTAAGTGTTGGTAACTAATTCCTTTAAATAGTTCACAACCTGGTTTTGAGATAATTACATATTTCATCATCACCAGGTTGTCAATTACAAAAAAAGTTGAAGTTCCCGAAAAAATCATTACACCATACAGGAGAAAAAGCATGTCTTACGAAATCAAAAATATTGTTGCAGTTGAATTATCCGAAGATGAACTCGATAGCATTGCAGGTGGATTTGGTGGAATCAGTATTGGCTATGGTCAAAACCTCGGATTGTTTACTAACAGCAGCTTCCACCAAAGTAACTTAGCAGTTGGTCAACAAACAGTTGCAGGACCTACTGGCGCTGGTACTACCACCTTGGTTAACGCTCAAGATATCTTCAGCAACGCCGGGCAAGGATTAAGCGTCGGTAACTAATTCTTTTGAATATTTCACAACCTGGTTTTGAGACAATTACATATTTCATCCTAACCAGGTTGCCAATTACAACCAACAGTTGAAATTTCCGAAAAACTCATTACTTCATACAGGAGAAAAACTATGTCTGACGAAATCAAAAATATTGTTGCAGTTGAATTATCCGAAGATGAACTCGATAGCATTGCAGGTGGATTTGGTGGAATTATTATTGGCAATGGTCAAAACCTGGCTTTGGGAACATTCAGCAGCTTTGAGCAAAAAAATACGACAGTCGGTCAGCAAACATTTGCAGGCCCTGGCGGTAGCTACACTGCAACACTCGTCAACGTACAAGAAATTCACAGCCAATCAGGTCAAACGCTGACCGTGGGTAACTAAATTACTCGTTAATAACTGATTTTTCCTCTCCACAGAACCCTACCGCTGTTTGACATTAATTCAACAGTGGTAGATTTCTTTCCCAAATTCCGCAGGTGCGTAGGCGTAGCCCGCCGCAGGCATCATAAATGCTGTATTTTTGAAAATGGCTTAAATGCTGCACTTTAGAAGCATGACAGCATCACCAATCTTGCGCGGTATCGTTTCATCGCAATACTTCTCACAAATAAGCTGCCAGATGTTGAGAAACAATTAAGTACACTTTATGAATCAATCAAAATAACCCCATAAGGGCGCACAGATGTACGCCCCTAAAGATTATTAATGCCTTGCAAATATTTTCTGAACTGATATTACAATCCCACTAATTCGCGTGATTCAAAATCAGTGAGTTGTTGAGCGATCGCTAATCTTGCTTCCAACTTAGCTACACTAAATTGGTTACGCAGATATTCCAGATGAGCGAGCGCATTTGCTTTGTCTGCGGTTAATCGTAGCTGTGTATCTATTGCCTTTTGATATTCCTGATTAACTAGCAGGACTTCAAAGCGACGAGCCTTACGTTGTGCATCGTTTTTTAGATCCATATCAAAAGAAGCACTACGATCTGCATTACCTTCAAATCGGTTAATTTGCTGTTGAACTGCCATCAACTGAGAGTCTAGTTCATTCACTCGGTGGGCAGCTTGTGCTATTGCATCTGGATAATAACTCAGTTGCATAATCAAATAATCTTCCTCTGCAAAAATCTTGACCAAAAATATATAATTAGAGATGAGGAGCAAATTCAGTATTTTGCATTTTGAAGTGATTCCTCACCTGTATTGTTAATTACGCCACTTCTCGTAATTGGGATGGAGCAGTCATCTCTGGAAATGAGAGCGATAGCTGTTCAGCTTGCGGTACAGCAGCTTGCTCCAAAACTGTCACTTCGATATTCACACTCACCAAATAACTGCCTGTATCAGCACCAACCGCATCAGCGATTAATTTGGCAATATCTGGGCGCTTCGCAGTCAGTGGATCGCGTAAAATGCACCGATCCCATTCATGCTTGGCAGTGGGGTTGAGGTTGAGAATGTAGTGCTTCATCATAGAACTAATCGTTAAATCCATCTTCCAGAACCTGCCACAGAGCCATTCTGCACTTAACTGGGCTTTGTGGGCGCTATATTTATTATAGTACATTTGTACTCAATTGTGTAAACAAGGGAGATAAAGTGCAGCTTTGGCAGGGTTTGATTTTTCGGCAATTAAGGGCAATTTAGCGGACATATAGCACTTCTGGCTTAGTTGGAACCCCACCCCACATTTGCTAACGCAAGAAAATCCGCGTTCAATCCCCTCAGGCTGCAAGCCTAGGACTATACAAACAAAGCCCCTTCGGGTGACGCTCCTTCGTCGCTAACGCTACGCTAACGCCAGTCGCCTGCGAAGGGAAACCCTCCCGCAGCGCTGGTCTCACCACCTGCGTGGGCTAAATGCGAAAAAGGTCTGCTATAGACTGCGGAGGCAGGCTTTGTATATGTAGCCCAAGGCTTCTAGCCTATGGGCGTGTGTACTATATTCCAATGAGAAACATCTATTTGTCATTGGTCATTTGTAAATACAAGTGACCAATGACCAATGACAAATGACTAAATACTAATTAGTTTTGCCATTCTCCTGAAGTTGCTGTAATTGCACATCATTGATCCAAATTGCCTGCTGAGGAACAGGAATGGTGATTCCGGCTTGGTCGAAGGCGACTTTCAGACGGCGGCGATACTCCCGCGCTACATCCCATTGCTTGAGAGGCTGTGTCTTAATCCAGACACGAATAATTAAACCGCGATCGCCAAAATTATCAACACCCAAAACTTTAGGTGTTTCCACAATTTGATGTTGCCATAATGGGTCTTGATCCATCTCTAAGGCAATAGTAGTAATTAAGGACAAAACCTCGTCAATATCAGCTTGGTAGTCTACTGGAATTGTTAAATCGGCTCTTGACCACCGACTAGAAAGATTGGCAACGATTTTGATTTCACTATTGGGAATTGTGATTAACCGCCCTTCTGAATCGCGGACTTGGGTCATCCGCAAGTTGAGATTTTCTACTAAGCCTCCCACTGTTCCAACATTGATCACATCGCCTAAGGCGTACTGGTCTTCTAAGATAATCAGAAAACCGTTAATCGCATCTTTAATCAGGTTTTGCGAAGCTAGGGAGACTGCAACACCAACTAAACTTGCACCCGCTAATAAGGGAACGACATCTATCCCCAAGGCGACTAATGCCAGAAAGAAACCAACTCCTACACAGGTAAGAGTTGCAATACTTTTAGTTACACCCGAAAAGGTGGAAACTCGTAGTTGCAAACGTTCGGAAGTTTCCGAGGCGAATAAAGCACCACTGCTGATGAGAGTGGAGGTAAAACGGTCAATCAGCGCATAGCTAAAACGGATCGCGACATAAGTTCCCAGTGCCACAATCCCCAATCTCAGGGGAATTTGGGCAGCTGAGAGAATTCCTAACTGAAGGACTCTTGTGTAGGGAAATAGACCCAAGATTGTGAATGTACCACCTCCCCAAATTCCAGCTTGAGTTAGCTGAAACAGACGTTTCTTGACTTCGTGTAAATGCCGATGTTGCTGTTGATTTAGTTGAGTTGTAATTGGTTGCGTTTGGCGTGAAGTCGGAGAGATTGGATGTGTTGCATGTGTTTTAGAACGGCGCTGCCAACAATATACTCCCCAACTCGTGACAATCATTGCCAGCCCAATGGCAGCAGCTATTTTACCTTGATCGATTAAAAATTGACTGTTGCGTTCTCGCTTTGCCCGTTGCAAAGCCTCTTGCAATGTATCTGTTATTTGATTTGCTGAAAGTGTTGCATCTTCCTCTCGCAGTCTTGCGTCTTCGGAAGTGACGGTCATCAAGTATTGACCGTTAATTGTAATTACAGGTGCTTCTTTGACTTTTTCTACCTGTACATTGACTGTCTGTGCAGATGAACGAAGGTAATTTTGGCTAATTTCATTCAAGTTTTGTTGAATGTTTTGCGATCGCTCCGGGAAAATAGCTCTTGTTGCAGCTATCTGGAACAATCTGCGACCATCCAAATAAATCCAGCCAGTGACAATTCTACTGTCTGAATCTTTACTCACACTACTAGGAGTTGGTAAGTTAAATAAAAAGGGAATCTGGGCTGTAGCCTTTGGAACAGAAACAACGGCTATGACCATTGAACCCGCGAGCGCTAAAAATTGAGAGCGCACTCCAACACCTCCTTGAGTAAAATCTCTTTTTGAATACCTCCAAAGCCATCCTCCTCAATAAATTTCAGCAAATGTACCTGTCTAAAGTTAAGTCAATCCCTTCAGGTGATATATTTTAGACCTTTGGTTTTTATATCTTTAGGCAGATGCCATCAGACTTTGTTTAGTGTGGGGTATTAGCTACGGGAGTTTTTGATATTACTCTGATCAAGGATAAATGAAAAACTCAACAAAGCAGTTCCAATAAGAAATTTTCATACCCAACCTTAGAAAAATCTATTTACCCTTCTGCCCTCTGCCACGGCAGTTGCTACAACGGAGGAAACCTCCGCAACGCACTGCCTCCTCTGCCTGATTTTCTGAAGTTGACATTACCGCGATCAAACGTCAAGCTAGTTCACAGAAACATCGACTTAGTGTTTGGTGATTACAGCCAAAAATGGCGAGTCGTGGAATAATCTAGTAGAGTACGTAAAGTCTACGTACCTTTTTTGACTTTTTAGAGGACATTTTTGATGACCGCAACTTCTCCCCGATTAAAGCACGAGGTTAAAGACCTCGCCCTAGCTCCCTTGGGAAGACAGCGCATTGAGTGGGCTGGACGCGAGATGCCAGTTTTACGGCAAATCCGCGATCGCTTTGCTCAAGAAAAACCCTTTGCAGGGCTGCGGCTAGTGGCTTGTGCTCACGTGACAACAGAAACAGCACATCTAGCGATCGCGCTCAAAGCTGGTGGTGCAGATGCAGTTTTAATTGCCAGCAATCCCTTATCAACTCAAGACGACGTAGCAGCTAGCCTCGTTGTCGATCATGAAATTCCTGTTTTTGCCCAAAAAGGCGAAGATAACGAAACCTACAACCGCCACGTTCAAATAGCTCTCGACCACCGCCCCAACATCATTATTGATGATGGTAGTGATGTCGTTGCTACCCTGATTCAGCAACGTCAACATCAAATTGCTGATTTGATTGGCACCACTGAAGAAACTACAACCGGAATTGTGCGGCTACGCGCCATGTTTAAAGATGGCGTTCTCACCTTCCCCGCAGTGAATGTCAACGATGCTGACACCAAGCACTTCTTTGATAACCGCTATGGTACAGGGCAATCAACCCTGGATGGCATTATCCGCGCTACAAATATCCTGCTGGCTGGTAAAACCATTGTCGTTGTTGGTTATGGCTGGTGTGGTAAAGGTACAGCACTCCGCGCCCGTGGTTTGGGTGCGAATGTAATTGTGACCGAAATTGACCCCATCAAGGCAATTGAAGCTGTGATGGATGGTTTCCGCGTTCTACCAATGGCAGAAGCCGCTACCCAAGGTGACTTGTTTATCACAGTCACAGGTAACAAGCACGTGATTCGTGGCGAACATTTCGACGCGATGAAAGACGGTGCGATCGTTTGTAACTCCGGTCACTTTGATATTGAACTTGACCTGAAATACTTGGCTAATCAAGCTAAAGAAGTCAAGCAAGTACGTCCCTTCACCGAAGAGTATAAATTGCCTAGTGGCAAATCAGTCATCGTTCTGGGCGAAGGCCGCTTGATTAACCTCGCTGCTGCGGAAGGACACCCCAGCGCCGTTATGGATATGAGCTTTGCTAACCAGGCTTTAGCTGTGGAATACCTAGTGAAGAACAAAGGGAAACTGCAACCTGGTTTACACTCAGTTCCTAGAGAAGTGGATGAAGAAATTGCCCGCCTGAAATTAGAGGCTTTGGGAATTCACATCGATACTCTCACAGCAGACCAAATTGAGTACACCAATTCTTGGACTTCTGGAACCTAAAGTTAACCCTGAAAATTTAGGGTTGCAGATATAACTTGATTTTTTACTGGGATGGGCAAGTTGCCTATCCCGTTTTTATGTGTTTAAGTAGTATCCAATACAATCTATGGGTAGTATTACTACTTAACTTTCGCCTTCTGGTAAATCAAAAAGGAAAGAATAGAGTGTTGAACCATGCTGAACGTTATATTCCTTCGGAAGAACAATATCTAGAAGCATTTCACTCAATTTATGAAGAATTGACTCCAGGACACAAAGCTATTTTGAATAAGCTGTATCAGCACTGTTACTTTATGATAGACAATCGCAGATTACGTACTTGGGAGTTATCTAAAGCTGCGGGATATGATGGTGACTCGTCTGGTCAAATAGGTCATTTAGGTGCAAAATTCTGCAAATTCTTTGAACTAGAATATGACGAATTTAGACCGCCAGCACTGGCAATAATTAGTTGGTTTGCAGATGAAATGAATGGTTATTGGTAACATTGAGCTAATCCCCGAAGCAGCTAGAGCATTTAAGCGTTTTCGCCTGGAAACTACTGTCCAATCTAAATGTTAGGCGTTAGCAGAACCATCAATACCGCTGTGGATGCAGTTGTGCTCGTGTAACATGGGCAATCACTGTTCCAACCCGTCGAACTTACGATATTTTAATTCCTGTATGAATTCGTCAAAAAAGTACGTAAACCATCACAAATTTGTCAAACTATACAACTCTTAGCGATCGCCTTCACTCTAATACTTCAACCCATCCATTCCATCCAATCGGGAGCCTCCGCCACTAAGGAGCTAAACATCTGCGGTGGATCTTTCCCATATCCCCTATCTCGTCCCCATTATTCGTCACTTATGAGAGTACTGAGGAAGTCTTTGAGCGATTTTACTCCATACTCCACCAGATCTGTACCACATTTGGCGGTATAACTACCAGCCATGTTCTAAGGCGCTCATTAGAACCTGACGGCAGATTTTTTAATCTTCCTCTGGATAGTAAAACTTTTGTGAAAACAGATATATATTCAAGTTGAACAACGTAAGTTAGCAACAAATAAGTCGGTGACATATCTTAATTGAGGTGTTCATAAACTTGACATTGCTAACTACGACAGTTAAGATAAGCAGTAAAAATTTCATCAGTCTGCCTAATCCATAGTGGCTTCCAAAAGTATTTATGTATGGTAAGTCAGTAAGGAGCGGAGGAACCAATTTCGGGGCGTATCTCTGGGATAGCTCAAAGCTAAAGTGCGAAGAATCAACTTCAAACAAAAGCTGGAAATATCTAGAGAAGAACATCTCTCAGTTCTAGCCCGTCAGCTAACTTCGTCGGCATTGGGAGGAGATTGAACGAGCAGCATATTCAAATCAATGCTTTGTCTCGTCAGTATCCTTGGCTGGTAACTTTGCGCTTCGTTGTACCTGCCCTCGATCCTGAGGCAAGGAAAATATTACCTATGTTTCTGGCATCTGAGGCAGACTAGTTGCCTTGAGGTAGAAGTTTACTATGTTCCTAAATAAAAACCATCGTATTGCTTTGATATCTGTTGATGGCGATCCTGCCGTAGAAATCGGTCAAGAAGAAGCTGGTGGACAAAATGTTTATGTACGTCAAGTCGGTTTGGCACTCTCCAAGCAGGGTTGGCAAGTAGATATGTTCACGCGTCTGAGTCATCCTGGGCAACCACAAATTGTGCAACATAGTGCCAACTGTCGGACTATCAGGTTAAAAGCAGGGCCAGGCCAATTCATTGGGCGAGATAGCTTGTTTAAGAATCTACCCGAATTTGTGGCTCAGTTCCAAAAATTTCAGCATTCCCAAGGATATAGCTACCCTCTAATCCATACCAACTATTGGTTGTCTTCTTGGGTAGGCATGGAACTGAAAAAGCAGCAACCGCTGCTTCAGGTGCATACATACCATTCTTTAGGCGCGGTAAAATACAGAAGTATTGAGAACGTACCAGAAATTGCTAGTCAAAGATTAGCAGTAGAGAAAGCTTGTTTAGAAACAGTAGACTGCGTAGTTGCTACCAGTCCCCAAGAGCAGAAGGATATGCAGTTTCTGGTTTCTAAAAAAGGCAAGATTGAAATTATTCCCTGTGGAACCCAGATTGAGCTATTTGGCTGCATTGAACGGTCTGTTGCACGTCAACATTTAGGAATCGCAGCTGATGCAAAGATGGTTCTTTATGTTGGACGTTTTGATGGGCGTAAAGGAATTGAAACCTTAGTTAGAGCCATTGCTGAATCTAGTTTAAGAGGCCAAGCTAACCTTCAATTAGTGATTGGTGGTGGTAGCCGTCCGGGTCAAAGTGACGGCATCGAACGCGAGCGCATTGAAAACATCGTCGCGCAACTGGGGCTAAAAGATTGTACAAGTTTTCCCGGTCGTCTAGATGAGGCGATTCTGCCGTACTACTATGCAGCGGCTGATGTTTGCGTTGTCCCCAGTCATTATGAACCTTTTGGTCTAGTGGCAATTGAAGCAATGGCAAGCCGAACTCCAGTAGTGGCAAGTAATGTTGGGGGATTAAAGTATACTGTCGTACCCGAAGTTACTGGTCTATTAGTACCACCCAAACACGAATCTAATTTTGCGAGTGCCATAGACCGCATTCTGACAAACCCAACTTGGCGAGATAGATTAGGTGAGGCAGGCCGCCAAAGAGTAGAGGCTGATTTTGGGTGGGATAGTGTTGCTTCTCGGTTAAACCATCTCTACACCAATTTGCTGAATCAAAATCGGGTTCCATCTCAAAGACAACCTCAAATTGCAGCTTAATCTTGGTTGACTGCTTGAAGATGATGATTGCATATACAAATAGTCAACAATAAACTACTTAACTAGCTAAAAAAGGAATTACCACCATGTTAAATATTGGGGATTATGCTTTGCATCAAGAAACAGGGCAATTTGGTCAAGTCTTCGGTTACGGGCATCAAATTATCAATGGCAACTACTTCACAACTTTAAAGGTGAAGCTGAGAAATTATCAAACCGATGGTGGATACAACAGATTTGTAGAAGATGTGTATTCCACTTGGTTGAAAGCCAAGAATTCTTGATTTTTCAAGAGGTGGTGTTTTCATCCCACCTCTTGAAAAATTTTAATGTTCGCATTGCTAAAAATTTAGGAGGAAAAATGTCCATTCAAAACCAGAGTTTTTTGACTGATGTAAATCTTTTTCCGGAAACTGATTACAAGTTAATTGGAGAATATGCAGGTCAAAAACTTTTACTCATTGGCAAAACCAATGGTTACGGCGATCCCGTCGTTGCCACAAGCGCAACCCCTTGTGAGCCAAGTCGTGACCAATTATATGCCTACGATCTCTATGAATTGATGAAACATAGCCAAGAGCAACTCAAGATTACTGAGGAAATTTAGCAGCCTAAGTCAAATTTCAAGATATTGCTCACCAAATTTTTCAGGAGAATTATTTATGAGTTTTACAGAATGCTTGTTTTTGACATTACTTAATAGTGTTGCCTGTCTAGCCCTGCCCAAAGTTCTTTCTGTAATTGGGCTAAAACTATCAAAACCTCAAAATCAGCTAGCAATAAATTTGAAATAATACTCAATGCAATGGCGTAGTAGTTTTTTATGTAGTTACTACAATCAAAGCACCCTCATACCTTTTGTGCTTTGAACAAGTTCCAACAAATACTAGAAGACAATATTACGCTAGCAATAGAAGCGAGTGCAATTACTTCGATGGCATCGGTGAAATTAAAAGTCATTGTCGTTACCTCAATTTTCAATCTCTACAAATTTCTTCAAGCTCAGCTGACATCTGTGTACGTACTTACAAAGACACCAAGGACTACTTTCGCAGTGCATAACTAACACTACGCACTCGCACTGTGTGAATTAAACGTTTCTCACTATTTTCTTCTAATTTCAGACGCAAGTAGCGGATGTAAGTAAGTCGGTGAAAATAAACCTAGCTATGTAACAGAATGTAAAATGAATATAACCCTTGCGATTGCTTCATTCCACTTCGTTCCATTCGCAATGACATAGCGTGAATTATTTCAGCCGTTCTACTTAGACTTCGATAATATTAGAATCACCCATGAAATCATAACCCCAAACTTTCTCTAGAATTTGGTCTCTAGTAAAGACTTGGCGGGGATGACTAAGTAGGTACTCTAACAAGTCAAACTCTTTGGCTGTCAACTCAATTGCGCGTTTACCTCGAAATACTTGACGAGTGCGACGGTTTAAACTCAAGTCTTCAAACTGCAAAACATCCTCATCTGCTTCTTGAGTGCGGCGAAGATGAGCGCGGATTCTGGCTAAAAGTTCTTCAATGCTGAAGGGTTTGACTACGTAATCATCAGCACCTGCATCTAAACCAGCGACGCGATCGCTCACTTCATCTTTTGCTATCAACAAAATCACTGGGATTGAGTTACCAGTTGCACGCAGACGGCGGCAAATTTCTAAACCCGAAAGTCCTGGTAGCATCCAATCAAGCACCGCTAAATCTGGTGATGAGTCTCGTGCCAAAGTCAACTGGGTAATAATTTCTGCGGTGTCGGCTACTTTCAAGCCTCGACTAAATTTTCTCGATTACATATAAATGGTATTACACATCTTCAATTGAGCAATCCATCGGGCAGTTGTTGCAGAAGAGATTGGACTTGCGCTTTTCTGGTATTCATAGCTAATTTTTCTTTAATTTGTTTGTCGGCTGGGTAATCCCAGCCGACACTTTGCTAGAAGTTCTCGAAGTTTGCGATCGCAGTCTGCAATTTATCCACAACTTCATCTACAGCAATAGCGCCCAATTCCCCAGAAGCGCGGGTACGAATACTCAAGGAGTTGCTTTCTACTTCCTTGGCTCCCACCACTGCCATTACGGGTATTTTATCTTTCTCAGCATTGCGGATTAATTTACCCAAGCGATCGCCACTAAGATCGACTTCAGCACGAATACCCAAAGCACGCATCTTCGCTGCCACATTTTGAGTAAAATCTATCTGTGCTTCACCAACTGGTAGCAATCTCGCTTGTACTGGGGCTAACCATAAAGGAAAATCACCCGCATACTCTTCAATCAAAATCCCAATTAGCCGTTCGAGTGAACCAAAAGGCGCACGGTGAATCATCACCGGACGTTTGCGGGAACCATCTTCAGCAACGTACTCTAAATCAAAGCGTTCTGGCAAGTTGTAATCTACCTGCACAGTTCCTAGTTGCCACTCTCTTTCTAGGGCATCACTAAAGATAAAGTCAAGTTTGGGGCCATAAAAAGCCGCTTCCCCAATCCCTTCAAAATGTTCCATTCCCAACTTTTCAACAGCACGGCGGATTGCACCTTCAGCTTTTTCCCACGCTTCATCAGAACCGATGTACTTATCGCTAGCCGGATCGCGGAAACTGAGTCTGGCTTTAAAGTTCTTGAGTTGCAGTTTATTGAACACCGACAAAATCAAATCCACCACGCTGAGGAATTCGCTGTCTAGCTGTTCGGGAGTTACGAACAGGTGAGAGTCATCCACAGTAAAACCGCGCACCCGGGTTAAACCGCCCAATTCCCCTGATTGTTCGTAGCGATAAACAGTACCAAATTCTGCCAAACGCATTGGTAGTTCCCGATAGGAACGTAACTCACTCTTATATATTTGGATATGAAAAGGACAATTCATTGGCTTCATCACAAAGCCATTTTCTAAAGCCGCAGCTTCTTCATCCTCCGCCATTAAGGGGAACATATCTTCTTTATACTTCTGCCAATGTCCAGAGATTTTAAATAAATCCACTTTGGCGATATGAGGCGTGACTACAGGTAAATAACCGCGTTTTAGCTGTTCTTTTTGCAAAAAGTCTTCTAACAGACTCCGCAACAAAGTACCTTTGGGAGTCCACAAAGGTAAACCCGGCCCCACTAGGTCAGAAAATATAAATAATCCCAGTTCCTTACCCAGTTTACGGTGATCTCTTCGCAGCGCTTCTTCTTTACGCCGCTTGTACTCTGTAAGTTGTTCGGGAGTTTCCCAAGCGGTGGCGTAAATACGTTGCAGTTGAGCTTTGGTTTCATCACCACGCCAATAAGCGCCAGCTACGCTTTCTAATTCAATTGCTTTTGGGTTGATCGCACTGGTGTTTTCTAAATGAGGCCCCGCACACAAATCCCACCATTCATTCCCCAGGTGGTAAATCGTGATTGGTTCTTCTTTAATATCTGCCAGAATTTCTAGTTTGTAAGGTTCTTTAATTTCTTGAATCCGACGTTCGGCTTCTTCCCGACTGACTTCTTCACGAATTACTGGCAGTTTACGATTAATAATTTTTACCATCTCTTTCTGGATGGCTTTTAAATCCTTATCACTAAATGGTTCTGGATTGTCAAAATCATAGTAGAAGCCGTTGTCAATCCACGGACCGATTGTTACTTGCGCCTTAGGAAACAGCTTTTGTACGGCCATAGCCATCACATGGGACGCGGTGTGGCGAATTTTTTGTAAATTTTCCGATTCGCTGCTACGAGGTAAATACATTTTTTCAGATTGTTCTGGTTGGTTGGGAACTTGATTAGGCGACATCGGCTGCTAAACCATTGGCGAAGTGATTGCAAAAGTAATTTATCAGTTGAAGTTCTGAAAAATCTACCCAAATATAACATGGGTGTATTTGTCATATTAATAGGCTTTTACCTATGCTGGATGCACTCTCACATCTTTGAGCGAAGAATGGTTTCACCCATTGCCGACTACTTTTTTAACAATGTTTAATCAGCCTCAACATGAGCATTGATGAGTTTGCTAGTGGCTATCTGAAACATGGTTTTGATACTTAGACCTACATAGCTTTCCTGCATCGCCAGTCATTCATTAGCCAATGCGAAGCATTTTGCTGTGTAGGCTTCTCCAACTATAACGATTTTAATTACTGCGAGTTTGGCTCAAGATTTCAACTATAAAAGTGAATTTCTAATTAATAACTGAGTAAAGTTGTATTCTACTTATATAAAATAAACATTTCTCAATATATTATTTTAATTAATGATCTATCTTTAGACGGAATTTTCTCTACAACGATCGCAGTTGACTTTTAACTGCATTTAAAGCTACATCGCTTTAAACACCATACCTCAGGCAGCTATCCGAATCTCGTGACCAAACGCTAAAATAGAAAAAAGTATCATACCATACAGAAATTCTGATTTATCTAACTCACGAAAGAACAAAAAAGGATGTGAAGAATTGTAAATAAAGTTAATATTAGAAAGAAAGTTAGAAGTATGCTTCTCATTTATGCGAGACTCAAATTTACCAGGGGCTGAAGTGCTCAAAAGTGTATTAGAACCGCTGTTGGAGGATTTTCAGTATTGGTTTGCGCGATCGCGTAACTTTTTAGAAACCGAGCAACTCTCATTTATGAGTGAGCAAGAGCAAAATGACTTGCTTTTACAAATCAAGCAAGCACAGGATGAACTCAACACAGCGAAGATGATGTTCAGTGCAACCGATGGACAAGTTGGGATTGATATGGCGACATTAATGCCTTGGCATCAATTGGTAATGAAATGCTGGAATGTGGCAATGCGCTTTCGTCAAGAACAAGATGGGTGAGAATGAAGTTTTTATCAATTAAGTTCGATACACTTAATTAATAAGAGCAAATCGGTATCTAGTAAAGCCTGCGCGTAAACAGACAAACCACCAAAATGATTGAAAAGTTGACTGTATAAGTTTTTTAAATTTTAACTTCCCGATAGCGCTATTTAGATTCTCTCGAAAGTACACAATCCTTAATAAAATTTGAATAAATCAGAAAATAATGTATCCCATGCTACCGTATTTTGAATAACGGTTAATACATTTCTCCTCATAAAAAAATAGACGTACAAAAAGTACGTAAATCCTCGCTATAGCTGTGATGTAATTTACCAGCAAAGCGAAACGTTACAGTAAAAACTTTTAAAACTCGCTTCCTCTGGAGGACAATCCGATGTTACACCTGCTTTACATTCTCGCTTTTACGATCCTTGCTGTTATTGCTGTTGCCAATTTAATTCGCAATCTGATCATGTTTAGTTTTGATCGAGAGCGGACTTATCCGGCAATGAATCACCAGGGCAAATTTGGCTATTCCTCATCAAATAAACAGTTTGCACCACATCCAGAGTTATTAGATGGTGCAGGTAATTTAATTAAAGAGCCATTATTAGTGATGCGGTCAATCAACGTAGAAGATGCCCGCCAGCAACTAGATGCTTTGTATGAAGCGTCTCCAGGTCGTAAGGTTGAGAATCAGGAAGAAGGATAAGTCGGAGTACTAAGTCCTGAGTGAAGAACAAATCAAGATCACAGGGTAAAGAAAGGAGAAATTTTGGATCTTCTTTCTTTTTTTGTTTCGGTTGGGAATTGAGGAATGAGGAGACACGGGGACGCGGGGAAATAATAAATCACAAATGCCCCATGACGCCATTTGCTTCAAGTCGGCAAAGCCGACGACAGTCGCTTCAAGTCGGGAAACCGCCCACAGCGCTGTCTCCCCAACGCAATGGCTCCCCCATGCCTACTAATTACGCTTCAATCACTACGCGCAGATTGCCGCGTTTTTTAGCAACACGACAAGCAGTTGTGCTACCAGAACGCTCAAATTCCAAATCAAGGACGGTAGTACCAACTTGCAAATTGTGGAAAGACAGGCGATTAATCGACTCTGGCAAAGCGGGGTCAATGATTCGCAAGCAATTATTTTGCGCATCAGGTACGAGATTGACCATCATTTGCAGAAGTTGAAAGACACTACCAGTAGCCCAAGCTTGGGGAGTACAAGCCACCGGATACTGTACAGGAGCATTGTCACCGTTACGTTCGTAACCACAGAACAGTTCTGGAGGACGTTGATATGGTTGCTGGCTAGTCATATCAAACAAACCTTGGAAGAGTTCCAGAGCTTGATCTATTAAACCAAGCGATCGCAACCCCATAGCAATGATAGCGTTGTCGTGGGGCCAAACTGAACCGATGTGATAGCCCATTGGATTGTAAGCCGGGGATAAACTACTCAAAGTCCGAATCCCCCAACCATTGAACATATCCGGTGCCCGCAACCGTTCTGCTACACTGTAGGCTTTTTCGGGCGTAAAGATGCCTAAATGCAGACAATGGCCGGGATTTGATGTAATACTATCTACCTGCTTGCCATCACCATCTAAAGCTAAAGCACAGAAATCTTGGTCTTCCATCCAGAAGTCTCTGTTGAAACGCACCTTGAGATTTCTGGCCTCTTCTTGCCAGCGGTCTGCTAAATCTAGCCGCTTTTTCATCCGCGCAATTTCTGAGAGGCGCATTTTCGCGGCATAAACGTAAGCTTGAACCTCACAAAGTGCGATCGGGCCGCTAGCTAGTTCTCCCTTATGGTCTACAATACAATCGCCGGAATCTTTCCACCCTTGGTTAGCCAGACCGCGTTTCGATTTACGATAGTAGCTCAAGTAGCTAGTTTGTCTAGTATTGCGGTCAATCCATTCCATTGCCGCTAGGGCATTCGGCCAAAGTTGTTCTAAGGTATCGTGATCGTTTGTCCAAGCATAATACTCAGCATAAAGCATCAGCCAGAGAGGTGTAGCATCAACTGTACCGTAGTAGGGTGTATGGGGAATTTCTTGACAACGCGCCATTTCCCCCAACCGCAACTCGTGTAAAATCTTGCCTGGTTCTTCTTCGCGCCATTCATCCTCAATTTTGCCTTGGTATTTCGCTAGCAGCATCAGAGTTTCTTTGGCAATTGTGGAATTTAACATCAAAGTTTGGGAAGCTGTAATGATTGAATCTCGCCCAAACAGTGCCGAAAACCACGGTACTCCTGCTGAAACCGTCTTATACTTGCCAAAGGATTGGCGCAACAAATACATATCTTGCTCAGCTCGTTCAATCACTCGATTGAACATACTTTTATCTGAGCTAATCCGGGTAATTTGTTGTACCCAGTGTTGTTCTTCCATTAACTCAGCGGCTTTCGCTTGTGGTAAAGTAACCGCTGCACTCACGGTAGAACTAGGTTGGTTGTTTCTCAACAGATTTACTCGGTAACCCAATTTTTGGGTTTCGTGGGGAGCCAACTCTAATTGCCAAACCGCAGTGTAACCTTTGAAATAGTCTGGTTGCCGATACTGAAATTGGAGACGGGATTCCATTACTAAGCCATCCAAACCTTGATAAGCCAGTGTTAAGAATTCGTCCCGTAACAGTAAGGGCTGAATTGGTATAGATGAAAAGCCGTCGCCTTCTTGGGATGTTCCATCTTCAGGTAGCGGTTCCACTAGGCGTAGAAGTCTACCCCGATTGTCTCTGCCATAGCCCCGGACTTCAAATAAATCAACAAAATCCGCATCAAAGCTGATACTAA
The DNA here is from genome assembly GCF_002154695.1 of Nostoc sp. T09. GTDB lineage: Bacteria > Cyanobacteriota > Cyanobacteriia > Cyanobacteriales > Nostocaceae > Aulosira. Next base: position 17,158 of record NZ_MTAV01000155.1, read on the forward strand.
GTTCAAAACTAACGTTAGTTGTGCTATAATTAGCTACTTCAATTTCTTCAAACAGTGCCCCATTGAGTACCAGTTCCCGGCGAATCCCTACAGTATCAGCCCTCAGGCGTTCATCAATCCTGGGGTTAGTACATAGCACTGAGAGGGCAAATCCTTTTTCCGCAGTACTACTGAGCAGCACAGGCGATCGCCCCTCAATCTGCAACTCTAGGCGGCTAAGAAATCTTGTATCGCAGCAAAACAGTCCCATACTGGGGTTGCCATCGTTCAGGGAACAGCCAGAAATGTTCCCCATCGTGTCTGTTACCAAAAATAAATCATCATCTTTAACAGTCAGTGTAGGTTGTGGTCTTTCACTTAAAACACAAGGCCACTCTGGGATAGGTAGTTGTTCAGCGGGAATATAAGTTTTTCCGTCCAAGAAGATTTTTTCCGGTGTCATCAGTATATCCGGTGTCATTAGGCAACATTCCGTGTACAGGTCTAGATTTTCGCGTAGGCATAGCCCGCCATAGGCATCGCATCGGCGTCAACAGGAAAAAAGTCTCAGCGGAGGCTTACTCCAATCTAAAACTTGGGAAAAAAGACGCTCTAGCAAACTTAGTTGAGCCATTCAAGCCAAAATAATACTTACATACTCTTGGCAAAAGGACAGCTATCAAATCTACAACAATCAAATATTCAGAAATTTAAAACTTACGCAGAACAAATCCCCTAACCCTGATTAAAACCGAGATTGGAGGTTTTCCCTAGAAAAACAGGGATAATCTAGGCTTTAGGTTTTCAGTGCGTCAGTTGCTAAACTTATATTTTTTAAAGTTTTATGAATCTAACGTCAAGTGTAAAAAAATCCGTTTTTTATCTATTTTAGAGATTATTTGCCAATAAATCTATTTTTATCTAGTAAATTTCAGTTAGAACAGAAAAATAGTGGTTTTTTCGGCTGTAGTCAGCCTATATCTTAGCAAGACATAAATCAAAAGGTGAAATCATCAAATAATTTCACCTTCTGATTTATAGTCTTACAGGTTATAAGCGTAATTTATTAATTTAACACCATATTTTAAGCTCGCTCATACTCATCACTCATCGACTTGACGCTGAAACGGCTCACAACGTACTACCCACAAGTCTGACGGTCTAGTTTATCGCATCTAGAATTACCTCAATCATTTGTTCCAGAGAATGGCAAACAAAACCTGTTTTTCCATGAGCAATGACTTCTGGTACTGCGCCTAACCCCATAGCAATTACAAGCGTACCCGTTGCCATTGACTCAATCATCACTAAACCAAAAGGCTCCCGCCAAGTAATCGGGAACAAAGTGACAGTCGCTCCCCCCAGCAGTTTAACTTTTTCTTCGTGGGAAACTTCACCTAAATACTGAATCTGTTCACCATCGATTAGCGGTTCAACTTCTTGTCGATAATATTCCCGATCAACAACATCAATTTTGCCAGCCATCTTCAAAGGTAAACCAGCGGCACGAGCAATTAAAGTTGCTTGCACTGGCCCTTTTTCTAGAGAGAAACGACCCACAAATGCCAGGTATGCAGGTTGTGTAGGTTCAGGCTGGAATGTATAAGCGGTAGTATCAATACCGTTGTAGACGGTATGAATGTAGTTTAAGCCCAAGCGGGTTTCTCGTTGTGCCTCGCTAATGCTAATAAAAGGTTGCCAACAAAAATGCCGAAAAATTTTCTCGTTATCGGGGGTGAAAACGCCATACATGGTGTGTACTGAGGGCGTTTTGACAAAACTGGCATAGCCAAGGGCGTTAGCACCTAAGTGCGAATGGATAATATCAAAATCATGTGCTTTTTGATAAACTTACCACAGGAAATTTGACTGTTACGTAGTTAGTAATTTAGTACTAAATACAAAAAATCAAGTCTTTATAGCTAACTTATTTACTTGGCAAAAATGGTGTAACAGACTACTAGTTTAAAATTTAAAAATAGGGTAAAAACATACTAAAATTACAGAATTTAAATGCTCAAAATCCACATTGAACAGTAGTTGTTTGCCGCTTTATAGATTTGGCGATAATTTGATAAATATCACGATTGTTCAGCAGTTTCCTTGACATTACAGAGATGTGTCAATGCTGCATTTTGTACATTTGAGCAACTTTGTTCTCTAAACTTAGTTACTGACTGAGGGTAGATCTGGTCGAGAATGTATATTGGGCTTAATAGCCTATGACTTTGAAAAATTACAATGCCTACAAATGGATAGAAAAGACTTGAGTGAAGAACAAAGCTCTTGTGGCGAACGGCTAAACGGCTATGCACACAACACGCTAGGGTGTGAACAAAGAATGCAATGCCGTTTTTGAGCTATTTACTAAATCAAGCTATACATGCTCCGCTTAGATAGCGGCAAAGTACTGCATCTGTTGCTAAAAGTTTTTTTCATGATTCTTTACATATTGCAACTGTCTACTTGATTTTAGAGTCCGTGGTAATTTGTACAATGCAGCTGTGACTTGGATATTATCCAGATTGGGCTTCCTTAACGATATTCATGAGCATTTCGACTTCCGTGCTGAGTGATCTGCTAAAGTTCCTCCCCTACCTACGACCCCAGCTATATTTCAAGGCTTCACTAACAGCGCTCTCCCATGCGATGGAAGACCAGGTTTTGGCGGCGACTTTAGTCCAGCCTTTGGTAATTGCTAGCTTCCAAAGAGAGCGGTTTTACCGCCAAGAAGCGCATCGCTACCAGCGGCTATCCGAGCGAAGTAGCCAAATATACGTACTATCTGCACCAGAAACAGATTTTACTAATAGCTCGGAATATTATGAAAAAATAGCTTTTGAGCCAGACGATGCCTTGACCCAAGAATGGCATTTGGTAGTAGTTGCAGACAACTATGCAACTTGTCTTGTGTGTCGGGAAAGCCTAGGCTCGATTGCCAAAAATAAGCAAATTCCCGATTTAGTCCCTAGTCTGGATATGGATACAGCACGAAGGTTTGAGGGAGTTTGGACATCAGAACGAGGAGTCAGCCTGAAAGCAGCCCAATTACTACTAGACAGGATTGTAATTTACAGACCAGATCTGATAGACAAAGTTGAGGAGGCACGCGAAAGGTTTGGCATCGGCAAACCGAGATTCTACTCAGGAGCAGAACAGAGCAACGAATATGCTTGTGACATAGATACCGACCCATTTGTACAACGCTTAGTGACTTACTTACAAGCTAGCCAGTACAAATTGCACAAAGCCTATCGTTCAATTACAGCGCAAGCACGCAAAGAACGCTTAATAAACTCAATTAGTACTGCCATTCGGCGATCGCTCGATCCCCATGAAGTACTTCAGATAGCAGCACAAGAATTGGGGCAGCATATGGGGGCTGGACGCTGTTTAATTTACCGCGCTCAAGCTACAGAAGCCAAAGCCATCATTGAACATGAATTTTTGACTCCAGGGGTGTTATCTGTGTTAGGGCAAACCTGGGAGTTAGAGCACAATCCTCTATTTCGGGAAATAGTAAAACTTGGTGAAGGTGTCTGTTTGAGCGATACCTTGAGCGATCCTTGGGTTACCAATTCGACAGTGCTGTCTGCGATCGCTAAAAAGTTTGCCATTCGTTCTTGGGTGATGGAACCAGTTTTCTATCAAGGGCGATTGCTCGGCATAGTAGAGTTGCACTATTGCAGTATGCCGCCTCATGAGTGCCAACCTGGAGAATTGGATTTAGTCAAAGCGATCGCTACCCAAGTGGGGGCGGCTTTAATTCAAGCAGAAGCCTACGCTAACCTAGAAGAGCTTAATCAGCAGTTAGAAGCCCTTGACCGCACCCGGAGCAACCTCATAGCAATTACTGGGCACGAACTCCGCACTCCCCTATCCACCATTCAAGTTTGCCTGGAAAGTCTGGCTAGTGAGCCGGATATGCCCCTGGATTTACAGCAGGTAATGCTGGAAACTGCTCTTGCTGATTCAGAACGGATGCGGAAATTAGTGCAAGATTTCTTAACACTTTCCAATTTAGAAAGTGGTCGGGTGGAATGGCACCCTGAATCTCTGACTTTACAAGAATGTGTAGATCTAGCACTCAGCCGGATGCGAACCCGCACCGCAATCGAAAAGCCACCTAAGATTACAACTAGCATTGCCCAAAACCTGCCTTTAGTCAGGGCTGATGGCGACTGGCTAGTGGAGGTGATCGCCAAGCTTGTAGACAACGCTTGTAAATTTACACCATCACAGGGAGAAATCAGCATTAATGCGGCTCGCAACGACCAGCAGATGGTTGAGGTCACCGTGGCTGATACAGGACGGGGTATCGAACCAAATCGTTTAGAGATAGTATTTGACCGCTTTTATCAAGAAGAAGGAGCGCTAAGACGTAGCACAGGAGGAACTGGTCTGGGTCTAGCAATTTGTCGCCAAATTGTCAATGGCTGGGGTGGTGAAATTTGGGCAGAGTCAACTGGTAAAGATCGGGGTAGTCAGTTTCACTTTACTGTCCCCATTGTGCACAACAGTCCAGAGGAAAAGCGATCGAGGGTCAAGGGTAAATAAGGGTAGGGACCAGGGAAGAATGACAAATGACAAAGGACAAAGCACTAAAAACTGTTACAGTCTATAACGCGATCGCAACATGATCCATTTGGCGGTGTTAGGATGCCCTAAAAACGTTGAGAGACTACTTTATGGCAGAAGCACTTTCTGGACAAACTCCGCTATATGCTGGCAGCACTGGCGGCTTGCTCGCAAAAGCAGATAGGGAAGAAAAGTACGCTATCACCTGGACTAGCCCTAAACAACAAGTTTTTGAAATGCCTACAAGTGGTGCTGCCACTATGCGGCAGGGCGAAAACCTTTTGTACTTGGCTCGCAAAGAGTATGCTATCGCTTTGGGCGGTCAACTGCGGAAATTCAAAATCACAGACTACAAAATTTACCGGATTTTGGCCAGTGGAGAAACCACTTTCATTCACCCCGCTGATGGTGTCTTCCCTGAAAAGGTAAACCCAGGTCGTGAGAAAGTACGTTACGTACCACGCAACATCGGTAGTAACCCCAGTCCTGCAAAACTCAAGTTCAGTGGTAAATATACTTACGACGCTTAGCTCTCTGCGCTAGGGGTTAGAGAATTAGGGATTGGGGCTTGGGAGTTGGCTATTTCCAGTCTCATTCCCTATTTCCTCGCCCCTAGTAATTAGTTCTTAAAATTTAAATAAGGTATGATTTTTCCCGATTTTTCGCACTTTTCCCAACTAGCTTCGCAAGGCAATTTCATTCCGGTATATCAAGAATGGGTAGCAGATCTAGATACGCCAGTATCTGCTTGGTATAAGGTCTGTGCTGGTCAGCCTTACAGCTTTTTGTTGGAATCTGTCGAAGGTGGGGAAAAACTGGCACGTTATAGTTTATTGGGTTGCGATCCGCTGTGGGTGTTGGAAGCAAGGGGTAATAGTACAACCCAAACACACCGTGATGGTTCCCTGGTCGCGTTTACAGGCGACCCCTTTACAGCTTTAGCCAACTGTCTAGAACCTTATCACCCAGTCAAATTACCACAACTACCACCAGGAATTGGAGGTTTGTTTGGCTTTTGGGGTTATGAATTGATTCACTGGATAGAACCCCGTGTGCCAATTTATCCACAGGATGAGAGAAATATTCCGGATGGGTTGTGGATGCAGGTGGACCACCTGTTGATTTTTGACCAGGTGAAGCGCAAAATTTGGGCGATCGCTTATGCGGATTTACGCGACCCGGAAGTAGATTTACAGGTAGCTTATCAACAAGCGTGCGATCGCGTCACCCAAATGGTTAGCAAGCTATCTCTGCCTTTATCACCAGAGAAAACTATATTTGAATGGACGCCCCCAGGTAACAAGAAAGCAGCAGCAGAGGAATACAGCAGCAACTTTACTCGTCCCGAATTCTGCGCCAGTGTCCAAAAAGCAAAAGACTACATCAAAGCTGGGGATATCTTTCAAGTCGTTATTTCCCAGAGATTATCTACCCAATACACAGGGGACCCCTTTGCCCTTTATCGTTCTCTGCGCCAGATTAATCCCTCGCCTTACATGGCTTACTTTAACTTTCAGGATTGGCAAATTATCGGTTCCAGCCCAGAAGTAATGGTAAAAGCAGAACGCGATCGCGATGGTGAGGTAATAGCAACAGTCCGGCCGATTGCGGGAACACGTCCACGGGGTAAAACTAGCAAAGAAGATGCGGCTTTAGCTGAGGATTTACTCCAAGATCCTAAAGAAGTTGCTGAACACGTCATGCTAGTTGATTTAGGACGGAATGATTTGGGGCGTGTTTGCCAAAGCGGTAGTGTGAGAGTTGATGAATTAATGGTGGTGGAACGCTACTCCCATGTTATGCACATTGTCAGTAATGTTGTCGGTAAATTAGCACCTAACAAAACAGCATGGGATTTACTGAAAGCTTGCTTCCCAGCAGGTACAGTTAGCGGTGCGCCTAAAATTCGGGCGATGGAAATTATCCACGAGTTAGAACCTAGCCGTCGCGGTGTTTATTCTGGTGTTTATGGTTATTACGATTTTGAAGGTCAATTAAATAGTGCTATAGCAATTCGCACAATGGTAGTGCACAATCGCACAGTAAGCGTGCAAGCTGGTGCGGGTTTAGTGGCTGATTCCGAACCAGAGAAAGAGTATGAAGAGACGCTGAATAAAGCCAGAGGTTTGTTAGAGGCAATTCGTTGTTTGCGGTGAAAAACTCACCCAAAGGCACAAAAAGTTTCTGAGCTTTTTTACATTTTGGAATTTACAACGGATTTCAAATTGGTTAAATACAGATCCTAAGTCTCAAACTTAGGCATAAAGCCTGTTTTACTTCTGGAGTCTGATACCTTTATTCTGCTGCAAACCAAAAGAAGTCCTGGTTATCAAAGCCAAAACTTCAAAAAGTTATATCTCATATAACCAGGAATTATCAAAAGATAACTGAGAAGTTATTGCTTATTTGTAACGTAATTGTTATATTTCTTTACATAAAGACATACAAGTCAATATGAGGCGTTACACCATTGCGTTCTGAATAACTAAGCAGCTGAGTGTGTGATGTATGCCGAGTATGCATTATGGTCTTGAATCGACGTGAGAGTGATTTGGCGATCGCTATCTCCTCACGCTTCAGCAAAACCCCAATCGTGGCTGCGCAAAGGAACCTGTTCCATTGGCAGTGCGATCGCGAATTGTTAAATAGTTTTAAGATTGATGCGGAGTCTTGCAAAGTCCCATCAGTAGAGCTATTTACACCAATTTTCCATTAGATATTGTGCAATTTCTGGATGATAAATAAAGATTTGGGAGGCAGGCTTGATGGATGCTGATGAACTTCTCAAAAGCTATCGTGCAGGAGAGAAAAATTTCACTCAGGTAAGCCTGCACTCAGCCAACCTGAGCGAGGTGTATCTACCTGGAATCAATTTGGCTGGTGCTAACCTGGCTAGAGCAAGTTTATCTCAGGCTAACCTGCGGGGGGCAAACCTGATTGAAGCAAATTTGACAGCCGCGTCTCTGTGGAGAACTGACTTAAGTAGAGCAAATCTGATCTGGGCAAACCTGAAGGCTGCTAACCTGATTCGGGCAAATCTTACTAAAGTTGACCTGTACAAAGCTTCTTTAATGAAAGCAGACTTGCGCCTAGCAAATCTGCGTCATGCCGACCTCAGCGGTGTAAATTTGTCTGGGGCAGACTTGCGTTATGCCAACCTCAGTGGTGCTTTTCTGGCTGGGGCAAATCTTAGGGGTGCAAACCTGACTGGAGCAAACTTGAGCAAGACGGACTTAAGCCACAGTATTCTCACCAAAGCCATCTTATTCAAAACCGATCTCAGTTACGTTGATTTTACAGAAGTAGACTTAACTGATTTGGATTTGCGCTACTGCCTTGTTAGCGGAGAAATCTCACCTGAACAAGGTTTGCTCGAAGCAGGTTGAGTGTTGCCTTGAATTCACTTAAAAAAAGAATGCGACAAATATTTTGTAGAGACGTTAGATGTAACGTCTCTACAGCTATGTGGGTGCGATCGCCTAATAACTTTTACATCCTCACAAAAAAACTCAAAATTTTTACTTTTAAATAAGTAAAACTAATCACTGGTATTACTTTTACAAAACTATTTCGACTTGATTAACTTTTGTAAAGCAGTGTAAAGTAAGTTTACGGACACAGACAAAACTTGTCTGATTCATAAATCACCAATCGCAATCATAAAACCATGACAGCAACTCTACAACAGCGCGCCAGCGCTAACGTA